>CAZIIU010000015.1:0-72429 GCA_964539395.1 uncultured Bacteroidaceae bacterium
CATGGAGGATGTTTCCTGGATAAAACCCGGAAAAGTCGCATGGGCCTGGTGGACCAGCAGAATAACAATAGGTGACCCAAGCATTATTGTAAGAACTGTGGAATCGCCCAACGGGGTAAAATCAATAGTACCCAATACGGATATGGTAAACTACTATGTTGATTTTGCTGCACGCAATAATTTTTCCTATTTTACAATTGACGGTGGATGGTATGCCGATGAGATGGATACCTGGAACAATCCGCATAAATACCTTGCAACTGGTATCAACCCTTCAATAGCCAACTTTTTTGACATCCATGAAATAATAGATCATGCAAACAAAAAGGGAGTAGGTATAATTTTGCTGGTTCACATAGGTTCGATCCGTACCAAAGAGAAGGTGGACGAGTTTTTTTCCACGATGGCAAGCTGGGGTGTAAAAGGAGTGAAACTGGATTATTATGAAGGGGAAGACCAGGAAATTATCAAATTCATTGAATACGTGCTCAAAGTAGCAGCTAAATACAAAATACTGGTTAATTATCATGCCTCCCATAAGCCATCAGGGGAGATGCGCACATATCCGCATTACATAACAAATGAAGCAATTCATGGACTAGAGAACTCAAAATGGTCGGACACCCCGAAACCTACCCACAATGTGATTATTCCGTATACCCGCATGATCCTTGGACCTATGGATTATACACCCGGGGCCTTTGACCTTAAGGGGCCGGAGGGTGCTCGAAGAAATGTACAAACCACACGGGCACAACAGATCGCCATGTATGCCGTATACTTTTCACCCCTCCAGACAGTAGTCGATTACCCGTCTGCGTATGAAAGTGCGCCGGAAGAATTCGAGTTTATAAGGCAGGTACCTGTTACATGGGATGAAACCCGCTATATTGGTGGATACCCCGGTGAATATATCACAGTTGCCCGTAGAAAAGGGGTTGACTGGTTCGCCGGTACAATGAACAACGAGAAGAGCGGCAGGAAGGTTACTTTCTCACTGGACTTCCTTGAAGAGGGCATGGAATATGAAGCACATATTTACAGGGATGCGGCTGATGCTGATCAAAACCGTGAAAACGTAGAAGTTTTCAAGGAAAAGGTCAGTTCGAATGATTCGCATTCTGTTACCCTGGCTTCAGGAGGTGGAGAAGCCATATGGTTTAAAGCGCTTCAATAATGTTTTTATTTCAGGGTTGAATGATATAATCTGCTGTTTGAAAGCAAGGTGACAATTATATCAAATTGACAATTATATTAAAATTTTAATCCTGAATTTCCAGGTAAAATAATCTAATTCAATGTGAAATGTTTAGAAATAATATGAAAATCCCGGGAGTATTTCTAATGCTGGTTTGTAGCAGTATCAGTGGATGCTTTGCAAATGAGCTCAAATCACCTAACGGGCAGATTGTCATAAATTTCAATCTTCAGGAGGTGAATTCTATGAAAAACTGTCCGGTTTATCAGGTATCCTTCAAGGGTCAATCACTTATCGACCAGTCACGACTTGGATTCTCCCTGACAGACGGTACTGCACTGATTGAAAACTTCAAGGAATTGTCAGAAGAAGAAAGCAGTTTCGACAACTCCTGGAAACCTGTATACGGTGAACGTTCAACCATTCGTGACAATTACAATGAACTTGTAGTGGAATTAGCACACAAAGCCATACCAGGATGCAGGCTCGGGATTATATTTCGTTGCTATAATTCCGGTGTAGCCTTTCGATACAATATCACAAAGTGTGATACTTCTGTGGACAGTATCCTGATTAAGGATGAACATACTGAGTTTAATTTTTATAGCGACCATACAGTATGGTTTACAGGTTACTCACGCGGTTACTACAAGGAAATGCCTGTTAGTAATATGAAATCATCAGCATGCATTCCTCTGACATTTCAGGTAAATGACACTACTTTTATTGCTTTGGCAGAAGCGGCGGCAGCAGACTTTCCTGCCCTACGTGTTACCCGGAAAGATGATAGATCATTCGGTTTTGTCACCCGGCTTGGCAGCAAGGTAAAATCGTTCCTGCCCCTCAAAACGCCCTGGCGGGTAATAATGTTAGCTACAAGTGCAGGAGAGTTGATGGAAAACAATGACATTATTTATAATTTAAATGAACCTTGCAAGATTGATGAACCTTCCTGGATCAGACCGGGAAAAGTAATTCATGGAATGTCTGATGATACAGTCATCGGTAAGGCATATATCGATTTTGCAGTTGAACACAACCTCAAGTATGTTCAGGCAGGCTTTTACGGTTCAAATTGGGGTGATAGCAATCCTATAACAATTGTCTCGGGCAACAATGAACTCAGGGAGATGATTGAATACGCGAATCAGCGTGGAGTTGGTATTATATTAGGGTTTATTCTTTATGTAGATCATCTTGCGGTTAAAGACTATTCTCTTGATGAGATTTTTGCAGCTTATCAGAAAATTGGAATTGCGGGTGTCAGAGTTGGATTCATGGGAGTCGAATCCCAGCAGCTAACAACCTGGTTTCACCAGGCTGTTCGTACAGCTGCAAAATACAAGTTATTAGTCAGTGTACTCGATTTGTACCGGCCTTCAGGATACAGTCGGACCTATCCGAATCTTATGACCCAGTCCGGCCTCAGAGCAGACATACCCGCCAGTTGGAGATATTCCAGTTTCAATAAGCAAAACATCCTTAATTCTCAGCGAGGTCCTGAAGCTGAAATTCCAACAGTGACAAACGAACAAGACATGATTGTTCTCTTTACACGTATGCTTGCAGGAGCCGGTGACCACGCTATTTGCTATTACAACAAAATTGTGGACAATATTTGGACACATGGCTATCAGCTTGCCAAGGCAGTATGCTTTTATAGCCCGCTTACCTGGTTGTACTGGTGGGATTGGCTTCCCCCTGCCCCTTTGGAAGCTCTCGGTCCCTGGACAGGTGTTATTGGAAACGAACCCGAACTGGAATTTTATGATCACATCCCAACAGTCTGGGATGACACCAGGGTCATTCATGGCCGTATCGGTGAATATGCTGTTATTGCCCGGCGCTCAGACAAGGATTGGTACATTGGGGCAATGAACAGTCACAAAAACAGAACCCTTGAAGTACCTCTTGATTTCCTGTTACCTGAAGAAAACTATGTAGCACACATCTATTTTGATGATCCAACCATCAATACCCGAACCCGTGTGGGAATCCAAAGGTCCATGGTTAACTCCGGTACTACACTTAAAGTTAAAATGCCTGCACAGGGAGGTCAGGCAATCCGAATTGTGCCGGCCGGATCTGAAGATGATTATCCGGCATATCAGTATTAATGACCATAAAACATCAAATAATAATACATTATACATGAAAAAATTCACTTTTTTTCTTTTAGTGATCTTTACAGGTACAGGTATATGCAATGCATCCACAATCAAGTCACCAAACGGACAGGTAGTTGTGCATTTTGTTTTAGAGAATCTGGGCAACATGGAAAACTGTCCGGTTTACAAAGTTCATTTCAAAGACCAGTTGCTTATTGATCAATCAAGACTTGGCTTCACTTTAGGTGACGGTTCAACACTAACGAATCACTTCAATATACTATCTGTAAAAACAAATACTTTCGATAGCACATGGAAACCATTGTATGGTGAGCGTTCAATAATTCGTGATAATTATAATGAGCTTGTTGTCGAATTATCTCACAGGTATTCAACAGATTTCAGACTCGGGATAATTTTTCGTTGCTATGATTCAGGGGTGGCATTTCGTTACCGGATTAACAAGGATGTTTTTTCAGTGGACAATGTTTTGATTAAGAAAGAGCACACTGAGTTTAATTTTCTAAATGATCATAAAGCCTGGGTTACCAACACCAACCAGGGATTATACAGGGAAGAACCAATCAGTAAGATGGGTTCGGGTGTTTGCCGGCCACTTACGATCAAGGTGGATGATAACATGTTTATTGCTATAGCTGAAGCAGCACTTGTAGATTTTTCCCGGGCACAGCTGGCGCATTCAGAAATTCATCCCTTTGGTATTTCCATCGAACTGGATAGCGAGGTAAACTCTTCCCTTCCCATTACAACACCATGGCGGGTACTGATGCTTGCCGAAAGTCCGGGAGAATTGTTGGAAAACAATGATATAATCTTAAATCTTAATGATCCCTGCGCAATCGAAGATCCCTCGTGGATCAAGCCTGGCAAGGTTATGCGCGCGGGTGAATCAACAGAAGCAGCTATGGCCTCCATCGATTTTTGTATAAAACACAACCTGCGGTATATGAGACCCAGCTGGCATGGCAGTATGTGGGGGGATTGCAATCCAATGACAATTATCACGGGTGAGCTTGATCTTCCGGAAATCATTGAATATGGTAACAAACATGGGATTGGTAGCATCCTTTATGTGGATCATGTTCCTCTGGAAAATTTTTCACTCGAAGAGATCTTTTCAACCTACCGGAAATGGGGTGTAACCGGTGTCAAATTCGGCTTTGTAAATGTAGGCTCCCAGGAATGGATGACCTGGTTGCACAATGCGGTGCGGATCGCAGCAAAACACAAACTTATAATTGACATACATGATGAATACCGGCCCACAGGCTATAGCCGTACTTATCCCAACCTCATGACCCAGGAAGGCATTAATGGAGATGAGTCTACACCAACGAACCAACAAAGCCTCATAATACTCTTCACGCGTATGCTCGCAGGTGCAGCAGATAATACAATATGCTACTATAATAAACGCGTAGATGAACACTGGACCCATGCCTACCAGCTTGCAAAGGCGGTTTGTATTTACAGTCCTTTAACCTGGCTTTACTGGTATGACAGGCCACCCTTAACTGCCAATGAAAAGATGCAGCCAGGTTTTGGTATAACAGGAGATGAACCGGAACTTGAGTTCTTTGACCATGTACCGACAGTCTGGGATGATACCAAAGTCATTCATGGCAACATCGGAAAGTATGCTGTTATTGCACGGCGCTCAGGCAGAGACTGGTACATCGGAGCCATGAACAGTGAAAAAGAGAGATCACTTGATGTACCACTCGACTTTTTATCTCCTAAAGAAAAATACGTGGCACACATCTACTTTGATGATCCATCAGTCAACACAAGAACCCATGTCGGAATCCAAAGATTGATGGTAGATGCCAGCACAACCCTTAAAGTAAATATGATTGCACAGGGAGGCCAGGCGATAAGAATTGTACCTGCAGACTCTGAGGACGATTATCCTGAATACGGCAATTAAAAATTGTGATACTTAATCTAAACCATATATCCGTTCAGCTAATATCTGAACAAGAATTTTTTGGTCGAAAACTGAATTGCTGAGGGGTCCGTTTTACAACGTGGATCACATTACTTTACTCGGTATATAGATACCTCAGTTTGTATTTCCTCCACGTACTCATCGATTTGTAAAGGGCGAGCTCACAATCCTGCTTGATGTTATAGCACTGCAAACCAATAGGTCCTTTATAGCCCCCGTCTAACAATATTTTAACAACTTTATAGGTATCAAACGTGCCTTCCCCAAGGGGTTGAATGAGTCTATCAAAACCCATCTCCTGGGTATTGCCTGAATCAGCTCCGTTAATTGAAACAACAAACAAATAGGGCATTACTTTATGCAGCTTTTCCTCGATGTGTTCTTCCCCTTCAACCTTTAGAAAATGGCAAACATTAAATATTGCTCCAACATTCTTGCGATCTATCATCTCAACAAGTTCGATTACATGATCTATCTCCTCATAATACAAAAACTTGTGTGGATATAATGCTATTCTTACATTGTATAATGCAGCATAATCGGCCAGCTCGCCAATTGCATCTGAAAGAATTCTATTACCGTCCTCCTTGTTTTGTTTATATTGATTGGCAAGCACAATTAAAGAAACCACCAGATCACGATCCTTTGAAAGTTCGATAATTTCTCTTAGTTCCTCATCATATGTAACTTTACCTTCATCGGTTAATCTCATCTTCCAGTAGAGCTGAGGTATTTTTAAACCCTTTGCATCAAGAATTGCCTGACGCTCTGCAAAATCAAAATCAAAACCCTCATTTAACTCCATTCCTTCAAAACCAACGTTTTTGACTAATTCTGCCTGTGCCAGAAAGGATTCGGGAGCATTCGGCATATTCATTGAATTGTTAAAACAAAAGAAAATATTGTTAAACTCCTTTTTTTGGGCTGTCAGGTTTCCAAATAGTGATACTGCCAAAACAACCATAATAATTTTTTTCATCTTAATTGTATTAAAAATTTAAACACATCGTTATTCAGTTTGCAAATATTGTGAAAACAAAACTAACAAACAATTTGAAGGAATATCTAAATACTCCTAATTAAAAAAAAAAACAATCAAAATCAGTTTCGTTTAATCATTTTACTATATTGCAAAGGAATAATAATCCCCCTTGAATAAAGAAAAGTGTTATTTCAAGGTGGCATACTCAACAATTAAATAAATAATAATGGAACGGAGAGATTTTATTAAAAAAACTGCTGCAAGTAATTTGGGAATTATAGCTGCGCCAACCATTCTTACCGGTGCAGGATGGAAAGGTGCGAATGACCGCGTTAATGTTGCGGTAATCGGTATTCGGGGAATGGGACAAAACCACATTCAGTCATACCAGAAATTGAAAAATGTAGAAGTTACTGCTTTGTGTGATGTAGATGGAAACCTGTTTGCGGAGCGGGTGAAAAAACACTTTACAGACAAAGATTTACGAGAACCGAAACTTTACCAGGATATGCGCCGACTGTTCGAAGACAAAACGGTTGACGCTGTTTCCATTGTTACACCTAACCATTGGCATGCACTGGCCGGAATCTGGGCCATCCAGTCGGGAAAACATGCCAGTATCGAAAAACCTTCGTGTCACACCATCGAAGAGGGCAAAAAACTTGTTGAGGCTGCAAAAAAATATAATGTTGTGGTTCAGGACGGTGCTGAACAACGAAGCAATCCGGGAGCTCAATCAGCTGCCCGGTTTATGTCGGAAGGTAAACTGGGTGAAGTTTATATGGCCAAGGGAATATGTTATAAGTGGCGGGATTCAATTGGAAAATACCCGGATGGTTTCATGGAGGAGGATGAAATATTTACTACCACAGTGAACAGTAAGTCCTTTTCGGGACCTTTTACAAAAAGCTATATGAGCAAGGTGGATTATGATCTTTGGCTTGGGCCAGCACCACTAAAGCCTTTCAATCCTAACCGTTTTCATTACAACTGGCACTGGAACTGGGATTTCGGTAACGGCGATATCGGAAACCAGGGGGTACATGAAATTGATGTGGCCCGCTGGGGACTTGGTGTAAAACTACCCACCAGGGTCAGTGCTATTGGAGGACACATGATGTTTGATGATGACCAGCAAACACCCAATGTTCTGATGGCACTATTTGAATTTCCAAATCCGGAAGGCGGAGGTGATAAAAAGAAAATTCTTCAGTTCGAAGTCAGACACTGGATTACCCACCCGGAAGGTAAGAATTTAGGAGCTGGCGAGTCACTGACCAATTCATATATGACCAGTTCTGCAAATTTGATAGGTAATACATTTTACGGGTCAAAAGGTTACATGCAGAAAGATGTAAATGGATGGCAAACATTTATGGGAAGAGGCGCCGAACCAGGTGAATCGGGGAAAGGATTGGGCGATCATTATCAGAATTTTATCGATGCCATCAGGACCAACGATTCCTCAAAATTGACAGCACCTATTGAAGAAGGTTTTTATACCTGCGCTCTAATACACCTTGCCAACATTTCTTACCGGTTGGGTCGTACTTTGGACATTAATCCGGAGACTTTAACCATATTAAATGATAAAGAAGCAAATCAAATGCTTTCTAAAGAATACCGAAAGCCTTATGTTTTGCCGAAAGAGGTGTAAAAAAGAGCGAACATCAGTCGATTTATTGAGCTTATGCAGTAATTAAGAAGAGATTATGGGTGTATCGTCCGGATTCTTCAGGGGATAATCTCCATAAGAAGGGTTGGCAAATTTCCGGATAGAACAGCGTTTTATATCGATTATCGAAATTGGTACTAAAAAGCATACATCCTCCCTCAGGAGTAACACTATTAATCTACATAATCTGATTCACCGGCAGCTCCTCCTGTAACTCAAACTCGAGCATGGCGTTGATCAGTTTGAATGACCTGTAATAGCTCAAGTCGTCTGCCAGTATATCTGCCACTGCAACCAGCCCATTACGGATCAAACGCTCCCGGCACGTGCCGGCCAGTAACGGATATGCTGGGGTGACCCACTTTTCGCCGTTGAACAACACAATATTGGCATACGTTGTGTCGGTGATCCGACCGTTACGTACTATCAGGATATCATCGCACGTTCCCTTTAACTTCAACAACTCATCCAGCGCATAGCGGTCTGTATACTTCATCGAGTATTCCAGGTGATCGCCGGTCACCAGCCGCAGCGTCTTCGTCTTTCTGGGGGTATACACAGAAAATTCCATCGTAAAAATGCTTCTCCCATACATAAACCTGCACTTCACCTCTCCGCTGCCAAACTCAGCCGGTACCCGCAATACCTCCCTCAGCAAAGGCGCACCCCCTGTTCCAAAAAAGCGCAGAAAGGAGTCATTTATCCTTGACTGGTGCCACCCGAGCTGCTGCGGAACCCCCTCTTCGATTCGTATAGTTTCAAACAATGGGAACATAATCTCCTGGTATATTTTTACCTGGTTAATGACTGAAAAAATCAATTAGCTACCCGTAGACCAGCTTCAAATCAGCCTAATAAGGCGACATAGTAAAAATTCAACACTTATCAACATCCACACTGTAAGTGCTACAACCCCTCAAAGTCCGACAATCGGTACATACACCTTCTCTATCATCTCGTTATACTCTGATCTGGCCACACTGTGCCCCGTAATTCCACCTCCGCTTCTGAACTGCAATCCCCCATTCGCGCTGTCCCACATCGTTCTCTCCCCCTCCACCTGTCCGCCAACAACCCTTCCGTTAACCCGCTCGATATACCGGATCATCACAGCACTGTCAACCCCCTCTCCGTCAAATATACCGAAAATTCCGGTAAAAAAGCCGCGCTTCTCCCCTTCCGCCGCAGCGATAATCTCCACTGTTTTCCGCTTCGGCGCACCACAGATCGACCCGGCAGGAAGCATGCGCAGCAGCATCATCCCAAGCCCCGACTGCCACTCGTCACCCAGATGTCCCCCGATCTCTGAACTCACCTGCAACAGACCCCCCCGGTGGGTCTGCACGCAGTCGATATACCTGAACCGGCTCACCCGAACATCGCTGGCAACCATCGACAAGTCGTTGCGGATCAGGTCCACGATAGTATTGTGCTCCCACAGCTCCTTTTCATTCCCGAGCAGTTGCTGCTCCGCCCCTGGCAGCGCCGCGTCGATCGTCCCCTTCATCGGATACGACCGTATCGAATTGCCGCGAATCGTCACAAACGTCTCCGGTGAAAATACCACAAACCGGTCACCAAAAAGCAACCTGTAGGGCGCCTGGCTCCCGTGAAAAATCTGCGACAACGACAGGTCGGTCAGCACCGGTGTCGGAAAGGTCAGGTTCAATAAAAAGGAGTTCCCATACATAATATGTCTCTTCACCAGGCTGAACGCCTTTTCATACCGGGGAAACGCCATGGGAACGGCCTCAAACCTGAACCCCGAAAGCGCAGCACTCCGGAATTCCGTCGCGACCTTATCCTTCAATTCAGGCGGGACAGCTGATTGATCTTTTTTTAAGTGTTTGATCTGGTCCTCCGGCGACGAATCAGGCATTTCCTCCTGTGAAGAAGTTGCCTGCCCGAAACGGTCTGCATCAGGAATTTCTTCCTGTGAAGAAGTTGCCTGCCCGAAACGGTCTGCATCAGGCTGGTCCCTCCTTGATGCAGCAGCCCGGAAGCCGGGAAAGAGCTCAGCGCTCACACCGGGAACATTGGTCTTACCCCTGATATTATAGAATATATGGTGCGCAGCTGCCTCCCCCGGACGAAAAATAAAAAACTGTTCCAGCTCATAATCGATGATGAACAGAAAGGGAGTTCCCGCCTTCGCCCAGGCATTACATGTATCGATAAACTGTGACTGATCCATGAAGCAAAGATAGAAATTCCTGCTGCAGCTTCCCTAATATGTGGAACTCAGCTCTGAGATTTATAGTTTTTGGAAATAATGGGACAGGGCAACGGAAATATGGAGGGCATGAAAAGACGGGAAAGAGTAAAACCGAGCGATGAAGCCCTGAGATTTTAAGCTGTTGATGCAGACAAACTGGAGAATTGGTATCCATATTTTCTGTAAGTTTGCAGCGTTAAAAAATGATGTTTCAGAATCCATATACACACCACCCGTATACCGCCGAAATCGTGCAGGCACTGCAGGAGAAGGGGAACAATGTGTTTCACCTGAAGGGCCTTACCGGCTCTTCAAAAGCAGCGCTATTCCAGTCGGTAACCGCAGCTTTAAAGGGTAACCACCTGGTGCTTTTCCATGATAAGGAAGAGGCGGCCTATTTTTATACCGACCTCGTGAACCTCGAGGGATCGCCCGACCGGGTACTTTTCTTCCCATCATCCTACAAGCGCTCGGTGCAGTACCGGCAAACCGACGAGGCCAATATCATTACCCGTACCCAAACGTTGAAGCGTCTCAGCGAACAACGTGCCGCCAGCTTCATAATCTCATACGCCGATGCGATGCTTGAAAGGGTCATCACCCGTGCAGAACTTGGACGAAACACCCTGGAGATAAAAACAGGTGAAACCATCAGCATGGATTTCCTGAAGGAGGTGCTGGAGACATACCACTTCCAATTGGTCGACTTTGTCTATGAACCCGGACAGTATGCCATCAGGGGGGGAATCGCGGATATCTTTTCCTACTCCTCAAGCCGGCCATGTCGCATCGACTTCTTCGGCGACGAGGTGGATACCATACGCTTTTTCGATATAGAGTCGCAGCGATCCGAGGAACAGATTAAAAAGGTGTTTGTTATTCCTAACATCCAATGGGAAAGGGAGTTGGGAGATAAACGGGTCTCATTTCCGGAATTCATCCCCTCCAACACCACAGTATGGCTCGACGACCTGGAGCTTATCTCGCACCAGATGAAGGAGATTTACGACAAGGCAGATGCCGGCGGGAAAGCGAATCTCCCACTCCCGAAAGAGGAGCTGCTTACAAGCGGTACCATCATACGCGAACAATTGCAGGAATTCTGCCGTGTAGAGTTTACCCGTCCCGTACTCACACATGCCGCCGCCACCTGGCAGTTCAATACCGTTCCCCAACCGCCGTTCAACAAAGACTTCAGCCTGCTGGCGCAGGTGCTCACGAAGAACTGCGATGCTGGCATCAAAAACTTCATTCTCTCCGATAGTAACGGTCAGCTCGAAAGAATCCGTTCCATCTTCGACGAGATCAACCCCGGACTCCCTTACGAAGTGGGCAACCACACCCTCCACGAAGGGTTCACCGACCACGACCTCCGGGTGGCAGTCTACACCGACCATCAGGTTTTCGACCGGTATCATAAGTTCAGGCTGCACGACCGCTTCACCCGTAAAGAGGCGCTCTCGGTAAAGGAACTTTCCGGACTACATCCCGGCGACTACGTGGTACATGTCGATCACGGTATAGGAATGTTCGGTGGTCTCGAACGGATCGAAATCAACGGAAAAAAGCAGGAGACGGTCCGGTTGGTTTACAAAGACAATGATGTGCTCTTCGTGAACATCCATTCCCTGCACAAGATCTCGAAATACAAGGGCAGGGAGGGACAGGTGCCCAGGGTGTACAAACTCGGTACGGGAGCCTGGCAGAAACTAAAGCAGAAAACCAAAAGCAAAATCAAGGATATCGCCGGTGAGCTGATCGCGCTCTACGCAAGGCGGCGTGAGCAGAAGGGATTCGCATTTACACCCGATACGTACCTGCAGAGAGAACTCGAGGCTTCGTTCATTTATGAGGATACACCCGACCAGTTGAAAGCTACCAACAACACCAAACGGGATATGGAGGCAGAGTTCCCAATGGATCGCCTGGTGTGCGGAGATGTGGGATTCGGAAAGACGGAGGTTGCTATCAGGGCCGCTTTCAAAGCAGCGACAGATGGCAAGCAGGTTGCAGTACTGGTACCTACCACCGTTCTGGCATTCCAGCATTACAACACTTTTAGCAGCCGACTGAAAGAGTTTCCCTGCACGGTCGACTATCTCAGTCGGTTCAGGACAGCTGCAGAGCAGACCAGAATACGCAGGCAGCTGAAGGAGGGTTCTCTCGATATTATTATCGGAACCCACAAGCTGGTGAGTCAGAGCATTCAGTTCAACGACCTCGGACTACTGATCATCGATGAAGAGCAGAAGTTTGGTGTGGCAGTGAAAGAGAAACTGAAACAGACCAAACTGAACGTCGATACCCTCACCCTCACGGCAACCCCTATTCCCCGGACACTGCAGTTTTCGCTCATGGGGGCGCGCGACCTTTCGATCATAAATACCCCACCGCCGAACCGACACCCCATTATTACCGAGCTCCACCCGTTCAATGAGGAGCTGATTAAAGAGGCGATCGAATACGAGGTAAGCAGGGGCGGTCAGGTCTTCTTTATCCACAACAGGGTGCATAATATCGGGGAGGTGAAAGAGATGGTCGATAAGCTGGTTCCCGATGTACGTGCGGTTGTTGCACACGGACAGATGGAGGGAAAGCTCCTGGAAAAGGTAATGCTCGGCTTCATGGCAGGTGATTACGACGTGCTCATCGCTACCTCGATCATCGAATCAGGATTGGATATTCCCAATACCAACACAATAATTATCAACAATGCGCATCACTTCGGATTAAGCGACCTGCATCAACTCAGGGGACGGGTGGGCAGGTCGAACAAAAAGGCATTCTGCTACCTGTTTGCACCGCATGTGACCCTTCTCACACCCGAGGCCAGGCGCAGACTAAAGGCAATTGAGGAGCATGCCGGTCTGGGTAGCGGAATGAATATCGCTATGCAGGACCTTGACATCAGGGGTGCAGGGAACCTGCTTGGGGCTGAACAGAGCGGTTTTATCGCCGATATCGGGTTTGAAACCTACCACAAGATCCTAAACGAAGCCGTACAGGAACTGAAAGATGGGGTCTTTGCCGACCTCTTTGAACAGGAGAAGGAGCTGGAGGTTACTGCAAACTTTGCTGCAGAATGCCACATCGACACCGATCTTGAACTGCTCCTGCCCGAATCGTATGTTTCAAACATATCCGAACGGATGCACCTCTATCGTGAGCTTGATAACACTTCCACCGCTGCTGAACTGGAAAACTTCCGGGCAATGCTGGAGGATCGTTTCGGTCCATTGCCAACCCAGGCAGAAGAGTTATTAAAAGCAGTTCTGTTGCGTCGACTGTCTATGCAGGCAGGTGTTGAAAAGATTATCTTGAAAAATCAGACGCTGATTGCGTACTTTGTAAGTAATCCGGATTCGCAGTTCTACCGGTCGGAATCGTTCAACAGGATCATTGCAAATATTCAACGAAATCCGAAATTATTCCGGATGAGGCAGGAGAAGGAGCGGCTCAGCCTGAGGGTGAATAACATCAGCAGCATTGAAAGAGCCATCGGTATACTGGAACAGTTGAACGCCGGTGAAGTGCAGGGAAAATGAAGAAAAGAAAGGAGAAGGCAGAAACCGAAGCAGTGCAGGGAAAATGAAGATATGATAGGAGAAGGCAGAAACCGAAGCAGTGCAGGGAAGATGAAGATAAGAAAGGAGAAGACAGAAACCACCGAAGAGATGACCCGTCATGAATCTGTAAAAAAAAAGAAGCTACAATACCAGGTTAAGGGAAAACGAAATCCGGAAAGATCCGGAAAAAGAAGCTAAAGGAGTTCGAAAAATGGTGAATATCACAGAGACAATAAAAATGAGACGAATATCAGTTACGATAAAAACTATCGGGAATGAACCTGGTAATTGACCTGGGTAACACCTGCAGTAAGATCGCGGTATGCGAAGGCACGGAGATCATCGAAAGTGTGATCACTGAGAAGGTCACCAACAAGGAGATCGGTTATTTTATTTCGGGTTATAAAGGACTGAAGGGAGCCATTATCTCCAGCGTTGTCAACCACTCCCGTGAATTGATCGACTACCTTGATTCCTCCTTCGATACATTTCTGGAGCTGACTGGTGCCACACCTTTACCGCTCGTAAACCTTTATAAGACTCCCGAGACCCTGGGGTATGACCGGATCGCGGCAGTAACCGGTGCACATACTATATTTCCAGGAAAGAACGTTTTGGTAATAGATGCGGGAACAGCAATTACATTTGATATGGTAACGGCACCTGGTGAATATATCGGGGGAAACATTTCTCCGGGATTGCATATGCGGTTTAAGGCATTGCATAAGTTCACAAGCCGGTTACCCCACCTTTCTCCGGAGGAGGAGTCTTTAAAACTGCTCGGAAAAACTACCGATCAGGCAATCGTTTCCGGTGTGGTCAATGGTCTTGTCTATGAAATAATGGGCTATATCTCTGCTATTTCCAGGAAGTATAAGAACCTCCGTGTCATATTGACCGGTGGAGATGCAAATTCTTTTGATAAAAGGTTAAAAAATAGCATCTTTGTGGTCTCGCATCTGAACCTCATAGGATTAAACAGAATTTTAGACTACAATGCGCATAATGAAAAAGAGAATTAGCACGCTGACAGCGCTACTTGCCATTCTTGTCATCCCCGCTATTTCACAGGTCAACACCTACTCTCCCTATACCCGGTTCGGATTAGGCGATTTATCACTGGAGGGCTTCGGTCAGAATACAGCCTTGGGCGGCACCGGAATTGCCATGCGAGATGAAAACAAGCTCAACTATCTCAATCCGGCTGCATATACAGCACGTGACAGCATGTCGGTGTTGCTCGATTTTGGCATGACCGGATACCGGAACATGTACAGGACCAAAAATTTGACCAATCAATGGTACAATGCCAATTTCAATCATATCGCCCTCTCACTTCCCATTGGGAAGTATTTTGGATTGGGAACCGGAGTCGTACCCTTTAGTTCAGTGGGCTATAATACAAAAGTTGAATATAACGACCTTGGAACAGGTGATGCCATCGATTATTACTTTAAGGGCAATGGCGGTATCCTGAAATATTTCCTGGGAGTCTCAGGTACAGTTTTTAACAGAATCTCCGTAGGTGTAAACATGAACTACCTGTTAGGCGACATCAAACGGGAACGGCAGATCACCTTCCCAAAAAACAGGGGCTTTGCGGAGACCACTTCAATGGAGGAATTTGGGATCAGTAACACCTATTTCGGATTCGGACTACAGTACAAAGAGGTTTTTGGAAATAAATTTTTCTTTTCCATTGGAGCCACTTACGATCTGGAGGCCCGTCTCAATTCGGCGTTCAATGTCTCAGTAACAAATACTTTCCCTGGAATTTCACGCCTGAATCAGGATTCGGTGCTTGTAACCCAAAGTGTGGATATTGTCAGCGACCAGTCGGACCAGACTATTATTTTACCAGTTAAGATCGGGGCTGGTGTAGCCCTGGGAATCCCGGGAAAACTGACCGTAACAGGAGATTATTATCAGCAGGACTGGACGGAGGTTGATAACAGTGCACTCGCAGTGGAGGGTTTTGACTTCGCTGCCGCAAGATCACTCCGGGCAGGAGTTGAATACACCCCCGATTTTAATGCGTTCAGGGGATACTATAACCTGATGAGTTACAGGGTTGGAGGTTATATGACTGAATCATATATGAAAATAGGCGATTACCAGATGAAAGACTATGGCATAACTTTTGGGGTAGGTTTTCCACTGGGTAGAACAAAATCGTCATTAAACATAGCTTTTACCTATGGATCGAGAGGTACGTTGGAAAACAATTTGATTAAGGAGAGTTATGGTATTTTAACATTTAATGTAACTTTACACGATCTTTGGTTCTATAAAAGGAAATTTGATTAACACCTGTATTGGAAAATTTTGAACAATGAAAACTTCAGCGCTAAGAACGATAACAACAGCAGCATTATCCCTCATGATGCTGGTTCCGGCCATTTCACAAACCGGAGCTTCTGAGGGGTCAAAATACGGGCAGGGGCAGGACAGCATCAATTGCCTGATGAACCTCTCTCTTTACAGGGAGTTTTATAAACACAACAATTATAAGGATGCAATTAAATCCTGGAGAAAAGTGTTTGATGAATGTCCGGCTTCAAGTCTGAATATGTATATCGATGGAGTACAGATGTATAAAAAATTTATCTCTGGAGAAAAAAATCCGGATGTTACCGAGTCTTATATAGATACCATCATGCTTATCTATGACCGGAGGATGGAGTATTTCGACGACGAGGCCAATGTAATCGGGAGAAAAGCAACCGACCTGTTACGATACAGAAAAGATAACCTGGAATCGATTGAAGAGGCATATGGCTACCTGGCTAAAAGTATTGAACTTGATCCTGAAGAAGCAAGAGATGCTATCCTCATTCTGTTTATGAACACCAGTGTTTCGCTCTACAAAACAGAGAAAATATCCCAGGACCAGACGATCAGTGATTACTTTACTGCCAGTAAGGTTATTGACAGCAAACTTGAAGAAAATCCGAACGACAGACGCTTTCAGCGGGCAAAATCAACTGTCGACGACTTTATGCTGGGTGAGGGTATTTTAACCTGCGAAGCACTCAACCAATACTATGGACCAAGGTTCGAACAGAATAAAAACGATGAAGCTTTTTTGTCCAAAATGCTCGATTTTTATTACAACAGCGGATGCGACAGGGCAGACTTGTATACCATGGCGTCTGAACAGCTTTACAAGATCCAGCCCGACCATGAATCGGCTTACAAGCTGGCCCGGTTGTTCGTCACTAAAGAGACTTACGATAAGGCTACCCAATATTACCTCGAAGCGGTCAGTGGTGAAGGCAATAATGAAGAAAATGCCCGGTATTATTACGAACTTGCACAGGTAACCAGGCTGCAGGGAAGTGTTTGTCAGGCCATCGATTATGCCCGCAAAGCAGTGAAGAACGATCCCGGTATGGGAGAAGCATATATTCTTCTCGGCGACGCTTACATTGAGAGCCGCAACAACCTGGGAGACGATTTTGAAAAAAGTACAGCCTTCTGGGCAGCCGCCGATAAGTACATCCATGCAAAAAATGCGGATCCGCTGGTAGCTGAACAGGCTGAAAAAAGGTTAAGTGATTATTCATCAATGTTCCCCAATAGTGAAGAGTGCTTCTTTAGAACGCTGAACGACGGTGATTCCTACTATGTAAATGGTTGCATCAACGAATACACCACTGTACGCTCAAGAAAATAGAGGGATTATTTTAGGTTGTTTGCAGGGTTTAGGAACCCGGCAGACATAATAAATCATAAACTATTCAGGTAGTTTTTATAGTGTCATGTACCGGTTATATAAAGCTTTACCCATAATTCTTGCTGTCGGGTTCTTTACAGCCTGTGAAAACGATATCGAAAAAATCAACTTACTCAATACCTCGGCAGAGTACCCTGATATCACCGGTGAGGATATAGAGGTTGTTTACAGCGACTCAGCACGGGTGAAACTGCAACTGTTTGCCAAATCATTAAAACAGTTTAACAACGCAGAAAAACCCTACACCGAGTTTCCCGGCGGCTTGAAAGTGTATATTTACGATGACAGTCTTGAGATCGAGTCGGTAATTCAGGCCAATTATGCAATCTATTTCATCGAAGAAAAGCTCTGGCATGCAACCGGAAACATTGTGGCGGAGAACTTTAAATCGGGGGAACGACTCGATACGGAAGAGCTTTTCTGGGATGAAGAGAAGGAGGAAATATATTCCAACTCTTACACCCGAATCGTCAATGAAGATGGAACATTTTATGGTCAGAACGGTTTTAAATCAAACCAGTCGCTAACAGATTACACACTAATCGGGTCAAGGGGCGTAGTTAATGTGAAAGAAGATGAAAATGAATAGTGCCGGTACAATATTTGAGATCATTTGGTTTGTAATGGGCGGACTGATGCTTTTTATCGGGATCGATATCACGATCGACACTGGCATTGGTGACAGCTGGTACTACCTTCTGTTTGCCATGCTGGCATTTCTGATGTATTATCGCCGGAGAAGAATTCGTATCTCAAACAAATAAGTATGCCCTATCTTCCTGTCATATTGATCGCACTACTCTTTTCTGCCTTTTTTACCGGTATGGAGATTGCCTTTCTCACCGCCAACAAACTTAGAATTGAGATCGATAAGAAGCACAGGTTGTTCTCTTCAAGGATCATTTCCGTTTTCACCAGTCATCCGGCCACCTATACAGCTACAATGCTGGTCGGTAATACATTGGCACTTGTGATTTATGGAATTACATTCGAAGGTCTTGTAAGGGAATCTTTGCTTCAGTACATGCAAACCAGTTCCCCGGGACTTGTCATTCTGGTCCAGGTGATTCTCGCTACGATTTTGGTACTCCTCACAGCTGAATTTCTGCCCAGGACACTATTCAGGATCAATCCAAACGGTGCGCTGCAGCTCTTTTCATTGCCAGCGTTTCTGTTCTATATTCTCCTCTACCCGTTATCACTATTGTCAATCGGCATCTCCAATTTCACCATGCGCTATATCCTGAAAGTTAAATCTGACGGCAAACTCGGCCAGGCAGTATTCGGCAAAGTCGACCTGGGCCATCTTGTTACCGAAAGTAACCATGTTCAGGGTCAGGATGAGCCGGAAACCAAGGACCTGAAAATTTTTAAAAATGCACTTGAGCTTTCAAACCTGAAGGTGCGTGACTGCATGATTCCCAGGACGGAAATCATTGCAATGGACATTGAAAGTGATGTTCAACAGCTGGTGGATACTTTTTCCGAAACAGGACTTAGCAGGATACTCATTTATCGCCACAACCTCGATAACGTAATCGGGTATGTCAGCTCCAGGGATATGTTTCACAACCCGAAACACATTGGCAACTATTTAAAAACACTGCCAGTGGTCCCGGAAACCCTGCCGGTAAACAGAATACTGAAATCGTTTATCAAAAATGGTAAGGGCATTGCTGTCGTATTGGACGAATTTGGAGGAACATCCGGAATGATCACCACCGAGGATGTGATTGAGGAGATCTTCGGTGAGATTCACGATGAACATGATACTGCAGAGCTGGAAATGCAGCGGACCGGGGAGCACAGTTTCAGGTTGTCTGGAAGACATGAAATTAGTTACCTGAACGAAGCCTTTCAACTTGGAATTCCTGAATTGGAAGAGTATGACACCCTGGCGGGATTCATCATTTACCACCTGAAAAATATACCGGAACAAAACGAAACAATTCAAATAGATAACTTTATAATGAAGATTCTGCAGGTGAGTGCCAACCGGGTAGAGCTAGTAGAATTGAATGTGGAATAGTCAGTTTTTCCGGTACATATCCTTTTTTGTTTCAACCTAATATTACTATATTCGTACGCTAAATTTTTGACAATTACAGAAACTGAAATTTAAATTGAATGGCAACGCTTGAAACGATCAGAAAAAGGGCAGGAATACTGGTAATGGGTGCAATCGGACTTGCAATGTTGGGGTTTATCCTTGGAGATTTTAACATTCAGCCGAACAGGACAGTCGCCGAGATCAACGGGAAAACATACAGCATTGAAGATTACCAGCAAGAGCAAAAGGTTTTGCTGGATTTTTATAAAATGAATTATGGCCAGAATCTTGATCCTGAGATCGAACGCCAGGTAGAGCATGAAGCCTGGCGAAGAATGGTTCGTAACTCTGTGATGGACAGGTCGTATGATAAAATCGGTCTTGCGGTTAGTGACGATGAACTTAAAGCGATGGTTGCTGGTGACCCCTCAAGCGGAATTGGATCCGGTAGCTATGTTGCATTCAGCGAGCCTCACCCCATTATCCGTCAAATGTTCACCAATCCTGAGACAGGCGAGTTTAACCGTGCCTTCATGATGACTTATTTTAATTCACTCGACCGTGAAGAGTATGCCCAGGAACGACAAAGATGGCTCTTCATCGAGAATGAGATTGTTGAGGAACGGCTGAACCAGAAGTACCTGGCTTTGGTAGTAAAAGGTCTCAGGCCTTCCTCACTTGAGGTCCTGGATTATCACATGGAGACAGATAAAAAAGTTGACTTCAGCTTTGTAGCGCAGGGGTTTTCATCCATTCCGGATGAGGAGGTGCAGGTATCCGAAGCCGATATTAAAGCCTATTACCAGGAGAATATTGAGAACTACATGACTGAAGAGTCAAGGTCGATCCAGTATGTGTCGTTTGAGGTTGTTCCAAGCGAAGAGGATGATGCCAACGCCATGCTATGGACGCAGCACACGAAGGAGGAGTTCTCCAGGACTGAACAGGAAAATATCGTCTCTTATGTCAACGGAATCTCTGACGAACCCTTCGATCCTCAGTTTTACACTCCTTCAGAGCTGAACCCCATAATAAGGGATTCACTACTGAGCCTCCCGACCGGAAAAGTATACGGACCCTACTTTGAGGATAATGCCTATAAGCTTTCCCTGGTAAAAGATATACAGTTACGACCCGACTCAGTAAGAGCAAGGCATATTCTGATAGGATATTCCATCGTTGGTAGCATGCAACGTGCGGTTGAACTGGCTGACAGCCTGAAAGCAGTTATTGAAAACGGCGGAAACTTCAGTGCAATAGCACGTGAATACTCTGCCGACGAGAGCAACCGGAACATCGGTGGCGACCTGGGATGGTTCACTGAAGGTGTGATGGAGACACCTTTCAACAATGCTGCATTTGAAAACAATAAAGGTGACATTGTGAAGGCAACAACCCGGTTTGGCGTTCATATCCTGATGATCGAGGACCAGAGCCGCCCGGTAAAGAAATACCAGATTGCCACCATCGTTCACAGTGTTTACCCCAGTAACGAAACCGACCAGGATTATTACAACAGGGCGGTAAAATTCAGAGGCAAGGCCACCAATATTGACCGCTTCGAAGAGCAGGCCAGTGAATATGGTATGAATCCCAGGATCGTGCCGGATATCACCAAGGATCAACGAACGATACCGGGACTTGAAAATCCGGTAAATATTATCGGATGGGCCTTTTCCGCGGAAAAGGGTGATGTCAGCACCATTTTTGAAGCAGGAAACCAATATATCGTCGCTGCTCTTACGGAGGTTAAAGATGACGGTTATGCAACTCCTGAATCGGTTAGGGAAGAGATTGAAATTGCTGTAAGAAAACAAAAGAAAGGAGAAAAAATTGCTGCCTCTATGAATGAGGGGCTCAAGGAAACATCTGATATAGTATCATTTGCTGCAAGTCAGAACCTCGAACTGAAAGAAGCTACACAGGTAGAATTTTCCAATACCTATGTACCGGGAATCGGACTTGAACCATTTATCATTGGAGCAGCGCTAAACCTGCCACCTGAAACCCTTTCCGGACCCTACATCGGAGAGAATGCTGTGTTTGTGATCAGCGTTACAAATATCGATGCAGGAGATCCGGAAGCAAGCCTTGAGCGCGCGAAAAACAGGCTAAACATTACTATCCGGTCATGGGCCAGCCAGGCGATTAACGAAGCGATGATAGATAAGGCGGATATTACAGACAACAGGCTCAGGATATTCTACAGCAGGTAAGGGTACTCAATCCACATTATCATGCAGGTATGAGTTGTCCTGCCGGAGTTTTGGCGACCTGTTCTCATCTTCCGATAACCGGTACCTTGATACCTCTTCACTTTCGGAATGATTCTGCGGGTCCATTTTTAACTTTTTCCTGATATAGGCAGGAACATTCTCAAGCTCATCGATTTCATCATCCTTTGAATGAGAAGTATACCCTCCCTCTTTCAACCGTTCATGTGTCTCTTTCAGACTGCGCACACGCTCGGCCATTTTGCGCTCCTTATCCCCAGGCTCCTTTGTATCCGACAACTGATCATACAGAACATACTCTTCAGCTTTTCCATCATCGCCGGAATCGTCGAAATTAAACTTCTGCTGCATCGGTCTGATTTGGGTCCCTTCTGTTTTCGATCGCTCCCTGCTGTCACGTAGCGGCACATAATCAAGATGCTTCTTATCGGTATATACATCCAGGATATTATTCATCTGGAACCCTGTAGCGATGACCGTTACACCTATTCTTTCCTCCAGGTTTGGATCATGTCCCATTCCCCAGATCAGCGTGGTCTTCTTGGAGGCAGAGGCGATCACATAATCGGTGATCTCAGATATCTCATCCATCGTGATCTCCTTTACACCCGATGTGATGTTCAGCAGGATACTTCGTGCTCCTGTAATCTCATTATTATTCAGTAACGGAGAATTCAGCGCTGCCTCAATCGCTTTCACTGCCCTGTTCTCCCCCTCGGCATATGCAGATCCCATCACAGCACCACCGCTATTACTCATCACTGTCTCTACATCAGCAAAATCTACATTGACATACCCGGGAACAGTAATAATCTCAGCAATACCCTTTGCTGCCGTAGCCAGAACATCATCAGCACGGGAAAATGCCTCACTAAGTGTCAGGTTTCCATAAACTTCCCGAAGTCGCTCATTCTTGATCACCAGTAAAGAATCAACATGATCTTTTAATTCGTTGATTCCCTTGATGGCATGATTGATCCTTTCGGGTCCTTCAAAACCAAAGGGTATTGTAACGATGGCTACCGTAAGGATGCCCATCTCCCTGGCCGTCTTTGCTATCACCGGGGCAGCTCCCGTACCGGTACCACCACCCATTCCGGCAGTTATAAACGCCATACTTGTATTTGCAACCAGGATATCCTTGATAGCATCCAGACTCTCCAGTGCGGCCTGTCGCCCAATATCCGGCTTACTACCAGCTCCCCTTCCAAGGGTGAGGGACTCTCCCAATTGCAGTTTTACTGCAACCGGACTGTTCGTCAGGGCCTGGGCATCGGTATTGCACACAACAAAGTTTACATCCTTTATACCCTTGTGAAACATGTGATTAACAGCATTTCCGCCACCTCCTCCCACACCGATCACCTTGATGACAGAAGATCTTTCAGGTGCGAGATCAAAATTCAAAATATCATTCATAACTGATTGTTTTAGTATTCAACACGACCCTCTGTAATACACATACTATATTCTTACATTTTAACATCACTCTCATCGAATATATCACTCAGTGTATTTTTTAGTCCCTCCAGCAACTTTCCCCCCCTGAAACGGTCCTTCATTCTTCTCCTGCCAAGCTCCTCGGGTTGAACCTGCTCAACCGGTTCTTCGCCAAGGTTACTTACAAGCAACGATTCTTTGTTCTCTTCATATATCTCAAGTCCCTTTAGCAGTAGGCCTATCGATGTACTGTACATCGGCTGGTTAATCTCTTCAGGCGTTCCGGCAGCAAGGCTTTCGTTTGGATAACCGATCCTGACGTCCAGTCCGGTTTTGAACTTAACAAGCTGGTTCAGGTTTTTAAGCATCGCCCCTCCTCCAGTCAGGACAATCCCTGCGCTCAGCTTATCCATGTAGCCCGAATTCTCGATCTCATAAACCACCGCATCAATGATCTCCTCCATACGCGATTGGATGATGTAGGCCAGACTCTTAAAACTGATCTCTTTCGGATCGCGGCCCGATATGCCAGGAATGGTTACCACTTTATCGTCCTGTGCAAGATCGCCCAATGCGCTGCCAAACTGCACCTTCAGTGATTCAGCCTGGCGCTGCAGTATAGCACATCCTTCTTTAATATCACGTGTTACCACATTACCGCCAAAAGGGATCACTGCGGTATGTCTGATCACATCATCATAGTAAACAGCTACGTCGGTGGTTCCACCTCCAATATCGACCAGAGCCACACCTGCCTCTTTCTCATCGTCCGTTAATACCGCAGCACTTGAAGCAAGTGGCTCCAGAACCAGCTGCTTAACCTGCAGTCCCACCCTGTGGATGCACTTCTCGATGTTCCTGGCAGATGATATCTGTCCGATCACAATATGAAAGTTGGCCTCAAGCCGTTTCCCCGACATTCCCACAGGGTTTTTAACTCCTGTCTCATTATCCACAATATAGTTCTGGGGTAGCACATGAATGATCTCCTCTCCTACATCTACCGGTATCTTGTACATATCCTGAATCAAGGCGTGAAGATCCTCACGTGTGATCTCATCTTCGTAGGAATCGCGGTTTACATAGCCGCGATTCCTCACAGATTTAATATGCTGACCCGCAATTCCGACGAATACCTCCGAGAACTGTAAACCGGATTGTTCCCTGACCTGAGAGATGGTACTTTGAATAGCGTTCACCGTCTCTTCGATATTCAGAACTACTCCTCTTTTTACACCTTTGGATGCAGACCTGCTGATTCCAAGTACTTCGAGCCTGTTATGCTCATTCAACCGGCCTATCAAACTTACTATTTTCGTAGTACCGATGTCAATTGCTGCTACAATGCGATTTTCCTGCGCCATAATATTTAACGTTTAGTACAAATTATCTGATTAGAATATTTTAGATTGATCTTATCATACCTGTTCCATCCATACTTTTTCAAGCCCTGCTCGTAAAGAAGTCCCAGGTTATTTATCTTTATTTCATAATCCTCCAGCGATCCGAATTGTATCTGGTGCGCCCCGACGCGGGGAATCAACTCGTATTCACCATTCGCAGCCCTGTATAGCTGCACGATCTGCCTGCTCCAGAAGGGATGCTCCGAAACCAGTTTTGCAAAACCGACAAGGTTTCGAACCTCTTCACTGGTAATGGTATCTGCCATCCTGTTGCCATCTGCATCTGTTGTTTCCGGAATGGGGACATAGCCTGTGAGCAAAAGTACCATAGGTGAATAACCCTCGGAGAGCGGCAGAATTTTATTTTCGTGATCAATGTAAAATCCCCTTTTTCCATTTGGCAGCACCCTGATCAACGGCTGGCGCTGCTCAATATCAACAAGAAGTTTCCCTTCCACATTGATATACACTTCAGCGTTCCTCACATAGGGATCTTTCTCAATTATAAATTCCAGGTCGTGTGTCTGAATACCCTGCACAGGATATCCCTGGGTATTGATATCCGACCCGTCGATGATTTTTCTTACCGCTGATTCAGTGACAAAGCGCACTTCAGCCGTGTCAGAAACAGCTACAATAATCTCCCCGCAAAGAATCTCTGAATTGCTCCTGGAGACAAAGCCCATGATCACTGCAAACCAGAAAACCAGGGCAACCCAGAAAACAATATGTATAATCTTTCTGATCATCACCGTTCCATCCATGTTTTTAGTGGTTCAACCATTGTGTCTATATTGCCTGCTCCCATAGTTAGCAACACCTCCGGATTCCTTTCCTTCAGCACCTTTAAAAGCTGCGAATCTTCAATCAGGACCTTCTCATCCAGGGTCACCTCCCTGAAAATCAGGTCGGAGGTCACCCCAGGAACCGACTCCTCCCGGGCAGGATAGATGTGTAAAAGTATCAGCTCGTCAAGAAGTGACAGGCTTTTTCCAAAACCGTTGGCAAAATCCCTTGTCCGCGAGAAGAGATGTGGCTGAAAAATCCCAGTGATCCGCCTGCCCGGGTATATCTCCCTTACCGACCTGATAAAAGCTTTTATCTCCTCAGGGTGGTGAGCATAGTCGTCGATATAAACCCTGTCATCCCGCATTACTTTCACATCAAAACGGCGCCTCACCCCGGTGAACTCCCTGAGGGCCAATGATATCTGCTCCGGAAGCATACCCGACTGTTCGGCGACTGCAATGGCTGCAAGTGCATTCTCCACATTCAGCAATCCGGGTACCCCAAGTGATACTTCAATCATATTCTTTGGGGTTTTTACTGTAAACTGGTGCAGACCTTTTATAAGATCCAGCTTCACAATGTGGTAATCGGCACCCGGATCGTCCAATGCATAGGTAAACAGGTCGAGGTGATCAGGTATGCTGATCATGATCCCCGACTTCAGAATCAGTTTACCTTTTTCGCGTATCTGGTTTACAAACTGAACGAACCCGGCCTCGAGATTCTCTTTCGAACCATAAATATCAAGGTGATCTGGATCGATTGATGTGATTACTGCGATATCCGGGAAAAGTGCGTGGAAGGACCTGTCGTACTCATCGGCCTCTGCGATTATTGTTTCGGCAGTCGGGTGTACCACCAGATTGCTATCAAAATTCTTCGAAATACCTCCCAGGAATGCATTACATCCCTTCTTCGACTTCGACATAATAAATGCCAGCATGGTCGAAACGGAGGTTTTGCCATGTGTACCTGCCACTGCGATACCGCGCCCAGCATTGAATACCTCACCCAGGGCAACAGACCGCTTAATTACCCTGAAGCCCCGGCTCCGGAAAAATTGCAGTTCACTACAATACTCGGGAACAGCCGGCGTATAGATTACCAGTGTATCCTCAGGTTCCCTGAAAGATGAGGGAATATTTGACGGTTTGTCAATAAAATGAACATCAACCCCTTCCCTGGCCAACTGATCAGTCAGCGCAGTGGAAGTCCGGTCGTATCCGGCCACATTTTTTCCACGCTTCAGGAAAAACCTCGCCAGGGCGCTCATACCGATGCCTCCGATACCCACAAAATAGACGCTATCAAGGTTTTTCCAGATCATTCTTTCTCCAACAGTTTAATTATCTCACGAGCAATCTGCTCCGAAGAGCCGGTGACCGCGAATTTCTTTATATTTTCCGACAGATGTCTTTTCCTCTCCTCGTCATGTACCAGTGCGATAGCAGTTGCAACCAGCTCCTTTTCGGCGTCCCGGTCAGCCACCACCATACCTGCCTGCCGGTCGGTAAGTGCCTTTGCATTGCTTGTTTGATGGTCCTCTGCAACGTTGGGGGACGGCACCAGGATCACCGGCTTTCCTACAATGCACAGTTCAGAGATCGTTCCTGCACCGGCCCGCGACACGATTACATCTGCTACCTGAAAGGCACGGTTCATCTCTTCAATAAAGGGGCACAGGACGATATTTCCGGCGCCGCACTGCTCAAGGGCAGCGAGGGCCCGCTCATAATAGGCGCTGCCCGATTGCCAGATCAGCTGTATGTCGGAATCTGCAATTGTATCTATATTGGTAATAACACTTTCGTTAAGGGTTCTCGCCCCCAAACTGCCACCGATTAAAAGGATCACCTTTTTGTCAGGCAGCAGGCCAAAATGCCCGTAACTCCTTTGCATTTCACCACCTGGCAGGATCAGGTCATCCCTTACCGGATTGCCAGTAATTACTATCTTTTCAGCAGGGAAATACTTTTCCATCCCAGGGTAGGCAACACATATTTTTGCAGCAGTCTTGGCAAGCAGCCTGTTGGTAACCCCAGCGTAGGAGTTCTGCTCCTGTATAACTACCGGCACCGATCTTCGTGAAGCAGCCTTAATAATTGGTCCACTGGCATAACCTCCTACCCCTATGGCAATATGCGGATCAAATCTCCTGACCAGCTGTTGTGAGATAACCATGCTCCTTAACAGCTTGAAGAAAAAGGTTATGTTCCTCCACGACAACCTTCGCTGAAAGCCCGCAACAGGCAACCCGACGATATCATACCCCGCTTCAGGCACCTTCTGCATCTCCATCTTTCCAAGCGCTCCAACGAAGAGGATTGCAGGATTATCGAGCATCCTGCTGAGTACATTAGCAATCGAGATTGCCGGGAAGACATGTCCCCCGGTTCCGCCTCCGCCAATTATGATCCTATATCGCTTCGCTTCTGTCATCAGCTATATCTTCATGCATATTTTCTGTTGCCTCCTCCTGTTCCTGTATTTCAAGTTCCTTCGCCACACCCCAGCTAACACTGAGTATCATTCCAAGCGCCATGCTGGTAAAAAACATAGACGATCCTCCCATGCTCACCAGCGGAAGTGTCTGTCCGGTTACCGGCAAAAGTCCGACTGTTACCCCCATATTTACAAACGCCTGGAACACCAGGCCAAGGGCAAGTCCGAAGGCCAGGAACGCCCCGAATGTACTCTTAGACCGCCGTACGATCAGTCCCGTCCTGAACAGGAGCCAGAGATAGAGAAACACCAACAGCAGACCACCGATCAGTGAACCGTACTCTTCTATGATAATCGCGAAAATGAAATCGGAGTAGGGATGTGGCAGTAGTACGCGCTGGGTGCTGGTACCCGGACCGTTAGGGAGGAACCCACCTCTTACAATCGCAACTTTGGCCTGATCTGACTGGAAATTATCCCCTTCACCGGTGACATACCTTTCAATCCTGCTCTTCCATGTGGTGATCCTACCCTCTCTGCTCATAGCCGTAGAGAGCAACAGGAACAATCCAAGACCGGCCAGGCCAATCCCGATATAGAGAGCCAGGTACTTAACAGGTACCCGGCCGATGAATAACAAAATAAAGGACACTGTAAAGATAATCGCTGCAGTCGACAGGTTGGTCGGTAATATCAGGAGGCAGACAAATGAGATTGCCGCTACCACTTTCAGAAACACCCCCCTGAAACTATCCATGTTATTCTGGTTGTTACCAAGAATACGTGCCAGGTACATGATCAGTGCAAACTTAGCGAATTCAGAGGGCTGAAAGGTGTTGTTGGTACCGGGAATGGCCAGCCAGCGGTTTGCCTCGTTGATTTCCTGGCCCCTGACCAGGGTAATTACCAGCAGTACAATGGCTGCAGCAAGGAATCCGATCGACAGCTTGTTAAAGACACGGTAGGGAATAATCTGAAAAAAAATGATCACAGCCAGCCCAAGAACAATGTACTTGAACTGCCTGAACAGGTAATAATAGGTATCGCCTGAAACCTTTTTGTAAGCAAGCGAGCCGGTTGAGCTATACACCGATAGCAGCGATACTACGCTCAGTATGATAATGACCGTCCAGATCACCCTGTCGCCTCGTATGTATTTAATCGCTTGCATCTGACTGATATTCCCGGTTAAATAAAATTCTGTTAAGTGCTTGTTTATAACTCCCTGATTGCTTCCTTAAATTTCCTGCCGCGGTCCTCATAGCTTTCAAACAGATCGAAGCTTGCACAGGCAGGCGAAAGGAGTATGGTATCATCCTTATTGGCAAGGTAATACGCCGATTTCACCGCCTCCATCATTCCCGGCGCCTCAACAATGGTATCTACCTTATCGCTGAAAGCATCGATCAATCGCGTGTTGTCCTTCCCGAGGCAGACGATTGCCTTCACCTTGGAGCTAACCAGATCATATAATTCTGCATAGTTGTTTCCCTTATCCACCCCACCAGCAATCCACACTATATTCCCGTGTACACTTTCAAGCGCGTACCAGGTAGAGTTGACATTGGTTGCTTTGGAATCGTTAATGAAATTGATTCCGTGCACCTTGTTCAGATGCTCGAGCCGGTGCTCGATCCCCTGAAAGTCCATCATCGCCTCGCGGATTAAATCGTTCCTGATTTTCAGCACATTACCAGCAATACCGGCAGCCATACTGTTATAGGTATTGTGCCGTCCCCTCAGGGCCAGTTCATGCACCGACATGGAGAAATCCACATCTTCAAATTCAATATGCATCATCTCCCTTTTATCCACCCATGCCACATCATCCTCTTTTCTCTCGTAAGCATAGGGAAGGTGTACTGCACGGGAGACGATCCTCTCCAACTCTTTCACCGTGATCTCGTCGTCGGAACAGAATACAAAATAGTCCTCCTCAGTGAGGTTCTGTGTGATCCGGAATTTTGAATCGACATAATTCTGCAAATTGTAGTCGTAACGATCCATGTGATCGGCTGTAATATTCAGCAGGATCGCTATATCGGCCTTGAATTCATACATACCGTCGAGCTGAAAACTACTAAGTTCAAGGACATAATAGTCGTAGTCCTCGTGGGCCACCTGTAATGCAAAGCTGCGTCCTACGTTACCGGCGATACCAACGTTCAATCCGGCCTTCCGCAGCATATGATGGATCAACGAGGTAGTGGTTGTCTTTCCGTTGCTGCCGGTTACGCAAATCTTTCTGGCATTGGTATACCTTCCTGCGAATTCGATCTCGGAGATCACATGCAATCCCTTTTTTCTTATTGATCGCATGATCGGCGCGCTCTCCGGGATACCCGGACTCTTAATGATCTCGTCGGCATTCAATATCTGACGTTCGGTATGACCATTTCCTTCGAAAAGAATCTGGTACTCATTTAGCATATCCCTGTACCTGGGATTGATCTTTCCTGAGTCGGAAACAAATACATCAAATCCCTGTTCTTTTGCCAGGATCGCCGATCCGGTTCCGCTCTCACCGGCTCCAAGAATCACTATTCGTTCTCTCTTCTCCATGTCTATTGCTATCTGATTTTTAAAGTAATAATTGTGATCACGGCCAGTAAAAGTCCAATGATCCAGAACCTTGTAACGATTTTTGCCTCCGGGTACCCAAGTTTCTGAAAATGGTGGTGTGCCGGTGCCATAAGAAAAATTCGTCTCCCCTCCCCGAACCTTCGCCTGGTGTACTTAAACCAGGTTACCTGCAGCATTACAGAGAGACTCTCATAGAGATAAATGCCACAGAGTACCGGTATTAACAGCTCTTTCCTGATCACAACTGCGAATACTGCAATGATCCCCCCAAGTGCCAGGCTTCCGGTATCGCCCATAAAAACCTGTGCAGGAAAGGAGTTATACCACAGAAACCCAATGGTAGCCCCCACCATGGCTGAGGCAAAGATCACCAGCTCACCGGCATTGGGTATGTACATAATATTCAGGTAATCGGCAAAAATAGCGTTACCGGAAACATAGGCCAGGATGCCCAGTGTAGTGCCGATAATAGCTGCTGATCCCGTGGCCAGTCCGTCTAACCCATCCGTAAGATTTGCGCCATTCGACACCGCTGTTACAATAAAGATCACAACCAGGATAAACACGACCCAGACCAGAGAGTCGGCAGATTTTCCGGCAAACCAAACCAACCAGGTATAGTTAAATTCATTATCCTTCACGAATGGGATGGTAGTTAGCGGGGTCTTGTGGTCCAGCAGGTAATACTGAACTCCTTCGTTATTGGTTACTTTTGGCAGATGGTCATAATCGATGCTCGACTCGTCCGATACCGGGATCCTTTCGCGAATGACCGCAGTATCGCTCAAAATAAAGGCAAGCCCGACGATCAGGCCGAGTCCGACCTGACCGAAAATTTTAAACTTACCGTGCAGTCCCACCTTGTTCTTAAGAAATACCTTGATATAATCGTCAATGAAACCTATCAGTCCGAGCCAAACCGTGGTAATGAGCATCAGAATCACATAGACATTGTCCAGCCTGCCGAAAAGTAGTAAAGGAAGTACGATCGACGCCAGGATGATGATCCCGCCCATGGTCGGGGTACCCTGCTTCCTGCTCTGGCCCTCCAGCCCCAGGTCGCGTACCGTTTCACCAATCTGTTTTTTATGCAGGTAAATAATAATCCGTTTACCGATGAACAATGATATAAGCAATGAAGTGATCACTGTCATCGAGGCCCTGAACGAGATATACTGGAACATCCCCGCTCCGGGAATGTTAAACTGATTCAGATATTCAAACAGATAATAAAACATCGACCGTTACTTTAAATATTTATTAATCACTTCCTTATCATCAAAATGTCGTTTTACACCGCCAATCTCCTGGTAATTTTCGTGTCCCTTCCCTGCTACCAGAATTACCGATTTACCTTTCCCGATCATGCATGCCGTTTTGATAGCCTCTTCCCTGTCGGCTATTTTTAGTATATCGCCTGATTTTTCTTCCGGAACCCCCATTTCCATCTCCAGCATAATCGCTGCCGGATCCTCAGAACGGGGATTATCTGAGGTCAGGATCACAGTGTTACTCAGCCTGGCTGCCACCTCCCCCATTTTCCTTCGCTTGGCCCGGTCCCTGTCACCCCCGGCTCCCACCACCGTAATGACCCGACGCTCCAAACCGTTCACCTCCCGTATCGTCTCAAGTACGTTCCTCAGCGCATCATCGGTATGGGCGTAATCGATAATCGCAATATCCCCCCCGGTACCCCTGATCACCTCAAACCTTCCTTTTGCTGCATTTGCCATACTGATCGTTGCAAGCACCTGCTCTTCATTATGGCCCAGCAGAAGCAAAGTACCGAAAACAGCGAGGATATTGCTGGCATTAAACCTACCGGTAAGTCTTACCCACACCTCTTTGTCATTGAGCTTCATTCGCATACCCTCGAAATGCATTTCAAGCACCTTCCCATAGTAATCCGCGAGCCTTCCCAATCCGTAGCGGTACTTTCTTGCATGGGAATGCTGAAGCATCACCTCCCCATTCCTGTCGTCGGCATTTGTAAGGGCAAATGACTCCTCCCCAAGACGGTCGAAAAATGACTGTTTTGCCATCAGGTATTCCTTAAAATCCCTGTGGTAATCGAGGTGGTCATGTGTAATATTGGTAAATATTCCTCCTATGAACTTTAGTCCGTCGATGCGATGCTGACTTACAGCATGGGAGGAGACCTCCATAAAGCAGTACTCACATCCACGGTCAACCATCTCCCTGAGCCACCTGTTAATCTGCAACGGGTCGGGTGTTGTATGTGTGGCCGGATATGACCGGTCGTGAATGATCACCTCAATGGTAGTTAAAATACCGGCCTTGTACCCAAGGCCGGTATTGACCTTATATAATAAGGTGGCTATGGTTGTTTTACCATTGGTGCCGGTAATACCCACAAGATTGATCTCCCGTGAGGGATGACCATACCATGCAGAGGCGATCAGGGCGATTGCCCGTCGGCTGTTCTTTGTAAGAATATAGGTAACCCCCTCAGCAGGTACCTCCGGCAGTTCCTCGCACACAACGGCCACCGCCCCGGCATTCACTGCTTCAGGAACAAACCTGTGCCCGTCTACAGCTATTCCTCGTATTGCTACAAAGAGCGATCCGGCAGTAACAGCTTTTGAGTCGAATACTACCGAACCGATCTCCCTCTCCCTGCTACCAGCAACATGAACGATCTCCAGGTCCTGTATGAGGTTGTTCAGTTTCATCCTTCGGTGATGCTCATTACAAGTTGAACATGATCTCCTTTTCGCAACAACGTACCAGGTACAGGCAACTGCGTTCTTACGGTACCGCGACCGCTGATACTCACCTTGAGTCCCATATTCTCCAGCAGAAAGAGTGCATCTTTCGCTCCCATATCTTTTACATCTGGCACATAGAGGGTACTTATATCGCTCCTGAACAGCTTTACCCCATCCCCCGAACTTCTGGTTCTTGCCCACCAGGATTCATGGTGGCCAGACTCAAACGGTATATCGAGGTATTTAAGAACGGATTCCAGTTCCGGCCTGAAACCACTTTTTGAATATGGTGCTTCGCTGATTTGGGCAATGCGGTCCTGTCGGAGTTCCTGCATGTTGAGATCACGAACATAGATCCTGTCAGTAATCTCACGAAAGATAGGACCGGCAACGAGGTTTCCGTAATAAACCGACCTCGAAGGGGAACTTACCACAACGATGCAGGAATAAGTAGGGTTGTCGGATGGAAAGTACCCAACGAAGGAGGCCTGGTACCTGCCTGTCGTGTAGCCATGACCGGCATCGGCGATCTGTGCAGTTCCTGTCTTACCCGCGATCGGGTAGTAGGAGTTGCGGAGGTTTTTCGCTGATCCGTGTTCCACCACACCCTCGAGCATTGGTCTGATCTTCTGTAAGGTCTCCTCCGAGCAGATTTTTGGGTTGATAATCTCTTTGCTGAAGATATGCTCCACTTTCCCGTGATATCGGATCTCCTCCACGAACTGCGGTTTTACCATCTGTCCGTTATTCGCGATTGCATTATAAAATGTCAGCAGCTGCAGGGGTGTCAGACGCACCTCATAGCCTATCGAGATCATGGGTAAAGATATACCCGACCAGAACGGGCTGTCGGTGTATTTTATATCCGGGGTCCCTTCTCCTTTAATCTCAACACCCAGCTTCCTGTTAAGTCCCAATCTGTAGAGCCTGTCGATATAGCGCGAAGGACTATCCTTATAGTGCTGGTAAACCAGTTTTGAGATCCCAACGTTGGAAGAATGTTCAAACGCCTCACTGAATGTTATTTTGCCGAGCCCTTTGTCTCCGCTGTCTTCCAGTTTATGCCCGTTATAGTAGGTTATACCATTCCCGACATCGACAATATCTTCGGGCTTCACAAAACCATCCTCGAGAAGGGCAATCACCGATGCCAGTTTGAAGGTCGATCCCGGCTCCGTACTTGCACCAATCGCATAGTTATAGTCCTCAACATACCTGCCACTTCCGGTTCTGCCGAGATTGGCGATCGCTCTTATCTTACCCGTCTTTACCTCCATGACTACCACCGTTCCATGATCGGCAACGTGCTTCTGCAGTTGCATCATGAGTGCATTTTCTGCCACATCCTGCAAGTCGATGTCGATGGTGGTAACAACATCATACCCATCTCTTGGCTCAATTTCGTTCCTGTCGCTCAAAGGCATCCAGTTACCGGACGATATCTTCTGCATCAGCCTGTAACCCTGGACCCCGGCAAGCTCTGTATCATATGCCCCCTCAATTCCCACCACGCTTCCATAATCGCCCTGCATGGTATAGCCAATAGTACGGGCCGCCAACAATCCGTGAGGCCTGATGCGCCGGTTCTGCTGAACAAAGATTGTCCCTCCCTGGTACCTGCCCAACCGGAAGATGGGAAAACGTTTTAACTCCTGTAGCTGGGTGTATGTAACATTTCTCTTTACCAGGAAGTAGCGGTTGCCATCTTCGCGGGCGCGCACGAGATTCTGCTTGTAACTGGTCCAGTGCCGATCTCTGAAAAGATTGGCAAGTCTGATTGCCAAAGAATCAACGTACCTATCAAAAATTTCACGCGTAAAAGCTTCGCTCCGCATATCCATCCTGATCTCATAATAGGGCACTGAGACAGACAGCAATCGCCCGTCGGCCGAATAGATATTTCCCCTGTTGGGCTCAATGGTCCGGTAGGTGATACTGTTCACCTCCGAATTCTCCCAGCGCTCCTTTTCTACCAGCTGCATGTAAAACATCTTACCTAGAATCAGCAGCGCAAGGATCACCATGGCAAGGTACACCACACCAACCCGTATCAATATGTTTCTCTTAAGCGACATTATTCCACAGTTCTCACCAGTTTTTTTAACGGCTCTCTGTTTTCAACCAGGCCGGTACCCTTCTCTTTCACCAACTGCTCCACCCTGCTCTGCCTGCTTACCATCATCAGTTCGGAAGAGGTAGAGATCGCCTGTGAACGCAATTCTCTCACCTCCGACTGAAGTTCATTGGTCTTAATAACCAGCTTTTCTGCATGGTTCCTGTTTGCAATCATAAACAGGGAGAGGATCACTAACAGGCCAAGGAACGGAGCCTGTCTGATTACCGCTTTTTGTGTCAGTACGTTCCCGTCGATCAGGCTGCGCAAAGAGAATTGCTGCTGTTTCTCCCCGCGTACCTCATCAAATTCAATATTATTTCTGTCCCGCTGCACCTGTTTATCTTATCAGTATCGTTATGGATCGTAAAATCTTGTTTTAAGTCGCTGTTGCAAAACCTTCCTCAAATCCTCTCGGCAATTCTCAGTTTTGCACTCCTCGCTCTGCTGTTCTCAGCGATCTCCCCTTCTGTCGGTACGATCACTTTTTTGTTGATCACCCTCCAGCATTTCTCCGGTTGGCCGTAAAAATCTTTCTTTACCACCCCTTCCAGGTTACCCGACCGCATATAATTCTTTACCAGCCTGTCCTCCAACGAATGGTAGGTGATTATTACCAATCTGCCCTCCGGAGCGACATATTCTTTTGTCTGTACCAACATCTCCCGCAGTGCATCGATCTCTTCATTTACTTCAATCCTGATCGCCTGGTACACGCGGGCAAGGAATTTTGACCTGTTCTGCTGTGGCACCAGGTCGCCCAGTATCTCTTCCAGCCGCCCGCTAGTTTCAATGGGTGACCGGGAACGGGCGCTGATGACCGCCTTTACCAATAGACCGGTATTTTTTAACTCCCCGTACTCCCTGAAAATGCGGTTGAGATCCTCCTCGGAGGTTTTGTTAAGCACTTCAACGGCTGTCTTTTTCGAAGAGGTGTTCATCCGCATATCAAGCCTGCTGTCGCTTCTAAATGAAAACCCTCTCTCAGGCCGGTCGATCTGGTATGAAGAGATTCCCAGGTCGGCAAGAATACCATCAACCTGCTGAACCCCATAGTACCTCAGAAAATTCCGAAGATACCTGAAATTGGCCCTGATAAACACCAACCGTTTATCATCCAATACATTCTGACCAGCATGCGGGTCCTGGTCGAAGGCCAGCAACCTTCCCTTTTTACCCAACTTTTCGAGAACGCTTCGAGAGTGTCCACCACCGCCATAAGTAAGATCCACGTAAGTCCCTTTTGGCTTAATATTCAATCCTTCTATACTCTCATTCAATAAAACAGGCCTGTGATAAGCCATATTATTCTGATTCACTGGTTGTTCCACCAAGAATTCTCTCAGCCATTGAGGCAAAACCATCGTCTGCGATGCTAACACCGGTATAACTCTCGGGCGACCATAATTCGATCTTTCCCGACTGACCGGCAAGCACTACATCGCCGGTAATACCCGCATAGTCGAGCAATCGCTTCGGAACAAGCATCCTGTTGTTCGTATCGAGTGTCACCTCCGCGGTTCCGGCATAGAACATCCTTAGAAATTTTGCATGCTCTTTATTGTAGGGATTGGTCCGCTCTCTGATTATGGTGTTTTGTCGCTCCCACTCCCGCATCGGGTAAAGGATCAGGCACTGATCGAAGACATCCCTCTTCAACACAAAACCCTCCTCTGAATCATTCTTCATCTGCCGCTTGAAAGCTGCCGGAAAGGAGAGCCTCCCCTTGGAGTCGATCTTAACTGTATATTCCCCGATAAATGTGATCATCGCTATATGCCTATTGAAAAGTAAAAATATATAAAAATTCCCACTTCATACCATTTTATCCCACTTTTTCCCACTTTGTTAATAACTTTTTTCATGATCAATAAGCTGTCAGCATTGATAAGGTGTCTGTTGCCCTGTTTCTCATCCGGTATTTTTTTGATACTTTTGTATATTGGAAACATACCAATGCTGTATGACAGACGACTCCTTTAAAAAGGAATATAAACCTATTGACATACGTGAGATCTTCCGTGAAAAAAATCCACGAATGGCCCGTATTATACCAGGGTTTGTATACCGTTACCTGCACCGTGCACTGGTGCTGGATGAAATTAACGAGATACTCAGGCTGCACGGACACAAGAAAGATTTTGAATTTGCCTCGGCGGCAATTGATATGTTCAATGTATCTGTCGACCTGGCAGGCAGGGATAACCTGCCTCAGGGAGGTCCTTTTATTTTTGTTTCGAACCACCCGCTCGGAGGTTTCGATGGTGTCCTTCTTATCCGTGAAATCGGAGAACGATACAACCGGAAATACAAGGTGCTGGTAAACGATATCCTTATGAATATAAAAAACATGCACGGGATCTTTATCCCCATCAACAAGCATGGTTCCCAGGCAGTGGAGAATGTCAGGCGGATCGAGCGGCTATTTGAATCGGACGACCATATAATGACATTCCCTGCAGGACTTGTTTCAAGGAGAAAACGGGGAGTTATCAGGGATGAGGCGTGGATGAAGAGCTTTGTTACGAAAGCTGTCAAACATAAAAGGGATGTCGTACCGATTCATATCACCGGCAGGTGCTCCAACTTCTTCTATGTCCTGGCCAATATTCGTACCTTCCTGGGCATCAAGGCTAATCTGGAAATGTTCTATCTGCCCAGCGAAACTTTTAAGCATAAAAACGGACATTATCGTATAACGATCGGAAAACGTGTTAGTTACAATACGTTTGACAAGCGACACAAACCTGCTGAATGGGCTGCTCTTATGAGAGAACATTGCTATACTATCGCTGAGGATCCAAGTGCCGAATTTGACCCCAACTAACAAAACAGGACTATTATGAACATGAAGCGAATTATTCCGGCAGTTCCAAAGAAGGTTCTTCTTGCTGAGCTTACGGAAGATAAGTTTATCCGAAAAACGAACAAGGGAGGTAATCTCTTGTATATTGTCAACCATGAGAACGCTCCCAATCTGTTACGGGAGGTCGGCAGGCTCAGGGAAGTTGCTTTTAGAACTGCAGGTGGCGGCACAGGTAAGGATTGTGACCTGGATGATTACGATTTCGTAGCGAACGGTTACAAGCAGCTTATCGTCTGGGATCCTGACCAGCAGGAGATTCTGGGTGGTTACCGGTTCCTGATTTGTAGCGCAGACAGCTGCAATGCTGGGGGTGAGGTAAAGCTCGCAACAGCAAAATTATTCAACTTTTCAGAAGAGTTTAAAAAGCATTACCTGCCGAATATGATCGAGCTTGGGCGCTCATTTGTGCAACCGATGTACCAGTCGACCAATCTCCGCAGGAAAGGATTATACGCACTCGATAACCTGTGGGACGGACTGGGAACTCTGGTTCTTGATCATCCGGAGATAAAATACTTCTTCGGCAAAGTTACAATGTACCTGCATTACCACCAGCAGGCACGGGATATGATCCTCTATTTTCTCAACAAGCACTTTCCCGACAATGATCAACTGGTGGTACCGAAAGAGCCATTGCGGGTACTGATGGATCCGAAAACCCTTGAGGAGATATTCACTGGTGCCGATTATCTGGAAGACTATAAAATCCTTTCAAAAGAGGTACGTTCCCTTGGAGAAACAATCCCACCCCTGATCAATGCCTACATGAATTTATCTCCTTCAATGCGATCGTTTGGTACCGTTATGAACCACAGCTTCGGAGAGGTGGAGGAGACCGGGATAATGATCACTGTAAACGACCTTTATAAGAGTAAAGTGGAGCGGCACCTGTCGAACTATATCCCAAAACACCTCAGGAGGATCAGGAACATCAACATCAGAAATACCAGGCTGAACGACCTGTTCAACAGGTTCAGCAGGAATGCGTAATGGTATTCCGGGGACCAGCTTAACTAGCTTACAGGATCAGTCGGGCACTTCATGGAGTTTCAACCATGTCAGTATGCCCGCTTATTCACTCCTTCGATGTAGTTTATAAATGAGGTATTGACCACCTTGTTACCGCCCGGAGTGGGATAATCTCCTGTAAAATACCAGTCGCCGAGGTCATTTGGGATTGCCTCATGGAGCGCCTCTATGCTTTGATAAACGATCTTCACCTCCGCCCTGATTCCCGGGGTTATAAGTAACTCTGCAATCTTATCAGAAACCTGCTGCGGTGTAAAGGGCCTGTAGATATCCTTTACGTAGTTGACTATGTTTTCTTTCGGCTCATGCTTTTGTGCCACCGATTTCTTGTAGACTTCATTGATCAAATGCGTCTTCCCGTGGTCCTTCAGCAATGCAATGGCTGCCTGGAAAGCAATAAAATCACTCAGTTTTGCCATATCAATGCCGTAACAGTCGGGATACCGTATCTGTGGAGACGAAGAGACTATTACGATCCGCCTTGGACCCAGCCGGTCGAGTATTCTTATAATACTCTCCCTCAAAGTTGTGCCGCGAACGATCGAATCGTCAATAATCACCAGGTTGTCCACCCCGCGCTTAATCGTACCATAAGTAATATCGTATACATGATTTACCAGGTCCTTTCTTTCCTTATCTTGCGATATGAATGTCCTGAGTTTCAGGTCTTTGATTGCTACCTTTTCCACACGTGGCCTGCGCGAGATAATCTCAGCCATCTGCTCATCATCAAGCTTTCCGTTGTTTTTCCTGATTTCCGCAATCTTCTCACTGGTCATCAACTCCTCAACGCCTTTAACCATCCCGTAAAATGCCGACTCAGCCGTATTGGGTATGAAGGAGAATACCGTATTCTTTGTATCTCCCTCAATAGCCTCCATGATAGCCGGAACCAGCAGCCTGCCCAGCATTTTACGCTCCTGGTAAATATTCCTGTCACTTCCCCTTGAAAAATAGATCCGCTCAAATGAGCATGACCTCCTCTCGAAAGGCTCTCTTACCTGTTCCTGTACAACTGTACCGTTCCTTTTGATCAGCAGGGCCTTCCCGGGCTCTATCTCGCGGATCTGGTCAACCTTAAGATCCATAACTGTTTGGATGACCGGTCGTTCTGAGGCAGCGATCACGATCTCATCGTCGTGATAATAAAATGCAGGTCGGATACCCCAGGGATCGCGCATTACAAAGGCATCACCATGACCGAGCATACCGGCAATGGTATACCCCCCGTCCCACCTCCTTGATGCCTCCGAAAGGATATTTCCAAGCCTCATTTTTTCTGCAATCATTTCGGAAATGTCTCTGTTTGTATACCCTTTTGACTTAAACTCATCAAATAGTGTCTGGTTCTCCCTGTCGAGAAAATGACCTACCTTTTCCATCATTGTAACGGTATCAGAGAAGTCCTTGGGCGACTGTCCCAGATCGAGCAAGTGGCCAAACAGCTCATCTACATTGGTAAGATTAAAATTGCCAGCGATCACGAGAGTTCGTGTTTTCCAATTGTTCTGACGCATCACCGGGTGCAGGTTGTCGCTGGTGTTATCTCCGAAAGTTCCATATCGCAGGTGCCCGAGATACAGCTCCCCAACAAAGGGCAGATTCATCTTCGCCCATTGGGCATCATTTACCGAATCGTAATGTTTGCGCTCCGCCTTTTTGAACTGGCCATAGATCGATTTGAAGATATCATTGATAGCATCGGGTTTTGAGGATCGCATCCTGCTGAAATACTTGTTCCCGGGAGCCACATCCAGCTTCAGGCTTACCACCCCGGCTCCATCCTGTCCTCTGTTTCGTTGCTTCTCCATGAGCAGGTAAAGCTTTTGCAGCCCGTATCTCCAGGATCCATATTTCAGTTGATAGTATTCAAGGGGTTTCAGCAATCTGATCATTGCAATCCCACACTTGTGCTTAATCTCGTCGCTCATTGGAACAAAAAAATGAGGATCACTCCCCTATAACAATAATATCTTCAACAATAAATGCATCGTGGAAATCTCTCTTTAACTTATCAAGGACCTTTAATGCGTCGCGCCTTGTTCTGAAATCACCCACATAGATTTTATAATAAGAGTCAACATAGCCTCGATAAATTGAAATCCCGGGATGCTGTGATAAAAAGTCTGCCATGACACGTTTCTGCTTATCTTTTGCCCCGATACCATTATCGGAAAAGATTCGAATCCTGTAACCTGTAACACCCCTGTTGCGGCTGTTTTGTATCATGTGCTTATTGTAATTCTCTATTATCAGCGGATCAAGCGTCACAGATACATTTCCATCCATCTCTTTCTGCATCAGCCTGTTGAGTGCATCGTCCGATCGACGACTCTGTGCCGTTAATGCAGTACTGAACGACAGTACGATAACAACCAGGAAAGTAAATTTCATATCTTAAAATCGTGGTTTCAAAATTAAATAAAAATATTAACTATTTTCGCTCTGTGTCTGTTAAACGTAAATTAGGCCGGAACATTGAAATTATCGCCGGATTATTCATGATCCTGTCGGCAATCTCTATGCTTGTTGCCTACCTGTTGAAATTCGACTACACCATTCCGAATGCAACCTTTGAAGAGGATATTGACTTTCTTCTTGACAATATTTCGCGACATAAGGTAAGTGCCATCTTATGGATCGTGGCCGGAAGCTTGAACCTGCTCCTGCTGCCCTTCTATCTCCTCATGTTTCACCGCTTTCAGAAAGGTATGCATATTCTGAACGCCTTTTTTCTCCTTATAATTGCCTTTTCCTTTTTCAGGGCAGGATTCGGAGAGATCCAACTGGCCGGACTCACCATGGAAACCGCAGGTATCAGTTTGCAAACAGGTGATCCGCAAAGTGTGGCCATCCTGATCAATATCAAACAGATTCTCCTGTTGCTGAAAATCGGTATAACTGCCTTTGGGGGTTTTATTACCATTTTAACCATTTCACGCTTCAGAAAGGTTAAATTTCCTTTAATAGGAAGTATAATGGCCTTCATGGCCGGACCGGTTATTATTACATTTACGTGGTTAAATCCTGATCACCTGGTCATGACCCTCGCTCTGGCCGCAGGTTGGGGGGGCTTGATCCTTGTAGGAGCCCAATTTGTAATTATCGGACTCACTGCCAAACTGGAAAAACAGTGAGCCATCAATCAGGCACAAGAGTAATACTAATTAAAATGAGATTTAATAAATCGACTTGTATTGCGAAAAAAACTATTATATATTCAGAGCCGGATGAACCATAAAGTTTCTTAACACTATTGATTAATCAGAAATACCGGTTTATCAATAGCTGCAAAACCATGAAATTACACGCAAAAAATGATGAGAAAATCCGACATTGAACTACTGCAATCCATAATACCGGAAAAAGGGGCAAAAGAATTTATCATAGAACTGATCGATGCACTCCCCAGCTATATTGCATTTCTTGATAGTGACAGGCGAATCATCTATTCCAACAAGACGATGTTGAATGCACTTGCCGATGGTGAATTTGAGAACCTGTTCAGACTTCGTCCCGGGGAACTCTTCCAGTGTGTAAACGCTTCGACCACTCCCGGTGGATGTGGTGCTTCAGAGGGATGCGAGCTTTGTGGCACCATGCAGTCGATGGTGCAGTCGCGCAGCGAAAAGAAATCGGTAACAAAACAATTCCGGGTCCTTGGTTCCAAGGCCGGTAAATCAACATCCGGTATCTTCAGGTTCACCTCAACTCCCTTTCAGTTTGATGATCATTATTACTATATCATAACACTTGAAGATCTCAGTCACGAGATCCGGAAATCTGAACTCGAGCAGATATTTTTTCATGATCTGATGAACTCCATCGGTGGATTGCACGGAGTAATTGAATTGTTAAAACAACATGAAGAAATTGAACCGCTGTATATCGACATCCTGGAGGCCTCATACAATACCTTGTACGATTCAATCCGGGAACAGAAACAGTACTTAATGGCTGAAAGAGGAGATTTGACCACCAATAGTGAACTGCTTCATACGCTGGACCTGATCATTGAAACCTCCCTTCCCTTCAAAGATAAAAAAGGATCGAATTGTTCTGTGTCAATTGCAGACAATACTGTTGAACTGGTATTTACCTCCGACTCCGCCCTTCTATCAAGGGTTCTCGCCAACATGATCAAAAACGCAGTAGAGGCATCTGCTGAGAATGACGTTGTCAGAGTTGGAGCAACAATACACAATGAAATGCTTCGTTTCTGGGTCCACAACCCTGGCTTCATCGCAAGAGAGAATCAGTTACATATTTTTGAACGCTCATTCTCAACGAAGGGTCGCGGCAGGGGACTTGGTACTTTCAGTATGAAACTACTGGGTGAAAACTACCTGGGAGGAAAGGTAGGATTCAGTACTGATGAGAAAGAGGGAACTACTTTCTGGATCGATTTACCGATGGATAATGGATAACAGCCCTCGCTAAGCGTATCAGTCTCCTTAAACAGTTGAACCCGCTGCTGAGCCTCCTCTCATATCGACAGTGCCGGCAAGCTTTCCGCTACAATGCAATGAATGACCCGGATCCGGAACATCCTTATCCTATTGCTGCCATCACCTCGTCGGATACCTCAAGATTGTGAAACACATTCTGCACATCATCGTCATCTTCAAACTCATCTACAATCTTTAAGATCTGAATTGACTCCTCACGGGTAAGCTCCTTTGTATCGTTAGGGATTCGTTGCAATTCTGCACTCTCAGTCTCCAGTCCCATCTCCTCCAGCTTTTTCTGCACGTTGTGAAAATCCTCGAGCGGGGTTGTGATCATAAAAGTGTCGTCGTTTAACTCAATCTCTTCCACCCCGGCGTCGATAATCTCCAACTCAAACTCTTCGGGATCGATATCTCCTTTCGGCACAGTGATCACCCCTTTCCTGTCGAACAGGAAAGAGAGCGAACCATTGGTGCCGAGCGATCCCCCGCGTTTATTGAAGATTGCGCGAACACTGCTTACCGTACGATTATTATTGTCTGTGAGGCACTCTATAAATACTGCAATACCATGAGGCAGGTAACCTTCAAATGTTACCTCCTGAAAGCTTGAAGAATCTTTGTTCGCCTTGCTGATGGCCCGTTGAATATTGTCCTTCGGCATGTTCATACCCTTGGCAGTCTGAACGGCCGATCTTAACCGGGGGTTGGTTTCTGGGTCGCTGCCACCCAACTCGGCGGCAATGGTAATCTCCTTGATCAGTTTTGTAAAGATCTTTCCCCTTTTTGCGTCGATGGCGCCCTTCTTTCTCTTAATGGTCGACCATTTGCTATGTCCCGACATATCCTTCAGTTTTTGTTTGATTGCAGAAATCAGGTAAAGGTCCTTCTCCAGCTTCCGTTGCATGAAAGGACCCTACAAAAATAGGAAATCAGCTTGATTTTGAAAACAGTCCCAGAAACTATTAACAGGCAACCAGAGGAATGCTGAAAGGGGAACATCAGTGAAGGACTACAGGTATTGACGGGCTCAGGCTGTATAGCCAACCGGGAAGCAACTACCGGGTCAACTGAAAAGCTGCCGGAAGTCAACCTGAGCGGCTACCGGGTCAACTGAAAAGTTGCCGGAAAGCAGCCTGAGCAACTACCGGCTGATCACCTGAACACCGCCGAATACTACGCCTACCTTGATATGCAGCGCCGAAGAATCGGCGCGGTAATTCTCCGAACTGTACTTTGAACTCCCAAAAACGGCCGTGTTCCCGCCTGGCAGCTCTGCCCCCGCGAAGACGGCATCGGCCTTGATCTTGTACGGCATATCCTCCCTCACTTTTATTACCGTTCCACCGAAAACTGTATTAATCTCCACGTGTACATCGCCCTTGCTCAGGTCTGTCTGGGTAAAATCATACACACCCTTTCCGAAGATCACGCTGTATTCCTTGCCATCCTCGGGTCTGTCGTATATACGTTCACTGAAGATTGTCTCCTCCGGACCGATCTTCCCCTCGGGGATCAGCACTCTGCCAAACAGAATCTTGAGCCCGATAAATATAAAGAATACACCAACGAGGACTTTGAATATAGGAAAATCCACGTTAAATACTACTTTGATGATGAGTGCAATGCCTAATGCCAGCAACAACGCACCCCAGAATAAACCAGCTCCCATTTTCATATTGTTTTAGATTAATATTTTAAATCATTATTCCAATGTTCTGTTTGTCTTCATGCTCAGGGCTTCAACCCGGATAAGAATTCTCTTGAACATATTTTATAGTACAAAATTAAGAGGATTTTGCCAGTCAATATAGTACAAATCGGCGAATAGAACCATATAATCGGCGAATGCGTTCATTTACCGTTTGATAATCGGGTCACATTACTAAAGAATGAGGCCTGCTCAATGATTTTTGCTAATTTTACACCCCCAACCTGTTGACTGTTCAATAGCAATGTGCAAGAAGAAACTATATATCGAAACCTACGGCTGCCAGATGAACGTGGTCGACTCCGAGGTGGTGGTGGCGATCCTTCAGAAGCAGGATTATGAGGTAACTGAGAAAATGGAGGAGGCCGACCTGCTGCTGGTCAACACCTGCTCGATCCGCGACAACGCCGAGCAACGCGTGAACAAGCGGATCGCCGAATTCGGGCGGCAGAAAAAGCTGAACGGTAATCTGGTTGTCGGGGTTATCGGTTGCATGGCTGAACGCCTGAAGGAGCAGCTGCTGGAAGATGACCGGTCGGTGGACCTGGTGGTGGGTCCGGATGCCTACCGCGAACTACCCGCACTGCTGGCTGAGGTGGAGGTCGGACAGAAAGGGATCAACACCATGCTGTCGATGGAGGAGACCTATGCCGATCTAAGTCCGGTACGGCTCGACAAAAACCATGTGTCGGCGTTCGTATCGATCATGCGGGGATGTGATAACTTCTGTGCATACTGTGTGGTGCCCTTCACCCGGGGCAGAGAGCGCAGCCGCGATCCGGGGACCATCGAATCAGAGGTGCGGGAGCTCTTCAATGCCGGGTACAGGGAGGTGACACTGCTTGGTCAGAATGTGAATTCGTATATATGGGATAAGCCGAAGGGTGGCAATACAACAGGTACCTGGAGCGACAGAACCCATAAGCAGCAAAGACAGGAAACAATACAACCAGAGGCTCCGGGAAATACCGTAAGATTTGAGGACCTATTGGAGCAGATGGCCCGGATCTCACCCCAGTTAAGACTCCGATTTGCCACTTCGCACCCGAAGGATCTGTCTGATAAACTGCTGCAAACCATGGCAAAGTACCCCAACCTCTGCCGCAACATTCACCTTCCGGTACAGTCGGGCAGTACTACCGTACTTAAGCGGATGAAACGCGGGTACACCCGGGAGATGTATGAAAGCAGAGTAAGAGCGATCAGGCAGTACCTGCCGGAAGTAACGATCTCTACCGATATCATCGCCGGTTTCTGTGGTGAGACGGAGAAGGAGCACGGTGATACCCTCAGCCTGATGCGCTGGGCAGGATTCGATTTCGCATATATGTTCAGGTACAGCGAACGGCCCGATACACTTGCAGCAAAAAAATACAGCGATGATGTGCCGGAGGAGATAAAAACCCGGCGGCTTAATGAAATTATTGCCCTCCAGGGCGAGCTTTCGCTCAAAAGCAAACAGGAAGATATTGGAAAAGTATTCGAGGTGCTCGTGGAAGGCACATCCAAAAAATCGAAATCGGAACTCGTCGGACGTACCAGTCAGAATAAAGTGGTGGTCTTCCCCGCTGAGGGACATAGACCTGGCGATTACGTGCATGTAAAAATATCTGATTGCACCTCCGCAACGCTGAAGGGTGAAACAGATTATTAAAAAAGGAGATTTCGCAACGATCACTCATCCAGTTCCAATCCGAACTTTTCCCGCACTTCAAATGAAGAGAGAATTTCAAAATTGTTATAAATATCCGCCGCGGCAAGCAACTCTTTTACCTCATCGTCCACATTACAAAGCTGGAAATGACTTCCTTTGGCCTGTGATATCTCCGCCGCCATACTGAGGGTGCTGAATCCCGAAGAGTCGATAAAACGGATTCCCGCCAGATTAAAGATCACATGCCTTCCGGGCAAACTTACCAGGTCGTTTAGCTGTTCCCTGATCAGCTCTGAAAACAGGGTATTGAATTTATTTACATGGAAGAGTGATACTATAAATTTCTCCTCCTCCTTTGCCACTTTTAACATAATACCGTTTTTTTAAATCGGTTTCCAGGGTACGAAATTAGAGATACATTAACCGGAAACCTACTCATAACAACATACTTATCCACAAAAAAAATCCTTTATTCACAGTCAACACGAATAGTTGCAACGTCACATTACTAGATGGAACTTATTCTTTAAAAAGACCATCCTGCTTATTTTATCGTTGCATTAACTGCAGATCATATTTCTACCCGTGACTACAAATACATAAAACCCCGGCAGTAGATGATGGACTGGCTGTTCTTGCTCCTTCGGCAGAAACATTCATAAACCGCTGCCCCCTGTCCGGAATAAATAGATGGGTATTCTTCTCACAGGCAGGCTCTCAGGTAGTGGTTTAAAATCTATTCCCTCTCCTTCGATGCCTTAATTGCCTTCTCCTTTGTTTCGAGGAACAATTCATCCAACTGCTCCTGGGAAATCGAGGAAGGCGTGTCGATCATCACATCACGACCGGCATTGTTCTTCGGGAATGCGATGGTATCCCTGATTGAGTCGAGTCCGGCAAACAGAGCTACCCACCTGTCGAATCCAAAAGCGATCCCGCCGTGCGGCGGTGCACCGTACCTGAATGCGCCCATAAGGAACCCAAACTGCTTCGCAGCCTCCTCCCTGGTAAAACCGAGGTTGTCGAACATCTGCTGCTGCATTTCCTCGTTGTGTATCCTGATCGATCCGCCGCCAATCTCAACACCGTTGATCACAAGGTCGTAAGCGATAGCCCGCACCTTACCCGGGTCGCTTTTGAACAGCTCAAGGTCCTCTTTATACGGACTGGTAAACGGGTGGTGCATGGCATGAAACCGCCTGGTCTCCTCATCCCACTCCAGTAACGGAAAATCGACCACCCAAAGTGGTTTGTACACATCCGGATCCATCAACTCCAACCTCCTGCCCAACTCCAACCGCAGCTCGCTGAGCGCTTTTCGCGTGAGTTCCGTCTCCCCTGCCAGAATCAGCATCAGGTCGCCGGGCACCGCTCCCATCGCATCGGCCCACTGCTGCAGGTCGCCGGGAGAGAAGAACTTATCGACCGACGACTTGAAGGTCCCCGCATCATTGTACTTCACATATACCAGTCCTTTCATTCCCAACTGCGGACGTTTTACAAAATCGGTGAGTTCATCAAGCTGTTTCCTTGAATACTCCGCACACCCCTCAACGCAGATGCCGCTTACATACCCCGCGGAATCGAACACCTGGAAACCCTTCCCGGCGGTCAGCCCTTTTATATCGGTAATCTCCATGCCAAACCGTGTATCGGGCTTGTCATTTCCATACCGCTTCATCGCCTCGGCATAAGACAGCTTCGGATACTTCTCCGTGATCTCCACCCCTTTGATTGCTTTAAAAAGGTGGTTCGACAGCCCCTCAAAGGCGTCCAGCACATCGTCGCGCTCCACGAACGACATTTCGCAGTCGATCTGTGTGAACTCCGGCTGCCGGTCGGCCCGCAGGTCCTCATCCCTGAAGCACTTAACGATCTGGAAGTAACGGTCGAACCCGGCCACCATCAGCAGCTGCTTGAAGGTCTGCGGCGACTGAGGCAGCGCGTAGAACTGACCGGCGTTCATACGCGAGGGCACAACAAAATCGCGTGCTCCCTCGGGAGTTGACTTGATCAGCACCGGTGTCTCCACCTCGATGAATTTTTCCCCGCTGAGGTAGTTCCGGATCTCGATCGACATACGGTGGCGAAGCTCCAGGTTTTTTCGTACCGTTTCCCGTCGCAGGTCGAGGTAGCGGAATTTCATTCGCATCTCATCCCCCCCATCGGTCGCTGTTTCAATGGTAAACGGCGGCACCTCGGAGCTGTTCAATATACTGAAGGTGTTCACCAGGATCTCGATCTCCCCGGTCGGCATCTTTGGGTTCTTGTTGCTCCGCTCGGCCACGGTCCCTTCAGCCCTTACCACATACTCCCGGCCCAGCTTCCTGGCGCCACGGCAGAGCTCCGCGTCAGTCTCCATGTTAAACACCAGCTGTGTGATCCCGTACCTGTCGCGCAGATCAACAAATGTCATACCTCCCAGGTCGCGCGACCGCTGCACCCAGCCGCTCAAAACCACCTTTTCATCCACATGTTGAATATTCAGGTCGCCACAAGTGTGTGTTCTGTACATCGCTTATCGGTTTTTTCAGTAAATTGGCCCAAAATACTCTGCGAAAATATAAAGAATTATTGAGGTACAATGGCATATACGCTCTTCTCTGACGAATATTTTATGAACGAGGCACTTAAGGAGGCACAGAAAGCTTTTGAGGCCGATGAGGTACCGGTAGGTGCCGTGGTCGTATCGGGTGAGCGCCTGATCGCCAGGGGGTACAACATGACAGAGCAGTTGGGCGATGTAACCGCCCATGCGGAGATGATCGCCCTCACCAGTGCGGCCAATTTCCTGGGAGCAAAGTACCTTACCGACTGCACGTTGTACGTAACACTCGAGCCATGCCTGATGTGCGCTTCGGCCCTCAAGTGGGCACAGCTCGGCCGGTTGGTTTTCGGAGCATCGGACGACAAAGCGGGCTATCACATCGTGGAGCAGCCTGTACTTCATCCGAAAACAGGTATCCGGTTCGGTGTACTGGAAGAGGAGTGCGGCCGGCTGTTGAAGGATTTTTTCCGTGGAAAACGGAAATAATTGCGGTCTTAAGTCCGGGCACTCAAAGGTAACCCGTCTGCTACGGCCTGACAAAAATATCAATTCATTTTGCAATTTAACGAAACGCAGAATTACGAAACGTGAATATACGAAATCAACTTCCTGTAAGCGGAAATTCGTTCCGGCATGTACATCGGTAACACTCTATGAAGAAATAGTAAACCCGGCACGTTCCAGGTCCTTCCAGAAACCGGGGTATGATTTGGTCACCACTTCCGGGTCTTCAATAATAATCTCTCCCCGCACCAGGGCCGCCGTGGCAAAGGCCATCGCCATTCGATGATCGTGATAGGTAGCAATCACCGGTTCAGAATCGGGAGTACACACCTTCCTGTTCCACGAAAGCCAGGAACCAGTCTCATCCGCTTCAAGAATATACCCCAGCTTCCGCATCTCCGTCTGCATCGCCACGATTCTGTCGGTCTCCTTGATCTTCAGTGTCTGCGTACCCGAAAATCTGAAAGGTATCCCCTTCAGGCAGAGCGACACAACCATCGGCTGCACGATATCCGGACATTCAGTGAAGTCATATTCAAAAATCTCTTTCAATTGCAACCCGTTCAACTGACCGGCATCAGCTGGTAACTTAGCCTGTTGCCCGGACCCGGGGTTATCTGCCCGCTGCTGTGCCGGACTTTCAGCCGGTTTTTCCTGCTCCTTATCCAAAACAACCCGCTCCCCGTCGAACACCGCCTGCATCCCCAACCTCCCGAATATCCCCACAAGGGCACTGTCGCCCTGCAAGCTCTCCTTCTTCAGACCGGTAAGTTCCACCCTGCCTCCGCGCTCCAGAAAGGCCATCGCATACCAATACGACACCGCGCTCCAATCGGCCTCCACCTGATACCTCCCATGCCTGTATTCCCCACGGGGGATCGCAATGTGGTTGCCACTCCAGAGACTTTCAACGCCACATTCCCGCATCAACGCCAGGGTCATCCGGATATACGAGGCGGAAACGATCTCTCCCTGCAGCTCCAGGCGGAGCCCGTGCTTCATCGTGGGTGCAATCATAAGGAGCGCACTGATGAACTGACTGCTGATAGCGCCATCAATTGCGATCTCTCCCCCATTTAGTTGGCTGCCGGAGATTTTTAGCGGGGGAAAGCCATCCTTTTCCATGTAGGAGATCCCGGCACCGAGGGCTCTGAGCGCGTCGACGAGCGGACCGATCGGACGCTCCTTCATGCGCTTGGAGCCGGTAAGGATCACCTCACCCTCCCTCGTGCTAAAGTATGCTGTGAGGAAACGCATGGAGGTGCCGGCATGACTAATATCATGAACGGTTATGCCGGAGCCGGTTGCCCGAGATGTACGATTCGAACCGGAAGAAACATCTTCAACAGCACCTGCTGTTCCCATCTTAACGCCGGAAATAGTGGCATTTATCTCTGCGAGACCACTATGATGGCCCGAACCTGAAAGTGCCTTTACCATCACATCCGTGTCGTCCGAATCGGAGAGCCCCCCGGGAAGCCCTTCATTCCCCGACAATGCATGGATGATCAACAACCGGTTGGATATGCTCTTGGAAGCAGGCAACCTTAACGATGCATTTAAAACTGAAACTGGCCTGGAAATTTTATATATCATTCGTTTGAATCTATGAATTAAATGTGGCGGCAGTCGCACCGGCGTTCCCCCGGTAAAATTAATAAAAAGTGGGAAGGAAATGTTTTAAAACCTGTTTAGCTTCTGCTTTTATCATGTTAAATTGCGTGCGATTTTACACCTGTGGCAATTATGCTCGATTTTCAAAACACAGAAACAGCTTTTTCAATTAAGTCCGACAGGGATATCCGGCGGGCCTTTTTTATGTACAAAATGATCTCCTACCCGTGGATCGTGAAGATTGCAAACCCGATGATCAAGGTGGCTTCAGCCATACGGTTTCCGATCAACTGGATCGTGAAACCAACAGTATATGCCCAGTTTTGCGGTGGGGAGACAATTGAAGATTGTGCGCCGGTGATTGACAAGATCAAGAAAGGCGGGGTCTGTTCGATCCTCGATTACTCTGTGGAGGGATCGGAAGATGACGCGGTTATCGAACAGGCACTGGAGGAGACGCTGCGGGTGATCGACTATGCAGCTACAAATGACAGTATTCCGTTTACGGTTTTCAAACCGACTGCCTTTGCAAAGAGTGACGCACTTGAAGTGCTTAGCAATTCGGAAGAACCCGATGAAGAGAGCCTGCGGGAGGGTGAGAAGTTCAGGGAGAGAGTGGGCCGACTGTGTAAGAGGGCCTACGGATACCGAATCCCCATTATGATCGATGCAGAGGATTCGTGGTACCAGGAGATCATCGATCGGGTGGTGATGGAGAACATGGCAAAGTACAACATGGAGCAACCGATCGTTTTCAATACCTACCAGATGTACCGGCATGACCGGCTTGAGCGATTGAAAAAAGATCATGCAGAAGCAAGGAAAGGTAAGTTCTTCCTTGGAGCCAAATTTGTGCGCGGTGCCTATATGGAAAAAGAGCGGGAACGGGCAGCAGAGATGGGTTATGAAGACCCGATCCAGCCCGATAAGCCGGCAACGGACCGTGATTATAACCTCGCGCTGAAATATACGCTGGAACATTTGGATGATTTCGCAGTCTTTAACGGCACGCACAACGAGGAGAGCAGCCGGTATATGGCGGAGCTGATGGATGAACTGAAGATTGAAAGGAATGATAAACGCTGCTGGTTCTCCCAGCTTTACGGGATGAGCGATCATATCAGCTTTAACCTGGCGGCGGAAGGATACAACGTAGCGAAATATGTGCCATACGGACCGGTGAAATTCGTGCTGCCTTACCTCATGCGAAGGGCGGAGGAAAACACGTCAGTGAAAGGACAGACCAGTCGCGAGCTGATGCTTCTGAAAAAAGAAAAAAAGCGGCGAAGGGAAAAAAAGTCCTGAATACCTTCTCAGGCTGCTGTGCTATCCTTCAAACGCTGAATTCGGAGCCGGCATGTACGGAATATCCTGCCCGGGCTTATCCCGGGTGACCATTAATTATTCCAGGAGACCATTAATTATTCCAGGAGACCCTCCTGATTATCACGAGAGATACTTGAATAGCCTAAGAGCCCCTGATTATCCTAAGAGATACTTGAAAATTCTTAGAAACCCCTGAATAGCCTAAGAGATACTTGAAAATTCTTAGAGACCCCTGTTTATCCTAAGAGATCTTTGATTTAGTTGAAACACTGAGCCAATGGTAAAAAGCACCAATGAAATCACAGCAGGAAATACCCGGTACCGACCGTGTTTCGCCAGCAGGAAATACCCGGTACCGACCGTGTTTCGCCAGCAGGGTCGAATACCGCGACGGGCAGGTCAGAGACTATGATCGTATGCCGGGAAAAATTCTTATCTTTGCTGCAATACTCCGGCATACATGAAAATTGACAATCAGAAAAATATTTACAGAATATGGCTCCGGAAGATGGTGTACACCATCATTTTTACCGCTTCGATCGTTGGAGTGCTCTTCCTGAACATTTTCGATGATCAGGAAACAAACTTTACCAAATACCATCTGATTATCATTATTGCTGCCATTTTTATCGTGATCAGTGTAATCGGTGTTTTGCGTAATCCATACTACTTCTACTTCAATGATTCCAGGGATGTGCTTGAGTTCAGGTACTATCCTGTTGGGATTTTCAATAGCCGGAAAAATTCGTTACAAATACCCAAACAGCATTTCATCAGATTTGAAACCGTAAAATTCTTTTTCGGACTGGAGGAGAAGCTGATACTCTACCAGAGCTATCGCAACAAAGAGGCTAAATACCCACCAATCAGTCTCTCGGCAGTGGACACAACGGATATCGGAAAGCTGAAAAATGCACTGCAGCGCTACAGCGGACAATAATTAACGAAACTCCTTTTTTCATGCGATTTTTTCCTCTCCCGATACATTAAAGAGGGGAACAAAATATGCTATGAACCCGGAATCCTTACAATACCAACTGGCCCTTACAATGATCCCGAAAATCGGGGCCATAACCGCCAGGAAGCTGATTGAATATATCGGATCTCCCGAAGGGGTGTTTCTCGAGAAAACCTCCAGTCTGCGAACTATTCCTGGCGTAGGGGATTATCTGGCCTCACAGGTATCGGCAAAAAACTACCTGGCTGAAGCTCTAACAGAAATTCAACAGATGGAGAAAAGAGGTATCTCCTCTGTCTGGTACCAGGATGAATCCTATCCCCGCCGGCTGAAAAATTGTGCAGATGCCCCGCTGCTGCTCTTTTACAGGGGAAATTCAATGTTCAACCGCTCCAAAACCCTCAGTATTGTGGGAACGCGGAGTGCAACACATTACGGAAGGGAAGTATGTGAAGCGATCATATCAAAACTGTCAGAAGGTTATCCCGACCTGGTGATAGTGAGCGGACTGGCATATGGGATAGATATTATGGCGCATCGTTTTGCAATGAAATACGGACTCGACACCTGGGCTGTACTGGCACACGGACTTCATACGGTTTACCCCGCCTCCCATTCCGAAGTTGCCGGACGAATAATGAAAAAGGGCAGAATCCTGTCAGATTTTCCAACCACGATAAAGCCGGAGAGAAACAATTTTATCCGCCGCAACCGGATCATCGCCGGAATATCAGAAGCAACGCTGGTTATTGAATCGGGACCAAAAGGAGGAGCTCTGATCACCGCAGAACTGGCAGCCTCCTACAACCGGGAGGTGTTTGCAGTTCCCGGAAGGGTTGGAGACACCTATTCATCGGGCTGTAACCTACTTATTCAGAACAACATTGCAGCGCTTATCGAAAGTGGAACCGATATTGAAAAACAGCTCGGGTGGGAACCGGAGGTAATACCATCAGAGCCCAAAAAAGCTATCGAAGAACCCCTATCAGAAGAAGAACGGCTAATCCTTCAGGCGATCATTGAAGAGCCGGGGATCGGACAGGAGATTCTTAGTATCCGCACCGGGATTCCCCTCCAGAAATTATCCGGTACCCTGCTCATAATGGAACTGCGTAAATGGATCACCCTATTGCCGGGTAACCTGTACAGGGCATCTGTTCAGTTTACAGGATAGATTCCTTCTATTATCTGTCATCCCGGATTTCAGCTACGGTCCGGGATCCAAGGCGTTTAGATACTCAACCATCCAGCCCTGAAATATCCAGTTCCCTGAACAACTTTAACAGCTCCTTCAAGCGTGCAGCAATCCTGTTCACCCCTCCCACTAAATCCGATTCGATGTTCAAGGGCATCACCGGATCATGCAATGAAAGACGCAACAGGAACCAGCCCTTTTCATCCTCATTGGCACATCTTACCCGTATGCCCTCGTAATTCGGATTAACTACCTTCCAGCCTTCCTGCGATATCGCCAGTTGTTCAAGTTTTGCAATCACCTGGTTACCGTACTCCACAAAATTCTCCGTTGCTATGGAAAACCTGAACTCCCTGCTCTCTGCCGGCGATTCAAGATGGGCGATCAGACCGGTAAGCTCACCTCCCTGTACACGGAGACGCGCCATCTCAACCAGCAGCTTAGCCACCAGATAGGCGCCATCATCCAGGAAAAAATTCTCCTTAAGGGCAGCGTGACCTGAAGTTTCAATGGCCAGGTGGCACTCCTTACCTTCTTCGTTCAGGCGAATAGCCTCATTAATGACGTTCTTGTATCCCCGCTTAAACCTGTGATGAACCCCCTTCAAATCAGATTCAATGAATTTTGTTAAGCCGTCAGAGGTGATTGAATCGGTTACAACAATGCTTCCCGGGTGCTCCTTCAGCACTAAGGCAGAAGTAAGCGCGATCAGGTCGTTCCTGTTAACTGGATTTCCATTACGGTCAACCACCGCTGCCCGGTCAACATCCGTATCGAAGATGATTCCCAGATCGGCTTTATGCCTCACCACTGCGCCACAGATAGATTCCATCGCCTCCTCACTCTCCGGGTTCGGAACATGGTTCGGAAAACGTCCATCCGGTTGCAGGTATTGGCTTCCTTCAATGTTGGCCCCCAGGGGTTCCAACACCTTTGTAGCAAAAAAACCGCCTGCCCCGTTTCCGGCATCCACAATAATCCTGGCACCCTTCAACGGCCTGTTATACTCTTCCTGGTTCCTTACCTCTTCACGAATGTATGCCACCAAAGAGGCCGCATATTCAGAGATAATATCTGTTGTTTCGCTACTCCCTGTTTTCGATGATTCTGCAAAAGTACCTCTCCGGGCAATCTCAAGTATCTCAGAAATATCCCTCTTATCCAGACCTCCTTCAGCTGTAAAAAATTTTAAACCGTTCCTGTTGAACGGCAGGTGACTTGCTGTAAGCATCACACCGGCTGAAGCCTTAATGCGATCGCTCTTCGTTATCATGAACATGGCGGGCGTAGATGCGAGACCGCAATCGAGCACATTACCTCCCATAAAGGTAATTCCTTCTGAGAATGCCCTTTTCAGGGATGCACCGCTGATGCGGGAATCCATTCCTATGCCAACGGTAATATCAGAAAACCCCTTGCTCCTGAGCCAGGTCATAAAGGACTTTCCCAAACGTACCAACAGGTCGGGAGTAAGATTCACATTTTCACCTTTAATGCCTTCAAGAGCCACACCCCTGATATCCGATCCGTTTTGAAGTTCTTTCCAGTTCATATTATTAATGCACGATCAAACTCTTATGAAGAGTAATTTAGACAACATCAATTGGATTCTTTAAGGTGCACAAAACACAAATTCACCCGTCTCAAATGCCGTTCAAATTTACATAATATGATCATATATCGCCATCAAAATTGAAATCGATATAAATTGAGCAGATTATGTTAAAAAACATTCTCAAAAAGTTATATTTGCCGATGTATTTAAATTTTTGAAATTTTTTTTTGAAACCTATGTGTTACCATCATTACACTGCTTACTCAATAATAAACTGATACTTAACTCTAACAATTAAACCCTAAGTAAAAAATGGATCCAAAACTCGAACAATTCATGGCCGTAATCAAGGCCAAAAACCCGGCCCAGCCGGAATTCTACCAGGCTGTTCATGAGGTGGCCGAATCCCTTATCCCCTTTATTGAAGAGAATCCCAAGTATAAATATGCAAGAATTCTGGAGCGCATTGCAGAACCTGAGCGCATCATCATATTCAGGGTGCCCTGGATCAACGACAAAGGAGACGTTGAGATCAACCGCGGCTTCCGCATCGAAATGAATTCCGCCATTGGTCCGTATAAGGGCGGACTTCGTTTTCACCCAACCGTGAACCTCAGCATCCTCAAATTCCTGGCGTTTGAGCAGGTATTTAAGAACAGTCTTACCACCCTGCCCATGGGAGGGGGAAAAGGCGGTTCTGACTTCGATCCCAAGGGAAAGTCGGACAATGAGGTGATGCGCTTCTGTCAGAGCTTCATGACTGAACTGTGCCGGCACATAGGTCCGGAAACAGATGTCCCTGCAGGCGATATTGGTGTTGGCGGACGGGAGATTGGGTATCTGTTTGGTCAGTACAAACGGATCAGAAATGAATTTACCGGTGTGCTCACCGGTAAGGGACTTGAATGGGGAGGCAGCCTGATCAGACCGGAGGCTACCGGCTATGGAGCTGTATATTTCGCCCAGGAGATGCTCTCCACCAAAAATGATTCACTCGAAGGAAAAACTGTCACCGTCTCCGGATCGGGCAATGTGGCACAATTTACCACCCAAAAAGTCACCGAACTTGGGGGCAGGGTTGTTACGCTTTCTGATTCAGCAGGATTTATTTACGATCCCAATGGGATTGATGAGGAGAAACTTGCATGGGTAATGGATCTGAAGAATATCAGGCGGGGAAGAATCAGCGAATATGCCGAAAAATTCGGATGCGAGTACCATGAGGACAAGCGTCCCTGGAGCGTACCATGCGATGTTGCATTCCCCTCCGCTACGGAAAATGAAATCAACAAAACCGATGCAGAAACACTTGTTAATAATAACTGCAGGGTTATCAGCGAAGGAGCAAACATGCCATCCACACCGGAAGCAATTGAGGTCTACCAGCACAACAAGTTATTATATGGTCCGGGCAAAGCTGCCAATGCCGGTGGTGTAGCAGTATCGGGACTGGAAATGACACAAAACTCCATGCGGTTGCCATGGAGCCGTGAAGAGGTGGATGAACGGCTTCATACCATAATGAAGAATATCCACGCCACCTGTGTAAAGTTCGGCTCCGAAGGAGGATATGTCGATTATGTGAAGGGTGCCAATATTGGCGGTTTTGTCAAAGTGGCCAATGCAATGCTCGCTCAGGGGGTGGTGTAACCCTGCTATTCCGTTTTACTTTTTAACTGCCTGCGCAAATCGTCGCAGGCAGTTTTTTTATGTACGGTTTACTTAAACCTACCTGTTTTACAGCCTGTTTTTTCGCCTGAAAGAATCGCTATTTTTGTAGCCAAATGCAGTATGAGTTGACAGATACACATGCGCACCTCTATTTAAAGGCGTTCAGAAATGACATCGACGAGGTGATCTCCCGTGCAGTGGGTCGCGGCGTAAAACGCATATTTCTACCCAATCTCGACCAAACTACGGTTCAGGAAATGAATCGTTTATGCAAAAAGTATAAAGGAATCTGTTTCCCGATGATCGGGCTGCATCCGACATCTGTGAAGGAGAATTACATGGATGAACTCTCCGTCCTGGAAAATGAACTGAACAATGATAAATACATTGCTGTAGGAGAAACCGGTATCGATCTGTATTGGGATCAAACTTATCTTGATGAACAGCGTATCGCGTTTCTTACACAGTTAACCTGGGCAAAGGATAGAGCTCTACCGGTAGTTATCCATGCCAGGGAGTCATTTGATGAGATCTTTGAGGTAATGGACCAGGTATACACCCCGGATTTAAAAGGTGTATTTCACAGCTTCACAGGAAACAAGGACCAGCTAAAAAAGATACTCTCCTACGGTTTCTATATCGGTATCAATGGGATCGCCACTTTTAAAAACTCAGACATGGACCATATAGTCAGGGAAATTCCCCCTGAAAATCTTCTCATCGAAACGGATTCCCCTTTCCTTGCGCCTTCACCACACCGTGGAAAAAGAAATGAAAGCGCCTATGTACTTGAAATAGCGAAAAAAATTGCAGAGATAATGGGGGTGGAAATAGACGAGGTGGCCAACATAACGACGAAAAATGCGTTAACTCTTTTTAGCAGAACGAACCGGTAAAACTTATTGAAGATGATCGCCGTAAACCAAAGCAAAGCCATGGTCGTAAAAGATGTCAAAACCTTAATAACTGCTCAACGCATCTAACTTTCTTAACCTTAGATCCCTCGATAATGTCGGACAACAATGGAATATTGCTGATCTACACCGGTGGAACCATCGGCATGGTAAAGGATCCCCACAACGGGGTTCTGAAACCATTCGATTTTTCCGATGTAAGTGAGAAAATACCTGAACTGCAGCGATTCGGATTCTCCATCGATACCATCCAGTTCAAATCACCCGTAGATTCTTCCAATATCCATCCCGGATTCTGGATCGAAATTGCCGATATCATAGAAGCAAATTACGACAAGTACCTGGGTTTTGTTGTACTCCACGGGACCGACACGATGGCATACTCAGCATCGGCACTGAGTTTTATGCTTGAAAACCTCTCAAAACCCGTAATATTCACAGGTGCCCAACTCCCTATCGGAACATTGCGCACCGATGGAAAGGAAAACCTGATCACTGCTGTAGAGATAGCAGCATCCCTCGAAAACGGGAGACCTGTGGTACCTGAAGTATGCATCTATTTTGAAAGCAAATTATACCGTGGTAACCGCACTACCAAAGTCAATGCCGAACACTTCAATGCATTCCAGTCTGCCAACTACCCCTACCTGGCCAAAGCAGGTGTTGAATTGGTGTTCAACCGTGAATTCATTATCTACACGGAGAGAACCGAACCACTTGTGGTTCACAGAAAGTTCTGCGACCAGATTACCATCATCAAACTGTTTCCTGGAATCAACAGGAAATATATGGACTCTATTCTCGGAATCGAATCCCTGAAGGCGGTCATCCTGGAAACATACGGAGCAGGAAACGCACCGTCGGAGGAGTGGTTTATGAAAAGAATCCGCAGGGCAACGGAGAGAGATATCATTATGCTCGACGTAACGCAATGCAGCCGGGGCAGTGTCGAACTCGGCCGCTATCACACCAGTCAGACACTCCTGGAGGCCGGTGTTATCAGCGGTTACGATATTACCACAGAAGCTGCAACCACCAAATTGATGATCCTCCTCGCACAGGAACTCAGCTCCGAAGAGATTAAAATGCTTTTAAATAAATCTCTTAAGGGAGAAATAACTGTTCACTAAGAATATTTATATTTTTTTTTTGTAATTTGCGCCGCGATTCTATTTACAATTCAGTAAATTAGCAAGTCGCAAGTTCTTACCATATCCGTGGGTGGTTTTTTGGAGACAGCAGCTATAGCTTTGGAGCGAACCGGATTGGAACGATAGAATTGCATAAATGTTCTTATATATAACCGACTGAAAGGGTGCGAACCCAAATATTGACTGGAGAGGTGCAGGAGTGGCTGAACTGGCACGCCTGGAAAGCGTGTGTACCTCAAAAGGGTACCGAGGGTTCGAATCCCTCTCTCTCCGCGATAAAATCAATTAAAACGTTTAATAATCAGAAAGTTTAACAAACATTAACAACAATGAAAAAACTATTTGCGCTAATAGCAGTTTTCGGAATGCTTATAATGGGAGCGTCCGTATTTGCACAGGAAGATCCGGCAACAGAGACCTCTGCCGCTGATGACACTTCACAGGTAGCTGAAGAAGTTGTTCAGGCTGAAGCCCCTGCTACAGAGCAGTCAACTGCTCCGGATAAGGAAGAAGGTGCATTGAGTGTCTTGCACACCAACCTGAAAACAAAATTCATTGAGGGTGGTGCCAGCTTTATGGGCGCGGTTCTGATGACCCTTATTTTCGGTCTGGCACTCGCATTTGAAAGGATCATCTACCTGAGTCTTGCATCAACGAATACAGAAAAACTGCTTGTTGCAGTAGAAGCTGCGCTTGAAGAAGGAGGCATAGAAGCAGCAAAAGATGTGTGCCGTAATAACCGTGGTCCGGTGGCAAGTATTTTTTATCAGGGACTCGACAGGGCCGACCAGGGGATTGATGTAGTCGAAAAATCAGTTGTCTCCTATGGTAGTGTTCAAATGGGACTCCTGGAGAAGAATCTTTCATGGATTTCACTGTTTATTGCAGTTGCACCGATGCTTGGGTTTATGGGTACTGTAATCGGTATGATCCAGGCATTTGACAAGATCCAGGAGCAGGGCGATGTCTCTCCAACGGTTGTGGCTGGTGGTATCAAGGTTGCACTTATCACTACAGTTACAGGTCTGATTGTTGCAATCATCCTGCAATTTTTCTATAACTACTTGATATCCAAGGTTGATTCGATCGTAAATCGTATGGAAGACGCTTCCATCTCCCTGGTTGATATGTTGGTAAAGCACAATCTTAAAAAATAACAGACTATGTCTTATTCTAAAATATCATCGATCACATTAATTGTGGTTGCTACAATCTCGGTGATAGTCATCCTGTTCTTTTATATCAGTCCAAGAACAGTTGATATCATCGAACTGGAGGCACGTGTGGAACAGCTTCTCACTGAAGGTGCCCTGCCAGATCAGCCTGAACCCGGAGTCGCAGCAGAGGTTGACACCATGATGGTTGACAGTCTGGAAGCAGCTGAAACTGATGAAGCGGTTATCGCTGAAGAAGACAGTGCTGCCATGATTGCATCTGTTGAAGAGGAGATGCCGCTTAAAGAGATAACACCGGAAGAGGTCGACCTGAAAGATCACCTGAGTAACTGGGAAATTATGGTTTATAAGCGGACAGATTATGCACTTGGCTGGGCCTATATTCTGCTTGCCATTGCTGCCATTGCAGCCATCTTGTTTCCCCTGGTAACAATTGTAACCGATGTCAGGGCAATCTTAAGAATGCTCATGGTTGTCGGAGCTGCTGCTGTACTGCTGCTGGTATCATACTTTGTCTTCGCATCAGACACACCAATTCAGATTCTCGGATACACAGGTACGGATAATACCAATCCGGTTGCGCTGAAATGGATCGGAACAGGGTTGTTTTCAACCTATATCATTTTCGGTATAGCAATTCTTTCTATACTCTACTTTGAAGTTGTTAGTATATTCAAATAATATTTCAGGGGATCCCGGTATTTGAAACCACCGGAATCCCCTTTAAATTGGAAACCCAATGGCAAAAAGAGAATTACAAGAGGTTAATGCAGGATCAATGGCCGATATTGCCTTCCTGTTGCTGATCTTCTTCCTGGTTGCCACTACAATGGATGTTGATACCGGACTTACACGACTGCTTCCACCTATCCCGGAGGATGAACAGGAGCAGGAGGTTCAGGTGAAAAAAAGAAATGTCCTGGTAGTACTTATCAACAGGAACGACCAGTTAATGGTCAGAAACGAATTTGGTACCAGGATCGATGAGTTAAAGGATATCACAATGGAATTCTTCCTGAATCCAACCAACGATCCGAATCTGCCCGAAAAGGAAGAGGCTGAAATACAATTTCCTCCCGGATCTTCCCCGTTGCTCCCGTCAGATGGCGTTTGGAGAGGAAGGGTATCCAAAGGTGTTATCTCTCTTCAGAACGACAGGTCTACAACATATAAAAAATACCTGCTCGTGCAGAACGAACTGGTAGCTGCAGTGAATCAGCTGCGGCAGGATTTCAGTAAACTTTACTTTGATAAGGACTTTAATAATCTGAATATGAACATTCCGGAGGAAAAAGAGATTGCTGAAGCGATCAGGAAAGTTTATAAAATGAATATTTCAGAGGCAGAACCTAAAAGTATAGAAAATATAGGAGGGCCAAGGTAATGTCTAAATTTAAAAGAAAAAAAGGAACCGGTGCACAGAGGATCAATACAGCTTCTCTGCCCGATATCATTTTCATGCTGCTGTTCTTCTTTATGGTATCAACTACGATGAGGGAAACAGAGGTATTGGTACAGATTAAACCTACAGAAGTCTCTGAAGTGAAAAAGCTTGAGCAGAAAAAACTTGTAAGTTATATCTATATTGGTCGTCCGGCAAGGCACCTGCAGGCAATGTACGGATCCGAACCGATTATACAGCTTAACGACAAGCTTATTAACGAAGAAGGGATTCCTACTGAATCGGTGCAGGACTTTGTGCTGTTTGAGCGGGAAAAACTTCCCGAAGTAGATAAAAACAGAATGGTAATGTCGCTGAGGATCGACCAGGATATTCCCATGGGCAAGGTAGATGATGTGAAGCAGGCACTCAGACAGGCTAAGGCTCTAATTATAAATTACTCTGCACGAAAAGATCACGGGGAGCAGGGACGTTAAAGCCTCTCCTCAAACCAACCAGGAAAGCCACTCATTCATTTACGGGTGGCTTTTTTTAACCCCCTTCATTGCAACAGGATGTAAGTTTTTATCGAACCGGACCTGATGCTTCTTTCCGTGTATCATTTTTTCTACCCTCGCTAACCTTAAAAGTGATTCTGAAATGATAAACTGTCCTTAGCAGGAAAAATAAAACAGCAAAACCCATCATCCCCCAGGCTATCAGCTTGAATGCTTCAGGAAATTCGATCATTGCAACCAGCGAGATGATAAATAAAAGTGCAGTTACCACCCCTGCACCCAGCATCGCATTTCTGAATACCCTGTCAGTTTTGTCACTTCGGCTGTGAATCCTTTTCCTATTCTTCATCAACAACCAGTTTATAACCTTTGCCGTGTACATTGATGATCTGAACGCGCGGATTCTCCTTCAGGTATTTGCGAAGCTTGGTTATATACACATCCATACTCCGGGCGTTAAAGTAATTATCATCAAACCAAATTGCTTTCAGGGCAAAATTACGTTCCAGCACTTCATTCATGTTATTACATAATAGTTTCAGAAGATCAGACTCCTTAGTAGTTAGCTTCTGAACTTTTCCTCCGGCCGACAACTCCTGTTTCTTCACATCGAAAACAAATTTGCCAATCTCATACACCTGCTTCTCCTCACCCTTCTTACCTTTTGTTCGCCTTAAAATAGCCTCAATTCTGAAAAGGAGCTCTTCCATGCTGAAGGGTTTTGTGATGTAATCATCTGCACCCCGACTGAAGCCTTCCAGGACATCATCCTTCATAGTTTTTGCCGTTAAAAAAATGATGGGAATCTTACTGTTCATAACCCGCACATCTGTGGCGAGAGAAAAGCCGTCTTTGACCGGCATCATTACATCGAAAACACACAGATCATAGTGATACTGCTCAAAATAACGAAACGCCTTGTCACCGTTTGTAACCCAATCGGTCTCAAAATTCTTGGCCTGGAGATACTCCTGGAGCAAAGAGCCCAGGTTTTCATCATCCTCTGCCAACAGCACACGTGTTTTTATCTCATTCATGATTTTTCATTTCGTTTTTTAACGGAAGTTGAATACTAAATTTTGTTCCCCTGTTCAGTTCGCTTGAAAGAGAGATGGTTCCACCGTGCTGCTCCACGATCAGCTTTACATAACTTAACCCCAACCCGAAACCTTTTACATCATGAACATTTCCTGTTGAGACCCGGTAAAAACGGTCAAACACCTTTTTCTGATTATCCTTACTGATCCCAATCCCCCTGTCCCTTACACTAAAACGGAAATAATTTTCAGAATTACTTAAATGTACAGTGATTTCAGGTGTGCCGCTGCTGTATTTAACTGCATTATCCAGGAGATTTGTAACCAAATTTACCAGGTGCACCTTATCGCCATATACAAGATCACTGGTCGATTCATCAATTAACTCAATCTTTCCATTCTGATTCTCCACCTGAAGTTTAAAATTCTGTAATACTGTATGGATGATCTCATTCATGGACACCTCCTTCTTCTTTAAAACCAGGTGACCCTGATCGAGCACAGCCATTTGCAATACCCGCTCAACCTGGTATCCCAGTCTCTTGCTTTCAGCTTGAATGATCCTGGAAATATGACCTGAATTCTTTCTTTCCGGAGAAATGCTTTCATCGTTCAGCATCTGGGATGCAAGACTGATGGTTGAAATCGGTGTCTTTAACTCATGTGTCATATTATTTACAAAATCGTTCTTGATATCCGATAGTTTCTTCTGCCTGAATATTACATACAGTGCAAAAGTAAACAGCAGTATCATTAAAATCGTTAAAACCAGTGTAGAAAAAACAAGGAAACCGAGGGAGCTTTTTACCAGTTCCTTCTGATCCGGGAAATAGAGATAGAGGTAGATCTCCTCCTGAAGAATATCATCATGAAGCAACAGGGTTCTGAAATAATAGTTATCCGTATCCCGTGTGAAACCTTCTGAAGCGTATATCTCCCTGCTGTTATCCTTAAGTACCGTGTATTCGTAATCGAGATTGATGCCACGGTCGATAAGGTACCTTGAAAGGACCTTCTCCAATTGTTGTTGCTCTATACGCTTTTCAAAAGAGATATTCTCCAGCAACAGCTTTTTCATAATAGTTGCCATCATCACCTGCTGCTGCTTCAGTGCCTCTGCGAGCTTCCTTCTGCTTTCTGCATCTTTGTAGTCGCTGATATTGATTGTATCCGATATCTCTCCGTTATTTTGGGTAATAACAATTGCTGAGTCTCCAATAATCTCAGCAAGACTTTCGTGAACGATATAATCTTCATCATTCAGGACCACATCCGGATCCTGCATGTCTGGATCAGGAATCCCGGTGGCCTGTTCAGACGAAAGCCCCTCTTCAATAATGGCATTCAATCTTTTGGAGGTATAAACCTGTTCAAGCTGTCTGGAAACTTCGGTCAGAGTATTATTAACCAGCTGCCGGAATTGTGTATCCTTCAGCTCAGCAGCACTTCTGATCCAGCTTCCCTGGATAAAGATCAAACCCAGCAGCGTCAGGCTAAGGGATACAGTCAATATCCATAATATGCGTTTGCTCATAAAACAAAGATAGGGCTACTTTCAAAACCTTATTAAACTGGTTAACAATCTTTAACATCTGTTAAGTGTTGCTAACTCTTTTCTGCTATATATTTGCAATGTATAAAGTCGGCTCGTTTTTTTTACAGGAGCATGAAAAAAATAAGCTTTTAAAGCAAACATTTAATAATTCAGGTTTTAGGTTTAGGTTTAGGGTGCGTTAAAGAGGTTGCAGGCAACTCGCAGGCAACCTCTTTTATTTTGATGCTGTTCAATTAAAATGATGCCTTTTCCACCTGTTCCCATGCACAGGTTTCCCCTCCGTAGAATCCGGGCTCAACTTATTTTATCCCTCAGTACTCCTGCTCTACCAGAGCTGTAACCGGTCACGCTCCCTGATTTTCTTCAGGTCAACCGGTACACAGAACCTGATACCCGGTGTTTTAGAAATTTTCTTAAAAAAGGTATTGATTTCCTCTGCCACAATATCACCCTGGCAATGCAAGATATAATCAATGTTTTTAAGGTCGGAAAGAAAATGAGCCGAGGTAAGCCTGTTTTTAATCAGGCGATATGTAACCATTTTATTTTCATCAACATAGATAAACTGTGAGGCTTCCTGCTCTTCCCCAAGCCTGCTATTATAAAGTACTATATCATCTGTCCGGGCAAATGAGATATCGGCCTGCTGATTGATCAACCAGCAGAGCTTATAATCAGGTTCGTCGGAGGCAATGCCGAACAGACAGTAATCTTCATCAATGGCAGCCGCCAGTTTATGCTTTTTTGAACCCATATCTACAATTTCTCACATCAGGCAATTGTAATACAAACTTATAAAAAACCAATGATTTTGTGATCGCTTGCCGGGACCTGAATTGTGAAATACAAAAGAAATTTACCAGGTGCTATGGGTTAAAGGCAGCAATTCTCCCCGGAATACTTTTTAAAGTGTTTTTTGCAGCCTGCTGCTCGGCCTCCTTTTTTGAATCGCCTGTTCCCTTTCCAAATTCAACCTGGTCAATTCTTACTGTTGAATGAAAAGTGGGAACTTTACCAGGTGTATCATATTCCTCACGAGTATTGAACAACATTACCTGCTTGGTCTTCTGGGCCCATTCGATTAGCTGACTCTTATAATCAGAATCTTTCTCAACCAGGCTTTTCAGGTCAATATACTTTCCTATCAACCTGTTACGAAAAAATCTGCTAACAGCCCGATAACCACGGTCAAGGTATATTGCCCCGACAAGAGCCTCAAGTGCATTTCCGTAAAGGTGTTTTGAAGCTCTTATCGTTTGCGGATGGCATGATAAAAGTCGGGGTATACCCATCTCAATGGCAATTGCATTCAGGTGTTTCCGCTTTACAATGCGGGAACGCAACTTGGTCATGTAGCCCTCTGTGGTTCGGTTATAATGGTGATAAACAAACTCGGCAACGACCGCACTAAGCAACGCATCCCCCAGGTATTCCAGTCTTTCATTATTCGATGGAGTACCATCCTTCATTTGAATGGAGACCGACCGGTGGGTAAACGCGATCTTATACAAAGAGAGCCTTCCGGGTAAAAACCCCAGGACACCGATTAAGTTCCGATAAAAAGCTCGGTCTTTCCCAAACTGGCATTTTAGAAAAGTGAATACCCCACGAAACATTTACTCCTGAAATTTTCTAAACACCGCCGAGGTATTGTGCCCGCCGAATCCAAAGGTATTGCTTATCCCAACCACTACTTCCCTTTTCTGAGCAGTATTGGGTGTTAGGTTAAGCCTGGAATCTATCATAGGATCCAGGACTTTTAGATTAATTGTTGGTGGTACGATCCCATTCCTGATCGCCAGGATCACAACCAATGCCTCCACAGCGCCGGCGGCACCCAACAGGTGACCGGTCATCGATTTCGTAGAGCTGATATTAAGGGAGTAGGCATGTTCGCCAAATACCCTTACAATTGCTTTGGCTTCAGAGATATCGCCCAGTGGGGTTGCCGTACCGTGAACATTGATATAATCCACCTCCTCAGGTGCAATTTTTGCATCGCGAACAGCATTCTTCATAACCAATACTGCCCCATCTCCCTCCGGATGCGGAGCTGTAAGATGATACGCATCTGCCGACAGTCCGCCACCTATAAGCTCAGCGAAGATCGGTGCCCCGCGCCTTTTTGCATGTTCAAGCTCTTCCAGGATAAGTCCGCCTCCACCTTCACCCATTACAAAACCGTCACGGCTCGCATCAAAGGGGCGCGATGCAGTTTTATACTCTGCGTTATTGGTGGAAAGCGCCTGCATGGAATTAAACCCTCCCAAACCTGCTTCATTGATTGCAGCTTCAGACCCCCCTGCAATAAAGAGATCGGCCATATCCAGTCTGATCAGGTTGAATGCATCTATAATTGCATTGGTAGAGGATGCACATGCAGAAACAGTGCCATAGTTGGGACCACGAAATCCGTATTTCATGGACATTATTCCGGCAGCAATATCAGATATCATTTTGGGGATAAAAAATGGATTGAACCTCGGTATCCGGTTGCCGGCTACGAAATTCTCAATCTCATCCTTGAAGGTCTCAATACCTCCGATACCCGAAGCCCAGATTATTCCTGCCCGATCCTTATCAATATCTGCGTCTGCAAGTCCGGATTGTGAGTATGCCTCCTGAGCCGCTATCATACCATACTGGGCATACTTATCGAGCTTCCTTACCTCCTTGCGGTCGAAGTAATCCATCGGATCATAATTCTTCAACTCACAGGCAAACTTGGTTTTATAGAATTCTGTATCGAAGCGGGTAATCAAGTCCGACCCGCTCACGCCTGCGACAATGCTTCTCCAAAAATCCTCAACATTATTGCCGACAGGGGTCAATGCCCCCATGCCGGTTACAACGACCCGCCTCATAACAGAATATAATTAATTCGAAAAATTACTTTGAGTTTTCTTCGATATACTTAATAGCTTCTCCAACCGTTGAAATACTTTCAGCCTGATCATCCGGAATTCCCATATTGAATTCTTTCTCAAATTCCATGATAAGCTCTACAGTGTCAAGAGAGTCGGCTCCCAAATCATTGGTGAAGCTGGCTTCTGCAGTAACTTCATTTTCATCAACACCCAATTTGTCAACGATGATCGCTTTAACTCTTGATGCAATGTCTGACATGACTTAAAATTTAAATTAATACTATTGTTATTTTCAGAAGTGCAAAGAAATGAAAAAATTTCGACTATTTTCAAAAAAAACGATGATTTTTCTTCTCTCCAAAGGCATAATAATGGTTGGAAAACCTATCTTTGCTCTCAAACTTAAAACTAATTATATATCTGTATATGAACAAAATAGCTATATTTGCCTCAGGCTCGGGTACCAATGCAGAAAATATCATCCGGTTTTTTCGACCGAAAGAAGATATTGATGTCAGCCTTCTGCTTTGTAATAAGCCCGGTGCAAAAGTGATTCAACGGGCAAAAAAGCTTGATATAGATATTCTTGTTTTTAACAGGGATGAATTGTACAATTCTGACCTTGTTCTACGGAAACTTCAGGATCACCAGATCACTTTTATCGTTTTGGCAGGTTTTCTGTGGCTGGTACCGGAAACACTGATCAGATCATATCCAGGCAGGATCGTAAATATCCATCCGGCCCTGTTGCCCGCGTATGGTGGAAAAGGAATGTACGGAGCGAAGGTGCATGAAACTGTTATTGCAAACGGGGAGAAGGAGTCAGGAATAACGATCCATTATGTCAATGAGAAATATGACGATGGCAACATTATTTTCCAGGCGAAATGTCCGGTTGCGGAAAATGACACACCTGATTCACTCGCTGAAAAAATTCATCAACTGGAATATGAGTATTATCCCCGGGTGATTGAAGATGTGATCGGTAACTGATGAAGAAGAGCATCACACAGACACAGTGCGACCTGATTCTCGCCGGTTTTTCGCAATACCTGAGATGCAGAAATCGCTTAATTCCGGGGCGTACATGTCGCTTCACCGCAAATTCTATGGAACAGCCTTCAGTTCAGCCATAAAGCTGTTCCTCACCAATGCAAAATCAGCCAAATTCTCTTCATCTACCGGCTCAACCGGTGGTGCCTCCACCTTCAAAGGATCAACCGGAGAACCATTCCTGTAAAACCTGAAATCCAGGTGCGGACCTGTCGACAGCCCCGTACTCCCCACATAACCAATCACATCACCCTGTTTCACCCACACTCCCTTCCTGATCCCTTTTCCAAACCGGCTCAGGTGTAGGTAAGAAGTACTATACACCCCGTTATGCTTAATCTTCACATAGTTCCCGCCGCCTCGCTCATAGGCAGCAGCGGTAACCTGGCCATCACCTACGGCCAACACAGGGGTATCTACCGGCGCTGCATAATCCACCCCATGGTGCGGCCGCCTGATCTTCAATATCGGATGGAGCCTCGAGTTCGAAAATCTGGAACTGATCCTTGAAAAACGCAGCGGTGCCTTCAAAAAGGCCTTGCGCAAACTGTTCCCCTCCTCATCAAAAAAGCTAAGCACACCATCCTGTTCAAACGGGATTGCCCAAAATTCATGGTCGGCATGAAAAAACCAGGCTGCATGGATCTTCGTGATCCCGACAGAGAGGGAATCCACAAATGTCTCATCATAGATCACCTTGTACCTGTCGCCCGGTTGCAACCCAAAAAAATCGATCGACCATGCGTAGATCTCACTCAGCTCAATAGCCAGCATCGGGTTCAACTGCTGCGCCTTGAGATCCTCCCAAAGACTGACCACAACCTCGCCGGAAGCCTCCAATGTCCTTACCTCCACCGGCTTTTCGCATACCTCCACATGAACACTGTCGTCAAAATGCACCACTGCATACTTCACCCTGTCCTTCTCATACACCAGGTACCTAACCCCAACACTATCAAGGAAAACTGCATACCTGTTTCCCGCCTTCATCTGCCTCACATTAAACTCTTCATTCGGCAGCAGCGACATCTCATACACCTGCCTGTTCGAAACCCCATAATCATGCAGGATGTTTCCCAGGAACTGGTTCCTGCCTATAACACCTTCTACAACTGTAAATGAGTCTGCCGGGATCCCGTAAATATACTCCACCGGCTGCCCAATCCCCTCTACAGGTTGTTCAACCGCAGTTATCGTCAGTTCGCACGAATTATCCGGCCATACGGTCCACCGAACCAGTACTACAAGAAAAACCGCAATGGCACCCCATATAATAAACCGCTGCAACATATTCTATACCACAACATTAATAATCTTTCCAGGCACCACGATCACCTTCTTCGGCACCTTTCCTTCGGTCCACTTCAGGGCGGTCTCATGCGCCAGTGCCCTCTTCTCCAACTCTGCTGAAGGCGTATTGGCTGCAGCTGTCAGCCTGAACCGCAGCTTGCCATTGATCATCACAGGGTACTCCACCGTATCATCAACCAACAGCTTTGGATCATATCCGGGCCACCCGGTCAGTGCCACTGATCCCTGCCCTCCTGCCACCGACCAGATCTCCTCTGCCAGGTGAGGCGCAAAGGGTGAAAGCAAGCGGGCAAATGTAAATACCGTCTCCTGCGTAACCTTGCCCTTCCTTACCGCTAAGTTAGTGAATATCATCATCTGTGAGATCGCCGTGTTAAAGTGGAGCGACTCAATATCATCGCCCACCTTCTTAATCGTTAGATGAAGTTCCTTCAGCATTTCCTCATCCTCAGGCCCGTCAACATAATGCTTCTCATCAGCAAAAAACTTATACGCCTTATTCAAAAAGTTGTAAACCCCCTTCACTCCATTCTCCACCCAGGGTTTTGTTGCATCGAGCGGGCCGAGAAACATCTCGTATAACCGCAGCGCATCAGCACCATAGCCCTTCACCACATCGTCGGGATTCACCACGTTTTTGAGTGACTTCGACATCTTCGCCACGATCTGCTTCAACTCCTCACCTGTCTCTGTATGAAAATACTTTCCATCCCGCTCCTCAACCATGTCACTCGCCACCTTCGCCCCGGTCTTCGTCTCGTATGCAAACGCCAGGATCATCCCCTGGTTAAATAATTTCTTATACGGCTCGTCGGTCGATACGAGCCCCAGGTCGAACAGCACCTTGTGCCAGAACCGGCTGTACAGCAGGTGCAGCACCGCATGCTCGGCACCCCCTATGTACAGGTCGACCGGCATCCAGTAATTCTCTTTCACCTTCGAAAACGGCTCCTCATCATTCTTCGGATCGATATACCTGAGATAGTACCAGCACGATCCGGCCCACTGCGGCATGGTATTGGTCTCCCGCCTCCCCTTCCGGCCGTTCTCATCCACCACGTTCAGCCACTCACCCGCATTGGCCAGCGGCGACTCCCCGTGTTCTCCCGGCTCAAATTTCTCGAGGGATGGCAACTCCAGAGGCAGCTGCTCATCG
>CAZIIU010000016.1:0-70387 GCA_964539395.1 uncultured Bacteroidaceae bacterium
AATGGACAGTCCGCTCGCCAATACACTGCGGTTTACCCTCGGGTTTGATTTTGAGAGCCTGAAACTTTAACTTGCGGCAGCGAACACCCCTCGTGAGTTATAGCATTATCATCGGACAAAGTGAAAACCGGTTAAAGGGTTAAAGCAAATGATACACCGGATCGGTTTCGGATATGACGTACACAGGCTCAAAAAAGGCATCCCTTTTCGACTTGGAGGGATCCATATACCCCATTCCAAAGGTGCTGACGGACACTCCGATGCTGATGTGCTTATCCACGCTATCTGCGACGCTCTGCTAGGTGCTGCAGCATTGGGCGATATAGGCAGACATTTTCCCGTTAACGATGATTCGTATAAGGGGATCAACAGCCTGCTTCTGCTTGAAAAGGTAATCAGCCTGCTTGCAGAAAAGGGATATTCCATCGGCAATATCGATGCCACAGTCTGTCTTCAAAAACCAATGATACAGCCCTACATAGAAGATATGCGCTCGGCACTATCCTTTGCCATGGGCATTGACCGGGAAGGAGTGTCAGTTAAGGCAACAACGGAGGAGGGACTGGGTTTCACCGGTTCAGAAGATGGGGTAACGGCATATGCCGTGGCAATGATTTGGAAATAACTGCAGGGGATGGTACAAAGTTGGGGATAATCACCTGCACTAGCCTGCACTAACACCTGCACTAGCCTGCACTAGCCTGCACTAACACCTGCACTAACACCTGCACTAGCCTGCACTAAACCCTGGCACCGACAGATTTTAATTAACGCTAACTTTGACAGGACTGTAGTAACAAAAAAAATAGCACTATCTTTGATAGCCGGCGATTGACTGGCTAAACAGAGAATTGAAAGGAAAACAGCAGCTTGAAAAAAGAATGGTGTCACAATCAAAAAAAACCGTAGTCCTGGGAGCAAGCCCCAATCCTGCGAGGTACTCTTTCAAGGCAGTGAAGAGCCTCCTGCGTTACGGACATGATGCTGTTGCTGTAGGTTTTCGTCCCGGTGTCATTTACGACAAGTTCATACAACGAGGGATGCCGGAGATCCAGGGCGTCCATACCATTGCACTCTACATCGGTCCGGAACGGCAACAGGAGTATCACGATTACATCATTTCACTTCAGCCCAAAAGGGTAATATTCAATCCGGGCACAGTCGATGAACCCTACATGGAGAAGCTGCGAAACAGAGGGATCGAAGTGGTTGAGGGTTGTACACTTGTAATGCTGGATGATGGAGATTTCTAGCCAGGCAAACAACAATGCTTTGGTGCTGTTATCAGAATTATGAATAAAATTCTTTCACTCGTAGAACTGGAATCTGTTATCCGAACCCATCCGATGGTTGTGATATACTACTTTTCTGAATTGTGCAATGTTTGTAAGGTATTAAAACCAAAGATGGCAGAATTGCTGAACAACCGTTTCCCGGGAGTATATCTATTTTACATCGATATAGAAAAAAACCCGGAGATCTCTGGTCAGCACAGGGTTTTCACCAGCCCGACGATTGATGTCTATCTGGAAGGAAAAGAACATGCGCGTTTCTCCCGGAACATAACCCTTCCCGAATTTGAAAGGACCCTCAGTAAACCATATGAAATGTTATATTCAAAAGGTTAATAAAAAAACGTATTGCCTGATAAGATACAAGATTATTGTAATTACTAAACCTTTTAGAGGCAGCGGGAAGACAAAAACCCCGGTCCTTTCCCGTCAGGCTGCGTGAAATATTTTAGTGCCGTATCGTGGAACACAGCCCGCCTGATGACAGTCTGCAGGTTGTTACATATCCTGATCAAACAGGCCCCCGATCAATGAATCATCGGCTATCACAGGCAGGGTAACCACCAGTCCGGGCGATTGTTTCATCTCTCTCTCAATGGCTGTCATCGCCTCCCTGTTCCTGCACCAGCTGCGCCGTGCGATCCCGTTGTTAACATCCCAATGCAGCATCTGCCTGATCCGCTTGTCGGCCTCTTTACTGCCATCGAGTACCATCCCGAACCCACCATTGATCACCTCGCCCCATCCCACTCCACCACCGTTGTGGATCGATACCCAGGTGGCCCCCCGGAAGGCGTCGCCGATCACGTTCTGTACCGCCATGTCTGCTGTAAACTGCGATCCATCGTATATGTTTGATGTCTCCCGGTAGGGTGAATCTGTACCCGAAACGTCGTGGTGATCACGTCCCAGCACCACCGGCGCCTTTATCCTGCCATCCCTGATCGCTTTGTTGAACGCAAGTGCGATACCGATCCGACCGTTGCTGTCGGCATAGAGGATCCTTGCCTGCGATCCCACTACAAGGTTATTTTTTCCGGCTTCACGAATCCAGTGAATATTGTCCTCCATCTGCTGCCGAATATCCGGGGGGGCCGACCGTGCGATCCTCTCCATCACCTCCTCAGCAATTTTGTCAGTAAGCGCCAGCTCCCCGGGATCGGAAGATGTACAGACCCACCTGAATGGTCCGAATCCATAATCGAAAAATTTTGGTCCCATGATTGCCTGCACATAGGAACTGTATCGAAAGTCACCATTGTCATCGAATACATCGGCCCCAGCCCTGCCCGCCTCCAGCAGGAAGGCATTCCCATAGTCCCAGAAAAACATGCCTCTGTCGGCCATTCGGTTTACTGCAGCCACATGCCGGCGCAACGAGGCCCTTACCGCCAGCTTGAACTGCTCCGGCTCCTTATGCATCATGCGGTTCGACTCTGTGAAGGTAAGTCCGGCAGGGTAATATCCTCCGGCGTAAGGGTTATGAAGGGAAGTCTGGTCGGAGCCAAAATCCACTTGTATCTGCTGTTCGGCAAATGCTTCCCACAGATCGACGATGTTGCCATGGTAGGCGATCGAAACTGCTTCACCGTTTTTCCGGGCCTGCTCCATCCGTGCAATCACTTCACCGATCATGTCATACACCTCATCAACCCATCCCTGTGCGTATCTCTTTTCGATGGCATGAGGATTAATTTCAGCAATCACGCAAATACCTCCGGCGATCACAGTTGCCTTGGGTTGAGCACCAGACATACCACCCAATCCGGAGGAAACGAATACCTTTCCTTTCAAATCCGTAACCCCTTTTCGCTCCTTCAGGGTAAACTTATGGTTATTCTCTGCCAGCTTCTCATCATCACCGGCTTTCCCTGAATCCTGAGGTTCCGGTCGCTCTTCACCAAAACGCCTGTCAGCCGGTTTACCGCCTTCCCCTGGTGCATTATGATCCGGCAAAGCTGTCTTACCAATCATTCTTCCCGCGTTCAGCACAGTGATCGTGGTTCCGTGCACGATCCCCTGCGGACCTATATACATGAACGATCCGGCGGTCATCTGTCCGTACTGTGTCACCCCCAGTGCGTTCATCCGTTCATAATCATCGGGTGACGAGTAATTGGGAATTACCATTCCGTTGGTCACCACCACCCTCGGGGCCTCCCTGTGCGAGGGGAACAGACCGAGCGGGTGACCGGAGTTCAGGATCAGGGTCTGCTCATCGGTCATCGTCGCCAGGTACTTCATTGTTAACCTGTATTGTGCCCAGTTTTGAAAAACCGCACCGTTTCCGCCATAGGTGATCAGCTCATCAGGGTGCTGGGCTACCGCCTTATCCAGGTTGTTGGAAAGCATCAGCATAATCGCAGCGGCATGCAAAGAGCGGTGTGGAAATTCCTGGATGCTCCGGGCATGAATCTCATAGGTGGGGCGGTATCTGTACATATAGATCCTTCCATACTTCACCAATTCTGCTGCAAATTCGGGGGCAAGCTGCGCATGGAGGTGACGCGGAAAATACCGAAGTGCATTTCTCACAGCCAGCTTCTTCTCTTCAGTGCCAAGTACCTGTCGACGGATCGGGGCATGACTGATCGCATCATCGAATGGAGGATGCCCTGGAAGAGAGTCAGGTATGCCCTCCAGAATCTCTTTGTGAAATGAAGTTTGCTCCATATTGATCGGTATTTTGAATCGGATAAGAATCCGGGGGTCAGCTTTACTCAATCATCATGCATTCAATTAGTTGTTGAACCGGTTCGTCTCATCCCCGGCTGATAGGCTACCCACCATCCTGTAAATTTAATAAATATCGCTCAGGTTACATCATCGTGAATTCAGCACGGGGAAACAGGAGGGAAGCGCAGGAAGCGGGATCGGATATATACTATTCCAGAAATCTGTCACGGAGTCCTTCATCAGGTAAAAAGCAGGTTTCCCGCCTCCCAAACCAGTGGTATCGTCTCCTTGCGATAAAATCGTAAATCCGGTCCCTGATGAACGGCGGAAGAGCAAACCCGGCAGCCAGCAGGGGTATCGGGAACCGCAACAACATGGCGATCCGCAGTGCAGCACCGGACCGGAGATACACCCTGCCACGCCTGTAGAGAACCACCGAACCCTTAGGCTCTTCTGTTACTTCGCCGGGGCTCACTTCAACTGACTCAGGCAACTTTCCGGCGATCCTTCTGAATGCCTTTGAATCAAATGATGCAAAACGGAATCTGCCCCCGGGATCGTTCTGGTAAATAAACCGAACCGACCTGCTGCATAACACGCAATAATCATCGAAAAAAACGACTGGATGCTCCATATTGTCTTAACAAGTCTGTATCGGTTTGGTTTGCTTTCCTGTTTGTCCGCTGTCTGCAGTTCACCGATTTTTTACCGTTACCTGGTTGCAAACTGTGTAAACGAAAAAAAGTTTACTAATTTTGATTGTATTAAAAAAAATACAAAGAGAGAAATGAAAAAGAATAAAAATCTGTTGATCATAATCGCCGTGCTGGTGGTAATGGTTCTTTGGAGTATAAGTCTTTATAACGGACTGGTCACCAAGGAGGAGGGTGTAGATGCCCAGTGGGCGAATGTGGAAACCGCCTACCAACGGCGGGCCGACCTGATCCCTAACCTGGTGTCGACTGTAAAAGGGTATGCCGACTTTGAGCAGGAGACGCTGACTCAGGTGATCGAGGCTCGTGCAAAGGCCACCAGCGTATCAATCGATCCGTCGAATCTTACACCTGCGGCAGTTGCACAGTTCGAAGCCGTTCAGGGCGAATTGAGCTCGGCACTCTCCAGACTACTGGTCACCATTGAACGTTACCCGGAGCTTAAGGCAAACCAGAATTTTCTTGAACTGCAGGCACAACTGGAAGGAACGGAAAACCGAATTTCCGTGGAGCGAAGGAAATTCAATGAGGCCGCGAAGGATTTCAACGCAACAATCCGCCGGATCCCAAAAAACTTCGTTGCCAATATGGCCGGTATGGAGAGGAGGGGTTATTTCGAGTCTGCAGAGGGCGCAGAGACGGCACCGGAGGTAATCTTTTAAAACTATGAGGGCTGTAAATTTTTTCACGAAAGAGGAGAAGTCACTATTAAAGGAGGCAATTGCCAGTGCGGAGCTGAACACTTCGGGCGAAATCAGGCTGCATATTGACAACCGCTGCAGAGGGGATGTGCTCGACTGTGCGGCTGCGTGGTTCGACAAACTGAAAATGCAGAAGACAGAACTGCGAAACGGGGTGCTCTTCTATATCGCCGTAAAGGATCGCCAGTTCGCCATAATCGGTGATGCAGGCATCAACGCTGTTACGCCCGACGATTTCTGGGAGAATATCAGGGAAGAGATGTTGAACTATTTTACAGAAAACAGGTTCGCCGACGGATTGGCAAAGGGAATCCGGATGGCCGGCAACCAGCTGAAGCAACATTTCCCTTACCAGCCAGATGATATCAACGAACTGTCTGACGAGATCTCTTTCGGAAAATAACCATTATACCAATTTCGAACGATGCACAAAATAAAACATCTGCTCACAGCTCTTCTGCTCACGGGTCTATCCGGCCTTCCGGCGCAGGATCTTCCATTGCCTCCCGAACCATCCGGCTGGGTAAACGACTATGCCTCCGTATTCAGCAATGCTGAAACTCAGCAGTTAAGCAATAAGCTGAACCAGTTCCAGTACAACCACTCCACCCAGATATTCATAATCACCATCAACGATAATAACGGCTACCCGGCCTCCACACTCGCTCCGATGATCGGTGAGCTCTGGGGTGTCGGTCAGCGCGGCAAGGACAATGGACTGATCATCCTCATGGATATGGATATTCGCGAAGTATTCATCTCCACCGGATACGGACTCGAGGAGTATATCCCCGATGCCATCGCTAAACGTATCGTGGAAAAAGAGGTAATCCCCGCATTCCGCGAGGGCGATTATTACCGGGGGATCGACGGTGCCACCGATGTGATTATCTCATTGCTGGAGGGGAAATTCACTCCCGACCAGTACAGGGAGAAAACCGCCGGATCGGATGCCGGCTCTGCAATTGGCGGCATCATTTTCCTTCTCATCATGCTCTCTGCTTTTATCGGGGGAGCGCGACGCAGAGCCTATGGTGCAGGCGGCAGAAGGGGTAGCAGCCTTCCACTCTGGATTGCTCTCGGCATGCTATCCGGATCGCGCAGCAGCGGCAGCTTTGGTAACTTCTCCTCCGGCAGCGGCAGCTTCGGAGGCGGTTTCGGAGGTTTTACCGGCGGCGGGGGTGGATCTTTCGGCGGTGGCGGTGCCGGCGGGAGATGGTAAAAAAGGAATTTAAGTGCCAGGTAATAGTTCAGTTGACCGGAGAAAATCACTGTTCGCAGATACCGAAAGAGATCTAAACCAAGGGTGTGAGTTTAATTCAGAAACTATTCGCTGGTCCGTGAAGATAAAAACAGAGCATATCATTTCGAGAAACGGCAGATACACTTGGTTGTCTGAATTATTCTTGCAGCTTCTTACCGGATTCAGGTTCGCCGTGGACAGCTGTACTCCTCTAAATCCCTGTTATCATTGGTTTTCTTTTTTAAGAGGTTCCTCCTCCAATGCTGAAGGCCAAAGATACCTGACTGAGGATTTCAACCGGGTGAGATTCTCATCTTTCACCTGTTCATTAAATAGGTTCAGCAGAAACAGACTCGCTGTATTGTTCCTGCTCTTTTCCATCCTTCCTGCTTCAGCACAGCAGACCAGGCAACTTACCCTGCTGTTTGCAGGTGATATTATGGGACACGACACGCAGATTGAGTCTGCAAGGCGCATGGGCAACGGTGTATTCGACTATACCTCCTGCTTCCGTTATATTGCACCTATGGTTACTGCAGCCGATATCGCGGTCGGCAACCTGGAGGTAACCCTGGCCGGACCGCCCTACAAAGGATATCCGCAGTTTTCAAGTCCGGATGCATTGGCTGAAGCGATCAGGACCGCCGGATTTGATATCCTCGTGCAGGCCAACAATCACGCGGTCGACCGCGGAAAGGAAGGATTGGAACGAACGCTGTGTGTACTTGATTCACTCGGACTTGTACGCAGCGGAGTGTTTAAGGACGATCTGGAAAGGAGGGTTCGCTACCCACTGATTGTAGAGAAAAATGGTGTGAGACTGGCACTGTTGAATTATACTTACAGCACCAACGGAATCGGGGTCGCTCCACCCAATATAGTGAACATGATCGACACCGCCATCATCCTTCAGGATCTGCAGAAAGCTGCCACGGCAGAACCCGATTTCACCATCGCGCTTATGCATTGGGGAACGGAGTATCAACTCATGGAAAGCAGTGCCCAGCAACAACTGGCCCGCTTTCTTTTTCACAACGGTACCGATGCAATCATTGGCTCCCATCCACACGTCGTACAACCCATCAGGGAACTGGAAGGGAAGTTGGTGGTTTACTCTTTGGGAAATATGATCAGCAACCAGCGTAACCGGTATACCGATGGAGGAATACTCTTTCAGATGACGCTGCAAAAGAGAGATTCTACAACGGTGACCAGTTACGGATACACCCCTGTTTGGGTCCATAAGCGAAAAACTATAAAGGGAACAGACTTTTGCCTGGTTCCGGCTGCAGTTGATACGATGCGATACAACGATTTGGGTATCAATGCTGAGGATGCAAAAACGATGCAGCTCTTTCTACAGGATACACGAAAAAATCTGCAGGGGATCCCCGAAATTGAACCTTCTAATCTTCAAATTGAATAGATTTCATATTTGGGGCGATTAAAAAGCATTAAGCCCCTAACACAAGGCTGATTATTTTGGTACCTCGACCTCGGTGATCTGGTCATCTACAAGGATCCTGCCGCAATACTCACAAACGATAATCTTCTTTCGCGAAGCAATATCAAGCTGACGTTGAGGCGGGATCTTGTTATAACATCCACCACAGGAATCCCTCTCCACCGGAACAACCGCCAGTCCGTTCCTGGCATTGCTCCTGATCTTATGGTATGCGGTCTGCAACCTTTCATCGAGAATGGATTTGATATTTTCTTCCCGCAATTCCAGTTGATCCTCCTCCTTTTGAGTCTCGGAAACGATGCCTTCAAGCTCCTTTTTCTTCGTGTCGAGATCACTCTTTCTTTCATTCAGCAGGATTGTCGACTCGTTAATAATCTCTGTCTTTTCAGCGATCTGGGCCTCAAATTCTTTAATCCGCTTTTCACACAACTCCATTTCCAGAGTCTGGAATTCGATCTCCTTCGACAATGAATCATATTCCCTGTTGTTCCTGACATTGTCCTGCTGCTCCATATACTTCTTGGTCAAAGCCTCTGCATTGACGATCTCCTGCTTCTTTCCCGCGATCGATTTCTCCAGCGATGCAATATCATCCTGGTATTTGGAAACCCTGGTTTCCAGACCGGCGATCTCATCCTCCAGATCCTGTACTTCCAGCGGAAGTTCTCCCCGGAGGATCCTGATCTTATCAATGGATGTCGCTACCTGCTGCAGTTCGTAAAGTGCACGTAACTTCTCAGCTACAGTCATTTCTACTGTTCCTGTATCTCTCTTTGTATTAGCCATTCACTAAAGATATTTTATTGGATTTGTAATTACATCTGATAAATGGACTGCAAATTTAGGGAAATTTTTATTAAGTATGTCATAAAACAACTCCCGTGTATACTGTTCACTCTCAAAATGCCCGATATCTGCAACAACAATCTTTTTCTCAGCCTCAAAGAACTGATGGTACTTAAAATCGCTGCTTACAAATACATCTGCCCTCTCCGCTATTGCTTTTCGTAAAAGATTGCTCCCCGCACCCCCGCAAACCGCAACCCTTTTAATTTGTTTTCCAAGCAGCCCGGAGTGCCTGATTATCCCTGTTCCGAACTTCTTCTTTAAAAGTGACAGGAACTCCCTCTCCCCGATTTTTTCATTGAGCTCGCCGATCATTCCCATTCCGACTTCCTGGTATTTATTCTCAAGCGGGTAAATATCGTAAGCAACCTCCTCATAGGGGTGGGCTGCAAGCATGGCACTGATTACCCTCCCTTTCTCATGGTCGGGGAAGATTGTCTCAATTCGAATCTCCCGTTCAAAATGCAGTTTTCCTTTCTCCCCGGCGAAGGGGTTTGTCGCCTCGCCCCCCCTGAAACTGCCGGTGCCTTCCAGGTTGTAACTGCAGCTGTCGTAATTTCCGATCATACCTGCTCCTCCGTCAAAGAGTGCCTGGCGCACCTTTTCGGCATGCGCTTCAGGCACAAAAACAACAAGTTTCTTTAATCGACCTGCGACCGGTTCCAGGATTCTGCAATTCTTCAGACCGATAACTTCGCATATCTTTCCGTTCACTCCCTGCCGTACCACATCAATATTTGTGTGGGCAGTATAAACTGCAATATCATGTCGGATGGCTTTCATTACAGCCCTCTCCACCATTGTCTTTCCTGTTAATGAACTTAGTCCCCCAAAAATGAGCGGATGGTGGGATACTACCAGATTTAACCCCTTTTCAATTGCTTCATCCAGTACCTCCTCTGTCACATCAATCGTAACCAGGACACCTGTTATTTCCATCGAAGGATTTCCAACCTGCAGGCCTGCGTTATCATATGACTCCTGGTACAATAACGGCGCCAACCTTTCCAGCGAAGCTGTTATCTCATTTAGCCTCATCTCTATCAATCTATATTTAAGCTGTTTATTTTAAATATGTTACTAATTCCTTATAAGCTCCTGGTACTTGTTGCTTCACACATTATGAATTTTTTAGTGGTGTTCAGCGAGCCCTCATCAGTGAGCCTTTCACTGCCGGACTGATTACCGGTTTCACCGGACTCATTGCCAGTGCGATTTCGGTCCATGTCATTTTGACTTTGCCCGGTTGAGCCTTTAGCTCGGCGAAGCCAAAGATCAATATCCAATGATAAGTGGTCCTGTAAAGTGTGGCTTTCTGTCCCTACAGTGTCTCTTTTACCTCCAGTAGCATTATCTTAATCTGCTCCAGTGATTTAATGATCTCAAAGTTATGTTCTTCTTCATCTTTGTTCTCCTTCATCTTCTTCATAGCCCCCTTTAGAGTCATTCCCCTTTCTTTAACAAGGTGATAGATGATATGGAAACTGTCAATATCCTGTTGGGTAAAAAGGCGGTTTCCCTTCTTATTCTTCTTGGGTTTAATGATGTCAAACTCCTTTTCCCAATAGCGAATCAGGGACGTGTTTACATGAAACATTGATGCAACTTCACCTATAGTATAGTAAAGCTTCTCAACTTTCTGCTCCTTATAAGGCATGATAATTGGGTATTAGCAAAATAAATAATCCAAATTAAAAAAAAATACTAACGAAATCAACGAATTATCAATTTACTCTCATATTTATTCTTTAAAAGTCCGGTTTCAGAAGATTCGTGAACATCTGTAAAGCAGGAGCGGGTTTCATGATACTGTCGCAATCAACGGCAACCGATTGTAAGTGTTCCGTCCTCAGAGATAATCAGGTCATTACCGGGGAAATCGGCAGCAGACAGCTCCCTCAGCAGCTTCACAGCGGTTTTTCCGGCATCGACACGCGGTCCGCCGCTTCCGGTCTGGTGGATGGGGATCACCTTTCCTCCGATAAACTCACCCTTCCGGTTAGTAAATACTTTTACCATGGGTGCATACCCATTTGGGCCGCTGAGGTTGAACCGTGCATAGGTGCAGAAATTGCCAAGGCTGTAGCATATCAGGCGACTGTTATAGAGCTCCATTGCCCTGGTTACATGCGGACCGTGGCCGAATACCACATCGGCTCCTGCATCGACCACTGCATGTGCAAATTTACAGACGTTCCCTCTGTTGTACCCCAGGTAAATTTCATCGGTACAGGGAACATGCTGGTAGTCGCGCCCCTCTGCCCCTCCATGAAATGAGACGATCACAATGTCGCAAATGGAGTCGAGTCCCCGGACAATTTCTGCTGCACGTTCATAATCTTTCATATCAGCAGTTCCGATATGTGGAGCAAAAGCTGCAAATCCATATTTCACACCATTTCCTTCAAATGTTACCGAGGGTTTATCAATAAACCCGGCCCAGGCTACACCGGCGCTGTCGAGCAGCCGGGCCGTGCTTTGCCTTCCCCCGGTACCAAAATCATTTACATGGTTATTGGCAACCCCGAGCAGATTAACCCCGGCATCGAGAATGCATCCGAGGTACTCGTCGGGCATTCTGAAAACATAGCAAAACTTCGGATCGCGGCAGTTTTTCGGGGTGCCACCGCTTGAACAGAAAACTCCCTCGAGGTTACCAAAGGTAACATCGGCCGACCTGAGCAGATCCGCAACGGGAGCAAAAAGCCGCCTACAATCATTATCGGGAGGAAGGTATCCGGGATCGGGATAATCGGTGCCCGGCATGATATCTCCGGTACCTATAATGCAGATTGTATCATCAGAAGCGACAGGAGCCTGCCCGATTTCATCAACAGGCAGGATAGCCTGACTTTCAGCCGGAATAGAGTCGGAAGAAAAAACGGTGTCTGAAGGAGAGATCGTATCGGTCAAAGGGGGCGGGTCTTGCAGAGGAACTGTATCCGGGGAAAAGATTGTATCCCTGATTATAGTTTTTTCTGAAGGAGGCCCGAGCGTATCAGGGGAACTTTGCACCGGTTCAGCAATAGGAACAGTCCGTGCAGCCGGGGATTGGGATTGCCTTGAAACAAAACATCCATTGAAAATGATCAGTAAAGCAGGGATGAACCACCGGAAGAATTTCCACATAATCAGTTAATGTCAAACGAAGGATCGACTGTTGATAGCAGGCTGATCATTTTGTCGTACTCCCCGGGAGAGAGATCGTTTGCATAATAGTTGAACGGATCGACCGGCCTGTCATTAACCCAAACCTCGTAATGTAAGTGGGGCCTGACGGAGAGTCCGGTGTTGCCAACCAAACCGATTACCTCGCCTCGTTTTACCTGCTGTCCTGCCGATACGAGAACCTTCTGGCAATGGCCGTAAAGTGTTTTATAACCAAATCCGTGATTAACAAGAATTTTTCTTCCATATCCCCCGGTTGTATATTGTGCCTGCTCAACAACTCCGTCGGCTGTTGCATATATCTTCGTTCCTGCGGGAGCTGTGAGGTCAATCCCGTCGTGGTGCCTGTATTCATTTAAAATCGGGTGCATGCGCATGCCAAATGCGGAACCGAACCGCTTCAGGTCAGCGATGCTGACCGGTTGTATGGATGGCTTTGCTGCCATTCGCTGCTCTTTGGTCCGGGCAAATTCTATCACCTCATCAAATGATCTGGATTGTATAACGAGCTGGCGGGAGATTCTGTCGAATTTAGTATAGGCAGCAATCAATAGTTCAGATTCAGGCTTGTTTAAAAGATCCCTGTATAACATGGAACCTCCCGTCCCTGCCTCTCTCTTGGTCGATGGAACCGGATCAACTTCAAAGAATACCCTGTAGAGATGATCGTCGTTGTGGGCAATTCTTTCCAATAAATCCTCGTAATTGATCATGCTCCAGTTGAGCAACTTCAACTCATATGAAATCTGCTCCCTTTCAGCGAGAAGCTTCTTATACTTGGGACTCTGTACTACATCCTCACTGATCATAGATATAGTAACCAGTAGAATCACCACCAGAGCAGTGAATCTTAGGAATCCAAGAAACTGCTCCTTCCGGGTGTTCACGACCTTTTCAAACTGCAGCGTAGCGGGATTAAGGTAATACTTTGCCATTGTCATGCAATATAATAAAATAACTATTAATCAAATGACTGTCCCGAGTTTTTTGAAATCATAATCATCCTGTGATATTCCTCTGGATTCAGCTCAAGGAAGAAAAAGTTTACCGGGTTAACCGGTTCTCCATTGAACAGTACCTCGTAGTGCAGGTGTGGTCCGGCCGAAAGACCAGAGCTACCTACGGTTCCGATAATATCTCCCCTTCTCACTGCCCCTCCCTGCCGTACATCAATGTCATGAAGATGGGCATAGACGGTCTTTAAGCCATAACCATGGCTGATCACAATCCTGTTTCCCGATCCCCGTCTGGACCTGACAATTTGCTCAATGGTGCCATCGCCGGTAGCGTATACCGGAGTTCCAATTGGTGCGGTGTAATCCATTCCCTGGTGAAACTTAATGATCTTATAGATCGGATGCATCCGGTACCCGTAACCTGAAGCTGTACGGGTAAGATCATTATTTTCAACAGGTTGAATCGCAGGAATATACTTTAGCATCTCAGACTTATCCTCACTTTTTATCCTCAATATATCATAGTCGAGTTTCTCATGTCTGGTTTTCTTTAGCAGCGAATCGAGTCTGAAGGCACTAAACATTACAAGTTGCCTGTCGGAAAATTCCTTCAGATGATGATACGGAATAAAGCCGGATTCCTCAATATCGGATATTGCAGGTTCTGTTTCAAAGATTAGTCTGAAAATATTTTCATCGGTCTGCTTGATTTCGTTGAATACTGTATCGATCATAGTCTTCCTGTCCTGCAATACCTGGTATTGCCTTCTCAGTTCCTCGTTTTCAGCGCGTACCATGCGCTCGTTCGGACTGTCAAACAGAACGAGATAAAGGACATTCAGTATTAAAGCGGTAAACAGGGCGGCAAAAATATATGCAATAACGCGCCAGACACGTGCTGAAAAACTGTTGTCGAGCTTGTCAAAATTGAGGTCTTCAGGATTAAATCGATACTGTGAATTCACCAACTAAGAATTTTTTGGTGAAAATAAGAAAAAAAGTTGTTTGGGATAAAAAAGTTATTCAGAAGTGGCCCGTTTCTTTAGTATTTCATACTCCTCCGGAGTAATATCCTCATAGAAATGAAACATGGGATTCAGCGCTATACCATTTTGTGTTATCTCGTAATGCAGGTGTGGTCCGGTAGATCTTCCGCTGCTTCCCAGGGTACCGATCACCTGCCCGCGCCTTACAGTGTCGCCATGTTTCACCATGATATCCTGAAGATGCGCATAACGGCTGGTATAGCCAAACCCGTGATCGATCAGAACCTCATTGCCATAGCCATAGCGACTTATTTCAATCAGTTTTACAACTCCGTCGCCTGTAGCATGAACCTGCAGGCCATGTTGTCCGGCAAGGTCAATACCGCTGTGAACCCTGCGCTGCTTTGTAAATGGATCAATCCTGTAGCCGAACGTGGAGGTGAGCCAGTACTGATCGGCTGGTGACAAAGGGTTAATCAGCGGTTTGGAGGCAAGTACCTGTTGGCTGGTTATCGCAGCCTCTTCCAGGTCATCAAAGGAGCTTGACTGTATGCGTGCTTTAATCATCAGCTTATCAACCTTTTCAAAAACCTCAATGACCATATCCGGATCGGAGATCGACTGGAGCGCAGTATGCATCACTGCACCACCAGTACCTGCTTCCCTGATTGAGCGCGGAATGGGATCCATACCAAAAACCGATCTGTAGAGGCGGTCATCCTTTCGATTAAACTCAGAAAGCAGCTGCTCATTATGTGCCAGCTCCTCGTTCAATGCCTGATACTCCTGGCGAAGACTGTAATTGATCTGTTCATAATATGCAAGCCGGGGTGATTTCGCATGACTGTCGTATAAAACCCTCATGCCCACAGCTATACCGATCAGCAGAACACATATAAAAAAACCCAGGAAAAGCCGTTTTTTTGGGGCCAGTTTTACCTCTTCATAGCGAAGTGTTTCAGGATTAATTCTGTATTTTCGACCAATCATGCTCAACATTCTGAGGCTAAAAGTAAAAAATGCTTTGAAAAATCACAATAATAAACGAAAAAATTTATTTTTGCCACACTCTTTCCGCAAGTATAAATTCCATGCAGCAATTATACGTAACTTGCAGAAAAAGGTTATAATTTTCAAAATCTGATCATATTTTTCACACATGGGTTCTAAAGAGATTCGCAAAGCATTCCTGGATTATTTTGAAAAGAAAGGCCATAAGATCGTACCATCTGCGCCAATGGTAATGAAGGACGATCCAACCCTTATGTTTACAAATGCAGGGATGAACCAGTTCAAGGATTATTTCCTCGGAACATTGAAACCGGAGGCAAAGCGGGTGGCAGATACACAGAAGTGCTTGCGTGTTACCGGCAAGCATAACGACCTTGAAGAGGTGGGGCACGATACCTATCACCATACCATGTTCGAAATGCTCGGCAACTGGTCATTCGGCGATTATTTCAAAGAGGAGGCCATCGGCTGGGCATGGGAATTTCTCACTGAAGTAGTTAAACTTGACAGCGAAAGGATCTATGCAACAGTATTTGAGGGCGACAAAAGTGACCGGCTTACCATGGATGTTGAGGCGGCAGATTTATGGAAAAAGTATCTCCCAGCTGAACGAATCCTGCAAGGATCAAAGAAGGATAACTTCTGGGAAATGGGGGCCACCGGACCATGCGGTCCCTGTTCCGAGGTACATGTCGACCTGAGAAACAGCAAGGAACGGGAAAAGGTACCGGGAGCACAGCTTATTAACAGGGACCATCCACTTGTTGTTGAGATATGGAACCTGGTTTTTATCCAGTACAACAGGCTATCGGACGGAAGCCTGAAGAACCTTCCTGAAAAACATGTGGATACTGGTATGGGATTTGAAAGACTCTGCATGGCCCTGCAGTCGAAAGAATCTAGTTACGATACCGATATTTTCAGTCCCGTGATTAACCGGATCGAATCGCTGACAGGTATCAACTACGGTGACAATGAAAAAACGGACATTGCCATGCGGGTTATTGCCGATCATCTGAGAGCCATCTCCTTCTCGGTTGCAGAGGGACAATTACCCTCCAATACTAAGGCCGGCTATGTGATCAGAAGGATTCTGCGAAGAGCGATCCGGTACGGATACACGTATCTCAATCAATCAGAACCCTTTATTTACAGGGTCCTGCCTGCAATAACGGAGGTACTTGGTGATACTTTCACCGAGCTAATAACCCAGGAGGACCTTATCAGCAAAGTTATCCGGGAAGAAGAACAGTCTTTTCTGAACACCCTTGAGAACGGGATCAGGAGACTCAACCAAATGAAAGAGATGATGCTGGATCAGGGACTGAATAAACTGGACGGTCGACAGGCATTCGAATTGTATGATACATATGGTTTCCCGGTCGACCTTACAGCACTTATCCTGCGTGAACAAAACCTTGGTGTGGATCATGAAGGCTTTGACAGAGAGATGGCCAAGCAAAAGCAGCGATCAAAAAAAGCCGCAGCTACAGAAAAGAGCGACTGGACCATCCTTCAGGAAAATGATTATGAGTTATTTACCGGATACGATCAAAGCACCGAAAAGGTAAGGATTACGCGGTACAGGGAGGTAAGGATGAAAGATAAAAAAATATTTCACCTGGTATTCGACCGCACCCCTTTTTACCCCGAGGGGGGCGGGCAGATCGGGGACAAAGGTTTAATTGAAAATGATCACGAAAAGATTGAGATCAAAGATACGCGAAGAGAAAATGAACTCATCATCCATATAACCAACCGGCTACCCGATGATCCCGGGGCCGTTTTCACTGCCAGGGTCAACGAGTCTGACCGGACACGTACAGCCAGCAACCATACCGCCACTCACCTTACACACTTTGCATTGCGAAAAATACTCGGAAAACACGTGGAACAGAAAGGATCAATGGTCGGACCCGAGATGTTCAGGTTCGATTTTGCACACTTTCAAAAGTTGACCGATGAAGAGATCCGGGAAGTGGAAAAAACCGTTAACCGCCTGATCAGGGAAAACATCCCTGTTGACGAAAACAGGCAAATGCCCATCAATGATGCACGAAGGATGGGGGCCATATCATTATTCGGGGAGAAATACGGCGAACAGGTTCGTGTTATTAAATTCGGGGATTCAATTGAGCTCTGCGGTGGAATCCACGCTGCTGCCACTGGTCAACTCGGCTTTTTTAAAATTCTAAAAGAATCGTCCATCGCCGCAGGAATCAGAAGAATCGAAGCTGTTACTGGTGTCGAAGCAGAGAAATATATCTACAGTCAGCTCGATAAGATCAATCTCATTGCCGGACAGCTTGAAAAACATACCGACCTCGTTGATGCAGTGCGCAAGCTTGTGTCTGAGCACAATGAGCTGAGCCGGGAGGTAGCCAGGTTTAAACAAAATTCTGTCGGGGCCACCCTGAACACACTGAAAAAAAATGTACAAAAGATCGGAAGTATAAATTTCATCGCAGATATACTGAACGATGCCGATGCCGATATGCTGCGCGATGCCGCTTTCAAATTAAAAAACGAATCAGAAAACCTATTTCTGGTACTGGCTTCCAAGCAGGATAATAAAGCTCTGATGGTGGTGATGATCTCAGAAAACCTGATAAAGGAAAAGGGTCTCAATGCTGCAGAGATAATAAAAACCATCGCAAGGGAGATCCGGGGAGGAGGAGGAGGCCAACCCTTTTTTGCCACCGCAGGTGGCAAGGACCCTGCAGGAATACCTGAAGCACTTAAAAAAGCAGAAGAACTGATTCGAAATCTCCAATAATCCTTTCAAAGCCGGTTTCTTCGCTTAAAAGTCCCCGGGTACCCCCTGGAATTTACAAACCCGATCGGGAAGGATATTTCTCTGAACAGGCAACTGTTAAATTTTCAAGCGGAACCCTCCCCCGGAAATCGTTTCTGTGCTTCTTATGGTAAATCTGCTGAATCAGAAATCATCGAAATTGAAATCCGGTCGAAATTATAGTAATGTTTATTTATTTATATACTGTTGATATAATGTATTTTACATTATTTTCAATCAGGTTTTTTCATCAACAATTATTTGATATTCGAAAAATTGACAAAGAAGTCTTATTTTAGACCCCAAAATAAAAGAAAATGGAAATTACCAGGACATTTGACATCCTCGACCAGATAGGTCAGAAATACAGACAGAAGGAGGATATGCTCGCCACCAGGATTGATGGCATCTGGAAAAAGTACTCCTCCCTGGAGTATGTAAACATCACCTATTCGGTAGCATACGGACTAATGGCAATGGGATTGAAGAAAGGCGACAGGATCGTCACCATCAGTAACAACAGGCCCGAATGGAATTTTATGGACATGGGTATGGCCCTGGCCGGAATGGTGAATGTCCCTGTCTACCCAACCATCAGCGATGAAGAGTACGAATACATCCTCAACCATGCAGCCCCTCGCCTGGTTGTGGTTTCTGACAAGACACTTTACACGCGGATCAAGCTGCTTTCTGCAAAGGTGAAAAGTGTAATAAAGGTATACACCTTTAATGAAGTGGAAAATGCAACCCACTGGAGTGAGATCACTGAGCTCGGAGAGAAGAACGCTGAGAATCAGAATGTGGAGTTGGAGAAGGTAAAGGCCTCCATCGAACCGACAGAGCTGGTGACCATTCTCTACACATCGGGTACCACAGGTATGCCGAAAGGGGTAATGCTATCTCACATTAACCTGGTTTCCAATGCAATAAGTTGTAGTTTTCATGTGTCATACGGACCAGCAGATAAGGCACTCTCCTTCCTGCCGATAAGTCATGTTTACGAACGTATGGTTAACTACCTGTTTCAGTATAAAGGGGTAAGTATATATTATGCGGAGAATATAGGCACCATCGCGCGCGACGCCCAGGAGATCCATCCGCAAATCTTCAGTGCCGTGCCACGGTTGCTCGAAAGCGTCTACGACAAGATCATAGCCAAGGGTCGGGAACTAACCGGCATTAAAAAGAATCTCTTCTTCTGGGCGGTAAAACTCGGGAATGCCTATGATCCGGAAAATGGAAACAGTGTAATCTATAAGATAAAACTAAAGATCGCCAATAAGCTGATCTTCTCCAAGTGGAGAAACAGCCTGGGAGGGTGTACAACCATCATCACAGGCGGTGCTGCCATTCAGCCTCGTCTGGTAAAGATCTTCTGGGCTGCCGGCATTGAGGTGTATGAAGGTTACGGACTTACTGAAACATCACCTGTTATCTCCGTCGCAAACCAGACCACCAAGGAGTTTAAGATCGGAAGTGCCGGGATGGTGATCAGGGATGTCCATGTAAGAATTGCAGACGATGGCGAAATCCTTGTAAAAGGTCCGAATGTTATGTTGGGTTATTATAAGGAACCTGATATGACCAACGAGGTGATCAATGGTGACGGTTACTTCCATACCGGAGATATTGGGGAGCTAATCGACAGCAAATGGCTGAAGATTACAGACCGAAAGAAAGAGATCTTTAAACTCTCAAGTGGAAAGTATATTGCACCGCAGGCCATTGAGAATAAATTCAAGGAATCGTTCTTTATCGAGATGCTCATGGTGATCGGAGAAAACCAAAAATTTGCCAGCGCGATCATCTCTCCGAACTTTGCCTATATCAATAAATGGGCGGAAGAACAAGGATTCAGTTTTGACAATAACAGTGAAATGATTGCCGACAGGCGGGTACAGGATGCGATCCAGCAGGAGGTGAACCGGTTTAATGAGCAGCTTGGTCAGGTCGAACGTGTAAAACGGTTCAAACTGGTACCCGACTCGTGGACTCCACAGACTGGGGAGGTATCTCCGACTCTAAAACTAAAGCGCAGGGTGATCACAGAAAAGTATTCCGGGTTGATTTCCGAAATATTTGCAGTGGATGCAGAAAAGGAGCATTAGCTCCAACAATAGCCAAAGGACCAGTCACCCCGGGGGTGCAATAACTGTATAAACTGCCATGTCTGCGATACAGCTTATTTACAGAATAAAAGTATCCTCAAACTTTACACGGTTTACGATGGATCTGCCAAGGGTTATCTCATCGGTATATTCCAGGTCATCGCCAATTGAGACTCCCCTGGCGAGTATTGATACAGTAGCAGGTGTATCCCGAAGTTTCTTGTAAATATAGAAGTTTGTGGTATCCCCCTCCATCGTGGTACTAAGGGCAAGGATCACCTCTTTAATGCTTTTGCTGGCCGCCTTTTCCACCAGGGAGTCTATCTTCAAATCGGCCGGACCGATCCCATCGATGGGTGAAATAATTCCTCCAAGTACATGGTAAATCCCTGAGTACTGCTGGGTATTCTCAATCGACATCACATCCCTGATATTTTCTACCACGCATACCGTTTCATGGTCCCTGTAGGTATCGCCACAGATCCGACAGACCTCGGTATCCGAAATATTGTGGCAAATCCTGCAGTGCATGATCTCCTTCTTTATACGCAGGATGGTGTTTCCAAACCGCTCAACGGTCCGGTCGTCCTGCTTCAGCAGAAAAAGAACGAGCCTCAGCGCCGTCTTTTTTCCAATCCCCGGTAATGAGGCAAACTCTTCAACTGCCTCCTCCAATAGTTTTGATGAGTAATTCTGATGCATGTTAAAATCTGATAATACGACAAATTTACAATCATCTTCTGCAATTGCAGCTATATTTTTGTCTTTTAACCGAATTTAACCAATTTTATCCCTCATACAATCGGTGAAACAATGAGTCCGCAACTGATCGTCTTTATTATCGCATTATATTTTTTATTACTGCTGATAATCTCCTGGATCACAGGTCGCCGGGCAGACAATGCAGCATTTTTCCTGGGCAACAGGCGTTCCCCCTGGTACATCGTCGCATTCGGGATGATCGGCGCATCTCTGTCAGGTGTCACATTTATCTCTGTCCCGGGATGGGTACTGACAAGTCAGATGACCTATATGCAGATGGTACTGGGCTACCTCGCGGGTTACGCCGTTATCGCTCACCTGCTGTTGCCGCTCTATTACAGGCTGGAGCTGACCAGCATTTACACCTACCTGGAGGGGCGGTTCGGACGGATCAGTTACAAAACGGGTGCTTCCTTCTTCCTGCTTTCCCGTGTGATAGGAGCTTCCTTCAGGCTCTACCTCGTGGCAAGGGTTTTACAAATTTCCGTATTCGACCACTGGAACATCCCCTTTCACTTCACCGTGATTGTTACAATACTCCTGATTTGGCTCTACACGCGTAAAGGAGGGATAAAAACCATTATCTGGACCGACACCCTGCAAACCTTCAGTATGCTGGCAGCTGTGGCACTTACCATGATTTACCTGTCGGACTCAATGGGACTCGACCTGAAGGGGATGGTTCGCACAGTAGCACAAAGCGATTACGGAAAGATCTTCGAGTTCGACAGTTGGGAAGCAGGTAACCATTTCGTTCAGCATTTTTTTGCCGGGATGTTCATCACCATTACCATGACCGGTCTCGACCAGGACATGATGCAGAAAAACCTGAGTTGCAGGAACATCAGGGACGCGCAGAAGAATGTCTGGTGGATGAGTATCTCCCTCGTGCCGGTAAACCTGTTGTTTCTTTCACTGGGGGTCCTCCTGGCGACCTTTGCGGCCAGCGCGGGCATCCCCCTGCCAGAGAAGTCGGATGACCTGTTTCCCATGCTTGCAACGGGGAGTATGCTTCCACAGGTGATTGGCGTTACATTTGTTGTAGGCCTGATCGCGGCCGCATACTCGAGTGCCGACTCCGCCCTTACGGCGCTAACCACATCATTTACAGTTGACATCCTCGACAACAGGGGGAAAAGTGATAGCGAAATTATGCGGTCGCGCAAGATCGTACATATCGGCATATCGATGCTGCTTGCCGTGGTGATCTTTATCTTCGAAGCTATCAACAATGAAAGTGTGATCTCCGCGATATTCACGGTCGCAGGTTTCACCTACGGTCCGCTGCTTGGGCTGTATGCCTTCGGACTCTTTACAAAGCTTGACCTGCTCGACCGCTGGGTGCCGGTTGTGGCGCTGTTGGCGCCGGTTGCTGCCTACATCGACAGGCTCATCCTCGAATGGATTTTTAAAAGCTATGAAATGGGGTTTGAGTTTCTGATCATGAATGGACTTTACACCTTTATCGGACTCTGGCTCATCTCCTCCCGTTCAGGATTACACACCCGATAAGGTTAATTTCTGCTTTCCGGTTTTAAGCCGCCTTCAATATAAAAAATTCCTGCTGCAAAAAGCGCTGCCCCGATGCGAATTGTGCCGACCTTCTTAGGTGTAGGTTTTTTGCCAAATGCAGGCTAATCCCGCTACCAGATATACTCCTTTCGGAGTTTGATCTTTTCGCTAAAAAACATACTGGCGACTGTTTCAAAGGATGGCGTATGGTCCGAAACAAAGTAGATATTCCCTGCGGATCGCGAATTGCCAAGCAGGTTGTGTTCCTCCAGGTATTTCCGCAGGAATTCTGCAACGATACGTGCGCTGTCAATCACGTTCACCTCAAAATTGTAGAAACGGCTGATCTGGTTGCGGATTATCGGGTAATGTGTGCATCCAAGGATCAGCGTGTCGATATCAGTAAGCTCGGACCGCGACAGGTAAGAACGAACAATTGCATTGGAGATATCGTCAAATACAAAACCCTCCTCGATCATAGGAACCAATAGAGGTGTGGCAAGGGAGCTCACCTTCAGCCCGGGATTCCTCTTCAGTATCCCGTCCTGATAACTGTTAGAATCGATCGTGGCCCGTGTACCGATAACCCCAACCTCCTTAATTCCGGGCGTCGATGCCACATGTTCAATTACAGGATCTACAACATTCAGCACTGCGGCCCTCTTCCCCACATGTTTCTTCACCTCCCTGTAAGCATTGGCAGAAGCTGAATTACAGGCGATCAGTATTACCTTGCAACCATGGTCAAGGAGGAAATCGGCAATACGGATAGAATACCTTATGATGGTTTCCTTCGACTTGTCGCCGTAGGGCAGATGGGCCGTATCACCATAATATAGAAGCTGTTCTCCCGGAAGTATGGAGCTGATTGCGTGTGCCACGGTGAGACCTCCCACCCCGGAGTCAAAAAGTCCGATCGGTTGATCCTTCATTGTCTTCTATCGTCAATAAAACAATCTATTAACCATTTAAATCACAGATATTATGCACCTAACATAGCCAGACATGCCGCTCCCGGGGGAGCTCGCTAAGCTCCGTCGGAACGACATGTTGTCTCTAAGGCGACCATCCATGCAAAGGTGTACGGTCTATTATTGGGTAATACGGGGCTGTGTTAATTCATTAGGATCATAAGAAATCTCAAAACGCTCCATCAATTTCGGCACCAGGTCCATGCTTCTCTCATCCGATACATAGATCGGGTTACCGGAAGAGACATCGAACACATACACCAGTTTGAATTCCTCAGCAATTTCATTGATGGCCGTGATCACCTTATTGCTGATCGGACGCATCAACTGCATCTGCTGCTGTTGTATATCCTGTTCAATACTTTGTTGAAACTGCTGTGCACGTAACTGCAGTTCCTGGATTTCCTGAGCCTTTACATCCTTGAGCAGCTGTGGTGCCTCTGCATCCTGGTTATAATCTTCCACTTTTTTGTTGATCTCCACTGCCAGCTTTTCAAGTTCGAGGTTGTAGGTACTGTCAACTTTGGCAAGTTTTTTCATAGCTTCTTTATATTCAGGCATTTTAGAAAGTACAAAAGAGGCATTTACATGTCCGAATTTGGGCGCCTGCGCCATGGCTGATGTGCCGATTAGTACCACAACAATTGCCAGGATTGCTTTTCTTAATGATCTCATTATATTATGTTTTTAAAAATGTGCGTAAAAATAGGCTTTTAATTTTACTTGTAGCCCATCTTTTCCAAAATTTCATCACTCATGTCATACCTGGGGTTGGAATAGAGAATGGATGCACCACTGGAGGTGTCGAAAATAATAGCATATCCTCCCTCTGCCGTGAGTTCCCTGACGGCCTTATAAACCGCATCCTGAATAGGTTTTACCAGCTCTTCCCTTTTTGAGAACAGTTCCCCTTCAGGTCCGAAATACTGCTGCTGCATAGCCTTCACCTCATTCTCTTTATTAATTATATCCTCTTCCCTCTTCTGACGCATCTCCTCCGACAACAATACACGTTCAGCCTTGTAGGATTTGTACAACTCCTCGATCACCTCGTACTCTTTTTTTATTATCGATTCCCAGTTTTCGGAGAGATTGTCAAGCTCCTCCTGTGCAGCTATATATGAAGGAATATTCCTGAGAATGTATTCTGAATCAACGAATGCAAATTTTTGGGCAAAGGTTGATGCGGTGAAAACGGTGGCGAGTATTGCCAGTGCTGTTATTCTTTTCATTGTGTTTAATATTATTTGTTTTTTCCAGTCTTATAACCTCATGATCTATTTACAAACATTGTACCAAAAGAGGACTCTCCACAGACATGCCCCGCCGCCGGTGATTTCCCGGGTTCTGTGTAACACTCCGGACTGCAGACTTTAGGCTTTTACAGAGCTTTGTCAGGATGCGCAGGAGCATAACATCTGCTGAACCGATCCAAAAAATCAATACAAATCAGAACTGTTGTCCGATCGTAAAATGGAACTGTGAACCACTTATACCGGACCCTTCATACACCTCGTCGAAACCGTATCCCCAGTCGACGCCCAGCAATCCGAACATTGGCAGGAAGGCCCTGAGTCCTACACCGGCTGAGCGCTTTGCACGAAACGGACTAAAATCTTTAATGCTGTACCAGGCATCACCTGCCTCGAGGAATCCGAGTACGAATATTGTGGCCGACGGATTTAGTGAAACGGGATATCTAAGTTCGAGAGTCATCTTACTGTAAACATTACCCGACTTGCTGCTAAACTGTGTATTTGGAGGCACAACCTCGCCATTCAGCACACGCGGAGTAAGAGATCCGTTCTCATACCCCCGCATAGCAACAGTCTCCCGTCCATACAGGTTGTAACCTGTCAGGCCGTCCCCTCCCACATCAAAGCTTTCAAAGGGCGACGGTCCGATATCGGGGTTATACATCCCAAGGTATCCGAAGTGCATCCTTGAATAGATCACCAGGTTTCCCACCAGAGCCTTGTACCAGTCGCCCTTAAACATCCAGCGGTGATACTCTACCCACATGTATTTTACATCGTCCGGTGCATTTTTATAATCTATTGTATTGTTAAACAGTGAATAGGGAGGTGTAATCTGAAGGCTCAGGCTGATGTTCGACCCTCCTCTCGGGTAGATCGGCTGGTCTGTGGAGTTTCTTCCCAGGGTAGTATTCAGACTGAAGTTGTTAAAATTTCCGTTTTCAGCCAGAAATTGTCCCTTATAATCTTTCAACTTGTACCGCTGAAAGCTCAGTGCATGCTGAAGTGTAAAAAAATCATCGGGCCAGCTTAGTCTGCGGCCAAGTCCGACCGACCCTCCTGTAATCTTCATATAGGTGTCTGCAACCTCCGTATCACGCGTTAAATTGTAAAGGTACCTGTATGATTCCGGGTTCATTTTCGAGTGAAAACCAGACACGGAGAAGGTATTTCTCTTCTTCCCTCCCAGCCAGGGTTCAATGAAAGAGAAGTTGTACGACTGGTAGAACTGCCCGTTGGTCTGCGCCCGCAGTGAGAGTGTTTGTCCGTCGCCCGAAGGTACCGGTCGCCACGCCCCCCTCTCGAATATCCTACCCACAGAAAAATTGGAGAAGCGTATACCTGCGGTAAAGATGAGCATTCCTGCCCCGTAACCGCCCGATACTTCCAATTGGTCGTTGGCACGTTCTATCAGTTTGTATTCGATATCTACAGTACCATCATCGGCATTGGGAATTGGGTTGGGCTCGATCTGCTCCGGATCAAAATGTCCGAGCGATGCAAGTTCCCTAACCGAACGGATGATGTCCTGCTTGCTGAACAGGTCGCCCGGACGGGTGTATAACTCCCGTTTTGCCACATGCTCATTGGTTTTGGTATTGCCTGTGATAAGTACACGGTTAACCGTAGCCTGCTCCCCTTCACGGATGCGGATCTCAAAATCGATCGTATCATTTTCCACATTCACCTCAACAGGAATCATCTCAAAGAAAAGGTAGCCATTATCGAGGTAGATGCTGTTCACCGCATCCTGGTCCATAAAGAGCCTCTCATCAAAAACACTCTGGTCGAAGAGATCTCCCTTTTTAATCCCCAGCACCGATGAAAGAATTTCTGCCGGATACTTGGTATTACCGATCCATTCAATATCTCCGACAAAGTATTGGTTCCCTTCGAAAATACGGATATAGAGGTTGACCCGCTTCTCATCTTCTGATAGCCACTCCATACTGTCGCTGAGCACTGTGGCATCTCTGTACCCGTTTTTATTATAAAACTCCACCAGGCTGGCCTTATCCTCTTCCAGCTTTTCGGCGATCACCTTGGATGATTTAAATATATTGAGGTTGACCTTTTTTGTATTTTTCATGACACGTCTGAGTCGCTGATCGGAAAACACGTCGTTTCCGATAAAAAAGATCTCATCAATTTTGATACGGTCGTTTTTATCCACCCTGATGATCAGTTCCACCATATTTATCCGCGTGCTATCGGGCCGCTGCTCGATCTCCACCTCTGCACCAAGGAAACCTTTGTCGATAAAATGGTCGACTATGATCCTCCTGGTATTGTCGAGGATGTCGTCGGTTACCTGCTGACCATTGCGGAGGTTGATCTTATCGAGCAGGTCCTGCGACTCAGACTTGCTGACACCTTTGAACTCTACCCTCAGCATCCTTGGGCGCTCCTGAAGAAAAAGGTTGAGCCACACTTTATTCCCCTCGATCTTGCTGGCGGCAATTTTGGCGTCGGCAAACAGTCCCTGCTCCCAGAATTTTTTCAGCACCCGTGTTGCGTCATCACCCGGAAGGGTAATGGTATTTCCCACTTTCAAACCCGAGAGGTTTATGAGCACCTCTTCCTGGATGTATTTTACACCGCTGACCGTGATGTCCTGAATCACATACTCTTTTGGATTTGAATAACTAAGCACCTTCAGGGAATCGTAAGGGATATTTTGAGTTTCCTCCTGGGAAAAGGCATTGGCAGCAGATCCCATGATGAACAGTGCAAGAAGTAGTTTCCTCATGTGTACCTTAATTATTTACTGTTTCTGCGCCGACCGGACTTTTCAACCGTCCGAAGCGCCGATCCCGTCTCTGAAAATCAATTATGGCCTCATACAGGTCCTTTTTCCGGAAATCGGGCCAGAGGACCGGTGTGAAGTAGAGTTCGGTGTATGCAAGCTGCCAGAGCATGAAATTGCTTACACGTCGCTCACCGCTTGTACGGATCAGTAGTTCAGGATCAGGTATATTACAGGTATTAAGGTAGGTTTCTATTAAACAGGTATTGATTGTTTCGGGATCGATCGTCCCCTTCTTCACATCCCCGATGATCTTTTTCACTGCTGAAGTGATCTCCCATCTTCCGCTGTAACTCAAAGCAATCACCAGGTTCAGGCCGGTATTTTTTGCTGTATAATCGATCGCGCTCTGCAGCTGCTTTCGCACCCCTTCCGGCAGATCGTTCAGTTCGCCGATGGCTGAGAGCCGCACATTGTTTTTATGCAGGTTTTCTGTTTCATTCTGGATGGAGGTAACCATGAGTCCCATAAGTGCGTCGACCTCTGCACGGGGACGGTTCCAGTTTTCTGTTGAGAAAGCATAAAGGGTAAGGTACTCTATTCCCAGCTCACCGGCGCATTCAACTGTCTGGCGGACAGACTCGACACCCTGTTGATGCCCGAATACTCTCATGTTTCCACGGTCCTGCGCCCATCTTCCGTTACCGTCCATGATAATCGCAATGTGGCGCGGCAACTTTTCCTTTATAATAAGTTCCTTAAGATCCATTTCTAATCAGCTTCTTACTATTAATCATATGCATGGCATTCTTCCCAGAATTTAAAAAATTTATACGTCACAAATACTCCGGTAAAGAAGTACCAGTCATTATTTCCGAATGGCACAAACCCGTCATCCAACGGCGGGTTAGAGATACCGTCGACAAGATCGGAAACAGCTTTTCTTGCTTCTGCCTCAAATCCTGCGCTCAGCCACCTGCCCAGGTTCAGCTTATAGCCAAACCCAAATGGTACGGTCACATGTGAACTCGTCCAATTGCTTCCGTAAAGTTTCATTCCGTAACCAAGACCCGCGAAAACATACGGACTTGAAACAGTTTTCCTGTTCGCTGTCCGGTAGGGTCTCCAGTTAAACTCGAAATTGAGCCCCAAATCTACGAAATTTGCCTGAAAATCCGGCGATGATCCGGGAGGAATATATCCGGCATAGCGTGGATCGGTTCCCTGAAGGCTGTGCCAAAAGGCATGGGCGCGGATTGCATTATGGTCGTTGATGGTGTACCTGATGATCGGTCCGCCCGCAAACGAAGGAACAGCATAGTGTACAGACGGATTAAGGTCGCCCATATAGTATGATGTGCCTGCAAAAATCCCGATGTCGTATTTTTCCTGGGCGCAAAGGTTAAAAGAAGTTAAAACATATACAACCGTCAGGATACAGACAAAAACTGAAGAGCGATATTTATCTGCCGCCAAACTTACTGAAAATTGGAATTCCCCTCCTGTCATTTCGGATCTTGTATATTGCCTTAACACTGGTTATGATATATCTGTCGTTGTATTGCGAAAATTGAGTCTGGTAGCCGTCGATCAGATCGGTAAAGGAGAACCTGCCTCCTATCTCGAACACAAAATCGAAGTATGCATCTACCGACCGCCGGTAACCAAGACCTGCAGGTATAACGATGCCCCACTGCATATTATTATTATAGCCCGGATTTCCAATCTCTTCCTCGCCTGATTCATTTCGTACCGTGGCTTTGGAAAGAATACCTCCGGCACCTGCAAAAGCGTAGAGGTATGACGATCCATAGCTGTTTACCATGCCTCTTCTGTTAAAGAGCGCCGTTGAGCCAAAAGTCCTGCCTCCCCCTACGAATGTATAGTCAAACCTTACCCCGTGCTCGAAAGCATGGGTTGTAAACCTCAGCGACCTGTCACGGATCTCCGGATCCATCGCCCCTAGCATGAGATAGTTGAGATCCAGCTTCACAGCTAAATCCTGAAACAAGTTGTACCCGATATGTGAGCTGACATTGAAGCGGGTATCGTTTGGTCGGAAAGAGCTGATACCAAAATCCGGCGAGCCGATATCCATAAAGGTTGTTACTGTACCGAGCCCGATCCCCGCCTCGTAGCGTCTGAGCTTCCAACGCTGTGCCTCGGTTTTGCAGGGAACCAAAAGTGCAGCAAGGCATATGTAGATCCAGATCCGTTTGTTCATCTCTCTTTGTTTTGTCTTAAAGAAAACATATTATTTACCGAGCTCGAATAGTAGTGGACAAAAGTATCACTTAGCTTTCAGCAAATATAAAAATAATGAATTAATTCTGAAACCATTAAGTTTTTACCAACAAATTGTTATAAGACGGCGTGCTTCTGAGGCGCATACAGGCCTCCGTCCACTAATGTTTATACCATTCTATAATGGTTTGCTGCAGTTTCCCGCACATGTGTTGCACTACTTTTCAGGTCGACTTTGAAAACCTGCCCGGCAAGGGGCGGTCCCCTGATATTAGTTACGTTTATCGACCCCCCACATCAATTTGTTTCTCAAAGTTCTGAAAAAGCTGATATTCTCGATCCGCACCATTTTAAGGGTATGTGCTGCACGAGCGATATCGATCTTCAGTCCTGCAGGCATATCTTCTGAACGTGAATCAATTGCCAGTTGGTATACAGGTTCACGGGTCTCAACGGTGAACTGCAATTTTACATTCCCGGGCAGCACCAGCGGCCGGTTGGTGAGGTTATGCGGTGCAATGGGCGACAACACCATCACATCGGTTTCAGGCACGACAATAGGTCCGCCGACACTCAGGTTGTAGGCCGTTGAACCGGTAGGCGTCGAGAGGATCAGTCCGTCGGCCCAGTATGAGCAAAGAAACTCATTATCAACCTGCACATGAATGGTAATGAGGGATGCGGAGTTCTTGTAAATACGTGCTTCATTAAGCGCCAGGTTGAGACCCTTGAGGGCATTACCCGGCGCTGAAACTTCCAGGATTGTGCGCTCCTCCAGGTCGTACCTGCCGCTAAAGAGGCTGTCGAGCGACTCCCCGAGGCTTTCCTGACTTATATATGCCAGAAATCCGAGTCGTCCGGTATTCAGTCCGACAACCGGGATGGATTTGCCCCTGATAATTGTCAGTGTCTCCAGGAAGGTACCGTCACCCCCTACAGAGAATAGAAAATCAAGGTGTTCCGGCAAATCACTGTACCCATTAAAAAGGCTCTCAATTTTCGGCTCCAGCTGAGCGTTATTCTTCAGGTATTCATAAAAGGGTCTGTAAAGGATCACCTTTGCCCCCATCGCTTCGAGCCTTTGAAAGAGAATAAAAATATTTTCCCGGCAGGAGTAATGAAAATTCCTGCCATATACAGCAACCTGCATTGTCAGAATTTGAGATAATTTAAAAATTCATCGAACCTGTCCTGGTAGAAATCGTCCATATCCGGTGCAATCATATATGAGGCCGCTACGGAATAATTATATCTTTCGAATGTCACGAGGATCGAAGTTAAATCACTGGTATTGAGTTTCATTGTGAGGCTCAGTTTATTTGTGTCTGGCAAATTGGATATGTACAAACTGAGGATCTTCGCATTGTTGCTCTCCACGATGTTGGATATCTCCGTAAGCGAATAGTCGTTGTCGCTCATTTCCAGTACGATGATTCCTCCCGGATGCTGCATCGCCAGCAGATTGGCAAACTCCCGGGTAAGATCCTCCTGTGTGATCACTCCCAGGTAATTAGATTCCGAGTTCAGTACAGGAACAAGACTGAGCTTCAGTCGCGAAAGCACTTCTATTACTTCATAGATGTGCTGACTATCTTCTACATAGGGCCGATGCAACGAAAGCTCATGATTTCCGATCGCCTCAACACTGTCGTTCAGGTTGTAAATATCCTGATCGGAAATCAGGCCAAGGAACTGGTGGTGATTCACGATAGGCAGATGCTTTACCCTGAAGACCTCCATCCAGGTGAGCGCTTGTTCCCCGGTATCTGACGTCTTCAGTGCAGGAACAACATCTGATATAAGATCTATTGCAAGCATCGGGATAAAGGTAAGTGTTTTATGTTTAAACAAAAAGCATCCGTTCAACACTTTGAATATATATAAGCAAAAACCATGCCGGTGGGTGGAGGACAGTGGGTGGAGGACAGTAGATGGCGGACAGTGGATGGAGGACAGTGGGTAGAGGACAGTGGGTGGAGGACAGTGGGTGGAGGACAGTAGATGGCGGACAGTGGATGACTGACAGTAGATGGCAGATAGTAGATGGCAGCCGGTTGGCAATTGTGGTAGGTGGCAGTGGCCGGTGACAGCCGGATGGCAGTAATCGGTGACAGCCCGATGGCAGTAATCGGCGGCAGCCGGGTGATGGAAGTTGGTTGGCAGTAGTGGTCGACCGCAGTCGGCTGGCAGTAGTAGTCGGAGGCAGTGGCCGGCGGCAGTGGGTTAATGGTCGGATGGTATGCTGAAAATGGTCATAAAGAAGAGTTCATGGCAAACTATGATAATTGTACCAGTCAAAAAAGTTAACTTTGCACTAAATCAAAGAAAGCATGACAAGACTCTCCGTGAACATTAATAAAATAGCTACACTGCGGAACTCCAGGGGTGGAAATAATCCCGATGTTGTGAAAGCAGCAATTTACTGTCAGCGTTTTGGTGCCCGGGGGATTACCGTACATCCCCGACCGGATGAGCGCCACATTCGCTACAGCGATGTCCGCCAGATTCGGCCGCATATTACCACTGAATACAACATAGAGGGATATCCTTCACCCGCCTTTATGGAACTGGTACTGGAGGTCAGACCACACCAGGTGACCCTCGTTCCCGACCCTCCGGGTGCAATCACGAGCACGGAGGGGTGGGATACCCTTACCCATGCAGCTTTCCTGAGTGAAATTACAGCAAACCTTAAGGCGGCAGGGATCCGCAGCTCAATCTTCATCGGAACGGAACATGAGCTGATTAAAAAAGCTGCAGATGTGGGTACCGACCGTGTAGAGCTTTACACGGAACCGTATGCCAGGGCATACCGGGAAAATCGGGAAGCTGCACTTGCCCCGTTTTTAAGCGCAGCAGAAGTTGCACGAAAATCCGGACTGGTCCTCAATGCCGGTCACGACCTGGACCTGGAGAACCTGAGGTTTTTTGTGCAGAATATCCCGTGGATTGAAGAGGTCTCAATTGGTCACGCCCTGATTTGCGATGCATTGTATTACGGGCTTGAGAATACGATCGGAATGTATTTAAGGGAGCTTTCTTTTTAGCCGAGCCGCAATGAAGAAAAGGTTTTCCGGTGATTCTTAACATGTCCCCTTCCGGAGCTGAATAAGCCCTCCGGGGGTAGTACAAACAACAGTGCCCGGGACGGAACGTCTGAAGCAGAAATGCTCAAAAGTGTATATCCGGTTACCGTTTAGCAGAATAACTGTAAACTTAATTCCCGCCTTAAAGATGCCATTCGTTACTTTTTCTTACTTTTGCAGATTATCACATTTATCATGGAACTAAAAAGAAATCAGTATGTCATTGACGGTATACCCGTAATAAAAATGATTGAAAAATATGGCTCCCCGCTGTATATCTATGAATCGGCAAAGATGATTTCCCAATTTAAGCGGATGTCAGAGGCGTTTAAGGGTGCCAAAGTAAAAATAAATTACGCAGCGAAAGCGCTTACGAATATTTCCATTTTAAAACTCTTCAGGGAGCTAGGATCGGGACTTGATGCCGTGTCCATCCAGGAGGTCAGGCTCGGGCTCAGGGCAGGATTTGATCCCGTTGACATCATCTATACACCCAATTGCGTATCCATTGAAGAGATCAATGAAGCAGCAGGCCTGGGAGTAAAGATCAACATTGATAATATTTCCATCCTGGAACAATTCGGGGATGAATACGGAAATAACATCCCGGTGTGTATTCGCATCAATCCCCACATTATGGCGGGCGGGAACCAGAAGATTTCAACCGGACACATCGATTCGAAGTTTGGCATCTCCATTTACCAGACTCCGCTGGTAAAAAGGATCGTGGAAACCAATAATATGCGGATCGAGGGATTGCATATGCACACCGGATCCGACATACTGGATATTGACGTTTTTTTACGTGGAGCAGAGATCCTCCTTGAAACGGCACTAGGTTTTGAGGACCTCGAATACATCGATTTTGGCAGCGGATTCAAAGTGGCCTATAAGCCCGATGATATCGAAACCGATATCGAAGCCGTCGGAAAGCATCTCTCGAAGCGCTTCAATGAGTTCTGCAGGGAATACGGCAAGGATCTGACGCTGGTATTCGAGCCGGGAAAATACCTTGTAAGTGAGGCTGGATTCTTTCTTGCAAGGACCAATGTGATCAAGCAAACAACTTCAACGGTCTTTGCCGGACTGGATACCGGGATGAACCATTTTATCAGGCCAATGTTCTACGATGCCTATCACGAGGTAGTCAATATCAGTAATCCAGGAGGAAAAACGCGAATCTATACCGTGGTCGGATACATCTGTGAAACAGACACATTCGGTTGGAACAGGAAGATAACAGAGATCAAGGAGGGCGATTACCTCATGTTCAGAAATGCAGGCGCATATTGTTACGCCATGTCATCGAACTACAACTCAAGGTGTCGTCCGGCTGAAGTCCTGATACATTCCGGGAAGGATTTCCTGATACGCAGGCGGGAAGAGTTAGAGGATCTGACCCGTAATATGGTCGAAGCCGATCTGTCATTGTAAAATATCCTAATCCGTTCTTCGTTTGAAATAGCTGCTTTGCGGGAACTTTAACCTAATTACTATGGATCTGTCGGTTGTTATCGTCAACTACAATGTAAAATACTACCTTGAGCAGTGTCTTCATTCGGTGAGCAAAGCCATAAAAGGGCTGGAAACAGAGGTGTTTGTAGTTGATAACAACTCCGTGGACGGATCATGCGGCCATATTCGGGAAAAGTTCCCGACGGTAAAACTCATTTCCAACAGGGAAAATTTAGGGTTCAGCAAAGCAAATAACCAGGCCATCCGTGAAGCGACAGGGAAATATATCCTGCTGCTTAATCCGGATACAGTTGTTGAAGAGGAGACCTTCAGGAGTTGTTTCAACTTTATGGAAAAAACACCTGATGCTGGCGGTCTGGGGGTTAAGATGATTGATGGCAGGGGACAGTTTTTGCCTGAGTCGAAACGGGCCCTGCCAACTCCCTGGGTCGCCTTTTACAAAATATTCGGTTTATCCAGGCTTTTTCCCCGCTCACCAAAGTTCGGGCGCTATCATCTCGGACACCTCCCTGCCGACGAAACGCATAAGATAGAGGTGCTTTCAGGTGCTTTTATGTTTTTGCGTAAAGAAGTGCTCGACAAAATCGGACTTCTGGATGAAGACTATTTCATGTACGGGGAAGATATCGACCTTTCCTACCGAATCCTCCAGGACGGATACACGATCTATTATTATCCGAAATCCACCATCATCCATTATAAAGGTGAAAGCACCAAAAAGGGTAGCCTGAACTATGTACTTGTCTTTTATAATGCAATGATCATTTTTGCCAGGAAACACTTTAGCTCAAAAAACGCCAGGCACTATTCCATCATCATTCACATGGCTATCTACCTGAGAGCTTTTCTGGCATTAACACACAGCTTTATCAAAAAAATATACCGCCAGTTAGCAGATGCACTGATCATCTTTGCCGGTTTCTTTTTCGGACTGCCTTTCTGGGAGAGTTTCAGATTTCACGACTCAAATTTTTATCCAGGCGACTTTCTAAGCTATGTTGTTCCGGGTTACATATTGATCTGGATCACTTCACTCTATTATTCCGGGGCGTACGATAAGCCGCTTCGCCTTTGGAAGCACCTTCGGGGTATTGTTACAGGAACCTTTATCATCCTTGCTATCTATGCCCTTCTCCCTGAAAGCCTTCGCTTCTCAAGAGCGTTGGTTCTTCTTGGGACGATCTGGACGATCCTGGGCACGCTCGCCTGGAGAATTCTCCTGCACATGGCAGGCTTCGACGATTACCGGTTCGATATGAACAAAAAAAAGCGTATCGTCATCATTGGTGAAAAACAGGAGGCAGACAGGGTTGCCAGGCTGCTGGTTCAGACCCAGATCAAGCCAGACATCATAGGATACGTTAGTCCGGAACAGGATTACAAGAATCCCTTTATCGGCAGCATCGACCAGATCACCGAAATTTCAAGGATACATAAACTGGATGAAATACTCTTCTGCGCCGCGAATATCACATCTCAGCAGATCATCGGAATCATGAAACGGCTAACCGGACTTGCTGTGAATTACAAAATAGCCCCACCTGAAAGCCTGTCAATAATCGGAAGCAACTCCATCAACACATCTGGCGAACTCTATACAATCCATTTTAATTCTATTGGTACAGGTTCCAATCTCAGGTCAAAACGACTGCTTGATATCACCGTCGCACTCAGCCTGATCCTTACATTTCCGTTATGGTTTCTTTTTGTAAAATATCCCTTACGCGCGTTTGGAAGGATGTTCCAGATCCTGGTAGGAACCAGAACCATGGTAGGATACCATACCGGGGAAACGATTGATATCTCTTCCCTCCCGCGGCTCAGAAAAGGTATTCTCACACCTTTGCCAAACACCCGGGAGAAGAGCAAGGAGCTTTTAGAAAAGAAAAACGTTCTATACGCGAGGGATTACAAGATTTCCAACGACATTGAGATCCTTCTGAAAAAATTCCGTCTGCTGGGCATGAAAACTTCTTGAAAGGTTTTCCTGTCACCTGCATACCGGTAAAGATAAAAATAAGTGTCGCCGGATATGTTTAACACTGTTATAGATCGGAGAAAAACCACCTTTCGTAAAAAAGAGAGACATTTTAAGGTTCACCTCCTTACTGAAGGAAATTTCTTTTTAAGATATTTGTTACATTTGTTAAGAAAATGGACTGGTGCAACAAGTAACACTTTTTGGTAGACCGGTTATAAGTTCCAGAATTTAAATCAGCAGCAATGAAGCAAAGGTTTCTGTTTACTTCGCTCTTAATCATTTCTTCAGTGGCAGTTATCGGCCAGTCTGTTGATCTAAAAGAGTCCTTCCTGGAGGCTGAATCCTATTTTTTATTTGAGGAGTATAACGAGGCCCTTCCGCTTTACCTTCGGATCCACAGGGCTGATCCTGAAAATGATAATATCAAGTACAAAATTGGTGTCTGCCTGCTGAACGATCCTTATCAGAAGGACCGATCCATCCCCTACCTCCTGAAGGCCTCAAAAAACATCAACCCGAAGTATAAGATCAATAATTTCAAAGAGCGGACAGCACCGCCTGAAGCATTTTTTTACCTGGGGAACGCTTACCTGGTCAATGACAGCATAGACCAGGCCCTTGGCAATTACCTTCACTTCCGTGATATCCTTGATGAAAAAATATACGACATGGAGCTTGTGGAAGAAAAAATCCGCATATGTGAGAGAGCCAGGTACCTCAAAACCATTCCGGTTGACTATGATATTGAAAATCTTGGTGAAACCATTAACACACGCTTCACAGACATCAATCCAATTGTTTCAGGCAATGGAGAAAGACTTGTATATGTTTCGAAAATGCAGTTCTACGATGCCACATATTTCAGTGAGAAGGTTGACGGCGTCTGGCAACCACCACGAAACATTATCCCTGAACTGGGAGTTGACGGTGATGTCTACCCGACATCCCTCTCCTGGGATGGCAATACCATGATCATATACCGCAACGACGATTTCATCGGAAACCTTTATGTAAGTGATTATAAAGACGGCAGATGGACCAACATGGAGAAGCTGGGCGACAACATCAATACCAAGTACTGGGAATCTCACGGCACACTTTCCAGAGACGGAAAGACACTTTATTTCACCAGCAACAGGAAAGGTGGTTTTGGCGGACTGGATATCTACAAATCATCAAAGCTTCCCAATGGCAGCTGGGGTCTTCCGATCAACCTGGGACCTAATATCAACAGCCGTTACAATGAGGAAACTCCCTTTATTACTGAAAATGGTAAGATCATCTATTTCAGCAGTTACGGCCATTATAATATGGGCGGTTATGATGTTTTTTATTCCATGGCCGATGAAAATGGTGAATGGGGAGAACCCATCAATCTCGGCTATCCCATTAATTCTACGGATGATGATATCTTCTACTATCCCGTTAACAACGGAGACAACGCCTATTTTGCAAAGTATATGGAGGGAGGTTTTGGCAGGCATGACCTCTACTACATGGATGTGTACTCGGAAAACAATCCGCGGATTTATGTAATTACAGGGGCCCTCTCCTCCGACCGTGGCGGTATCAGTGAAAGCGACAGCGTAATGATCTATCTGATCGACCGGATTACCCGTGACACAGTGCGTATTGGTCAACCCGACTATACAACACAAACATTTGAGCTGAAAGCCCCCCAGGGAGAGTATGACCTTCGCCTCCAAAGTATGACCTTCCATGACCTTGAAAAACAGATTCGGATCGATGAAATAACCGATAAGAACGGCATTAGGATCGACGAAGGACTCAATCTGGAGACAAAACCATATGAACCTCTTTTGCTCACAGGAGAATCGAGCAGAATCGAAGTAAAAGATACTGTATACTTTGGTCAACCCGGCAAAAAACTGCGAATCAGGATGGACCTCAGAAAAGGTTCTGTATTAACAGCCAGTCATACCATCGACAGTAATGTAATCGCAACCGATACATTTGAAATAAGCCGGGAAAGATTTGTTTATGAGATCGTGCCGGAAAAAGGTACAAATATTATTGACCTCATAATGGAAGAAAAGAACGGCGACAGAAGCACGAAGCAGTTGATTGTCTATACGGAATCAGAGGACGAATTATTAACTGAATCCGGTATCCCGGATACCGGAATTGACCATGTTGGCCAGGAGCAGTTAACTGAAGAAGATTCTGAAGTTTCGGAAGAGGAGGCACTGCAACTGCAAAATGAGATCGATCAACTGGCCGGTTATGCTGAAGGTGATCTGCAGGAACTGATTCAAAACATTGATCCTGCAGCAGAAAACATCCGCAGCATGGATGAACTCTTTAAATATCTCGAACAACGGTATGGCGACCGTAACAAGATTGAAGAACTAAAGGCAATCTATAAAGCTGAATATGATGTCGAAAAAATGCTCGACCTGATGAGAAAAAACAGTGAAAGGGAGCTCAGGGATTATCTTGAAAAACTCGACCTTGAAAAAGAGAATATCACGACTGTTGATAAACTACTCAGACATCTCAGGAATGTGGCAGAGGAGAACGGCTTCAATGAGAATGACATCAACAGGACATTCAAGCGGATAAATGGAACCCTTTCAGATACGGACAAAACACTCGAAGATCTCATCTCCTATGCAAAGGATGATCTCTACGAATACCTGCGAAATCTGGATCCTGAAGCACAGGATATCCAATCACCTGCCGCTCTGCTGGATCACCTTGCGGAGCAGGTGGGACAAGAGTTTGAGCCTGAGTTGTTAATTTCCGTAATGTCTGACATGGTATCTGAAAGGCCCGTCGAGAGTTTTGTTGAATACCTCAAAATAAATTCACCGAAAGAACTACGCGAACTGGTAAAGGGCATCAACCTTGAAAAAGAAGGCATCGATACGATGGGGGACCTTATCTCATACCTGTTAAGGAATGCAGATCAGCTCGGACTAACTGCTGAGGAACTTCAGCGATTGCTCATCAGACTGATGGCAGACTATGCAATCGCACCCATCCTTGAAACGGAACCGATTCTGAAGAAAAGGGAGATCTCCACAGGAATGAAAATTACAGGCGGACTGCTCATCACCGGAGTATTATTCTTTATTATTCTTTTCCTGAAAAAAAAGAGAAGAAAGAAAGATACTGAATAGCTGCAGCTGCGGCAATGAAGAAAACCCGGAGAGCAATCCGGAAATATTTAAAGAGGTTCTGATGTGAATCACATTCAGAAAGGCTTTGAACTGGATAATTTTTCGAAAAAAAATTCCTTTGTACTTATAATTAAATTCTTAAATTTGTGATAGTCACACTAAACTATCCGGTAATGAAAAAAGCTTGCACTTTATTCTCATTTCTGCTGATTGTTACATTCCTCAATGGCCAGTATGATCCAAAGGAAAACTTCTATGATGCGGAATTCTTTTTTGCTGAAGAGGACTATGCTGAAGCACTCTATGCCTTTACAAAGGTCTATGATGCCGGATACGAAAACAATGCCAATATCAATTACAGGATCGGCGCCTGTCTTCTCCAATTGGAGGACAAGAAAACCGAGGCTATCCCCTACCTCGAAAAAGCCATCGAAAGTATCACTACAAAGTACAGGGAGGGCAGGTTCAAGGAAACAGACGCACCTGCAGATGCCTTTCTCCTGCTTGGCAATGCCTACAGGATCAACAACGAATTTGAAAAGGCGATAATGAATTACAGAGAGTTCCTGAAGTATGAAAATGAGGGTACCACACCCTACCTCTATACAATTTCCCAGATTGAAGCTTGTGAAAATGCCCAGGAAGCTGTTCGGAAAAAAGAAAAATATAAAATTGGAACACTTGGTCAGATTAACGAAATAAGGGCACCGGTATATAATCCGGTTGTTTCCGGCGACCTCAATACATTTGCCTTTATGGGCAGACAGAAATTCTATAATGGGGTGTATGTATCCACGAAACAGAATGACAAATGGCAAAAGCCCTACAACATTACTCCCCATTTACAATCAGACGGAAACCAGACCGTTCTGGCGCTTTCTCACGACGGAACCAGGATGTTATTGTCCTGGGCCGATCTGTTTGAAAGTGATATCTGGATTTCTGAATACAAAAACGGAAGATGGTACAAGTCTGAACCGCTTCCCAGGCCGATCAACAGCAAATTCTACGAATCACACGCCTGCTTTACCCCCGACGGCAATACAATCTATTTTTCCAGCAACAGGAGTGAATCCATTGGTGAAATGGACATTTTTAAATGCATAAAAAATCCAGACGGTACATGGGGTGAACTGCAACTTCTTGGTACAAATATCAACTCACCCCTCAACGAAGAGTCGCCCTTTATCAGTCCGGATGGCAACAGACTGTATTTTAGCTCCCAGGGGCACACCGGAATAGGAGGATTCGATATCTTCTATTGCGATATTAACGAAGACGGTACCTATGGAAAGCCTGTCAGCCTGGGCTATCCCCTGAATACTCCTGATGACGATTTTCCTTTTGTTCCCAATGCAGTGGAATTCGGCAACTATCTTACCATGTATTCACGTGGCGAAGAAAACCAGGTGGATGTTTTCAGATTTGAGTGGATACCGGAATCAGCCCATCCAGTCATAGTGGCCTTTGAGCAGGAGCCTGAAGAAGATGCGGAATTGGCAGAAACAATTGAGGAGATCCCCGATGAAACCGAAGAGCTCGTAGCCCAGGAGGTTGAAGAGATAACAGAAGAGGTTGCTGAAACAGCCGAAGAAGAAACCGAAGAGGTAACCGAAGAGGTAACCGAAGAGGTAACTGAAGATATAACTGAAGAAGTGGGTACAATGGCTGAGGAGACTGCTACATATGAGACATACCTGGTAAGACCTGTGTTTTTCAGTTTCGATAGTGATGTGCTTACTGCAACAGCAAAAGAGAAGATCAATCATCTGGCAGACATTATGAAGCAATTCCCCGGATTGAGTGTTCATGCGATCGGGCATACAGATGCTATGGGACCTGAAGAGTATAACCGGATACTTGCTGTAAGACGTGCAAATACCGTTGCAAATTACCTGCAGTCACAAGGAATTGACAAGGGTCGGATTATCATAGAAAGCAAAGGCGAAACCAGTCCTGTTGCAATAAACCGTACAGCCGACAACAGGGATTCCCCGGACGGAAGAGCGCTTAACCGGCGTGTTCAGTTCAGGATAACAGTTCCCGGAGGTACCATGGTTGAAGTGGAAGAGATCAAAGTTCCCGAACATTTAAGGATTAAATGAGACAAACCACAGCCATATTGATTTTATACCTGTTGATTCCATCCTTTATGTTTGCCCAGGAAGATACGCCGGAGGAGCTGTTTGAAGATGGTGACTTCTTTTTTGCGCGTGAAGAGTATGAAGAAGCAGCTTACCTCTACAGGCAACTGCTTTTAACAGAACCTGAAAACCACAATGTACATTTCAAACTTGGAATGGCCTACCTGAATATAGAAGGACAGGAGCAATACGCCATTGAACATTTTCTGAAAGCAACTGAAAACACGGTCCTGAAGTACAGACAAAACCATTACAGGGAGAAAAGGGCCCCGCATCACACCTGGTTTTTCCTGGGGAATGCATACAGGATCAACAACCAGCTCGAAGAGGCTCTTGATGCCTATGAAGAGTTTAAATCGATCAAGGATTTTGAGAAAAACTATAACCTCAGAATCACAGAGGAGGAGATCAAAGCAGTTGGCCGGGCAAAAATTATCCAGGATGCATCATTGGATATCTACAAGTTTTGTTTTGAAGAACCAATAAATACAGAAGAAAAAGAATATAACGCTGTGATTTCCGCGAATGAAAACGTACTCATCTGGATGGTCAGTCAAAAGTTTTATGAAGCGATCATGATGAGTGTCAAACAGGACGGAAAGTGGTCCGCCCCTGTCAACATCACCCCGCAGGTGGGATCGGATGGTGAGATGATACCCACCGGCCTGTCAACTGATGGAACAGAGCTATTGCTGGTTAAGAGGGGTGAATATGACAGTGATATTGTTTACAGCCGGTACGACGGAACTTTCTGGAGCAAAGCCGGGCCTCTCCCGGGCAATATCAATTCAAACTTTACCGAAGACCATGCCTCTTTTGCTCCGGGTGAAGAAACAATTGTTTTTTCAAGTGACCGGAGGGGAACGACCGGGGGACTCGATATATGGTTCAGTAATAAAACCGCGGATGGCTCCTGGGGAGAAGCGGTCAATGCCGGTGCGGAGGTCAATACCGATCACGACGAAACCTCTGCCTACTTCAGCCGGGATGGTAAAAAACTTGTTTTTGCTTCCACCGGCCACTTCAACATGGGAGGTTACGATATTTTTGTATGCGATGTAAATGATGATGAATCCTTTGGTCCGGCTTTCAATATCGGCTTTCCCATCAACACAACAAATGACAATACCTATTTTATACCTGTAAAAGATGGTAATACGGGCATCTATACGATGCGCGATATAGAAGGCATTGGAGGCAGGGATATCTGGTATATCGAGATCATCCCCAGGGAACAGACCATGGCAAAAACCCTGACACGGCTCAGCGAAGAGGACTTCACTATTACCATTGCCGATCCCGAAACCGGAGAAAAGATCTTACTGGAATATGATGCTGTAAAGGATAAGATTACCGTAAAATCCAAAAGCGGAAAAGAGTATAATGTCGTCTATTCCAGAGAAAACAATGAATGATAATATTCTTTCAGGCAAGAAAATAGATTTGCGCGCCCTCGAACCTGAGGACCTGGAACTGCTGTACAAATGGGAAAATGATACCGGAATATGGAATGTGTCGGAAACCTTGTCACCAGTTTCGAGATTTATCCTTAAAAGATACCTCGAAAATGCGCACAAGGATATCTTTGAGACCAAGCAAATAAGACTGGTTATCCAGTTGGTTGATATAAAAGAACCCGTTGGAACCATTGATCTCTTCGATTTTGACCATTTTCATAAACGGGCCGGTGTTGGAATCCTTATCGGTGAAAAGAGTGAACGGCGACAGGGTTATGCTACAGAAGCCCTTGAAATCCTGAAAAGATACTGCTTTGAAGTACTGAAGATCCATCAGCTCTATTGCAGCATCTCTGTTAATAACACCTCCAGTATCGAGCTTTTTCAAAAGGCAGGTTTTGTTATCACCGGAACGCGAAAAGACTGGATATGGAACGGAGACTCTTTCAACGATGTGCACTTCCTGCAAATGATCAGGTAAAAGGCACCATGACGATCCGTGAAAGGCCAAAACCTGTCGGGAATATTTCAGGAAATGGCATGGAAGTAAGGAATATCCGGTAAAAACTCCACGCTTCCCGTAAGAAAATCCACTTTGCAGCAATAGTGTTTCAGTCCGTTTGTAACCATCATGTAACTAACCCTGAAAACCACATTGTACCTTGCAACCTGATCAAAAACCTGCTGACCGATTCTGACATCGGGCGACTTACATTCCACCAGTGCCACGGGTTCCCTGTTCCGGTTAAATACCAATATATCACATCGTTTTAACAACCTGTTAAGCTTCAGGGAATACTCTGTAACCATCAGTGAACCGGGAAAACCCCTTTCATGTATAATAAATTGTGCAAAACGCTGTCGAACAAACTCTTCCGGCGTCAATAATATATACTTCGATCTGAATGGGTCGAAAATCATTTGCCGACCGGAAACCTCTTTTAGCTTTAAATCATACTCTGGCAAGTTCAAATTTTGCATAAATGCTGTTATCTTTATAAAAAATCTTGCAACGCACCGAAATTAAAACTTTCATTGATGAAAACAAAAAAGGAGATTATCCGCAATTGGCTCCCCAGGTATACTGGGAATCCAATTGATAATTTCGGTGATTACATCCTGCTCACAAATTTCAATAATTATATGGATCTCTTCTGCCATCAGATGAAGACCTCGATGGTTGATCCTATGGCCAATATGCCCTGTGCAAATGCCGATTCAATCACCATGATCAATTTTGGCATGGGAAGCGCCAATGCAGCTACCATCGTTGATCTTCTTGCTGCTGTTAATCCCAAAGCAATTCTATTCCTCGGGAAATGCGGAGGACTAAAGAGGAAAAATCAGTTGGGAGACCTGATCCTGCCCATTGCCGCCATCCGTGGCGAAGGGACATCCGACGACTACCTTCCACGCACGGTTCCGGCGCTTCCCGCGTTCAGCCTTCAAAGGGCCGTTTCTACTACCATCAGAAACCATGGACAGGATTATTGGACCGGTACAGTATTCACGACAAACAGGAGGGTTTGGGAACATGATGAAAAATTCAAACAACATCTCCGAACCACCAGGAGTATGGCGATCGATATGGAAACTGCCACCCTGTTTATCGTGGGCTTCGCCAATGAAATTCCCACTGGTTCCCTGCTCCTTGTATCGGATCAGCCAATGATCTCTTCCGGTGTAAAAACATCTGAAAGTGACAAGTTGGTTACACAAAAATTTGCTGAAGAACATGTAAGAATTGGGATCGATTCGCTGATTGAGCTCAGGGATCATGGTGAATCGGTTAAACACCTCAGGTTTGAATAGTTATGCCGGTAAGCCACGAACAAATCATAGCCGTACTTAAAAAGAAAGAGTATCACCCGCTCTATTTCCTTGCAGGTGATGAACCCTATTACATCGATCTTGTATCAGATTATATTCAGGAAAATGTCTTAAGTGACGCGGAAAAATCATTTAATCTCACTGTGGTGTACGGGAAAGAGACAGATGCTTTTGCCTTGATGAACCTGGCTAAAAAGTTTCCCATGATGGGCAACCGCCAGGTAGTTATTGTTAAAGAGGCACAGGACCTTGCACAATTCGACGATCTGATACATTATATTGAGAATCCGCTTCAATCAACCCTCCTGGTACTGAATTACAAGCATAAGAAACCAGACAAGCGAAAAAAAGTTTTCAAGTCATTGCTGTCAAACAGCGTTCACCTCGATTCCAAAAGACTATACGACAACCAGATCCCTGCCTGGATCTCCGCCTACCTGGCCGCCAGGAACTTCTCTATCGAGCCTAAAGCTTCGGCGATGCTTACAGAGTTCCTTGGGAGAGACTTGTCGAAAATCTCCAATGAGATCGATAAACTTATTGTCTCTCTTGGGGAGGGACAAAAAAAAATCACTTCAACACTGATTGAAAGCAATATCGGGATCAGTAAGGATTTCAATAACTTTGAACTTCAGCGGGCTCTTGGAAAAAAAGATGTGGTTACCGCCAACAGGATTATCAACTATTTTGCAAGCAATGAAAAGACACATCCGCTGGCAGAAACGATTAATTCACTTTACAATTTCTTTTCCAGGGTTTTGATCTATTACTGGATCAGCAACAAATCGAAAGACAACCTGGTAAAACAGATGGATGTAAATCCATATTTTTTGAAGGATTATACTGAAGCAGCCAGGAATTATAATGCCACGAAGGCTGTACAAATCATAGAGCTGCTGCGTGAATACGACCTGAAGTCGAAAGGATACAGGGGAACCAATATGTCGGCAGGTGATGTGCTTAAAGAATTGGTATTCAAAATTATTCACTGATTATCCAATCAATATGAACAGAGCTGTTTTTCTGGATCGTGACGGAGTTATCAATCATCCAAAAAAGAACTATTACGTATACCGGATTGAAGATTTTACGATCAACCCCGGCGTGATTGAGGCGTTGCAGTATTTCCAGGAGAAGGGGTACTTGTTGTTTGTGATCACCAACCAGGGGGGGATCAGTAAGGGAAAATACAGCCGGGAACAGGTGGAGGAGGTACATGCACATATGGAAGAGGTACTGGCAAGTCATGGTATCAACCTTTCCGCAATCCACTACTGTCCCCATCATCCGAAGAAAGAAAACTGTCTTTGCAGAAAACCGAAATCACTGATGCTTGAAAAAGCGCTGGCACAATTTGATGTCGATCCATCTCACTCCTGGTTTATCGGAGATAAGAAAACAGATGTGGAGGCTGGAAAAGCTGCAGGCGTAAAAACGTTGAAAATACACAGGAACAAGGACCTGAGAAAGATCATGAACAAGATATATTGAAATTGAACCGGGCCGGAGCCTGGATTAGTTCAACCCCGGGTCAGTGGGAAAATTGGCCCATGCCTTATATTTTGCATTAAAGCCTGACAAGGTTTCTGTCCAGAACTCCGCAGACCCACCTTTCATTATAAGTTCAGGCAGTATCTCGGCCACCAGCCATGCATGCATCTCCAACTCTCCTTCCAGCTGATTTTCAGTCCAGCCGGAATAACCGAGGAAAAAGCGAAGATTTCCCTGGTTCGCCCTTCCAGCTTTAACCAGGGCCTTCATCATCTCAAAATCCCCTCCCCAGAAAATCCCCTTTTTAACATGCACGCTTTCAGGAATCTCATCTCCCAGGGTGTGAATATAATGGACCGTATTGGTACTCACCGGACCGCCGATGGTAACCGGAAAATCAACATCAGGAAAATCACTGATCACATCGGCAATTTTCATTTCAAGGGTCTTATTCAGAACAAAACCCACCGAGCCTTTCTCACTGTGTTCGGTGAGGTATACCACCGATCTCCTGAAATACTGGTCGCTCAGGAAGGGCTCTGAGATAAGCACTCGTCCGGCTGCAGCTATCAGGTCGTTGGCTATATGAAAAAAATCGTAATTCAGCGCCATTTTGAACTCCTTTCTTCCTGCAATTTAAGTGAATTTTGACATTAATAAAACTTTTTATTCCAAAAGGATACCAATTAATCAGAATAACAATTTTCATCATGGTAGCCATATACTTATAACGAAAAGGATTTCAACATATTTTAGTTATCTTGAGACCTTAAATTTTTTATCGTGCATGGATGAACAGATGGATGAACAGAGGACGAAGCAACCCTCGTTGCTACAATCGCTGATACCGATCTTTTTACTGATCACCCTGCTAACACTGAATGTGGTGTATTTCGGCGACCACACCCTTGACGGGGCCAACCAGTTTGCACTGATCCTGGCAGCAGCTCTAGCAGGGATCATTGCTGTTACACTGGGTCATAAATGGACCTCCATCAGGCAGAATATCGTAAAGAGCATCGGTTCCGCCATGCCATCCATCCTGATACTTCTGCTTATAGGCTCTCTTGCCGGCACATGGATGTTAAGCGGTGTGGTTCCTACTTTAATATATTACGGACTTAAGATCTTTCATCCGGGTATCTTTCTGTTTGCCACGGTAATCATCGGTGGTATCGTCTCCCTGGCAACCGGCAGTTCATGGTCGACCATTGCTACAATGGGGATCGCTCTGATCGGTATCGGGAAGACCCTTGGGATCAATGAAGGTGTCATTGCGGGCGCTGTGATCTCAGGTGCCTATTTCGGCGACAAGATGTCGCCATTAAGCGACACTACAAACCTTGCCCCGGCCATGGCGGGAACAGACCTGTTTACCCATATCAGGTATATGACCATCACCACTGTGCCGGCAATGGCCCTTACACTGGTCATTTTTCTGGTAATAGGTTTTACATACAATTTTGACTCTGATTTACAGGACATAGACTTGGTCCTCGCTGCCATCGAAAACAGGTTCAATGTCACACCCTGGTTACTGCTTGTACCGGCAGCACTTATCTTCGTAATTGTAAAAAAGATACCTCCCCTCCCCTCACTCCTTTTCGGGTCTCTGATGGGAGGGCTGTTTGCCCTGATTTTCCAACCCCATCTTATTAGGGAAGTGGGAACAATGCTTGATCCTGAAACACGAACTTTTTTCAAAGCCTCCTACCTCAGTGTGATGCAATCGATCTATGGAGAACTGACAATCAGCACCAACAATGCCATGGTCAATGAACTGCTATCTACGGGGGGCATGCAGGGAATGCTGAATACCATCTGGCTCATCCTTTCTGCCATGGTATTTGGAGGTACCATGGAAGCTGCCGGGATGCTGAAGAAGATTACTCTTTCAGTAATCAGGTGGGCCAACTCCACGGGATCGCTCGTGGCAACAACAGTCGGAACGAGTGTCTTCTTTAACATAACTGCTTCGGACCAATACATCTCTATTGTGGTACCAGGCAGGATGTTCGCCGGAATATACAAGGATCGCGGACTTAAGCCTGAAGTGCTCAGCAGGACGCTCGAGGACGGGGGTACCATAACATCCGTGCTGATCCCCTGGAACACTTGCGGTGCAACACAGTCGAGGGTGTTAGGTGTTCCTACCGTTGAATACATCCCCTTTGCATTCTTTAATATCCTCAGTCCACTTTTTAGCATTCTCTTTGCAGCCATCAATTATAAGATCAGAAGGTTTTCTGCAGATGACAAGCCGGACAGGGTGATCAGCGAGGAGGATCGTAAAGATTACTGATTCGGTGTTGATCCTGTTAACATACTACGTAATCGTCCTGTCTCAGCCTCCGGTGAGCCACAATCGGGAGTGGGACCTAAGATTTCAATTATCAGAAGAACATACCCGGAACGATATATAAGATCAGATGCTATCAGTAGATTAACGGATATTTCACAGGGTCGTATTCATGCATCAGTCCATAGATCGTTTCAAAGACATCCTCAGCATTTGGATTGGAGTAGTAATCGCCGTCGGAGCTGTAGGCCGGACGATGTTCACGTGCTGTAAGTGTTCGGGGTTCTGCATCCAGATGGTAATATGCCCCCTGATCCTCAAGGACCATTTTCATCATGAATGCAGTGGCCCCCCCAGGCACATCCTCATCAAAGAAAACCACCTTGTTGGTTTTGGCAACAGATGTGCCGATGGTTCGATCCAGATCGAAGGGCAGCAAGGTCTGTACATCGATCAACTCCACACTAATATCAAACTCCTTCAACTGTTTTATCGCATTTTCCGCGATACGTACACACGATCCATAGGTAACCAGTGTCAAATCATCACCCTCCATGAGAATCTCAGGCCTGCCCAGGGGAACCCTGAATTCACCGAAGTTAGCAGGCTTCGGTTCCTTTAGTCCATACCCTTTCAGCGGTTCGATCACCAGGGCCGGGTCATCGGCCGCCAGCAGTGTGTTGTACATTCCGGCTGCCTGGGTCATATTCCGGGGCACGCACACATAGATGCCGCGTATGGAATTGATAACCATACTCAATGGTGAGCCGGAGTGCCAGATTCCCTCAAGCCTGTGTCCGCGGGTGCGTATAATCACCGGGGCCGCCTGGGCACCCTTGGTTCTCCAGTGCAGCGAGGCAAGGTCATCGCTCAATGTGGCCAGTGCATAAAGCAGGTAATCAAAATATTGAATCTCTGCCACTGGCCGAAGACCGCGCAAGGCCAGTCCGATGCCCTGTCCTATAATTGTAGTCTCGCGGATTCCTGTGTCGGTGACTCGCCACTCGCCGTACTTCTCCTGCAGCCCTTCAAGGCCTTTGTTCACATCACCAATCTTTCCTGTGTCCTCTCCGAATGTTACCAGCAACGGGTATTTTTCAAATAGTGCATCAAAATTGTCCCGTATGATCTCCCTGCCGTTCATGACACTGTCTTCTTCAAGCTTAACCGAAACGGGTTTCACCTTTAATGCGGATCGGTCGGACTCGTTGTAAAGTTTTGTACTGTATCGCTCATAATTCTTTTCCTTGTATTCCCTGATCCATTCCGATATTGATTTCTGGAGACTGTCCCTCACCGGGCAATCGGCACAAAGGTTGCGCATAATCCGCTTGGCAGTCGACTGCACATCCCTGCGAATGGGATTCATGATACGCTTCAGGTCTTTGCTCAGTATTCCCAGTTTATCGATCTCCTCGTTCCGGCATTCGCACGACCTGTTGTCGATGATCTCCAGTAATTCATCACGCTCCTGCCTGATCGGGGATATATACACTTCCCATGCATTTTCACGCGCCTCCCTCGCCTCCACTACAGCTTTTTCCTTCAGCGCTGCAAGTTTCTTCGCTCCGGCAATGCCACTGTCAATGATCCACTCCTCCATCTTTACCAGGGGATCAAAGGCCCTCTCCCATTCCAGTCGCCCGGCAGATTTGTACCTTTCATGACTTCCTGAAGTGCTGTGACCAAAGGGTTGCACCATCTCATCGATATGGAACAGGACCGGTACATGTTCACTCCTGCAGCGTCTGATTCCATCCCTGAAAACATCAACCAGCTCCGGATAATCCCACCCCCTGGCCCGGTAAATATGTATTCCGTTTGATCCCCTCTTTTTACGGAACCCCTCAAGAGCCTCCGAGATGCTTGCCTTAACGATCTGAAGGTCCTTTGTAACCGAAATACCATACCCATCGTCCCATACCGCCAGGGCCACAGGTATTTGTAATACCGCAGCAGCATTGATTGTCTCCAAAAACATACCCTCTGCCGTGCTGGCATCCCCGATGGTCCCGAACGCCACCTCATTCCCTGCTTTCGACAGGGTGGTATATTTTTCCAGTGCCTTGTTATTTCTGAACAGCTTCGATGCATAACCCAATCCAATGAGCCGCGGCATCTGTCCTGCTGTCGGTGATAAATCGGCACAGCTGTTCTTCATGGCAGTAAGGTCCTTCCATGAACCGTCGTCATTCAGACTTATTGAGGCGAAATGGTTGTTGAAGTTGCGGCCTGCGCTTCCGGGGTTCACCGATTCATCGGTTACTCCATACAGCTGGCAGAAAAACTGTTCCGGTGTGAGCATACCTGCAGCCATCATAAAAGTGTGGTCGCGGTAGTACCCCGATCGCCAGTCACCCTCGCAAAACTGTTTTGCCATGGCAATCTGTGCCAGCTCCTTGCCATCGCCAAAGATGCCAAATTTAGCTTTTCCCGACAGCACCTCCTTTCGGCCCACGGAGGCTAGCTGGCGACTCAGGTGCGCCAGGTAAAAATCGGCTAATATTTCGTCGATGTTATGATTGATCCGTTTACCTTCCATAAAAACCAATCCCGGCATAAGGCCGATTTTCGTTTCCTGTTTGTTATCTTTGTCAAGTGAAATTTACACACTTTTGACAACATATAACAGGGTTTGTTCAGATGTTTTTGAATATACTACTATTAAGCTTCGTGCTGATAAGCTTCTCAATGCTGGGAATGGCATTGAATATCCTCGTAAAAAAGAGGGGCAGATTTCCCGCATACCGTGTTGGGCACAATAAAGATATGGCAAAACTCGGGCTCACATGCGTAAAGCATGAAGAGATCCGTTGCCATAAAGCACGTTTGAAGCAGAAGTCCGCTGACTGCGATGGCTGTCAGTCGGCCTGATCCACAACCGGGGCGAAAAAGCCTTTTCTCTTCAAAACACCATCTGTTGCATGTGGGAAGATCCTTAATCACACAGAGGGATAAATAGCCAAAAACCCTCAACATACTTGCCTGTTAATTGTTATACCTTCAGAACATAAAGGAGATCAATTATGCTGAAAGTTATATTAGCTGCAATAGTACTTGTGGTTCTGGCGTTTGCAGGACTTGGGATTAAATTGTTATTCGACCGGAAGGCCGAGTTTTCCGGTGGAGGTTGCCGTGCCGCCGGTTCATCCCCGGAACTGGCCGATAAAGGGATCACATGCGGATGCGGAACTGGACGATGCGAAATTGAATAACCAGGCAGTGATGATATAGTGCAAGCGTTGTAATACCCTATGTACAGACCCGGGAAAGAATATCGCATGGTAAGTGCAACTGCTACAGACAAGACAGACTGATGATAAACTGAAACAATGAAAAAGTTTTGTGCTGAAAGGACGAAGAAGTTTTGAGCTGTAACAACGAAGAAGTTTTGAGCTGAAACAATGAAGAAGTTTTAAGCTGAAACAATGAAAAAGTTTTGTGCTGAAAGGACGAAGAAGTTTTGAGCTGAAAAGACCATAAGCGGTGAGTAGTCATTGGAACCGGGAATAGCCGATCAGAGCAGCAACTTTCTCATGCCAGGCGTCATCCACTCCTTGAAGCGTCCATCCTCATCGCCATAGATAAAAAGTGCCTCAACATTATCAAGTGATTTAACAAACGCTTTTGCGTTTTCTAATCCCATTACCATGCATGTGGTTGAATAGGCATCTGCGGTGATGCACTTATCGGTGATAATTGTTACGCTCAATAAGTTACTTGATTTCGAATACCCAGTAACGGGATCGATGGTATGTACGACTTTTTCTCCCTCATGCTCATAAAATTTCCTGTAGTTGCCCGAAGATGCCAGTGAAAGATCCACAAGCCGCACCACCTCCTGAAGGTTTTGTCCGGGTAACATATTTCCCTCAACCGGCTTGTCAATTCCCACCTTCCATGCATCGCCCCTTGGACTTTTACCGCGGGTCCTGATCTCCCCCCCGATCTCCACCAGGAAGTTGTGGATCCCGAGTCCTGAAAGATACTCACAAACCAAATCGACGGAGTACCCCTGTGCTATAGCGTTCACATCAATTTGTATTCCAGGATATTCCTTGATGATCCTTCCCTCCTTCAGGGCTATCTTATCCATTCCTACGAATTGCATCAGGCTGTCGACCAGCTCTTTTGTCATCTCCCGTTTTTTGCCGGCTCCGAACCCCCAGGCATCAACCAGTGGTCCGACAGTGATATCGAATGCTCCCCCGCTAATTTCGTATACCCGCCTTGCTTCCCTGTATACCTCCTCAAGGTACGGATCCGCTTGATCGGTGATATTCCGGTTGATCAGGGAAAGGTTACTGGTGTCGATATAGGAAGATAGCGACTGGTCGAACCGGGCAAGCAAAGCATCGATCTCCACTGTAAGATCCAGTGAATCAGTTTCTGGCGACTGGTAAGTCATGTGGTAATTGGTCCCCTGCGTAAAACCGGCAATGGAGATATAAGGTCCGTCATTGACCCTTGTTGTGAAGATATAAATGATCACTCCGATAATAACCAACCCTATCAGGTACTTTGCAAATTTCATAATCTTTGGTATCTTTTGGTAATGCGCTTCATAGGGATTGCCGCCCGGTATGTTACCCAAAATCGTCAAATGCGATCATCTCCTCAGGAACTCCCAGATTGTAAAGTAATTTTTGTGCGGCATCGTTCATCATAGGCGGACCGCACAAATAGTATTCAACCTCTTCAGGTTCCTCGTGATACCGGAGGTAATTATCATACAGTACCTGGTGGATAAAACCTGTTGGACCATCCCAGTTATCCTCCTTTGCCGGTTCAGAGAGGGCCAGGTGAAACTTGAAATTGGGGAACTTCTTCTCAATGGCACGAAATTCCTCCTCGTAGAACATCTCTCTGAGTGAGCGTGCACCGTACCAATAGGAAACCTGACGGTCTGTTTTCATGGTGTGGAAGAGATGGAACAGGTGTGATCTGAGAGGAGCCATTCCGGCACCTCCACCGATATAGATCATCTCCCGCTTGGACTCCTTGATAAAGAATTCACCGTACGGACCGGAAATCATCACCTTGTCGCCCGGTTTTCTTGAAAAGATGTACGAGGAACAGACACCGGGATTCACATTCTTGAAACGTCCGTGACTGACGTCCCAGGGTGGCGTTGCAATACGGATATTTAGCTTCACGATATTTCCCTCTGCAGGATGGTTGGCCATGGAGTAGGCTCTGAAGGTCTCCTCAACATTCTTCATCTTCAAATCCCACATATTAAACTTATCCCACTCATCACGGTACTCCTCCTCAACATCAATATCGGTTTTAAAATCGACCTCGATCCTGGGAACGTCGATTTGAATATACCCGCCCGACTGAAAATCAAGCTTCTCACCTTCAGGTAATCTCACAACAAACTCCTTGATAAATGTGGCAACATTGTTGTTGGAAATCACTTCGCACTCCCACTTCCTGATCTCCAGCACCTCATCGGGTACCCGTATCTTAATATCTTCCCTGATCTTCACCTGGCAACCGAGTCGCCAGTTATTCTGTTGCTCCTTCCGTGTAAAAAATCCGGTCTCGGTGGGCAGAATTGAACCTCCCCCCTCCAGTACCTGGCATTTACACATTGCACATGTACCACCGCCGCCACAGGCAGATGGAAGAAACACTCCATTGGCTGAAAGGGTACTCAAAACAGTATTTCCCGGACTAACAGTTAGTTCCTTGTCGTTCAATATCATCTTTACATCGCCCTGGGGGGTCAGTTTTTTTCTTGCATAAAGCAGCATTGATACAAGCAGCATGATCACGAGAAGAAATACTGCTATACTTACAAGAATGATAATTACGTTGGATGTGAGCAATATCATTTGAAAATCTTTTCTGTTTATAATTTAATACCCATAAAACTCATAAATGCGATCCCCATTAACCCGGTAATAATAAAAGTGATCCCCAATCCGCGCAGCGGGGCCGGAACATTTGAATAACGGATTTTCTCACGGATGGCCGCAATACCGACGATGGCAAGGAACCAGCCAACTCCTGACCCGAGAGCAAAGGAGGTAGCCTCAACGATATTGCTATACTCCCGTTCCTGCATAAAAAGAGAGCCCCCCAGGATTGCACAGTTTACAGCGATCAGGGGAAGAAAGATCCCCAAAGAGCTATAAAGTGCGGGTGAGAACTTCTCAATAATCATTTCCACGAGCTGGACCATCGAGGCAATCACTGCTATAAACATAATAAAGCTCAGAAAGCCGAGGTCAACATCAGCAAGTGACGGGCTAAGCCAGGCGAGTGCTCCATCCTGCAGGATATAGTTCTCGATCAGGTAATTGATCGGTACTGTAAAACCGAGTACGAATATCACTGCGATGCCCAATCCCGTAGATGTCTTTACCGTCTTGGATACCGCCAGGTAAGAACACATGCCCAGGAAATAGGCAAAAATCATGTTGTCAATAAAGATCGACTTGACAAATATGTTAACAAGATTTTCCATGAATCATTGTATTAGTTCTGTTCAACCAAATCCCTGTTCCTTGAACGCTGAACCCAAATAATTATACCCACCACAATCAGTGCCATCGGGGGTAAAACCATAAGACCGTTATTCGCATATCCCGCTTCATAGAAGGCGTCGGGTATCACCTGGTAGCCCATGAGGGTCCCAGATCCGAGCAGCTCGCGGAAGAACGATACGATAATCAGTATCAGTCCGTAGCCAAACGCATTACCCAGTCCGTCGAGAAATGCCGGCCAGGGTTTGTTCCCCATGGCAAAAGCCTCCAGGCGGCCCATAATGATGCAGTTGGTGATGATCAGTCCGACAAACACCGACAGTTGTTTGCTTACATCGTATGCATAAGCCCGAAGAATTTCATCCACAAGGATCACCATTGCAGCTATAACTACAAGTTGCACTATAATTCTGATCCTGGGGGGTATCATCTTTCTTAGCAATGAGATAACTACATTCGAGATAGTCATTACTGCGATAACTGAAAGGGTCATAACGATTGCCGGTTTTAATTGCACGGTGATCGCCAGTGCAGAGCAGATACCAAGCACCTGAACCGTAATAGGATTACTTTGCCCGAGTGGTTCCTTGATCAGTCGCAAGTTTTTAGCGGAAAATAATGGTTCCTTTTCTATCATAGCTCCTTAATTTTATATTCTAATCAATGCCAAAAAAGCCAGGCATTGGTTTAATCATTCAATAATCTCTATTGGCCATCAGCTTCCTTAAAATGGTTCACGTAGCCGCTAAAGAAATCCTCCAACATGTCACTGAGTCCGACCGAAGTGATCGTACCCCCGGATATAGCATCCACAGCATGTGGATTGGTCCTGGCATCCACCCCTTTTGCAACCGTCACACTTACAAAATCACCTTGCTCATTGAAAATCTTCTTTCCTTTGAACTTCCCCTCAAACCAGTCTGTATTGATCTCGGCCCCCAAACCGGGTGTTTCCTTCGCATGATCGTAGATCACTCCAAAAATGGTATTCATATCAGGTTCAAAAGCTACATACCCCCAGAGGGGTCCCCACAGTCCTTTACCCCTTACCGGCACAATATATTTCTTGTCACCACTTTCGGAGGTATAGACAAATACCGGGTAGAGCCTCTCCTCTGAAGGCTTTTCGGCCTGTTCCTGCAAGCGAAGGGTTACCTCGAAAGCATCTCTCTCAAGCTGTTCACCATCATAATTAACCACGTATGATTCAGTGATATACTTCTCAAATTCCTGTTCTATATAGGCATTATAATCCTTTACATCTGATGCATCCTCTGCCTCTCCAACGGAGTGAAGGATATCACTTTTCCGCTCAATCTCCTGGTTCAGCTGTTGCCGCGGTTTCAACTGCATCGCAACAAATGAGAGCAACACAGCCACAACCACGACCATGATCAGGGAGAAGACAAATATGTAAGTATTACTGAAACTTTTCATATGTATTCATTCTTTATCTAACAACTTGATATATAATCATACGATATCGTTCTAACTACAAGTGACCTGTTGCCTCAAACAAAAACATATCTCAGTTGTGTTTGGCGGGCCATTACACCCGGACCTTTGCCCGTTTCATTCGTCTGCGCATATTGCCCTCCAGTATATAATGATCGATCAATGGGGCAAAAACATTCATCAGGAGGATGGCAAGCATCATACCTTCGGGGTATCCGGGATTGAATACACGGATCAGGATGGCCAGCACCCCGATCAGAAAACCATAGATCCATTTTCCCCTTTCAGTTTGAGTGGCAGTAACAGGATCCGTGGCCATGTATACGGCCCCGAAAGCAAAACCTCCCAGGATCAGGTGCTCCCAGAAAGGCATCTCCATCAGTGCGTTACCTCCAAAAGCATTTAGGATCAGTCCCATAACTGCTCCCCCTGCAAATACTGAAAAGATAATCTTCCAGCTTCCCACCCCCACATAGATCAGAAACAGGGCTCCAAGCAATATTGCCAGAGTTGAGGTTTCCCCGATTGATCCGGGTATCGTTCCCAGGAACTTGTCCCACGCAGTATAGGGTTCTCCCAGTCCGTTCACCAGCAAATTATTGCCCTGTGCAGCCTGGGCGAGTGCTGTGGCACCAGAGTAACCATCGACTGTCTCCATTCCTTTCTCCAGGCCGGCCACCCAAATACGGTCGCCCGACATTTTTGTCGGATAGGCAAAAAAGAGGAAAGCCCTGGCGGTAAGCGCCGGGTTCAGAATGTTCATGCCCGTACCTCCAAACACCTCCTTTCCGATGATCACTGCAAAGGCAGTTGCCACGGCCACCATCCAAAGCGGCACATCCACCGGCATTATCAGTGGGATAAGCATACCGGAGACAAGGAACCCCTCGTTGATCTCATGGTCGCGTATCTGTGCGAACACGAACTCAATACCCAGTCCGGTTGCATACGAAACCACAATGATCGGAAAGACCCTCAGAAAGCCGAACCAAAAGCTCTCCCAGAGCGTAGTTTCGATGCCGGCAGCAAGGTAGTGCTGGTATCCCGTGTTCCACATGCCGAAAAGTAGCGCCGGTACCATGGCGATCACCACCATGATCATGCCCCGCTTCATGTCGAAAGCATCCCTGATATGCGATCCTGATTTTGTCACCGTGTTGGGAACGAAGAGAAAAGTTTCAAAACCCTCAAATGTAGATTTCAAAAAATGAAACCTGCCTCCCTTCTCAACATTCGGCTTTATCTTGTCGATATATCGTCTTAAAGCATTCATCTATTCGTATATATCTTTGGTTATCTATTTCTGATTCCATCGGCTCATAATCTGAATCAGCCCATGATGCTGAATCAAGGCTTACGCCTATTCAAATTCCTTACGCACCAGTCGCAACCCCCTTCTCAGAATGGACTGCACCGGTGTTTTTGATGTGCAAACAAACTCACAAAGTGCCAGGTCCTCCTCTACCACCTCGTAGATCCCGAGTTGTTCCATCCTGTCGATATCATCCACAAGAATCGCCTTTAACAATGCAACCGGGTATATATCCATTGGAAACACCTTTTCATACTCTCCTGTCATTACGAATGCCCGCTCTCCCCCGTGAAGGTTTGTGTCGAGCACATATTCCCTGTTGGGTGTGAGCCATGAGAGGAAACTTCTCGAAACTGAAAACTTCTTTAACCCGGGTTTGATCCATCCGAACATTTCGTAATAATCACCCTCCGGGATCACTGTTACCTGGGCGTCACTGAATCCAATATATCCTTCCGGGGATATCTTTCTTCCTGTAAGCACATTGCCACTTATGATCCGAACATTCTCCTGCTTCAGGTTGTCGTTGATGATTGAGGAGACCTCTGCACCCCTGATCAATTTATAGTAGACCGGTTTAACAACCTCTGATCCACTAAGTGCAACGATCATAGCCGGATCATATCTTCCTGTCTGAAACAGCCGGCCGATACTTAATACATCCTGCGGCTTCACCGTCCATACCTTCTCCCCCTTGTTGATCGGCGCTATCCGGTGGATCTGAATGCCTACATTTCCTACAGGGTGCGGACCCCTGAAGAAGTGACGCTCCACATTCTTAGCTTCCGTGTATGCTTTAGCCGCGGGATAACGGGAATCAAGTCCGAGATGGATCTTACCCCCGGTCAGCTTCTTCAACACATTGATCCCGATCTGAAATCCCTCCCCTGCGTCCTTCATGATAAAATCATAGTCCGGAGCCATGGGTGCTGTATCAAATCCGGAGATAAAGATATCACGCGGCACATCAGCTGGTGAGGCGACGATACCATAGGGACGCTGAATAATAACCGGCCACAAACCACTTTCTATCAGGTTTTCAACTACCTCCTCACGACTCATGGAAGCGGGATCACCCTTGGCAAACGCTTCGGATGTATCTTTTCCGTCGTCCTCAATGAGTACCTCTATGATCCTGCGGCGATCGCCCCTGACAATCTTCTGGACAATGCCACTGACCGGCGAACTGTACTTGATCTCCGGACGGTACTTGTCATAAAAGATAGTGGTACCAACCTTTACCGGTTCACATGGCTTTTTAACTATCTTGGGTGTTAGTCCATGGAAATCGACCGGTTTAACCGCATAAAACTTCGACCGCGGAGCCTTCATGAAAATCTTGTCGGCACTTCCCTTTAACTTGATATCAAGTCCTTTACGTATCTTGATTACTTCAGGCATTACTTATCAGGTTCAATTAAAATGAATAACCAATTGACAAAATTAGCTATTTTTGTGAATCAACAAACAGATATATTGAAACATTTAAATTTGTTGATTTGTTCTTAACAATGCCGGAAAAGTCAACCGGGGGAAGATATGTTACGCAGCATTTATGGCACAAACATTGCACGTTTTAACGTATTATACAAACGGGAGAGAAAAAGAGGGTCATGCTTATTATGCTACCTTCAGGATATACAAAAACCTTATTAAACATGTTAACAGGAGCAACAGCCGGCTGTACTTTCGACCATCCAGATTCTGCCTGCAAGGATATTCATTTCATTGTGTTCATTAGTCATTTATTATGAATCAATTATTCGCCTCATGCAACAATTACTATCCGGGTTTCTCTGTTTGATTTTTTCTTTTACGCTCTCTTCACCATCGGTTGCGGAGACACCCCGTGGGGTGTTCGACGAGCAGGGTGTTGCGCGTGAGATGGTTCTCAGTGCGCAGATCAAAACCATTCAGCTTTACAGGGAGGGATGGATCAACAGTTATCCCATAATGGTTTTAGGAGATGCCGTACCCCTCCTGTTGGAATTCGATGAGTTGTCTGACACCGAGAGCGATTTTACCTACCATATTTATCACTGCGATGCCGACTGGACCAGGTCGGAGTTGTATGAGCAGGAGTATATGGAGGGATTATTTGGTCAGCGGATCATGGATGCAGCGCCCTCCTTCAATACCTATTTTAGATATTACCACTACACGTTAAGGCTTCCCAACGACGAAATATCTCTAACCAGGTCGGGCAACTACATCCTTGCAGTTTACAGGTATGATGAACTGGTCTTCACCCGCCGCTTCCTGGTTTCCGGGGCAATGGTAAATATCCGTGCCAGGGCCGGCCGGCCGGTGCTTTCCAAATACCGGGAGAACAGTCACGAAGTGGACATTACCGTGGAGCACCCCGCGTACAGGATCGACGATCCCTATCGTGAAACCACTTTGTCGGTTTACCAGAACGGGGTATGGGATTATGGAATCACCGGACTGCAACCCCTGTTTGTGAATCCGGGTGAGCTGATCTACGACTACCAGGAGGAGAACATTTTTCCGGCGGGCAATGAGTTCAGGATGTTCAATACAAGAAATACCCAGGTGAGGGAGTACCACATCCAGGAGATCGGGTACCTCGACTATTTTCATTTTCACCTGAAGCCCGACAAGCCCAATCCGCCGCACCTCTATTTCGACCGGGACGATCTGAACGGCAGGTCATTCATAGAGGCGGTGCGAACGCGCGATCCCGCGACAGAGGCCGATTATGTGTACGTACATTTCACATTGCAGATGCCATTCCCGCTCAATGGCGGCGCTGTGTATATCGCGGGGGAATGCACCAACTGGCAGTTTACGGACATGAACAGGATGGAGTACGACCATGAATCCCGGGTTTACCGGGGAACGCTGCTGTTGAAGCAGGGTGTGCACAATTACAGGTACATTTTCCTCCCTGATAACCGAAACACCTTCGACATATCAGAAATTGAGGGAAGCCAATACCAAACCAGGAACGAATACCTGATCCTGTTTTACCACAGACCACAGGGGGAGCGTTACGACCGCCTGGTCGGTCACCAGGTAATTCACTCTGATTAAAGCATCTTTACCGCCAGAAAAACCAATCCGCCAATAATCGCAAGAAGTGTAAAACCGAGCAGTGGCTGGTTGGGATCTTTCTCACCAATCTCCCTGACTGTCTGGCGCCAATAGGGGGGCGCTCCATCCTCCTTCATGTTGTACAGGTCGAAACTGAGGTTCCCCAGGTAAGCTACCGGCACTGCAACCACCAATCCGCCAAACAACGCGATCAACACACCAAAAAAGAGATAGAAAACAGGCATCTGAGCCCGCATCCGCCTGCTCTCCTGCAGCCCGGCCCTAAGTATTGCAATTGAATCCTTCTGTTGCGACTCCCAGTTGTGATGTTCCTCCTCCAGATCAAGCCTTTCCGCCGAGAGCATTGCAATCCCCCCCGACCCTTCTTCTCCTCCAAGGCTTCTGATCCGTTCAATTTCAGCATTGACAGATGCTACCTCCTTTTCAAATGCGGCTCGTCTTGTGTCGATCTGATCGCCGGTATCACAGATCTTATCTCTGAGTGACTGAAGCTGTTTATTGTTCTGCAGCTCCTCAAAGTAGACGGGAGCCATCAGCGGAAATTCCTGGTACCGCTGCAGCCTTCTCACCTGGATATTTGTACGGAAGGCATCAACATCTTCCATGCTGTCGGCCTTCCCTGTGAGTGTTTCGATGCGAAACTGAAGGATATTGTCCTTCAATGTTTCAGTGATGTTATAAGCCAGGAGCATCACCAGAACAGGGATTACCAGCAGCAGGGATCCAAACAGGGCCGATGGGATCCCGGCGAAGGAATATCGCAGGAACCTTCGGGCGATCACCTTCAGCAACACAAGGCTGCTACTGAGATTATTTTCATGTTCCGGCCTGTATAGTATATGTGTGGGCAGGACAGAAACAGCGAAAAGGATGATTACTGCCAGGAAGATTAACAACAGGGAGATGGCCATGTTGATATTCAACGTGATCCCAAGCAGGCTCAGGGAGATATTGGGGATCCAGCCCAGCAGGTTAAGGAGAACAGCCGTGGCAATAAGCGTGAGTGCAACCAGCAGGTAAAACAGGACCGATCTAACGGCATCGAATCCATTGCGGTAGGCAGCCCTGACGGATGTATGGTCATGCTTTTCCCGCTGCTCAAAGCGCAATGCAGCAATTTCACCGTACGACCAGACCAGCGGGATGATGGCAAAGACAGCGCTGATCACGGTCAGCTGTGGCAAACCGGCAATCTGTCCGATGGCATAGAAGAGAAAGACAATGAAAAGTGCAGGGACAGCACCCCACAATGCAATAATATAAAAATTCAGGTTGATGCTGGTTTTCATTAGCTGAAAGGCGGTCCTGTATATCCACCAGGTCCAGTTAACCAGGTAATGGAGGAACATCTTAAAAAGAAATATAATGGGAGGAAAGAGCTGCCTGAGCAGCCATATCAAGGCGTGGATGATCCAGTATACGATGGTTTTGATCAGCAGCAGGAATTCTGCGAAGAGTACAAATAACAGGTAGACACCCCATAACGACCATACCACGAGATCGTACAGCAGTCCGAACAGATTGACGATCCACTTGAAGAGGTTCCAAAAGCCTCCCTTCTTGTTCAGGAAGGTATCAGACTGGTTCAGTCCGAAGAGGAATCGCGGCTTTTCGCCGGTAATCCGGAAATCAAGGAAGGTGAAGAGCAGGAAGCATCCGGCAGCAAGCAGGATCTCTGCAAACCGGGTATTAATAAACGACTGTCCCGACACAGCCAAAAAAACAATCCCGGCCAGGATCAGCGCAAGGATCTTCCTTATATAGAGAGACACTTTTACCATAGTTGGATAGTAAGGGTTAGCAATTCTGAAATCAATGTTAATAAAAATGTTTGGAAAAACCTAACTGTCGTGGTGCCACGGCGCCGGACATCCCGCTCCCGGCGTGAGCTCAGGTCCAACAGGTTCAGAGTTGTATTGAGGCAGTACACTTGCAGCTGGAAAGGAATAATACCTTATTTCAGGAGTCTTTCAACAGGTAATTCCGGACATAATCATGAATCCCTTCCCCGAGCGGGGTAAAAGGTTTATCATATCCCGCATTGCGCAGTTTGTCCATTTTTGCCCTGGTAAAATACTGGTATTTATCGCGGATTTCCTCCGGGGTGTCGATAAATTCAATGACCGGCTCCCTCTCCATCGCGGCAAAGGTATGATTCACCAGCTCCAGGAAGGTAGCGGCTCTCCCCGTACCGAGGTTAAATATTCCTGAAACCGGACGCTGCTCCATCATATGGATGATCACATCCACCACATCCTTTACAAAGATAAAATCACGTGCCTGTTCCCCGTCGGAATAACCGGGATGATGCGATCTGAACAGTTTCATCTTTCCCGTCTCACGGATCTGGTTAAAAGCATGGAAAACCACAGATGCCATCTTTCCCTTGTGGTACTCGCCAGGTCCGTATACATTAAAAAACCTGAATCCGGCCCAGAAGAAAGGTTGCCTGACCTGTTGAAGCACCCACTTGTCAAATTCATTCTTAGAGCGACCGTATGGGTTGAGCGGTTTCAGCGACGGAGCAATCTCATGTGCATCATCATATCCCAGTTCACCCAAGCCGTATGTCGCGGCACTGCTGGCATAGATCAATGGCAATCCGAACTTAACACAAATCTCCCAAACCTTTTTTGAGTAATCAAGATTTAGTTTCCTGAACACCTCCCAGTCGAACTCTGTAGTATCGGTTCGTGCACCCAGGTGGATCACAATCTGTACATGCACGTGGTGCTCTTCAAGCCAGTCGTGAAACTCCTCCCGCTCTACCAACCTGGTCCACCAGGCAGAGGAATAATTCCGATGCTTTTCCGGGTCCCTGAAATCATCCACCAGAACGATATCCCTGTAATTCCTGCTGTTCAGTCCCACAACTACATTACTCCCTATAAATCCGGCTGCCCCGGTAACAACGATCATATGCCTCCAGTTTTTTCAAAGATAATAGTTTTGAATCAGGCAGTTGCTGAATATTTACTACTTTTGAACCAAATCTGTGAAAAACGGTTCAATTAATATGATTTATCTTACAAGAAGGGAACGTTTCAGTGCTGCCCACCGGCTTTGTCAGCCAGGGCTTTCAGACGATGAAAACCTGGAATTGTACGGTCCGTGTGCAAATCCAAACTGGCACGGGCACAACTATATATTATGGGTCATTGTTAAGGGAGAGATCAAAGCGCAGACTGGATACGCAGCCGACCTGAAGCAGATCAGCAACGTGATAAAGGAGAAGGTGGTCGATAAGCTCGACCATAAAAATCTGAACCTGGAGGTAGATTTCATGAAGGATATCATCGCCTCCACAGAAAACCTCGCTGTAGCAATCTGGAAAGAGCTTGAAGATGATATCCGGAAACTCGGGGTCGAAATGCACAGTATAAAACTGCAGGAGACCGAGAACAATATCGTGGAGTATTTCGGTGAGTAAAAGGAGGTGCAGATCCCGGCATTGTTGAAAAAAATGAAATTGAGAAAGGGGAAATATTTACAGACAGGCATGCATCACAGAGAGTTTAATCTTTAGATATCACGAAGGACAGCATAGAAAGGTGCACACTGTATTTATGACAAAGGTATTTATACAATAATTTTTATTTCAGGATCGATGAAAATCATTAACAACGGTACAGGGGAAAATACACTTGAGGGTTACAACCGGATTGATGAGTTTGACAGTGAAACTACGAGGCGGCTGCAGGAACACTATAAGGAGATACTGAACCTCATCGGTGAAAATACGGAACGGCAGGGTCTGGAAAAAACCCCTGAAAGGGTAGCCAAGGCAATGCAGTACCTCACCCACGGGTATGGCACCGACCCGGCGAAAATTCTTGAATCGGCTAAATTCAGTGAAAAATACCAGCAGATGGTGTTGGTAAAGGACATTGAGCTATTCTCCATGTGCGAGCACCATATGCTACCATTCCTTGGTAAGGCGCATATCGCATATATCCCCAACGGTTATATTACCGGGCTCAGCAAAATCGCAAGGGTGGCTGATGCGTTTGCCCGCAGGTTGCAGGTACAGGAGCGACTCACGGTACAGATCAGGGATTGTATTCAGGAGACCCTGAATCCGCTCGGTGTTGCAGTGGTGATCGAGGCGCAACACCTCTGTATGGTGATGCGGGGAATACAGAAGCAGAATTCGGTAACCACAACTTCTGCTTTCACGGGGGAATTCCTGAAAAACCTCAACACGCGTGAAGAGTTTATTCACCTGATCGGCAAAACACTTCATTGATTATTTGTAATAAACGGAATATAACCACAGGGCAGGATCATGGTCGTGTATATCAGAATCAACGCTTCATGTTACTCAATCCAAAACTGATCAAAAAGCTATTTGTCATTCAACACCGGAATCGTGGTTGTTAATGGTAATGCTGTCACTAATAATGGCGATTCACCCGCTTAACCATTTTCCCTGTTTCATTGAATATTCATCTAAAATTTATCTGTTAAAGTAAAGAAAATATAGAATCCTGCTTATTTTTGTTGAACTTTAAAAGTATTTACCATGCACGCATACGTTTTTCCAGGACAGGGAGCGCAGTTTTCGGGAATGGGTAAGGATCTGTACCAATCCGATCCTTCTGCCAGGAAGTTGTTCGACAGGGCCAATGATATACTTGGTTTTCGTATTACCGACATTATGTTTGAGGGTTCCGATGAGGAGCTCAGGCAGACCCGGGTTACACAGCCGGCCATTTATCTTCATTCAGTGATACTGGCCTCCACCATCGCCCAGTTTCATCCCGACATGGTTGCCGGCCATTCTCTCGGCGAGTTTTCGGCACTGGTGGCCAATGGCACACTCACCTTTGATGATGGCCTTCAGCTCGTATTTAAAAGAGCGATGGCCATGCAAAAGGCATGTGAAACCGAGCCATCGACCATGGCAGCAATAATCGGACTTGAGAACGAGGTAGTTGAAGAAGTGTGCAAGGGTATCGCTGAGGTGGTTGTTCCGGCGAATTATAATTCACCCGGACAAGTTGTTATTTCGGGGTCTGAAGCCGGAATCGATAAGGCCGTGACAGCTTTAAAGGAGAATGGCGCCAAGCGTGCAATCCGGCTGCCAGTGGGAGGTGCATTTCACTCGCCGCTCATGGAACCGGCAAAAGAGGAGCTCCGGCAGGCAATCGAGGCTACTTCCTTCAACGTACCGGTCTGCCCGGTATACCAGAATGTAAATGCTGCTCCGTCGACCGACCCGGGTGTTATAAGGAACAACCTCGTTCTGCAACTTGTATCGCCGGTGCGATGGACGCAAACAGTGCAGAAGATGATCGCCGACGGGGCGGCAAGGTTCACTGAAGTGGGGCCGGGAAGTGTTTTGCAGGGACTGATTAAAAAGACGGACCCCTCTGTAGAAACAGCTGGACTATAGGTCGGGCGCTTTAGATATTTCTTTTCGGAGCAACAGGTCACATATAGTTAGAATACTATTTATTGTATTATATTTCAAGCAGGTAAAACAAAGAATCTATCTATAAATGAAAGTATTGAAATTCGGCGGTACATCCGTAGGGTCACCGGCCTCCATCAAAATAGTGAGGTCTATTGTTGAATCGCAGGAGGAACCATGTGCAGTTGTGGTCTCCGCGTTTGGAGGCATCACCGACAAGATCATCGCCACCTCTTCCAAAGCAATGGAACATGACCCGACCTACAAGGATACTCTCTTTGAAATCGGAAGCAGACATTTTGATGCGATCAACGAGTTGCTGGAGGGTGATGTAAGGGAGCACACATTAAAGGAGGCCGATGCGCTGCTCAACGAGTTCCAGGATATCCTGCACGGCGTTTACCTGCTGGAGGATCTGAGCGATAAGGTAATGGGATTCCTGCTGAGCTTCGGCGAACGACTTTCGGCAATGATTATCAGCCGGCTTATCAAAGGTGCAGTCTATATCGATGCCCGGAAGATGATTCGCACCGACTGTAACTATCTAAATGCCGCGGTCGACTACAATATATCGGCGGAGATGATCAGGAGCTCCCTGGAAAACCTTACCGGTGTTGCCCTCGTTCCCGGTTTTATTGCATCGAGCATAACCGGCAAGACCACAACCCTTGGCAGGGGTGGGTCTGATTATACAGCAGCGCTCATCGCTGCAGCAATGGGCGCTTCCATGCTGGAGATCTGGACCGATGTAGATGGTTTTATGACAGCCGACCCGAAGATTGTAAAGAAGGCCTACCCCATACCCTGTCTCAGCTACGAAGAGGCAATGGAGCTGTCGCATTTCGGTGCAAAGGTCCTCTATACCCCAACCCTTACCCCCGCCTTCCGGGAGAGCATTCCTATAAAAATACTGAACACATTCAATACCGATGCGCCGGGAACGCTCATCTCCCACCAGGATGCGTGCAACCCGAAGCACCTGATCAAAGGGATCTCGTCCATTAACGCAGTCGACCTGATCACTGTTAAAGGAGCAGGCATGGTAGGAAAAACGGGTACATCGGCAAGGGTCTTTACCTCGCTTGCACGTAGTGATGTCAACATTATCCTGATCACCCAGGCTTCATCGGAGATGACTATCTCTTTTGCAGTTGACCCATCAGCCAGTGATGCTGCTGTAGCCGGACTGAAGGAGGAGTTCTCTACAGAAATTGAGCTTCGGAAGGAAATGGAGATTGAGGTAATCAGGGATCTGTCGATTATTGCCATCGTAGGAGAACAGATGCGGCACACACCCGGAATTTCCGCGATACTCTATCACTCCATGGGGCGCAACGGGATCAGTGTAATTGCAACGGCACAGGGTTCCAGCGAACTCAACATCTCCGTGGTAATCAGGCGGGAGAGCCTTAAAAAAGCACTGAATGCCATAAATGAAGGCTTTTTCCTGTCTGACCTCAAGGAGATACACCTCTACCTTGCCGGTACGGGTAATGTGGGCAGCAAACTACTGAATCAGATCAGGCAGCAGTTCAACACATTGATGGAGACACAGCGGCTGAAGGTTAATCTGGTCGGGATCTCCAACTCCCGTAAGATGCTGATCGATCCTGATGGAATCGATATTAGCGATCCATTGAAAGCCCTTGAGCAGGGGGAGACGGCCGATCTCGATAAGCTCATTGAGACTATCGGCCAGAAGAACCTCCGAAACTCTGTGTTTGTAGACTGCACAGCTAGTGAGACCCTGTCGGGCCGATATAATGAGCTGTTCGAAAAATATGTCTCGGTGATCACTGCCAACAAGATTGCATGCTCGTCTGAATACAGCCTCTACCGCAGCCTCAAGGAGTCGGCACTGACGCACGGTGTTAAATTCAGCTTCGAGACCAACGTCGGAGCCGGACTGCCTGTGATCAGTACCATTGAGGATCTGATCAGCAGTGGCGACAAGATCCTGGAGATAGAGGCAGTTGTATCCGGAACGCTCAACTATATCTTTAATATCCTCAGTGAAGAGATCACACTGAGCACGGCGATCAGGATGGCTATGGACAATGGTTTCGCAGAGCCGGATCCGCGGCTCGATCTCAGCGGCATGGATGTAAAGCGGAAACTGCTGATCCTGGCCCGCGAATCGGGGTATCCTCTGGAAGCCGATGATATAGAGATAGAAACCTTTCTGCCTGATGAACTGTTTGAGGGGGATGTTGACTCCTTCCTGAAGAATATAGTGAAGTTGAACGAAGAATGGGAAGATAAGCGAAAACGACTCGTGGCTTCCGGGAGGCGCTGGCGCTATGTGGCAGCACTGAAGGATGGCAAAGGAGTGATCGGACTGCGCGAAATGAAAGAGCGTCACCCGGCATACCAGCTTGAAGCGAGCAACAACATCATCCTGCTCACAACATCGAGATACCGGGAACTTCCGCTGCTCATACAGGGATACGGGGCCGGAGCCGATGTCACCGCGGCCGGACTATTTGCTGATGTGATCAGGGCAGGCAAAAGATGATAAATGTGAAACAACCGGGTACTATATTGTATGACTGCCGGTAAGCTTATCGGCCCGGCAGCAAAAGAGCGTAAGGAGAGGAGACAATGATCAGGGCAGTTATTTTCGATATGGATGGGTTATTGATCGACACTGAGCCATTTTGGCAGATGACAGAAAGGGAGGTGTTTGGTGATCTCGGTATCCATATTACCCACAATATGCAGGAGGCTACCTACGGCCTGCGTTCTGATGAGGTGGTCAGGTATTGGTACGGACAGCAGCCCTGGAAGCAGGAGAGCCTTGAGGAGGTGGAGGAGCGCTACAACAACAGGGTATTTGAATATTTTCTTACGAAAGCGGAGCTGATGGAGGGGGCCCGTTCAGCACTCGACTTTATCAGCAGTAAGGGATTGCCAATGGCGCTCGCTTCCTCATCGAGCATGCAACTCATCAACGCTTTTCTCGACAGATTCGGTTTCCACCACTATTTCCGGGAGGTCTACTCTGCCGAGTCTGAACCATTTGGCAAACCCCACCCGGCAGTCTACCTTGAGACAGCCCGTAGACTAAATGTGAGTCCGGTAAACTGCCTCGCTCTGGAAGATTCGTTCCACGGACTGATAGCTGCAAAGGCGGCAAGGATGATGACCATCGCTGTTCCGGAAAAACCCGACAGGCGCTTCGGTGCCGCAGATGTGGTACTGAGTTCATTGACGGAACTGAATGATGAGGTGTTAAAGAGTGTGGATGCAAAAAATGGTTAAAGAAGAACCGGGAGTGCAGCAAACTCATAAGCATTGAAATAGTTAAACATACACCTGTGAAAAAAGAGGTAACGGTATTTTGTCCGGCAACGGTATCCAATGTGGGACCGGGTTTTGATCTGATGGGATTTGCCCTGGAGCGGCCCGGCGATGAGCTTATTGTAAGAAGAAACGAGGAGGGCAAAATCCGGTTATTCGATCAGTCCGGTACCGGCCTGCCGGTCGATACGTCGAAAAACGTTGCTTCCATCGCCGCCTCTGCCCTGCTGGAAGATCTTGGGATCGAAGAGGGTTTTGACCTGGTCTTCCTGAAAAAAATCAATCCAGGTAGCGGACTCGGCTCATCTGCTGCCAGCAGTGTAGCTGCGGTAGTGGGTATCAACGAGTTGCTGGGGGCGCCACTGTCTACTCCGGAATTGTTGCCCAGCGCCATGGAGGGTGAGCAGGCTGCCAGCGACTCATTTCAGGCAGATAATGTTGCCCCGGCACTGCTTGGAGGTTTTACGTTAATCAGGGGATACGAACCGCTGGATATCAAACATATTCCCTATCCTGATGATCTGTGGTGCGGGATTGTGCATCCCGACCTGGAATTTAGGACCAGCGACGGACGAAAGATGTTACCGTCGGAAGTTTCACTGGAAACCGCATTGGCCCAGGCAGGGAACCTTGCGGGACTGGTTGCCGGGTTGACCACATCCGATTACGGACTAATCAGCAGATCGGTTGTTGACCTGTTTGCCGAGCCTTACCGTACCGGAAAGTTACCGGGATTCGAAGCGCTGCGGAAAAAGACAATCCAGGCAGGTGCGCTGGGCAGCGGCCTTTCAGGTTCCGGTCCCGCGATATTCTCTTTATGCAGGAGCGAAGAGATCGCGGCAGCAGTAGCCGGGGTGATGCGGGACCATTTTGCTGAACATAAGATCGGAAGCAATATATACGTGTCGCGGGTGAGCGAGGCGGGATGCCGGGTACGGTAGAACGGCGAATTGACAGACATGTATAGCCCCGGCGGGGCGC
>CAZIIU010000017.1:0-68518 GCA_964539395.1 uncultured Bacteroidaceae bacterium
AATGGACAGTCCGCTCGCCAATACACTGCGGTTTACCCTCGGGTTTGATTTTGAGGCGCTGGAGTTTTAGGCAGCAGCTTTCCGAATTGCGTTCAGCCGAAAAACAATTTTTACAAGTTTGAGTATTGTAGTTGACGAACTGGCCTTATGCGTTGACAAACGATTAATTTATATACATGAACATTCATTCTGAAAGTCAGGAAATCTACCTGTATTTCCAGTGGGTTGGTGCCTTTAATTTCACCATATATGGAATTCCTGTCAAATAATCATTGATTCCGTGAAACGAGTGTTAAGTTAATATTGAATTTCAGTAATTTTATGGCAAAGAAAGACAAATTTATATGGGACTATCAGATGCTTCAGTTTATCAGATGACAAAAACGGAGATTAAGAAAAGCATATTTCAATATGTGTACGACAACGCATTCTCGAGCAAGGAGAACATTACCGACGATGTGCTGATCTTTAAGAACGGGTTCCTCGATTCGATGGGACTGGTACTGCTGATCACCTACCTGGAGGATACCTTCAAGATAGAGACGACCGATGCCGATATGGTGGAGGATAATTTTGAATCGGTCAATGCGATCACCGCTTTTGTAGAGAAAAAGCTGGCACAATAAGCTTATGTGTGGTGTAGCCGGAGTCATCGACGGATCCGATCCCGCCTCCAGGCGAAAACTGGTGGAGCAGATGCTGGCAAGGATCTGGTACCGGGGTCCGGATGAGAGCGGCATCTACCACACCCGCCGCGCCACCCTCGGCAATGTACGGCTCAGCATTCTTGACCTTGCCGGCGGACAACAGCCCATCTCCGATGCGTCGGGCCGCTTCTGGATCGTTTTCAACGGGGAAATTTTCAACTACGTGGAGCTCAAGGCCGACCTCGAAGCAAAGGGTCACCGCTTCCGCACCACCACCGACACAGAAGTACTGTTACAACTCTATGCACTTCACGGCAAAGACTGCCTCTCCATGCTGAACGGTCAGTTCGCCTTCGCGATCTGGGACAACCGTGAGGAGCGACTGTTCATGGCGCGCGACCGTGTCGGGATCAGGCCGCTGTTTTACCATTACAAGGATGGTGCTTTTACCTTCGCCTCGGAGATCAAGAGCATTTTTGAGAACCCCGCCGTGCAGCGAAGCATCTCTAAGCAGGGACTCCTCCAAATGATGACCTACTGGACAACGATCACCCCGGCAACGGTGTTTGAGGGGATACAGGAGGTGCCACCTGGTCACTACCTGGTGCTCAACAAGCAAAGTTTGACCATAGAGAAATTCTGGGAACTGTCGTTCGCCCGGCAGGAGACCAGTCGGAACGTGAACGATTACCTCGAGGAGTTCGACGAGCTGTTCACCAATGCGATCCGCATACGGCTGCGTGCTGATGTGGAGGTGGCGGCCTACCTGAGCGGCGGACTCGACTCGGCGGCCACGGTGGCCTATATCAGGCAGGTGGAGCCGGGCGTGCTGAACACCTTTTCGATTACGTTTGGTGACAAAGATTTTGATGAGAGCGGCTACCAGCAGGAGGCGGTGAAGTATTTCAACACGAACCACCGGTCGATCAACTGCACCTCGAAGGATATTGCAGAAAACTTTCACAAGGTGGTGTGGCACTCTGAGATCCCGATGATCCGGACCGCCCCGACACCGATGATGCTGCTTTCGGGACTGGTGCGGGAGCATGGCATCAAGGTGGTGATCACCGGCGAGGGTGCCGATGAGATGCTGGCGGGCTACAACATTTTCAAGGAGAGTGAGGTGCGGCGGTTCTGGGCGCGCGAGCCGAAGTCGGCCATCCGTCCGCTGCTGCTCACGAAGCTCTATCCCTACCTGCCGCAGATGAAAAATGCCAGCGCGAACATGCTGAAGATGTTCTTCGGCTACCGCCTGGAAGATACCGGCAACCCGCTCTACTCGCACCTGCTGCGGTGGAACAACGCGCAACATATCACCAAGTACCTGTCGGAGCCGTTTCACACCGGCACCAACGGCTATGATCCGAAGCAGGAGGTGCACCGCATCCTGCCGAACGGTTTCAGTAACTGGGGATCGCTCGAGCAGGCGCAGTGGTTCGAGTCGACGGTCTTCATGTCGGGCTACCTGTTGTCGACCCAGGGCGACCGCATGGGGATGGCCAATTCTATTGAAGGGCGCTACCCTTTTCTCGATTACCGGGTGATCGAGTTCCTGGCGCGCGTGCCCTCACAGCTGAAGCTGAAGGGCCTTCAGGAGAAATATTTGTTAAAGAAACTGGTGCAGGACAGGATCCCGGCTTCGATCCTTAAGCGGTCGAAGCAGGCCTACAGGGCGCCGATCGCGTCGATCTTCTTTTCGGATGATCTGCCGGAGTATATCAGGTATATGGTTTCGGAGGAGTACCTGGAGCGGACGGGGCTGTTTAACCCGAAGCTGGTGGGCGGACTGCTGAATAAGTTCAGGAACACACAGCAGGCGACGGAGACAGAGAACATGGCGATTGCGACGGTGATGTCGGCACAGATCCTGTATAGTCAGTTTATAGAGGGTCGGCTGGAGGGGGTGGGCGAGAAGCGGCTGGTGAACCTGAAAGTTATAGAAGAGATCAACTAAATATTGAACTATGAGAACCCCTCATCATTGGTAATTGATTTTTCAGCACTATTTATACAGAAAGAAATGTATAAATATATCGATAGCGAACAGTCCATTGATGAGGGCTCGCCGAACACCTTTAAATTTTTTATGATGATGTGAGGCAACAAGGCACCAGTAGTTGAAATAAAATTTGTAGCTAATATGTTAATAGATTTTAAATTAAATATTTATATAGATGGATAAGCCATTTTCAAAAGATATTATACTTCTAAAAGATGTTCCGGGGGTGGTGGAGCAGATCGCAGAAAAGCTCCGGTCGGATGTGCACAATGTGATGCGCAGGTATGGCGGTGTGGTAGGCGTGAGCGGGGGGATCGACTCGTCGGTATGCCTGGCGCTGGCGGCAAAGGCTTTTGGTTCTGACAAGGTGAGGGCGGTGATGATGCCCGAACAGGATTCGAGTCCGGACAGCGAGAAGCTGGCGCGGGAGCTCTGTGCAAAGTTTGGTGTAGGGGACCTTTGCCTTGAGAATATGACCCCTGCGCTGGCCGGGTTTCGTTGTTATGAGCGGCGCGACGAAGCGGTGAAGCGGGTTTTTCCGGAGTATGATCCGGCGACCTGGAAGATGAAGATCGTGGTAAAGCAGGGGAGCTTGTTTAATAACCTTCCGTCGCTGTTTAACCTGGTGGTTGTGGATCCGGATGGCAACGAGCAGGAGAAGATGCTGCATGCGCGTAATTACCTGCAGATCGTGGCCTCGTCGAACTTCAAGCAGCGGTCGCGCATGTCGATGCTTTACTACCACGCTGAGGCGCTGCACTTCGCGGTGATCGGCACGCCGAACAAACATGAGCAGGAGCAGGGGTTCTTTGTAAAGTACGGCGACGGAGGGGCGGATGTGATGCCGATCGGGAACCTGTACAAGACGCAGGTGTACCAGTTGGCGAAGTATCTGGGGGTTCCGGAAGGGATCATTGAGCGTATACCGACAACGGATACCTATTCGGCTGAGCAGACCCAGGAGGAGTTTTTCTACCAGCTGCCGTTCGAGCTGATGGACCGATTCTGGTACGGGTTTGAGAACGGTTACGATCCGGCTGAAGTGGCAGCGGTGATGGACGAAACCCCGGAGCGTGTGGTGGCTTTGTTCCTGAATTTTGAGCGACGGCGTAAGACGACGAATTACCTGCGAATGAGTCCGGTAAGGGATTATTATCAAAGCTAGACTACAGCCTAAGCACCAACAAAATGAATGCATTTGACTATTTTTTCGAGCATACAGCTGATTTAGAGAAGAAGTTTTATATCGATAAAGAAGCTTGAAAGTCCAACCGGATTTTTTTTCAATCTGTATTTTTGCTAAATTTCGAAAATAAATGTATACAATTGTAAATTGTAGGGACCTTATCCAATAGTCAAGGCTTTTAACGCTTAAAGAATTATTATTTTAATTAAATCAATCAATGAAGTTCAATAATAATGTGAGGGTAAGTAATAGTGCCATAATTGGTAAAAATGTAAAAATTGGAGATAATACTGTTATTTATGATAATGTAGAAATTGGAGATAACTCCATTATTTGCAATGATTGTATAATTGGAGAACCTTTAAATGAATACTATCATAATGATAATTATATCAATCCAAAATTAATCATTGGCAGCGGGGCACTAATCAGAAGCCATGCCATTATCTATGCCGGTAGCAATATCGGAGACAGTTTTTTAACAGGACACAGAGTGATGATCAGAGAAAGTACAAAGATTGGTAGAAATTGCAATGTTGGTAATTCTGCTGATATACAAGGATTTGTTTCGATTGGAGATTACTGTCGCTTATATAATAATGTAATTATCGCACAGAAGTCTGAACTAGGAGATTTTGTATTTATGTATGCATACTCAGTTATCACGAATGATCCACATCCACCCTCAGACGAACTACAGGGCGCAAGTATTGGAGACTATAGTCAGATAGCTGTTAATAGTGTGATTGTTTCTGGTGTAAAGATTGGACAAAACTGTCTGATTGGAGCTAACTCATTAGTTAATATGCCTGTGGCTGATTATTCTTTAGTTGTTAGTCAGCCAGCCAAAACACTCATGGATATTCGAAAATTTATAGTAATGGGTGGTAAAGGAAGATATTACCCCTGGATGTACAATTATAACAAAGGTATGCCATGGGAAAATATAGGTTATGACAAATGGATTCAGAACAAGAATAATATTTAACATGTGTTTGTTGTATCCGTCCTACCAAGTAGGTCATAGGATTTCCAGGGGTTATTCAGATATTTGTGGTATGTTAGGATTACAGTTCAATACCGAGGAGAAGGCACTTTACTAAATTGCAGTCCATCCGCCATCTACAATAAGATTTTGGCCTGTTATATATTTTGCTTCACCTGATAACAAAAAGGATACTGCAGGGGCTATATCATCAGGGTTCCCCATCCGTTTCATGGGCACTTTTTTTTCATAAGCCTTTACAAATGGTTCAGGTTGGTTATCAAAAATTCCACCAGGTGAAACACAATTGACTCTTACATTGTGCTTGCCATAATATGATGCTAGATATCGTGTAAGATTAATGATTCCTCCTTTTATGGCCGAATACGCTGCGGGCGATGTCATTTGAGTACCTTCGTAAACAGTAAAATCATTTCCAACAACACCATATGTAGAAGCTATATTTACAACACTTCCGGATCCTTGTTTCTTCATTATCTCCAACACAACCTGACTTAATATAAAATGGCTGTTCAATTGCCAGTCCATATTATTTCTTAATGATTCAGGTTTTATATCTTCAAAAGCGGAGCCCCAATCCTTTGTTCGTGGATAAGCATTATTAACCAGCCCATCAATTCTTCCAAGTTTTTCAGTAACATGATTAACTGATTCAGTTAATGAAATATCATTAGTAATATCACATTCAATCTCGGTAATGTTATCAACACCAGATGCGTGAATATCAAAATTAATTACTAATGCTTCTTTTCTTCTTAAATCTTTAAGAATTTCCTTACCAATTAGGCCGGAACCACCTGTAACAATAATTACATTGCCATTTAAAATACTCATATTTAATAATTTAACGTTTATTTTATTTGAATAATCAAATATTACCAAGCCATTTCTATTGATGTTGGAGATATTTAATCATCTGTTCTGCAATAATAAAATCAACTTCCCTGTCAATATCCACTGCTATTTCAGGGGAAGTAATTAACGGATAAAATCTATCATCCATAGTTAAAATTTTATTTTCCTCCATTACCAATCTGGTTTTAAAACCATAGTATTGACCAGAAAGTCTGTATCCGACTAACTGTTTTTGTCGGGGTAAAAAGGGATTAACTTCTTCCAGTAATGGTTTTACTATGCTATCGTTTATAACCCAAATTCTTGATGGTGGAGTAGCTGTCTCGCATAAAGAGGCTACAGAATCATAACCTTTATCGAGCGCATTAATTGCAGCTTTTAATTCAGTTTTATTTCTCAAAGGCGATGTAGGTTCAAGTAAAAAAATGTAATCTGGTTTAAAATTATCTTGCTCCAACACATTAACAGTGTATTTAATTGCGTCAACAACAAGAGAATTATCCTCAGCCAGATGAGATGGCCTTTTTATAGCATCAATATTATATTCCTTAGCCCGGGAGCAAATTTCATCAGCATCTGAAGAAATAATAATTCTATCAAAAACTCCGGAATCAATAGCAAATAGTATGGTGTGGTCAATCAATGGTAAACCTGCCAGTTCTTTAAGATTTTTCCCGGGAACGCCTTTTGAGCCTCCTCTTGCAGGAATTATGGCAATTATACTTTTTTTATTAATCATATTTTAAGTTTCTCTATGGCTTTTTTATACTCAATCCATTCACCGGTATCTGTCCATGAATTTTCACTGATGGGATAGATTCCTATTTTATGAGTTGATTTAATTTTTTTGATGAGATCTGTAATATGAAAAAACTCATTCTCAGGAATATATTGAAGAACTTTCGGATTTAATACATACATGCCTGTGTTCACAAGCAAATCGTATTCGGGCTTTTCTGTAAGATTGGATAGTGAGCCTCCATTGCTGATTTCACAAACTCCATATGGAATGCGGTAATTTTTCATAGATGCAACCAGGGTGATATCATTTCCCCTTTCCTGGTGATGTTTTAATAAATCGAAATAATCTGCATCAATGATTATATCGCAATTTGTTAAAAAGATCTCTTTGTTAATCTTTCCATCCAGTTGCTTTAACGCTCCAACTGTACCAAGAGGTTTATTTTCTATCAGATAATTTATTGTGTAATCAGGATTCAATTCTTCTAAATACGATCTGATGATTTTTGCTTTATGCCCCAGAGATATATAAAAATGATTCAGTTGATAGGGTAAAAATCTGTCAATAATAAATTCTAATATTGTCTTATTCCCGATTGGAATAAGCGGTTTTGGTAAAACTATAGTAAAAGGATCCAGGCGGGTGCCTTTGCCTCCGGCCATAATAACAACTACTGCATCAATTTTTTGTTGGATTTTTCGGACAATCTGACCATCAAATAATTTATCCCACACCAAAAACTCTATAATATTTCTTTTAGAATCTACTACCGGAACATGGGATATTAGTTTGTCTCGAATTTCTGTTTTGATTTTTTGACGGTCATAGCCGGCTTCAGCATAATAGGTGTCTTTAAAACAGACATCTTCAACTCTTGCGGTTAATGGACCTTCATTTAGTATCCATCTGCGGATATCGCCATCCGTTAAGGAACCAAACAGGCGTGTTTGATCTTCTACAACGAAAAGAATTTTCTGCTCATTTTCGTCCAATTGCCTTAACGCTTCCTTTATAGTCGCGGATTTATGAATCAATAAACTTGGAAAAAGACTTTGCTGCATTTTTGATATTTTTATTTCAAGTTGTAACTGTTTAGCTTTTACTCAAAAATAAAGAAAATCCTGAGGTTTAAGAATCAATACACCAATATAACGCGGATATTTACACGATTCTGTAAAAAGTATAAATGACTGAAGTTTTCTGATTGATATATTGTCTATAATGAGGCAAATAAGTAAAAAAGTTATATATCATAGCCTAAGGGCGATTCGACCAGTCAAACTGTTATTTTGCGTCTTTTTGTCTAGTAATTGAAATTAATGGTGATGCCTGATTAGCAATTTCACTTTTGGGAATATCGTTTGTATCTAGACGCGGTAATACATACTTGTTATGTTTATTCAAATCTGCTATCTCTGAATTTATTGTTAATGCAAGTTTACAGTTTAAATTATTTAAAAGCTCTATTGTTGTTTCATTATAGTTACCATGCGGGTAACACATGGTCCATTTATTCATATTACATCCTATTTGTTTAAGAAAATCCAACGATTGTAAAATTTCATTTTTTTGTTTTTGTTTTGACAATGTACCCAAATGATAATGATCATAGCCGTGGCTACCAATATGCATTCCGTTTCTTTGCATACATTTTATCTGCTCAACATCCATGTATAATTCGCGACTAAAATACTTCTCTTCAAATCCGACAATTTTTTCAAATAAATTATGGCTAATAATTTTACGAAGTTTTTCTTCCAGTTCCGTCTGAAGCAAGCGTTTAACGAACATTACCTCACCGGTATCAAAGCGACTGGGTTTAGCAAGTTTTTCAAAATAATGAGAGTTGCTTTCCAGTTTATAATCACTTCTAAAGTTATCTAACTCCGTGAAAATAAGACCGATAAGATTTTGTGTATTTTTTTCTGCTGCAAGAATAAAATGAATTTTATTTACATCCAGGACTTCATGCTCTGTTATTGCTTTTACCGGCGGATAGAAAGATCCTTGTATTTTATATTCATCAAGAAGCGGAAAAACATATTGAAAATGATCTTTATACCCATCATCAAAGGTAAGTAATGCAGAATGCGCTGGCAAAGACTTTTTGTTTTCAATGGCATCAATAAGCAATTCCATTGTAATAAAATGATAATGTTTTTTAAGGTATTTGATCTGACCCTTAAAATCCTTAATATCCAATCCTTTTATTTCAGGATATCTACTATGTTTAAGATCTCTCACATAGTGGTAGGTTATGATGCTAACCTTATTCTTGCCGACCATTGATTTTTTCGATATTTTTTTCAGATAAGTTTTATCAATCCTTTTTTCTCCCACTTCAACAGATAATCTTCACAAATAACAGGATCAAGAACAAACTGTTCAGCAAGCATTTGAAGGGATATCGGGAAGTTACAGGAAGAAAATAATTCCATCAATGTTCTTAAATGCATAGCTTCTTCTTTAACACTGCCAAGTTCCTGCTGACCAATACCAATATCTATGTAAAGATCAAATTTCGGATTGGACACACAAATATTGCCTTCAAACTTCTTAATAATGACCGGATCTTTCTCTAATCTTTCTATGGCTTCCATGATAACTGAAACCGATTGCTCAAGTGCATCTGCACTTATTATTTCAGGATTATCGCGGTCTGTATGATACTCGGGATAAGGAAACCTTGAAAATGAGGAGACCGGAATGTTATAGCCTGCAAACATATATTCTCCGTTTACTACTACACGTCCGTATAACTCATGTCGGTGATCAATCTTTCTTTCTTCCAGCACCTGCTTTATAAAGTATTCTATATTGGTCATCCCTTTTGGCGCTGATTGCAATCCCAATTGAGTTTCCGTTCCAAGCATCTCCAGAAAAATACCTTCAAAAATATTGCTGTTACAGTTTTTGGCAAGATAATATTCCGCACCGATAATTTCATGGTGGAGCAGCAGGGAATAGGAGAACTTTGTTTGTTTATTTGCCAATCTCTTCATTACTTCAACACCCACTGCACATCCCACAAGGTCATCATTGGACATACCCGGATGGTCGAGATGAGCAGCAAATAATACGGTGTCATCAAGCTCTCCTTTGTGCGTATATTCAAGTACTTTCAGATTACCCTCCGACTCATCTGTTTTTATTACTACATCATAATCTCCATCTTGCAATGAATCATAGAAATTCCTGGGTACACAAAATCCCCAGTCTCTATCCCAACTTCGGTAAAGTTGACGAAAATGGTATGGCACAGCGTCTGGAAACCTGGCATCATAATGAAGGTGTTTTTTAAGTTCTTCCCGGCTTATTTTTCCTTCAAAGGGAAGAGAAAGAGCAATAACTCTGAGTGGATGTTCTTTACCATCATATATAATCTTACCATCTTTCATAATTTTTGCTTCAATCACATCCCATCTTGGAGGTATTACCCAGCCATTGATTTCCTGATCCGGTGTATAGGTGTGAACCTGGAAAGGGAGTATGTTTCCAAGATAATCAATGGAACGATCATAATCATCTGAACAAAAAACCCTGTTGAGGTAAGTTAAATCGTGTATAATATTCATCATAACTGACATAACAAATTCATTTGGTTTTAGTGTAATATGGAAAAAAAAACTCTTGTTCTGTGACAGATTGTAATTATATCTGGATGTCCGTAAGTTTGACTTCTTTGTTATTCCTGGCAGACAAATTCCCGGCTATTAAAACTTTCATTATATTTAAAGTCTTTTGAGGGGATATAACCGGTTTTTGCGTGTTGATCATTTCCGCAAAATGCCAAAGGGCTCGTCGAAACATGGAAAAGTTATCTACGACTTCATGAGTTGAGATCAATTTTTCACCCATAACATCAACCCTGAAGATCTTCGGCACATTGCCCATAGTATTTATCTCAACCTTTAGCCCATCAGACATGGTAATGATAACAGAACGAAATTCGGTGTCAAGTGCAAGGACTGTCTCAGGATCAGTATTCAATAAACCCATAACAGCTTCCACCATATGCACGCCATATTTTTCCCAAGAGAACAATACAGTACCCCGAATGAGTTTCAACTCTCCATAAGAATTTAGATTTCCCCGAACTTCATCCAGTTCTTTTGCAAACCTTAATCCCGAGCAAGACATAAGCTTCCCTTCTTCAAGAAAAGGTTTGAAGTAACTTAATTCTTCAGGATCCATAGCCAACGGCTTATCTAAAAATACCGATAGGCCTGCATCGAGAAAAGGTTGAGCCATTTTTTTGTGGTTTTCAAAGTCATCTCTTGCAATGATTACTGCATCAACTTCTCCGATCATTTCTTCGTAGTTATCCGGAGTTTTTTCAATGAATGCTGAATCGCATAATTTTTTTGTTTGTTCTTTATCCTGTGTCCAGGCATGCGTTATCTTCAGATTTTGAATCCCAAACTCCGACCGATCCCTTATCCTGACATAATTATATATTCCATCCCAGCCAGATTTTGCCAGGCCTTCATCAGAATAGCCATTTATTATTGATGAGAAAGAATACGGGTGTCCGTTTCCTTCACTCATACCTATTATGCCTACTTTAACAACACTGCTCATGATATAACTTTTTTATAACGTTTATCGGCTTTTCCTTCAAGCCATTGTATTCCTTCAAGATTTGGAAACAATGGAATTTCATACCCAAGCCAAAAGAATTTTCCAGTCGGACCATCTTTTTCTGATTTCAAAAGATAATCCACAGTAGGATGACAAACAGAAGGATCCATAGGTGCGTCAGGCGCCATATTTGATCTTACCGGTCCCGGGCTCATGAGGTTTATTTTAATGTTATGGTCTGCATATTCTCTTGCAGCCGTTACTGTAATTGCGTTTAAAGCCCCTTTTGATGAACTGTACATGGCAAATCCCGGGAAACAATTCAACGGAGCTCCTGATGTGATATTGATGATCCGTCCAAAGTTATTCTCCTTCATAGCCGGTAAAAACTGTTGCATGGCAATCATCGGAGCAATGGCATTTACATGCATGAATTCTATCAACTGATCGTATGTGATATCTGGCAACTCCACTCTTTTGTTAACACCGGCATTATTTATCACATAAGGAATATAACTATATTTTTCAGATAATTCCCTGAAAAGCTTGCTACATTCTTTCTGATTTGATAAATCAATTGCAAAACAACTGATATTTTGATTGTTCCCAAATAGTTCTTCGAGTTTGTTTTTATTTCTGCCGAGAGCCAATATGTGGTAGCGGTCAGCATATTGATTTACCAATGAGAGTCCCACACCGCTGGTAACGCCGGTGATCAAAAGATAGGGTTTGTTGTCTTTTGTCATAGATTTTTTTAAGATTTAATTTTAAGATTAAAAAAACAAGCAACTATTTTGCTGTTTTCCAAAAATAGAGAATATATTGGGATTATCTAAAATTTTACTCCAATTCAGTGCGGTTGGTTAAAATTAATGATTAAAATTCAACTTAACCAGTGGTCCTAAATTTGGGTAGTATTATCGTAGGCTGTAGTTACTGATATGACTTGTAAAGTTACGAAAAAATGACGGGTCATAGGAAGCTGGACAGCAAGCGTATTGGTTCGAAAGAGACTGGTTTCAAAATCGGATTTTTTCTCAGGAATAGATAAAGCTTGCATGTGGAATAAAAGCAATACTGTTCGTACTGTTATCAATGATTAATTGAACATCATTTATATTGATTTTTTTCATATTAAGTTGTTGACAGGTATTGTCTGGCAGCGATGTAACCACAAAAACTTTAATTCTATTTGTTTTCTGCATTAAAGCAAGGGCTGTCCCGGCATTGTTCTCATAGCGTATTGCCATTTTTGAAAACAGATCATTCCATCCATTGCCAGCAATCAGCTCCAAGAATGAATTGTTACCAATTCCATCTTTACATTTTGCCAGAAGAATCAACGTACCACCATCCTTTACAATTGATGCTGCATTATGCAGTGATTTATGTGATTGAATGAAATTAATGTCTTTAGGATAACCGCCGGCACTTGCTATAACCAGGTCATACTTTTGAGTTGTATTAATCTTATAATGGGATTCATAAAAACTACACGCACGTTCGAAAATTTTATAGTTCTTACCTACATATAGTTTGACAACTTCCCCCCTGCTATTCAATATAGAATGTATGCCAATTGTCACGGGCAATTTGTTATAAATTTCTTTCAGGTCCTCAGCAACCGGATTTCCAGTTAATATTCCTGAATTACATTTTGATCGCAGTTTGTTTTCTTTAAAATTCAGAAAAAGAGAGTGGTTGTGAAGAATTGATTTTTTTGCTCCAAGTCCGGGAAACATCAGTTTTCGACCTCCGCCGAACCCTGCAAAATAATGGTGCGAGATTGCACCAAAAGTTATAATTATATCGCATTTAAGTGTGTCCTTATTGATTAAAGCTTCTGTTCCAAAAGTGGTTTTTCCAAGATTGTCAAATTCAGATGTTTCCGAATTATGATGAATAAAATCGTAGTTTAGGTAGCTTTCCCCGTAAGCGTCCAGACTTTCTTTATCCGATTGCCTGGGATGGGTGCCATATGCTACGTAGAATCGAATCTTAACAGGTTGGTCTAAACTCGCAGTAATCGAATCAATGACCCAGGGAAGATACTTCTGATATTCCGATAACCTGGTCTTATCTGCCACGACAATCCCAATAGTTATCCCGGTTTTTATTGATGGAAGGATTGAAAGTATACAATTCTCCATCTCCTGAAAAAAGCTATCTCTATTTACACCTGGTGACGGTTCCTTGTATTTAATCAACACAGGCTCACCATGAATACTTAATTCCAGGTTGCTGCGTCCATATTTTAAACGCATATTATTATATTTAATTCGTTAAAGGTTCATTATCAGGAAGTAGCATTAAGTTTTTTCATTGCCATAACTACCCTGATATTGCCCTGGTCATCTGCAACAGAATCTACTTTGCTGTAAAACCCGCTCTTTAATAATAAGTTCAGTACCATCGGACCCTGGCCAACACCCACCTCAAATACCAGCCATCCCCCTGGGGATAGCAATTGCGGGGTTTCGCGAATAAGTCGTTGAATTATCTTAAATCCCAACATACCGCCATCAAAAGCCATATCTGGTTCATTGTCTGCTATTTCAGCATTCATTTTTGATACCTTGAAACTGGAGATATAGGGTGGATTACAGGCAACTAAATCCACTTTCCGGGAAAATTTATCATTCATGAATTCTTCAAAAAGATCACTTTGCATGACTTTAACCCGCTCATTGATGCCAAGCAAATCAATATTCTCCTTTGCCAGTTCAATGGCCTCCGCAGATAAATCTGCAACATAAACATTTGCATCAGGGTTGTAATATGCAATAGAGAGTCCGACATTGCCGGCCCCACAGCAGACATCGACTATGTTGACATTATTAAAGGTATAAGAGATATTCAGAGCAGTTCTTGAAAGTATTTCAGTCTCCTTCCTGGGAATTAAGGCTCTTCTATCAGCTTTCATTTCAATACCCATGAAATTTGTCCTGTTGGTTAAATGAGCCAGTGGAATATTATTAATTCTTTTTTGTATAAGCTCATCCAGCATGGTAACGAGCTCTTCATCAAGTTCTGGCAGAGGCAACTTCATTGCTAATTCGGCTGATTTTGGTTCTCCGTGTGCCATAAACCAGAGCGCCCTGAGGGTTGAATGGCAGGTTTCCTCCGGCTTATCTTCAAGCAGTTTAAGCTTATTCTCCAGCAGCAGTATTCTTTCACTGTAAATTGTATCTGTTTTCATATTGATTATTATGAGCTTAACTGCTTATAACTCTGTTTTTGTAACTATTTACCTATCATTACCAGGCTTGGTTGACAGATACCTTTGCTTTAATTCCTTTTTGTCAATTTTACCATTGGAGCTTTTTGGCATCTCATCAATAAATATTACTTGCTGGGGAATCATGAAAACCTCGAGCTTCTTTGAACACTCATATTGTATGGTCTGTATATCCAGTTTTGTGTTATTATAGGAGGTCACATATGCCACGATTCCCTCTCCCATAATATCATGTGGAAAACCGATTATGGCGACTTCCTTCACACCCTCTATTTTGTAGATCACATTTTCAATTTCAATCGGACTAACTTTTTCACCCCGTGTTTTTATGATATCATCGGTTCGACCAAGGAAATATAAGAATCCGTCTTCATCCATTCTGAAAAGGTCATGAGTGCATAATATCTTCTCTCCCGGAATTCTGCCGGGTCTGAGCATCTCTTCGGTTAGTTTCTCATTGTTCCAATAGCCTGCCATAACGTGCGGTCCCCTGACATGCAAAATCCCTGTGCCATCTTCTTTGATTTCGTTTCCATTTTCATCGCGTAAAAAAACCTCCGTGCCCGGGATTGCCTTGCCTACGGAAGCAGTTTTTTCATCAATCAGTTCAGGTTCCAAATAGCAAACCCTTTTACATTCAGTCAGACCATACATTTTAAAAATCAACGCATTGGGAAATACCCTTTTAAGACCAGGAATGATTTCCGGCGTCAGAGCTGCAGCCGTATTGGTAATCTTCATAATACTATCAAAAGCTATTCCTGTTTTTTTATTTGACTCTATCATCATTGTAAAAATAGTTGGCACGCCAGGAAAAACCGTAGGTTGCCATCTATCTATCTGTTTATATACAGTAGAAGGAAAAACAAAGGAGTGTTCAATAATAAGTGTACCACCTGTTGTAACAGCCATAAATAATTGGTAGAGCCCATAATCAAATGCAAGTGGCAAAACGAGCATAATACGTTCGTCCCTGGTTAACCTCAGGTATTGAATAAGGCTCCATGAAGTAAACACCATTGATTGGTGGGTCATCATAACTCCTTTGGGAAATCCGGTACTACCAGATGTGTAAATCAATGCTGCCAAATCATTAGGAATAATGATCGGATAGGGGATTGAAGTTAGATTGGAAGAGCGTATCTGGTCGTAATTATTTATCTTAAACCTTATCTCATCTGATTTAATTTCCTCATTTAAAGTAAAAATGACCTCTTGAATTGTTTCCACTTCATTCACAGTATTGTAAAGATTCCTGGTTGTAGAATCTGTAAATAGAATTTTTGCCCCACTGTCTTTCAGAATATATTGAAGCTTGTCTGCTTTAGTTTGAGGATTAATAACCAGAAAGACTGCACCTGCAATAGTAGCACCATAGATTGCAACGATTGATTGCCAGGAGTTGTTCATGTAAATAGCCACCCTGTCACCTTTTTCTATCCCTTTATTAAGTAAGTATTGAGCCATTTTTTCAGACCAATCCTTCAGATATTTGTAAGAGTATTCAGAATCCTCGCAAATCGCCAGGGTTTTATCAGGATTCAATGCTGATGAAATAAGCAGGGCTTCACCCATTAGGCGCTGAGGGATCAAAGATTGGTTTTTCATAGGTTTAGGGTAATAGACTGGGCTTCTGTGCGTTTTGTTTCAGGATGAAAATACAAAAAGAATATTATACGGACAAATAAAACTCGTAAATGCTTTATTTCAGCAAGTTGATGTTGCATCTTCGCTCTTCATCAATGATGGCTGCTTTTATTGTTGATGGCCTTGTGAGATCATTGTTGAAATTGAGAAAAGGCATAACTGAAGTAATGCAACTTTTTAAATCCATTAGTTTATCGGGCTTAACCGATTAGAATTGTATTTAGTTTGACACCCTCAGTTTTGACGAAACAGTGTTCATATATGATAAATAGCGTTATGATTTGTATGAATATTACGTCTATTATTCTGTCATTTGAGGTGTTGATTTATGAAGTCCTGTAATTCAATGTATTATGAGATAAGTTTGATTTTGCAAAGAAATAATACCAGAAATCTTATTTATACGCATTAAAATTTAGGATTGATCAAAATGCGTCTTCTGCATGGTTTGGTTATTTATTACTTATACCTAAATTCGGCCTTTGTAATGCTGGGTTTAATGGGACCGAGGAGGCGAAGCTGTGAATGAAGCCGAACAAATGCTACCATGATTTTTATTATAACTAACTTGTTTTACTAAATTTGAGTTAATTGTAGGTAAGAATAAAAATGATAAAGGAAAAATTATTGGTTTTTGGAGCTTCAGATTACTCCGGTTATACAATAGATGTATTGGAGAAGCAAAACGAGTATGAAATATTTGGCATCCTTGATTATAATACCAGGAAAGATAACATCTTTTGTGGTTATAGTATTTTAGGCAATGATGATGACCTGCCTGAAATATATAAGAATACCGGGATAAAAAAGGGAATTGTTACAATTGGAGACAACTACAGGAGAAAAGTAGTTGTCGAAAGAATCCGGGGATATATTCCTGATTTTGAATTTGTGTCTGCTCTCCACCCCTCGCTGATATTGGGAAAGAACGCCAGGATTGGTAAAGGTTGCGCAATAATGGCCGGTGTTATCTTGAATAACAATACTGTTGTTGGTGACCATTGTTACATTGGAACAAATTCTTCCCTTGACCATGATGGAATTGTTGGAGATTATTCAAATGTTATGCCAGGTGTGACTACAGGAGGCAATGTGAGGATTGGATTCTGTTCAACCCTTGGACTTGGCACAAAAGTAATTCATGGCAGGACCATAGGAGATCATACCGTTATCGGAGCAGGAGCATTGGTAGTGAAGGATTTTGGAGACAATCTTCTTGCTTTTGGGGTCCCGGCAAAAAAAACAAGAGACAGGGATATTGGTGAAAAATACCTTTAAAGGACAATTTGAGATATTAATACTTATAAAATGAAGAATATACTATTAATTGGAGGAGCTGGTTACATCGGGACCGTTCTGACCTCGCATTTTTTGACCCGTGGCTATAAAGTGACGGTATTAGATAATTTTACCTATAAAAACCAGTTTGCTGTTATTCCGTTCATCGGAGAGAAAGGTTACAGGCTTATAGCAGGCGATATGAATGATCCGGTTATACTGGACGAAGCATCGAAGGATATTGATGATGTGATTCTGCTTGCCGGTCTTGTTGGGGATCCGATTACTAAAAAGTACCCGGTTGAATCTGGTTTAATAAATGAAAAAGGCATAAAGCACTGCATGGATTTTTTTAGTGATAAAGCGATCAATAAAATGATATTCATTTCTACCTGTTCAAATTATGGATTAATTAAGGAAGATGAACTGGCAGATGAGAATTTTGACTTAAATCCCTTGTCACTTTATGCGAAGGCCAAGGTGAGCAATGAACAATATTTGATGGATAAAAAAGGGAATGCAAATTATGCAGGTGTAGTTTTGCGATTTGCAACAGCTTTTGGTCCCTCACCCAGAATGAGGTTTGATCTGACTGTAAGTGAGTTTGTCAGAGACCTCTATTTTGGCAAAGAACTCATTGTTTTTGATGAAGATACCTGGAGACCTTACTGCCATGTAAGGGACTTTGCCAGGTTAATTGAATTGGTATTGAATGCAGAGAATGCTATTGTTAATTACGAAGTATTTAATGCGGGGGGAGAAGTAAACAATTTTACCAAGAAAATGATGGTTGAGACCATTTTGGAATATATTCCGGATGGGATTGTTAAATATTCAGATAACGGAAGTGATCCAAGAAACTACAGGGTTTCATTTGAAAAGGTTAAAAAGACTTTAGGATTTATGCCTGAGTATACAGTGAGGGATGGTATTTTAGAATTGATCTCTGGACTAAGGAATGGAATTTATGCTGACTCCCTGGACGATAAGAACAGGTATGGAAATTATGAAATCACTTACAAAAGCTAAGAATTATATAAGTTGTTAAATGGATCAATTTGCAGAAATAGCCGGATTCATACGTAGTATCTTTCGAAAAGAAAAGGAGTTTATCCCTCTACATGCACCCGTATTCCTGGGAAATGAAAAGAAATATCTTGAGGAGTGTATTGATTCTACGTTTGTTTCGAGTGTTGGAAAGTTTGTCGATCAATTTGAGGAAGAGATAGCCAATTATACGGGAGTTAATAAAGCCGTTGCATGTGTTAACGGAACTAACGCCCTACACATGGCTCTCATACTTTCAGGGGTTGAAAGTGATGATGAAGTCATTACACAACCCCTCACTTTTATAGCTACGGTGAATGCGATCAGGTACTGCGGCGCAAAACCGGTTTTTGTAGATATTGAAAAGGAAACACTGGGTTTGAGTCCGACTTCTCTGAGTCGCTTCCTGCGAGAGACTGCAGTGGTGAAAAAAGAGGGTTGTTTCAACAGAGTTACTGGCAAAAGAATAAAAGCCTGTGTCCCGGTACATATTTTTGGTCATCCCTGCAGGATCGATGAGATTGTGAAGATATGTTCAGAATTTAAGATCAAGGTTGTAGAGGATGCGGCTGAAAGCCTTGGTAGCAGATATAAAGGGAAACACACCGGCACTTTTGCTCCAATGGGAATCTTAAGTTTTAACGGGAATAAGATTCTTACATCAGGGGGAGGAGGAATGTTGCTTTGCAATGATGAAGAACTGGCAAGAAATGCAAAACACCTGACGACGCAGGCAAAAGTCCCGCATCCCTGGGATTTCAATCATGATGAAATAGGATATAATTACAGGATGCCGAATTTAAATGCCGCACTTGGGTTGGCACAACTGGAAAAACTGGATTATTATATCGAATTAAAAAGAACACTTGCTGAAAAGTATGATAGTTTCTTTACCCCACTGGATATAGAATTTATTGCTGAACCTGACGATTCATATTCCAATTACTGGCTATGTTGTATTTTATTAAATAATGCGGAGGAGCGCAATAGTTTCCTAAATTATACCAACGAAAGAGGGATTATGACCCGGCCTGCATGGAAACTGATGAACGAATTGCCAATGTTCCGCGACTGCCAGGTATTTGAAAACCATCAGGCAAAGAAAATTGCAGATACACTTGTCAATATTCCCAGTTCGGTAATTCCGGAATTATCAAAAGATAATTGATCAAAAAATTCACTATGAAAAACAGAGGTTCGGGTGCGAATAAAGTAATAATTATCGCAGAAGCAGGTGTAAATCATAATGGAGACATGAACCTCGCTGAGAAGCTGATTGATGCAGCCGCAGATGCAGGTGCAGATTATATTAAATTCCAGACCTTTAAAGCAGAATTGATTATATCTAGAAAAGCACAGAAAGCCAGGTATCAGATGGAAAATACAGGCAATAGTGCTGAGACTCAATTTGAGATGGTAAAAAAGCTTGAATTAAGTTATGATTCTTTTAGAAGACTAAAAATATACTGTCAGTCAAAAAATATAGAATTTCTTTCTACAGGTTTTGACCTTCCCAGCATTGATTTCCTTGATGAACTTGGTCAGCCTTTCTTTAAGATTCCATCAGGAGAGGTTACCAATAAGCCTTACCTCGAACATATTGCCAGAAAAGGAAAACCTGTTGTTATGAGTACCGGGATGGCTGACATGCAGGAGATTAACTTAGCTTTTAAGGTGTTGTTGGACAATGGATTGTCACGAAAGGATATTACTATTCTACATTGTAATACCGAGTATCCCACACCTATGCAGGATGTGAATCTCAAAGCAATGTTATCAATGCGTGATGAACTTGGTGTAAGGATAGGGTATTCTGATCATACATTGGGGATAGAAATTCCTATTGCAGCCGTTGCCATGGGAGCGGCGCTTATTGAAAAGCACTTTACACTGGACAGGAATTTACCAGGACCTGATCATAAAGCATCGCTTGAACCGGATGAACTTAAACAAATGGTTAGTTCTATACGTAACGTTGAACTGGCGTTGTCCGGTAACGGGATAAAAGAACCCAGCAGGTCAGAAAAACCCAATATACCAATAGCAAGAAAAAGCATTCATCTTAATGTAAAACTTAATGCAGGTACGGTACTTTGCAGGAAACACCTTGTAATGAAACGTCCGGGGACCGGGATTTCTCCAATGGATATAGATGAAGTACTGGAAAAAAAATTGGCAGTCACACTCGATGCTGATACTATGTTATTATGGGAAAATCTAAAAGACTAAAAGTTGGAGTTTTAACAAGTTCCAGGGCGGATTATAGCATATATTCCCCTCTTCTTTTAAAGATTGAAGAAGATTCATTTTTTGAAATGGAGGTCCTGGCATTTGGCACGCATTTGATGAAAAAATTTGGTCATACGGTTGATTGTATCTATAAGGATGGATTTAATATAGTTGAAATAGGAGAGACCATGAGTGAGAGAGATTCCCCGTCTGATATCTCAAATGCGATGGCGAGGACTATAATAGCATTTTCCTCTTTTTTTGAGAAAAATGAATATGATCTGATTATTGCTTTAGGTGATCGTTATGAAATGTTTGCTTCCGTCGTTGCTTCAGTTCCCTTCATTATTCCTGTCGCACATATTGCAGGCGGGGAAACAACCCTGGGTGCCATTGATAATGCATTCAGGCACTCGATAACAACTTTTTCCAGTATTCATTTCGCTACGACTGATATCTATCGGGACCGGATCAGGGAGATCACCGGGATGGACAGACATATATATAATGTGGGCTCCCTGAGTATTGATAATCTAAAAAAACTAAAACTACTGGATGTATATGAATTTAATGATCGGTTTGGTATAGATATGTCCACCCCGACCATTCTGTTTACCTTCCATCCCGAAACAGTAAATTATCAAAAGAGTAAAGTTTACATAAAAGAAATAATAGATGCCATTGAAAAATTATCCGGTTACCAATTGCTGATAACCATGCCAAATGCTGATACCATGGGCTTAATGATAAGGGAAGAACTTGAAAGATATGCAGAAAGTCAGCCGAATGTTTATACGGTAGAAACCCTTGGAACATTAGGTTACCTTTCTGCAATGAAACACTGTTCTTTCATTTTAGGAAATACATCGAGTGGTTTTACGGAAGCAGCATTTTTCCCTAAATGGGTCATTAATCTTGGAGATCGTCAGAAAGGAAGGATTATAACCCCAAATATAGTACAGACCCCAATAAAAAGTGAAGCGATACTGAATTCGATCCAACAGATCGAAAATACCAGTCTCACTGATAATTGTAATATCTATGGTGACGGGAATGCTGCTGACCGGATCGTTTCAATCATAAAAAATATTTTTGAATCCAATGATTAGAAAAAATATTCTTGCTGTAATATTAGCCAGAGGCGGATCAAAGAGGGTTCCGGGAAAAAACATTAAACCATATAATGAAAAGCCACTGATTTATTATACCATCGAAGCTGCCTTGGTTCAGTGAGAGGCGGACATGCTCATAAGGAATTAAACCAGCTTATTGTTGCTGCCAGCGGTTCATTCAATGTTTTACTTGATGACGGAAATTATAAAAAAGTTGTTGAATTGAATCGACCCTATTATGGATTACTGGTTAAACCTGGTATCTGGAGAGAACTGGTAAATTTTTCTTCTGGAGCAATTTGCCTTGTCCTCGCGTCGGAAAAGTTCATCGAAGAAGATTATATACGCAATTATTTAGATTTTTTAAGGTGGAAATCCAGGAAGTAACTAAAGAGTATTACTCTAACATAATAAATAATCCAAATCATATCTTTGGACTGCCTGCTTTTAATGATCTGAACAGAAAAAAGTGTAAAAAAGTATATTATTTATTATTCAGGGATAGCAGATACAGACTTGGACTTATCGGAGGCATAAAAGATGATTTTTTTTTATCGCCTTTTTCTGCACCTTTTAATGGCTTTTCTTATCTGAGTTCTGATATTAAGTTAAGACATATCGAAGATGCTATTATTGCATTGGAAGATTGGGCTTTTAAAAATAAATTGAAAAAAATTAGACTAATACTACCTCCCGCGATCTATAGTCCGGATTTCCTGACCAAGCAAATTAATTGTTTCTGGCGTCACGATTATCTCATAAAGAATATCGATTTGAACTATTCTTTTAACCTATCATTTCTTGATAGTAACTATCCTGATAATATATGGCGAAATGCGAGAAAAAATTTAAATACATCCTTTAAATCCGGATTCATATTTGAAAAATGTGAAACCCGTGAAGAGCAGAAAAAAGTCTACGATATAATATATGAGAACAGGAAATTGCGCGGATTTCCACTTCGAATGTGTTGGGAACAGGTTCAATCAACTATCGAAATCATACACGCTGACTTTTTCATTTTGAAATCTATTAAAAATGAATTAATCGCATCGGCAATAGTTTTTTATGTTGTTGATAATATCGTCCAGGTAATATACTGGGGAGATCTTCCAGAATTTTCTTCCATGAGGCCAATGAATTTTCTTTCATATAAATTATTTGAATATTATAAAAATATGGGAATAAGCATTGTTGATCTGGGGCCATCAACTGAAAATTCAGTCCCCAATTATGGCCTTGCAGAATTCAAAGAAAGTATTGGATGCTCAGTAGAGCCTAAATATACAATTGAGAAGATTTTTTCATGATGTTTGTTATTCCACCGGATCCATATTTGACGCCATCATTTCGGATAAGTCCATTCAGAACCTCAGATATTGCATTTAATAATAATCTGGATGAGAGTACATTAATAACAGATTATTTAGATGAAAGATTCGGAAAGAGAAAATATGCATTAACTAAAAATGGAAGACAGTCAATCCACATCGCGCTATCAAATTATAACCTTCAAAGAGACGATGTGGTCACAATACTTACGACTACCGGGAATCAGTATATTAGTAGTTGTGTTACAAATGAAATAGAAGAATTTTGTAAATGGTCAAGGAAAATTGAAACATCCACAAAAGTCCTGTTTGTTAATCATGAGTTCGGTTTTCCTTATCCAGGATTAAATACCTTGAAGGAGCATGGGTTACCTGTTATTGAAGATTGCGCGCATTCATTCTTTTCAAAAGATAATGACAATTCTGTTGGTAAAACCGGAGACTACGTTATTTTCAGTTTTCCTAAAATGTTCCCGATCCAGATAGGTGGTTTAATAGTAGCAAACAGGGATAATCCATTACGAAGCCCCTCTTTACCTGTTGTGGAAGATCAATATATTAGAAAAGTAGTTTCGCATCACCTTCAACGTAAAGAGGATATTATACATTCCCGATTGAGGAATTATAGGATGTTGACCAATCTTTTTGAATCACTTGATGTATATCCAAGATTCAAATTAAAACCAGGATTAGTTCCCGGGGTGTTCATGTTTACAACTTCCAGTCATCAAATTGATCTGCAGGAATTAAAGAAATATTGCTATTCAAATGGCATACAAAGCAGTGTTTTTTATGGAGAAGAGGCATTTTATATTCCTGTTCATCAAGTGCTTAAAGCTGATGAACTTATGTACTTTTTTGAAGTTATAAAAGATTTCTTAACACACTACTCAAAATGAAATACAGGAAAATAATGTGGACATTCACTAAAGAGGGATGATTTAAATTATCTGGTCAATGATAGAATTTCTGGATTTACAAAAAATTACACAGGCGTTTCAGCCTGAATTAAATATGGCTATAGCTCGTGTAGTAAATCGCGGCTGGTATCTTTTAGGAGAAGAACTGAATGAGTTTGAACGTGCTTTTGCCTCCTATATCGGTGTAAAATATTGTATAGGAGTTGGAAATGGACTTGAATTACCAATAACTGAAAAGATTCATAATGAAATCTTAAGCTTTCCTATTAGCCCGTTTCTTACATTAGACCAAGCTCAAAAGATTACTGATCTGGTAAATGAATTTTAAAAATATTAGGTTATCAATGCGTATTGAAATCTTCTTAAAATGAAAGATAAAAAATCAAACTATACCATAAATATTCAACCGAGAGGTAAATTCCTAAATCTTAATTTTGATGAATTATGGAAATATAGAGATTTATTATATATGTATGTTAAAAGAGATATTATAACCTTTTACAAACAAACAGTTCTGGGTCCGATCTGGTTCTTTATCCAACCTATATTTATGACGGTAATTTACATGTTTGTGTTTGGTGGATTAGCAGGAATATCAACAGACGGAATACCACAGCCTCTTTTTTACTTGTCCGGTATTACTTTGTGGCAATATTTCTCTGAATCACTTACCAAAACTTCTGATACTTTTTTTACGAATCAAGCCATCTTTGGAAAGGTGTATTTTCCAAGACTAATTGCTCCGTTAGCAATTACTATCAGTGGATTGCTTAAAATGTTTATTCAATTTGGATTATTTGCCATTGTGTATATATATTTCCTTACCAAAGGAACTAATGTTTCGCCTAATCTCCATGCTCTGCTTTTTCCATTATTAGTATTAATGCTGGCTGGTCTTGCCCTTGGATTTGGTACAATTATCACTTCATTGACAACTAAATATCGTGATTTGAAATTCCTGATAACATTTGGTGTTCAACTTTGGATGTACGCCACACCTGTCATTTATCCATTATCGGTGATGAAAGGGAGCTATGAAAAATATATGTGGATAATTCAGGCCAATCCTTTAACAGCCATTATGGAAACATTCAAATATGGATTTTTAGGTGAAGGGACATTTTCATGGTGGGCACTTGCATACAGTTTTCTGTTTACGGTGATAGTATTGGTAGGGGGAATGATTATTTTTAATCGTGTAGAAAGAACTTTTATGGATATCATCTAAATCTACTAACTCAATGAAAGAGAAGTCAATTATTTTTGAAAACATATCAAAACAGTATCAACTCGGTAGAATTGGCACCGGCACACTGAGTCATGATCTGAAAAGATGGTGGATCCTAAATGTGCAGCGGAAGGAAGATCCATACTTGAAAATTGGAGAAAAAAACGATCGATCGGAAAATGCTAAAGGAAGCAGGGTTTGGGCACTTAAAAATGTAAACCTCGAAATTGAGACAGGAGAGGTACTGGGTATTATCGGTAAAAATGGTGCAGGAAAGTCAACCTTGCTCAAGATTCTGTCCAGGGTCACTGCTCCTACTACTGGCAGTATCACAGCCTTCGGAAGAATAGCCTCATTGTTGGAAGTTGGTACAGGTTTTCATCCTGAAATGACAGGCAGGGAGAATATCTATATGAATGGCACAATAATGGGTATGACCAAATCTGAGATCAATAAAAAATTTGATGAAATAGTTGATTTTGCCGGGGTGGCAAAATACATAGATACTCCTGTGAAAAGGTACAGTAGCGGTATGACAGTTCGGCTTGGATTTGCAATTGCGGCTCATTTGGAGCCGGAAATCCTGGTCGTGGATGAGGTCCTGGCCGTTGGGGATGCAGAATTTCAGAAGAAGGCAATCGGTAAAATGAAGGATGTCTCAAAGGGAGAAGGAAGGACTGTTTTGTTTGTAAGTCATAACATGGGTTCAATAAATGCGTTGTGTACAAAAGCTATGCTGCTTGACAATGGAGAAGTTACAGCAATTGGTGAAACTCCCAAAATAACGTCTCTTTATTTCAATAGTACTGGTGGTGCTTCCGGAGAATTCAAAATTGGAAGGGCAGCTCCTGATGAGGAAGTTGTGATTGATAAGGCTCGACTGCTGAATGATAATAATGAAACGACAAATACTTTCGGTTTTGGAGAGACTATGACGGTTGAGTTGTTGTTAAATACACACGAAGAGATTATTAGCCCGTATATCTGGATATTGATACAGAATTCCAAGGGGCCGGTATCAGCAGCAACCGGGATGCTGGATGGATACAGAACTGAGAAGCTTACTAAGGGTCAAAATATAGTAAGATGTACATTTTTTAGTTTACCGCTCTTACATGATATATATACACTTCGTGTAGGAATTAGATCAAATGACGGAACCAGGTTGATTACTAAGTCAAAAGATGTAGGAGAATTCAACATTGTCGGAGAATTAGGTAATTTAGGATTGAATGGGGATTTGGCAGATATTCTTGCACACGATTTGTATCCTCCCTTAATACCATATCAGTGGGAATTTAACGATGGTAAAACATATACATTTGATATAAATAATTATGTCAAACGAAAAAGAATTTGAAGTATTATAAACTAAGTTTAAATAGAAAACAAAATTATTATTATGAAGACTCTTTTCTTTAACAGTGAGATGATTTGGACAACACATCTCGGGACCACCCTTGAATTAATGGAGAAGCATCTTGAGAAGAATGATGAAGTAGTAACTTTTGTATGTAATAGCTTTCTTCACCATTGTGATCAAAATCTATCCGGAGATTCAAATGTGTGTAGAAAATGCATTTATAAAAGGAAACGCGGCTTTTCTTTACTCTCCGGTAGAATAAGAACCGTCAATATTGAATTTGAAAAAAGGGATTATGAATATATCAACAATGAAACAACCCTTGACCAGTTGAAGCAAGTATATCATAAAGGCTTTGATGTAGGGATGGCGGTTGTTTCGTCTTTGGTATCAAGAAAGCGAGATGCAAATATATCTGTGAAAGAATATTATACTTTGTTCAATTATATGATTAATACAGCATCAGGTTTATATGATTTTTTTAAACAAAAATTATTCGAAGAAGAACCTGATATTGTGTATATTTTCAATGGAAGGTTTGACTATGACAGGGCATTGCTAAGAGCATGTGAAGATTTAGGAATACATTATTTCATTTATGATGGCGCCGGTTCGATTTATAAATATGTTTTAGTTGAAAACACAACGCTTCACAGCATAAGCGGATTGCAAAATAGAATAAATAAGAGCTGGGATGAAAGCAATTTGCCACATGAACAAAAAATAAAAATAGGAGAGAAATTTTATCATCAACAAAGATTTGGAGCAAAGGAAGCTGAATTCTATTTTGTTAAGGATCAGGAGCAAAATCTCCTTCCTTCAAATTGGAATACGGAAAAAACCAATTTAACATTTTTTTTGTCATCTGAAGATGAATTTGTTGCAATTGGAGATGAATGGAATATGAAAGTCTATAATAATCAACTTGATGGATTGAGCAAAATATTAAATCATTTTGAGAATATTAATCATGATTTTGAATTTTATATAAGAATACATCCCAATACTTTGGGAACCAGTCCAATTTTTGTTGATTCAGTTACTAAATTGCAACGTAAATGGGTTCATGTAATTCAACCCGAGTCAAAAATTAGTTCTTACGCCTTATTATTAAATAGTGATAAAGCAATTGTCTTTGGATCAACTATGGGAATTGAGGCGAGTTTTTGGAAGGTCCCATCAATAACCTTAGGAATAGCAATATACAAGGGTTTAGGGGTAGCTCATGAGCCACAGTCGCATCAGGAAGCAATTGAAATGATATTAAATAAAAGCCTGGAATATATTTCAAGTATAAATATATCAAAATACGGTTTTCATTTTATTGAAGAAGGAATACCTTACAAATATTATCAGCCTGTTAGTAACGGTGTAGGATCCTTTAAAGGGCTTGATTTACATCAATATAACTTAACAAGATTTCAAAGGTTTCGCAAAATTATAAGACCATATACTCCAACTCCATTAATCAAAGCTTATAGAAAAATTGCTTCAACGTAGATTGAGATATTTTTGTAAAAGGAAATAAATGATCTCTATTTAATACATTGATAATGTGTGATTAAAAGATGTTGATGCAAAAAAATTAATTTATCTTAATGAATTTTAACTAATGAATATCTTGTTTCTATCGATATTATTAATATGAATCTTCTAAGATATTTAACACATCAATTTCATTCAGGCTTTTTAATTTTCCAATTTTACCATTAACACTAGCATATTTTGCAATTGCAGGCAGATCATTTTGATTTATAGCAAGATCTCTTAGCCTTGTAGGAGCACCTATTTCTTTAAAAAATATTTTTAATTCATTAATGCCTTTAATGGCTATTTCTTTTTTGTTACTGCAATTTAAGTTAAAAATATTTTTTGAGAATTTGAAGAATTTCTCTACATCATATTTATAAACATATCTCATCCAGTTTGGAAATATTGCAGATAAACCTTCGGCATGATAAATAGCCGGATACAATCCACTTATAGCATGTTCTATAGTGTGTGAAGCAAAATCTCCTCCATATCTTCCTGTCGCATTTAATCCATTTAATGCAAGTGTTGAGCACCAAGCTATTTGCGCCCTGGACTCATAATGATCAGGGTATTTCAGTATATTTTTTCCATGATCCAATAAGGTTAAAATCAATCCTTCTGAAATCCTGTCCTGAATATCCACATTCTTCACTCCATTAAAGTAGTATTCCAACACGTGGGTTATTGAATCAACAATTCCATTAACAATCATTCTTCTTGGTAGGGAGTATTGAAAAGAAGGATCTATAATACTAACTTTTGGATAGGTCAGATTACCAGCTGAAAAAGCTAGTTTTCTCGATTCTTGATTATTTGAAATGATTGCAATTGAGTTCATTTCCGATCCTGAAGCAGAAAGTGTCAAAACAACGAATATTGGCAATGCATCTGAAACGAGAGATGAGTTTAGAACTAGATCCCAGGGATCGCCACTATAAAAATAACCAGCTGCAATTAATTTTACAGAATCAATGACACTGCCTCCACCGATGGCCAGAATAGCATCCACCCTGTTTTCTTTTGCTAAATGAATTGCTTTTCTAATGATCCCAACATCGGGATTTGTTCTAATTCCAGTGAAAAGAACATACTCTATAGATTTTTTTATTAAACTCCTTAATGCAATATCCGTGTAACCATAGTTTGATGATGAGCTTCGACCAGTTACAATTAATACTTTTTTTCTTTTATATACCTCAATTTCATCACCTAAGTTTTCTGTCATGTCCTTACCAAACAGAATTTTGGTTGGATTTTGGAAATAAAAATTATTCATTTTTAAATAATTAATAATGAATGAGGGCGCGGCCTTAACTTAAGCCGAAAAATTGTGTAAAATTTTGTAACACTTTTTATGTAAATCTATATAGAAATCCATGAATTTGGAATTCTTGAGTCAATTATTTTTTCGTTATTATCCTTGACATACCATTTTTTTGGCGATATCACAATCTTTTCAGTGTTATTATTTAACCAGGCAGCCCACCAACTGTAACTACTGTTGGCAATTATATTATGTTTGCATAAACTCATTAACTTCATGTCAACGTAATTAGCAACAATATCTTTGTGGTCTACGATGACAAGATTTTTGATATTTGAAAAGTTAGCCTGTACGTATTGTGGATCATCGGAAAAAATAAAAAATCTGGCCTCTTTTACTTTTTTATTACAATAATTTATCGCCTTTTGGTAATAATCATTCGAGAGTGTCGTATATATTGACTTTGCAAATTGATTCTTTACATAATCACCACGTCTAATATGAATACTTATTGAATTAGATTCGGCTATAGATTTTGAAATTGTATTAATATATTCATTTTCATCTATAGAGGGAAACTCGAAATCCTTTTTAAGCACATCTTTTATATCAAGGAAGTATTTTTCACTTTGCCAATAACCAATTAAATATAACGAAGACCCTGCAGACAAAACTCTAGCGTTGAATTCACGTCCTTGCTCTGATAATATCTTAGGATAAAGCATCTTTTTTAAAATTCTACTATATAAATCAGTCTTATAATATCTTTCAAGCATTTTTAAATCAGATATTTGGACTGATATATTGTTGAAAATTTTAAGCTCATAATCTCTAAATGTAAAATTATCTCTTTGAGTACGGTCCTCTATAAATTTTGTATCAATTATTAATTTTGTATTATGCAACAAAGAGAGCCTTCTGCCACATGCATATTGAAACATTTGATTTCCCAACCCCCCCATAAGACGAATTATAATCATATTTTAATCTGTATTAAATATTGGTTCAAAAGTTCTCGACTTTATGGAAAATTTATATTTAGACTGGTTTTTCAACAATAACGTTATTTAGAGCCTTTTGCAATGCCCGATCAAGAATATATCTTGAAGGATTAAAGCGCGATGTAAATTTAAATAACCATATACAAAATCTAGTATTCCTGTTTAAACCAAGCAAATCGAATAATCTTTTTCGAAAATGCTCAAGATTATTAGATGCCCGTTCAAGAATCGGGATTTCGGGATATAAATAATCTTTATAAAATGGTCTGGCCTTGATATAAAAATCCGTATAAATTTTGTTTATAGGATCATGTAAAACAGAGGTGTTATGGCGGCGGTAATATACAGCTAATTTATTACTTCCATATATTTTGAATCCTGCTTTTGATAATTTCAGTAGTATAGGCCAATCTTCTATCCATCTGTACTTCTCATCAAATCCACCGACCTGTATAATTGCTGATCTTCTGAGCGCCATACCTGAGCTCCAAACATAATCTCTTCTTAATAAAATATTATATTGTTGCTCACTGGTAATTCTTGAGTAAAAAAATACATAATTTTCGGGTAGTATACGAATGCCAAATTTGTCTTCTTTAAGTTCTTGCTCAAAAAATTGTATTGAGAAAGATAGAATGGAACAGTCTGGATTAAATGTTACATAATCAACTATATTTTTTACACAATCTTTATGTAAAACATCATCACCAGCAACAAACTTTAGCCATCTTCCATGTGCATTATTAAGACCGCGATTGCAGTTTGCTGGAATGCCTGTATTTACTGAGCTGCGAATAATCTTACACCTTACAAATATTGATTGGTTTGCATTAATCCATTTTGTACAAATCTCTAAAGTCTTATCCTGAGAATTATCATCAGTTATTATTAATTCTATTTTTTCGTATGTTTGATTCTTTATGCTTTCTAATGTTTCCAATATATATTTAGCCGAATTATATGTAACAACAACAACTGAAACGAGAAAGTTATCATTATATTCTGTTATTTGTTCATCTGATTTGATAATTGGCTTTACCATGTCAATTTTTATTTTTTTCTATTTATTATTTTTTGCAAGATAAATGTCTTTACACCGATCCTTTTATCTAGTTCTCGAATGGAAATAAAACTGGATATAATAATTATTATTGAACCCAAAATGTAAGACCAAGATGAATTTAAAAGATGAATTACTGCAAAACATAAAATTACAAGAATAAGCTGTTGCATAGCAACCTGATAAAAAGCTCTAATAAATGAGAACTGATACTTCCAATGAATAATAATATATACCTGAAATAAATATAGCACAAAGCAAACCGAAAAAGAGATTCCTAATCCTTCAAGACCTCCTAGTTTGTACCCTATAATATTGAATAAAAGAGTGTAAGTATTGGCAATTAATTCTGACCAGAAAAATAGCTTAGCAGCTCCTTTTGCTATGAAAATAAACGCCATAGACCAGCTTGCCGCTTTAAATAACATACCTGGAATTGCCCAGTACATCATTTCGGTAATATCTACAAATTTTTCCGAGTATAAGAGGATAACAATCCAGTTTATAAATACGAGAAACCCTATTAATATCGGGGCTAAAATAAGAATTGATATCTCTGCTTGTTGATTTATTAAGTCTCGACTTTTTTGATTATCATTTGATACGGCAGACAACCTTGGATAATAATCAGTTCCCATTGCTGTAAAAACCATGCCAACATAGATGTTTAGTATAGCGAATCCGGCATTATATAATCCAACCTGTTCAACACCACCAGTATTGCTAATAAATACTTTAACAATGTATGAAACTAGAGTTACAATCATTCCGTTCAAACTAAGCAAAAATCCCATTTTAAACATATCTTTACCAATTGAAAAAGTCTCCCGATATGTAATATTTGAAGGTTTTATCTTGACCTTTTTTGAAAAGTACCAAGATAAAAGCATTGAAATTAAAGATGAGAGTATAATTACCGGTACTATTCCATCGATACCCATGACATAATAAATTGGTACTGCTATAAGCAAGCCAATCCCCAATCCATATACACTTGCCCTGGCAAGATATTTAATCTTCCGGAGACCCTGTAACACTACCATCTGACCAGCACTTAATTGGTCAAACAATAATATTACAGAGATTAGAATAAAAGCCAGTGTATAATTTCTATTGCCAAAGGTAAGTTCGCTAAGAACTGGAGCAAGACCTGCAACAATCAGTAATCCAAGTATACCCGTAAACCAAACTAATCTACGAAGAGTTGTTGCAACCTTTGAAATTTGACTTTCATCGCCTGAATCATTAGCAGCAGAAATATCCTTTACTGCACTAATTCTTAAACCAAAATTGGTAATTGCAGCAATAAATCCGGTAGTTGATGTCAGGAGTCCTGCTATACCCATACCTGAAGGTCCCAAAAGTAAAGCAACAAACTTTGATCGAATAATAGCAATAATAATTCCTATTACCTGAACTCCGCCAAATATAGATGTTGCTTTAATAATTTGACGATATGAAGATTGTTCTTTAGGAATATCTTTTTCTATCCTTTGGGGATAACGGTTAGCCATTACTATTATAATTATATTTCACATTATTCTGATTCATACTCTAGTGTGCCGCCCCTAAAAAACAAGACCTTGGTTTAGTTTTTTAGGGGCGGCACAATTTAAGAATTATAATAGTACAACACCTTTTCAAATTAAGTTATAATATGAAGATACTACAAACTTTGCGAGATATTTTACGCCACTCTATTTATTGGGCTAATACAGATTTGACCAACAGACATAATAGTTGTATTAAGGTTATTATTCCTTATATTAAAATATTCCCAACTAGATAAATAAATACATAAAGGATTATAAAAGATCAGAATGCAATAATATACTATAATCATATTAAATTATCTTTTACTTGACCAAGAGTCTTTGGAACTGCCACTTTGGTCAACCATGGATATGGTTTAATAAAATGTGTATAATTGTAAAGTTTGATTCTAATTATTAATGGCTATTTTCGTATCTGTTTTTTTACTCAAATTGTAACTGAGGAAGCGGAGCTGTACTCAGTTGTTATCAATAAAGTTTATGATTAGAGTTTATCGCAATGAATGTAGATTATATTGATATTCCGAAAATTCTTGACGAGAGGGGGAATTTATCTTTTATCGAGGAGCTCTCCCAAGTACCTTTCGAAATTAAAAGGGTATATTGGGTATATGATGTACCCGGGGGCGAGATACGTGGAAGTCATGCCTTGAAAACGACTAAAGAGTTTATTGTAGCACTTTCAGGTAGTTTTGACATAGTGCTAAACGACAGGGATGAAGAAAGAAAAGTCTCATTAAACCGTTCCTACATAGGAGTATATGTGCCAAATATGATATGGCGCAGAATTGAGAATTTCTCAACAAACTCGCTGGCTCTTGTTCTTGCATCAACTTCTTACAATGAGAAGGATTATATCAGAGACTTTAAGATATTCAAACGATTTCAACATGGTTGAATCCACAATTTATAATTGTAACGTTATTAGTTTATATACAATTCACAATTCTGCAGGAAATTTGACTGTTTATGAGAGCGATAAAACAGCTCCATTTACAGTAAAAAGAGTTTATTATCTTTATGATGTGCCTTCTGGATCAGAAAGAGGTGGACATGCCCATAAAAAATTGTACCAGTTGATTGTAGCTGCAAGTGGTTCTTTTAATGTATTACTCGACGATGGAAGGAATAAAAAGAATGTTGAACTGAACAGACCTCATCTTGGATTATTAGTTAAGCCAGGTATATGGCGGGAAATAGTAAATTTTTCTTCCGGTGCTATTTGTCTAGTTTTGGCTTCCGAAATATTTATAGAAGACGATTATATTAGGGACTACAAAAACTACCTAAAATTGAAAAAAATATCTTGATTACTCAGCTGGTTTTCAGGATTAGGTTTTTACCTTCTTATGCTTAATTTAGTAAATAGACTTTTAATCTTATGATATATATCCATCCAAGTGCTGATGTTCAAACAAAGGACATTGGTGAAAACACACAAATCTGGCAACATGTCATAATACTCGCTGGTGCAAAAATTGGAACTGATTGTAATATCAATGCTAAATGCTTTATTGAAAGTAACGTAGTTATTGGTAATTCGACAACAATTAAGTGCGGCGTTTATATTTGGGATGGTGTGATCCTGGGCGATTATGTTTTTGTAGGTCCAAATGTAACTTTTACGAATGACAGATTTCCCAGATCTAAACAATATCCAGTTAAATTTGAACAGACTTTAGTAAAAAACAGAGCTTCTATTGGTGCAGGAAGTGTTCTATTAAGTGGAGTTTCGATTGGGGAAAATTCAATGATCGGTGCAGGAAGTGTTGTTACAAAAGATATTCCTGACAATGAACTCTGGTTAGGAAATCCGGCGAGATTCATAAGAAATATTTAACATTTCTATATTCCTGAGGCAAACAATGATTAAGATTCTCGATCTTAAAAAAGTAACAAGTATTTACCAACCCGAATTATCAATTGCTATAGATCGAGTCATTAATACAGGTTGGTATCTGCTAGGAGAGGAAGTAAGAAATTTTGAATTAGAATATTCGAAATATCTTGGAGCAGGATTTTGTATTGGTGTCGCTAGTGGATTGGATGCGTTAAGCTTGATCTTCAGAGCTTGGCTTACAATGGGGATACTTAAGACCGGTGATGAAGTGATAGTACCAGCTAATACCTACATCGCCTCAGTTTTAGCTATCACAGAAAACAATCTGAAGCCTGTATTAGTTGAGCCTGATATAAATACTTATAATATAGCTATCAATCAAATAGAAGCAGCAATTACTCCCCGTACAAAAGCTATTATGGTAGTTCATTTGTATGGTCGGGCTTGTTGGTCCGAAGAATTAACTGCAATTGCTAAACGACACAATTTAAAAATTGTGGAAGATAATGCCCAGGCCTCAGGAGCTGAATGTATAATTAAAGAAGCAATAAATGTCAGGGAACATGAGATTAAAAAAACAGGAAATTTGGGTCATGCTGCCGGGCACAGTTTTTATCCAGGAAAAAACCTCGGAGCACTTGGAGATGCAGGTGCAGTAACGACCAATGATGAAGAATTAGCCTTAGTTGTGAGGACTATAGCTAACTATGGATCTCAAGAAAAGTATGTGAACTTATATAAAGGATTAAATTCTCGGATGGATGAGATTCAAGCTGCAGTTCTGCGGATTAAATTGAAAAATCTTGATATTGATAATAGACGAAGACAAGAAATTGCTTTACATTATATAAGTAAAATTGTTAATCAGGATATTATCTTACCTTTTGATTCTGATGCAAAAGACCTAATAAGAGAAACTAGTTCTCTGGGTAACTCAAATGTTTGGCATCTTTTTGTTATCAGGCACCCAAAAAGAAACGAGTTAAAAGAATATTTATATAACAATGGTATTGAAACGCTCATTCATTATCCAATTCCACCACACAAGCAAAAGGCATATAAAGAATTAAACTCAATTTCATTGCCTGTAACTGAAAGAATTCACGAAGAGGTTTTAAGTCTGCCAATAAGTCCGGTATTAACAGATGTGGAAATATCTCAGGTTATTGACAGAATTAATTTATTTGTAAAAAAATAATCGACGAAAATAATTGAGACTGTGAAGAAAAGTTCTTTATTTAAAGATAACATTTCGAAGTTTTATCTTCTCGGATTTCTTGTTCTGTTAATTCTGATAAATGTTTACTGGTATACCTCTGCACCATCAGATTTATCAGGTAAGTTAGACCTTAAATTATTATTATTTATCCCTGAACTCTTAGTTAATATCTTATTTAAATTAATCTCAGCTGATGTCAGAATCGAAAACCATGAATTTATATTTGCAAATAATGAAATGTATGTGTATAATGTAAGTTATCTTATTTTTGGCTGGAAGTCATTTTTAATGTATAAAAATCTCAGTATCATAACCTTATTTACAATTTGGTATACAAAAGTTCATATTACCAAAAAAATTACTTTCACCTTGCTTTTTTATTTCGTTCATTCCCTATTAATAGTAATAGGATTATTTATTATTGGATTTCTTGGGCCAATAGTTTTTTCTAATTTCCCTGATGTTGTAATTTCTCCAACCCTTCCTGGAAATATTATCATTCTTTTATTTTTGTTCTTTTGGATCATAAGTCAAAAGGATGGGCTTCTTGCTAGATTTAATTCGGCAAGGATTAATATATCAAAAAAGCAAATTAGCAACTTATTAGTACTCATTTTAGCTTTGCTTTTTCTAAGATATTTTTGGCAATCGTCCATTTACATGGGGGTTTTATTGGTTTATGTATTGCTCTCTTTGTGGTTTTTACGAAACTATAGCGGATTACAGACAATTTTTTCAAAAATTGGTTTTGGCGTAGAGATAGAAAAAAGAAATGCAATCGAATTCATAATAGTAGGATTCTTAATAATTAGTACAAAAATGTTAATTCTTCCAGTAATGGAGTTTAAAAACTACACTCATGTCTTATTATTAATTTCTCAGGGAATCCTTTCAGCATTTCATTACAATTCAACAATCGACGGAGATTTATTAATAGGGGAAAGTGGATCTATCTGGATTGGGACTCAATGCCTGGGATTAGTTTCTATGCTGCTTTTTGCATCTTTTATTTTTCTTTTCAGGAATGGTAATAATCGAGCAGCTATTTATTTCATTATGATTGGTTTGGTTATATTACATATATTCAATATCGTTAGATTCATGCTTGTTTTTATAGTTGCTCAGCGAACAAATGGCTATGAAATTGCTGGCAATCATCATCAAATCTACAATATTGTTATTTATATAATTATTCTTCTCATGTGGGTAATATGGTATGAATTTTACGTTCTGAATAAAAGTGAGCATGGAAAAAAGCAATCTTTTCATCACTAATGAATATCTATTAGAATTAATGCTTTTAAAGTTTTTTCTTTTTAAATACAATCATTTGCTGTAGTCTAAGCAACTATGAGTGAATTTCCCTTAATAAGTATTATAGTTCCTGTATTTAATGCTGCAGATCACTTGAATAAATGTGTGGACAGTATATTAAATCAAAGTTTGCAAAATATTGAATTGATCTTGGTTAATGATGGTTCAACCGATAAATCCGGAGAAATATGCGACTATTATTTAAATTTAGATAGTAGAGTTAGGGTATTACATACAGAGAATCATGGGCATGGGGGCGCAAGAAAATTTGGATTAGAAATAGCAAAGGGAAAATATATTGGTTGGGTAGATGCTGACGATTGGGTTGATGAAGATATGTTCGAAACGCTTTATAAAAATGCTGAATTATATCAAAGTGATATTTTAGAGTGTTCTTATATCCAACATGATGGGGAATTGGAAATAATAAAGAGTCCAAAATCACATATATTTATTGGCGAAAATGATCAAATATTTTATGAATTCTTATCTTCAAGAATGAGTCCGGGCTTTTGGAATAAATTGTATAAGAGGGAATTATTTGAAAATATTAATTTTCCAGTTGGCAGAATTCATGTGGATTTTTACGTGAATGTTTTGATGGCTCTTAAACCACTGAAGTATGTAAGGATACCTGTGGCTAAGTACCATTATATAAATAGAAGTGACAATATTACCAACTCATTTACTGAGCAAAAAATACGTGAAGCGATTTATTTGTACGATTATACATTAAAATTAGCTAATGTTGAAACTGAAGGGACTAGGAGGAAAAAATTACTATTATATGATGCTGTAAATAGGTTATTGGGTAGATATTTTACAATTAGTTCTAATCGGTCGATTAAAAACCAGCGAATATACTCAAGGATTATCAGAAATAAACTAAAAGGAAAATTTCTTAAATATCTGATCATTTCCAAATTACCATTAAAGACGAAAGTAAACTATATTTTACTCATTTTTTCTCTGATGAGAGTGCAAAAGTATATCCACAACCTATTGTTCAAACAGAGATAAACTGCAGAAATGGGTACATTGCCAACAGTAGATATTTTAATACCAACATATAATCATGAAAACTATATTGCACAAGCTATAGATAGTGCTCTATCCCAAATCACAGAATTTGAGTTTAAGCTGATAATTGGTGTTGACAAATCTAAGGACAACACACTAAGTATATGTGATAACTATAAAAAATCGTATCAGGATAGGATCACTCTTTTAAGGCATGATTCAAATATTGGAATGGCTGCTAATTATGAATCAATTTTTAATGCTTCAGATGCAAAATATATCTCAATACTTGAGGGTGACGATTACTGGATAGATACAAGAAAACTACAGAAACAGGTTGACATACTTGAAAAAGATGGTAAAATTGGACTGGTCCACAGTAATTTCTATTCACTTTATGATAATGGCATAAAGAAAACGGGACATACATGGCAGAATAATAATCAGCTTTCTGGCAAATTGATTGGACCGACTCAAACAGTTGAGGTGAATATTAATCCGTTAACGACTTGTTTCAGGTCAGAATTAGCAATATCACACGTTGACTTCAGATTTCTTGTTGTGAATAGTCTGTTAACTATTGATATTATGCTTTGGAGTGAGATTTGCAGGCGATCGGAAGTTTATTATATTCCTGATATTACCGGAGTATACAGGGTGCACAAAGCTTCTCTAACAGGCAATAAGGAAATAGAAGCTATAGAACGTTTTAATAAGACCCGTGTTGCCATTGTCTCTTATCTTATGGACAAGTATGATACCCCTTTAGAATTAAAAGAGGCATTTAGCTCAAAAAATAGCATAGAGTTAATTTACCAGTATTTATTAGCCAATGAAAAAAGCAAATTAAATATTGAATTGGCTAAAGTTAATCATGTAACCTCAATTCGTGACAGAGTTGTATGTTTTGTAGCAAAATATCCTAAGTTAAGATTCGTGATTGCATCCATGCACTGGTTTAGACTATTGGGATCCTCTGTTAAACAATTTATTGTTAGTTTGATTAATCTAAGAAAAACACCTTAGACAATAATGTCAAATAATCCAGGTAAACAGAGAAATGAGTTTATTGATATTTTAAAGGGTTTTACAATTTACCTTGTTGTGCTGGGACATGCTTTGCAACATGGCAATGGATCCGAATTTCTTGAAAAACGAGATTTCTTTGATGATTCCTTGTATCAGTTTATCTATAGTTTTCACATGCCACTCTTTATGCTTATAAGTGGATACTTTTTCAACTACTCATTGGGCAAAAGATCATATAAGACTATAATATTGAGTAGGTTAAGGGTATTAATTCTACCCATAATATCATGGAATGCAATTTACTACTTCGCACATTATATCTATAATTTTCAAAATATTAGTTTTCTATATGAACTGAAACATTATATATCAAGCGTTTTCATGTCATTTTGGTTCTTATGGGCTGTATTCTGGAATTCCCTGGTCCTGATAATTGTAAGGAAATATTTAAAAGACAATCCAATTGTTTATATATTAATTTTTATAGTACTACTATTTATTCCTGATAGTTATAATTTATCGCTATATAAATTTATGTATCCCTATTATGTAATTGGTTACTACTTTAATAAGATAAATGGGTTAGATTTACTTAAGAAATTAAAGGTAAACCAAATTTCTCAAACTTTTCTGGTTGGAGTAGTGTTCGTGGCTTTATTTCTGTTTTATAAAAGAGAAACATTCATTTATGTTAGTGGCCATACCTTGATTGGATCTGGTTCAATGGACAAACTTATAATAATAGCATACAGGTTTATAATAGGAATAATAGGAAGTACATTCATTATACTTATACTGAATACGATTTATAAACACTTTGCTGTTGCCAGGAAAATCCTCAAATTATTTGTAGTATTTGGAATTGAATCTTTGGGGATATATATAGTTTCAAACTATTTAAATATTATTCTGACAAGAATTACTCCTGATCTCACACTAAATTATTGGATTACTATCGGTGAATCTTTAGCCATAATAATAGTCTCTCTGGGTATAATAAAAATTATAAAATTGAATAGATTCTCAAACTTATTGCTTCTGGGAGGCAGATAGTGATCTTAGTAAATAGGTATGCGGATTAATAATAATCGAGAAGCGAATGTCTGAACTTGTAAGTGTAATTATACCTGTATATAATACAGCTGAAACTTTGGATCAGTGTATTTTGAGTATAATTGATCAAACCTATCATAACTTAGAAATAATACTTGTAAATGATGGATCAAGTGATAAATCCGGAATAATCTGTGATAATTATATCGAAGTAGATAGTAGAATTAATGTATTGCATAAAGATAATGGGGGATTAAGTTCAGCAAGAAATGCTGGAATTGATATATCTACAGGAGAATATCTATGTTTTGTTGACTCTGATGATTACATATCAGAGAATATGATTGAGTCTTTATTAAACTTGGTAAAGAGATATGAATGTAAGATTGCAGATTGTGGGTATATAGATATTACATTAGACAAAAGAAGAATAAAAAGCGAAATTGGAAATGGTATTGAGTATGGCAATGGATATTTTATGCTTGAGAGGTTTTTAAATGAGAATATTTTTAATGGTGTGGTGACAAAGATGTTTCATCACAGTCTTTTTGAATCTACCAGGTTTCCTGTAGGGAGAATATATGAGGAAATTTATTTAACACTATATTTCGCTTTAGAGAAGCCATCATATGTTCATACAGATGAAGCTTTTTATATCTATAAACATCGAGAAAATAGCATATTGAGATCTAAGTTCACACATCTCAAGGCGCGAGAATATATTTATATTCTTGAAAATATGATTGCACTGATCAGACACAAAATCTTAGAGGAAGAGCATAGGAATCATGCCTGTAAAATCCTCTATGAAAGAAATGCCTCTGCCTTTTTAGCTTTGGCATTAAATAATGATAGAATTATTCGCCGAATATATTCAAAATTGTATCTTAAAAGGTTAAAATTAAGTGTTAAAGATTGTTTTATGTCTCAGAGAATAAGCTTCAAGAACAAAGTCACATTCATATTATGCAAGCTTGGTTTTTCTGAAGTAGTCTACATTTTAAAGAAAATTTCACTAAAAGTAAGTTCTATCTTGTGATAATAAAGGTAAAAAAGTAAGATGATCCATGCTAAAGAATTAGGTTTTTCCAATAATAGCAAGTATTATTTGGTGATGTTTTTGATTTGGCCTTTTCTTACTTTTTTTGCAGCAATAATTAATTATAGAGACAGACAAGCTAGAGGATTCGTATTTTTGTTCCTATTGTATTATGGGTTTTCTTTTATTGTGGTTCATGGGCAAGATTCATCTAGATATGTTGAAACCTTTCTTTTTTATTCCCAACTACCTTTCTCAGAATTGTTAAATGTATTAAACGGATATTATACATATTCAGGTGAAAGGGCGTTTGATATACTTGAACCATTAATTACTTTTATTGTATCACGTTTTACTACTGTATCAAATTTTCTATTTGGAGTTTATGCAGCCCTATTTAGTTTTTTTTATCTTAAATCTATTAATCTACTATATGACCATTATAAACAGAATCCAAATTTTAATGCATTAGTCTTTCTTATCTTTTTCACTCTCATTATCCCTGTTACTTCAATATATAATCCAAGAATGTGGACTGCGGCCTGGATTTTTTTTTATGGTTCATATCATATCCTCCGATTTGGTAAGCTTTCTTATTTTCTTATTACACTCTCAGCCTGTCTGATGCATTGGAGTTTATTCAGTTTGAATATATTATTGTTCCTGTATTATCTTTTTGGTAATAGAAACAAAATTTATGTCCCTGTTGTACTGGTATCATTTATCATCCCGGAAATATTGAATTCGTTTATTAATCAATTTGCATCTTTTTTTGGGGGGTCTATCGAATCTAGATTCTCAAGCTACACAGGAGAGGCATATACAGAGGTCTTTCAACAACAGGCTCAGCAAGCTTCCTGGTTTATGGCCTTGAATTATGATTTTGTATACTATTTTTTAATTATAACTATAATTGTAATTCAGGTATTATCCAGAGATATTCAGAAAACAAAATTGGAGCGGAATTCATTTAGTTTCATTTTATTGTTTATTGCACTTGTGAATTTTGGCAGGCCATTACCAGCTTTTGGATGGAGGATGCAGATAATTTTTATGCTCTTTGCTTCAATGTATATTATTCTTTTGGCACTGAAACTTAAAGAAAATAATTTAAAGGTTATTACTTTAGTGGGAATGTTTCCGATGCTATTATATTCAGTTATAAATTTAAGGATTGGTCTTGAAACTGTTAATGCGTGGATTTTTGCTCCTGGGATCGGACTTTCATTCCTGGGCACACCAACTTCTCTTGCTGAAATCCTTTTTAACTAGGTATCGATATTATGAGTATGGAATTTTTTAAAAATAGGCTAACCAGGGCGATATCTGATATCCCAGGATGGAAATCTAATAAAAAAATAATTGCTTTTGAGTCAGATGATTGGGGTAGTGTTAGGATGCCCTCTTTGGAAACCTTTAGGCGACTAGAAGCTTATGGGTTAGATTTGAGGTCAGCAGATGCTGAAAGATATAATTTAAATGATACGCTTGCTACGTCAAATGATCTTGAAGGTCTTTTCGAAGTGCTTGCAAGTGTAAAAGATTCCAAAGAAGCAAGCGCCGTTTTTACACCAGTTTCAATTGTTGCAAACCCTGATTTTCAGAAAATCAAAGAATCTGATTTTCAAACATACTATTACGAGCCTTTTTCGGAGACTTTAAAAAGTTATAAAGGATGTGATCAATCTTTCAATTTATGGAAACAGGGTATTGAAGAAAAGATTTTTGTACCGCAAATGCACGGGCGAGAACATTTAAATGTTACAGAATGGCTAAAAGCATTGAGATCAGGGGAGAAGCACACAAGGGCTGCCTTTGATGAGGGGATGTGGGGATTTGTACCTAAAAACTTTCCTGTTATAGATTATCAGGCAGCCTTTTTGTTTACAGATCCGAAGGATATGGATTATCAAAAAACCGTAATTAATGAGGGATTGGAATTATTTGAGGATATATTTGGTTATAAAGCATCTTTTTTTGTTCCTCCGAATGGGGTGTTTAATAATTCCTTGAACCGGATTCTTGTAAAAAATGATATAGAGTTCCGTTACGCTTCAAAAATACAGAATGAACCAATAGGATTTGGTAGAAGAAGAAAGAGATTTCATTATTTAGGGCAGAAAGGGACGGCCGGCATACGCTATATCATCCGGAACTGCTTTTTTGAACCAAGCTTGGAAGGTAAAGATTGGGTTGATAGTTGTCTTAGTGAGATAAATTCAGCTTTTGAATTAAAGAAACCAGCAATAATTGGTTCGCATAGGGTAAACTATATTGGGGCTTTAAACCCATTTAACCGGGATAAAGGATTGCATCTACTTTCGAATCTATTAAATAAAATAGTTAGAAAATGGCCTGAAGCTGAATTCATGACTACTGCAGAATTAGGGGGTCAAATGAATCTATAAATAGCTAATGAATTGCTTTCTACATATAGAACCTGTTTTTAATGAATCCCTGGATCGATCAATTTCATCACTTAAAACTATATATGATGATAATGAAAAACTGGAAAGCATTATAAAAAATCTATTTCAAAGAGAGATTAGAGCTTCTCAAATAAAGAATAAACGAGTATTACTGAAGCCAAATTGGGTCATGCATTCGAAATCGGAACTGGACGATATATGTCTCAGAACGAATGATAACTTTGTTTTGGCCACTTTAAAAGTAGTGCTCGAAATGAAGCCTTTATCTGTTATTATTGGAGATGCACCAATCCAGGGATGCAATTGGGAGAAGATGCTATCTGAAGATTTCAGTGAGAAAATAAAGTCACTGGCAAATGAATATGAAGTAGCAGTATCAGTTGTTGATTTCAGAAGAAGAATTTATAGTTTTTCAAATAATAAAAAAGACGCTGATATCCGTCCCTTAAAGGAATATGTTATTTTCGATGTTGGTAAAACAAGTTGGCTTGAACCTATTACAATCAATGGTAAATCAAATTTCCGTGTTACAAATTATGATCCGGAACGTATGGTGTTGTCACATTCTCCCGGAGTACATAAATACTGCCTTACAAGAGAATTATTTGAATCAGATTTAATAATTTCGCTTCCCAAAATTAAAACACACCAGAAAACCGGTATTACGGCTGCATTAAAGAACCTTGTTGGATTTAATGGGGATAAAGATTTTCTGCCCCATCATCGAATTGGAGGCACACAAAGAGGTGGAGATTGTTATCCGGGTGGATCACTCCTCAGATCCTGGTCAGAGAAAGCTCTTGACAATGCCAATAGACGACAGGGAAGAAAATCATTCTGGATTTGGCAAAAATTATCTTCTGCTTTATGGAAATTATCCATTCCCGGAGCCGAGCACCAGATAGCTGCTGGATGGTATGGAAACGATACTACTTGGCGAATGGTTAAGGATTTAAATAGAATTGTTGAATTTGGAAACCAAGAAGGAGAAATAAAAGAGCATGCACAAAGAATGATATTTAGTCTTTGTGATGGTATAATTGGAGGTGAGGGTAATGGGCCACTGGACCCCGAACCATTGCCTCTTGGCTTGATTACATTAACTAACCATTCTTTATTTCATGACCGGGTAATGGCTGATATTATGAGTTTGCCCGTTGATAAACTTCCTCTCTTAAATCAGAATGACAATAGGAGTAATAATTTTACCATGACAATCAGAGGTAAAAATGCAATGCTGCAGGATCTGGACGAATTTAAAGTTATAGCAAAACTTCCTAAGGGTTGGTCAGCTATCATTAAAATGAGCGTATGAAAATAGGCATACACCATACAGAAGGGACATTCAGTGAACGCTGGATTTCATATTGTGATGAAAACAATATAGAATACAAATTAGTTGATTGCTATAAAAATGATATTATCAATCAGTTATCTGATTGTGTTGCGCTTATGTGGCACTTCAATCATAAGGGAGCCAAAGAAAGTAAATTTGCGAAGCAATTAGTTTTCTCTCTTGAAGCAGCTGGTAAACGGGTTTTTCCAAATTATAATACAGTATGGCATTTTGATGATAAACTGGGACAAAAATATCTACTTGAATCGATTAATGCTCCTTTGGTTCCAGCCTATGTATTTTATTCAAAAGGAGAAGCTAAGAAGTGGCTATATAATGCAGCATTACCAGTTGTTTTTAAGCTCAGGAATGGTTCCGGGTCTGAGAATGTGAAATTGGTAAAAAAGAAACGCTATGGTTACAAATTGATACGTATATCTTTTAGCCGCGGATTCAAACATTACGAGGGATGGTCAAACCTGAAAGAGAGAATAAGGTTGTTGCGGATAGGAAAGACTAGTCTCTGGAATGTAGTTAAGGGTATTATTCGTCTAATTTATACTACCGAATATGCCAGGATGACTGGCAGGGAAAAGGGCTATGTATATTTCCAGGAGTTCATTCCAGGTAATGATTTTGATATTCGTGTTGTTGTTATTGGTAATAAAGCTTTTGCACTCAAGAGGATGATAAGGAAAAATGATTTTAGAGCATCAGGAAGTGGCTTTATATTATATGAAAAAAAACATTTTGATGAAGCTACTGTACGTACAGCATTCGAAGTGGCAGATAAACTGAAAGCTCAATGTATTGCATATGATTTTATTTTTTCAGAAGGTAGGCCTATGATTGTTGAAATTAGTTATGGTTTTTCTCCGGGTGCATACGACTACTGTACAGGATATTGGGAAAGAAACCTTACATGGCACGAGGGGAAATTTAATCCATATGGTTGGATGGTTGAAAAGATAATGTAAGACATAGTGCATTCTCTTTATGAATAATATATCATCTTTGAAAAATTGTTATGGTTGTGGAGTTTGTTCCATAACATGTCCGGAACAAATTATTAGCTTAGAACTTAATGAGGAAGGTTTTTATGATCCGATAATTACTGATTTATTAAGATGTACTGAGTGTGGATTGTGTTTATCAGTATGTGCTTTCAATGATAATCAAATAGCTTCCCAACCAAAAGATATTATGTGCTTTTCAGGATGGAGTAATGATAAAGTCGTAAGAAATGATTGTTCATCAGGGGGCATCGGTTTTGAAATAGGTTCCTTTTGCATTAATAATGGCTTTAAAACTTGTGCTGTTTATTATGATACAGAACATCAAAAAGCTAAGCATTTTTGTGCTTCAACAAGAAGGGAATTTCAGAAATCAATGGGATCTAAGTATATTCAAAGCTATACTCATGACGGATTTAAAGAATTGAATACAAAAGATAAATTTGTCATTTTTGGAACTCCCTGCCAAATTGACTCATTGAGAAAGTTCATCCAATTGAAAAAGTTAGAAAATAATTATATACTAGTTGATTTCTTCTGTCATGGAGTACCATCTTACAATCTATGGAACACTTACTTACATCTCAAAACAACTAAAAATGAGCTTGGTCCATTAAAAGAAGTGAAATTCAGAGATAAGAAATATGGATGGCATTCTTATACGATAATGATTCAAGGGGAATTGAAGAGGCTTTATAGTTCAATTAGAAATAATGATATGTTTTTTCGTTTATTTCTTGGTGATTTATGTTTAAACGAATGTTGCTATTTGAGTTGCAAATATAAACAGCTTCATTCATCTGCTGATATACGAATTGGAGATCTCTGGGGCAAAAAGTTTCAAGATGACACATTAGGAGTTTCTGGGATTATATGCTTAACGGATAAAGGGAAAAGCATAATTGAAAAACTACACAGAAGCTGCTGCATTGAAGAGGAAGACACTGAAATAATTACTTATGGGCAGATGGAAAAATCTCCAAACCTTCCCCATTTAAGGAAATGGGTATTAAAGAAGTTAACTAATAAAAATATTTTATCATCTTACTCTTTCTTATCTGTTTTGCAATTCTACAAATACTGGAGAACAGCTAATTTTCGTTATAAACGTTTTATAAAACTTATGTCAAAATAAGATGAAGATCAAAACCATTACCTGTCATGACGTATATAACTTTGGCGCTTCATTGCAAGCATTTGCATTAATGAAATTTTTGCAATATTTAAATCATGAAGTGGAAATTATTGACTACATGCCTGATTATATGAAATATAATATTTGGGCAATAGGTGATAAATGGAAAAAGAATATCATTTTGCGTCTCATTTTTTATATGTATATAATACCGGTCAGGTTGCTGTTGGCCTCCCGCAGAAGAAAATTTGATATATTTTCAGCTGAGATGCTCTCAATAACATCCAGAAGATACCATTCTTTTAATGAATTGAAGAACAATCCACCAATAGCCGATATTTATTTTGCCGGAAGTGACCAGATATGGAATACTTCTCACATGCATGGCAAAGATCCTGCATTTTTTTTAGATTTTGTCCCTAACGAATTAGGAGCTGTTAGGACCTCCTATGCAGCTAGCTTTTCAATTTCCAAATTACCTGATGAATATAAAGATTTTGTGAGGGTAAATCTTGAAAAATTTAATGCTATTTCTGTAAGAGAAAATTCCGGTATCAAAATTCTAGAATCAATAGGTATCAACGATGGTATAGTTGTATTGGATCCTGTTTTTTTATTAGAAAAGAAATATTGGGATCGATTAGCTATGATGAGAAATAATGAGAAATATATACTAATATATGACCAGGAAAATAATTCCATTATCAAGGAAACTGCAAAAAAAATTGCTAAGAGCACAAAAATGAAAATATATGCTATTCAGAGTCTATATCCAATGTATTATGCAAATAAGAAATTAACAAATATTGGACCGCTGGATTTTTTGAATCTCATTAAAAACAGCGAGGTTTGTCTCACCAATTCATTTCATTGTACTGCTTTTAGCCTGATTTTTCAGAAAGAGTTTTTCACATTTAAACGAACTCATGAAAAAGTAAATTCTCGGATGGTTGATTTACTTGAAACAGTGAAATTGAATGATCGAATTATTGAATCTCCAGATGAAATTAAATACATAGAAAAAATTGATTACCAAAAAGTCAATAAATTCTTGGCTAAAGAAATTCAGTTGTCAAAAGAATTTATTGATCGAATATTAGAATTCGCCAGAAATAATGACAAAGAGAAATAGAAAGATTGCTTTACTAATTCATTCTTTATCACCAGGTGGGATGGAGCGGGTAATGACAGAATTAGCCAATTATTTTTCTAAAATTGATAATACAGAGGTACATTTAGTATTATTTGGTAGATTACCAATTGTTTTCTACAATTTAGATAAGAATGTAAACCTACATAAACCATTATCAAGATTTAATGATAGATATCGAAATATAGAATCAGTAAAACGTAGTTTGTTTATTCGAAGAAAAGTTAGGCAAATTAATCCAGATACTGTCCTGAGTTTTGGGATACACTGGAATAATTTTGTACTTCTTTCTCTACTATTTACTCGCTATCCTGTTTTCGTATCAGATAGAGGAAGCCCTGTTCGTAAATATTCAAAGTTTCACCGGCTATCACGGAACATACTATATAGAACCAGTGCTGGCATTATCGCGCAGACAGAAGTGGCAAAAGAAATTACAAAGGAAATATTGCCAAAAGCCAATATTGTGGTCATTGGCAATCCAATAAGAGCGATAAATGATCATTCTAAACTATTAAAAAAAGAAAATATTATTTTAACGGTTGGGCGTTTAATTACTTCTAAGCATCACGATAGAATGATTAGAATTTTTTCTAAGCTTAACGCACCAGATTGGAAATTGATAATTGTTGGCGGAAATGCATTAAAACAGAACAATTTTAAGCACCTTAAGAGTCTTATTGAAAAATTAAATATGCAAGACAGAATAATTCTTGCAGGGGAACAAAAGAATGTTGAAGATTATTATTTAAAGAGTAAGGTATTTGTATTTACATCAACAATTGAAGGTTTTCCAAATGTAATTGGTGAAGCTTTATCTGCCGGGCTACCTGTGATCTCTTATGATTGCATTTCAGGACCTTCGGAAATGATAACTGATGAAATTAATGGTTATTTGGTACCTAATTTTGAAGATGATTTATTTAGAAATAAATTGCAATACCTAATCGATCACGAAAAAATATTGAAACAAATGGCGATTGAAGCAAAAAATAGTGTAAAAAGATTTGAAATTGAATCTATAGGCCAGCAATTCTATTCCTTTATTACTTCTTAAATAAAAAAAAAATTAGGAAAAAATAAATTTTCTATTTCTGTCAGTTTTATGAAGCACAATAAATTAGACTGATATAAATATTTACAAATTCAATTAAATAAATTGGTTTAGTTAAATATAATTCAAATACTATGAAAGTAATAATTACCGGGGGTGCCGGCTTTATTGGATCTGCTATTGTTCCAATCCTTCAAGATGAGGGTTATGAAATTTTCGTCCTAGACAACCTTTCATTTGGCAGCAGAGATTTTATTGACGTTCAGGATGACCATTTTTATCATGGAGATATCCGGGATATGAAAGAGGTAGAAAATGTGTTTACGGACGTAAATCCGGATATTATAATACACCTTGCCGCTATACATTTCATACCCTACTGCAATCAGCATCCATTTGAAGCGGCTGATACTAACATCAGAGGTACGATGAATGTTTTAAATGCCAGTAAGAAATCAAAAGATTTAAAAAAACTGTTTTTTGCCTCAACTGCGGCAGTATATCCCATTAATGATGAGGCTGTGAATGAGGAGCATCGACTGTTTCCAATGGATATCTACGGATTAAGTAAACTTACGGGAGAGGAACTATGTAGAAAATTCTGGCTTGAATCTGAGGTTGATACCATCGTATGTCGTTTTTTTAATGCTTTTGGCCCAAATGAGACAAATCCTCACCTTATTCCGGAAATTGAGAAACAATTGAAGGAGGGAACTCGCACTATTAAACTGGGAAATCTTACACCAAAACGTGATTTTATTCATACATATGATATGGCTTCAGCAGTTGGCAAACTACTTAAAAAAGAGAATCCAGGTTTAAACATTTTTAATCTTGGAAGAGGTATAGAGTATTCAGTTGTGGAAATTGTTGAAGCATTTGAAAGGCAACTTGGAGAAAAAATTAACATTGAGGTTGATCCAGCGCGTGTGCGGAAAGTTGAGCGTCAACATTTACTGGCAGATGTTTCAAAATTGAAACGGTCTACTGGCTGGGAACCAAAATGGAGTATTGATGATGGTATCAAAAACCTTATAGAGAACTGGAGATAAATAAAACAATTATTATGAGTCAAAAGAAAATGAATGTCGGAATTCTCTTTAATTTCCAAATAACCTGGATGGGAGGGATAATCTACGTAATAAATCTTGTTAAAACACTTAATTATCTACCTGATGAGGAGAAACCAAAAATATACCTTTTCTACACTCCTGAACTCAAAAAGTATCTTAAAGATTTTAGCTATCCATATTTTGAAGCTGTTGAATACACTTTCCCCTCCGAGATAGGTGGAAATATACTCTCATGGCTTAAAAGGAAGAATATTTACTTTGATAAATTAGTTAAAAAGTATGCATTAGATGCTTTGTATCCTGCGAGGAATTTTCCAGTGAAAAATCGTACTAGAGCAAAGGTTGTTGCTTGGTATGCAGATTTGCAACATCTTTACTATCCTGAATTCTTTACTCGTATGACATTGTTGCACAGAAGAATAAGGATATTTCTTATGTTGCGTAATACTTCAGACCTCATCGTATCAAGTGAAGCTGTAAAGCGAGATTTTGAGAATTTTTACAAGCTAAGGAAGGATATCCGAATCCATATTTATCATTTTGTCTCTGTTCTTGAAGAATTTAAAGATTTGAATATTGATGAACTAAGAAAGAAGTACCAGCTGCCAAAGCAATATTTTATGGTCTCAAATCAATTCCACAAACACAAGAATCATAAGGTCCTCCTAAAGGCTCTCATAAGATTAAAAAAAGAAGGACGAACAATTCACATGGCGATGACCGGACGGTTTCCGGAAGCTTCCACATCAACTTACATGCAGGAGTTACACTCATTGATAAATGAAAACCATCTTCAAAACCAGATCAGCTTTTTGGGTATTATTCCGAGAGATGAACAACTTTTCCTTATGAAGTATTCGCAAGCTGTAATTCAACCAAGCCTTTTTGAAGGATGGAGCACAGTAATAGAAGATGCAAGGTCATTACAAGCACCTGTTATTGCTGTAAGTTTACCTGTTAATATAGAACAGCTTGGAAAAAAACATGAATATTTTGATCCGCATGATGATTCAAAATTAGCAGAGATACTGGCAAATTATCCAGAAAGAAATTTGGATGATAAATTTTATGAGGATTATAATAAACGCATTTTGGAAGCGGCGAGAATATTTATGAATATCCTCAAATCTGATTAGAATAATGTTGTATATTAATTTTTTGAATGGGTAGGAAAATATATTTTGTCAAGCAAGAAAGTGAATAAAATAGTCTTTATAAATCAGTGGGTTAACTTTCAGATGAAAGATATTATTAACAGATTTGCTGAAAGAATTGATGATGTTACCCTGGTTTATGGGAATATGAGTAATAATGGAGAAAGTCTTGATAATAAAGTTAAGCTTGTAAGAATAGTAAAATACAGGCGAAAAAGTACTTTTTCACGGTTAGTTTCATGGTTAATCGCTACTTTACAGTTAATACTCCTGGTAAATCTACGGTATCGAAAACATTATTTATTTTTTACAACTAATCCACCAACGACAGCATTTTTAACATTATTCTGCAAAAACCGTTATTCTGTGAATGTTTTGGATATATATCCTGAAGCATTGAGTTTAGGTGGGTTTGTTAAAGAGAGTTCCGTGATTTACAAATTATGGGAGAAAAGGAATTTCAAATTTTTCAATTTAGCGCAACGCATTTTTATACTTACAGATGGTATGAAAAAGACTATTTCTAAATATTGTGATAGCAGTAAGATTGAGGTTATTCCCTACTGGTCATTAAATACGAATATCAATGGAATTGAGAGAAATAGGAATAAGTTCTTAAGTAAATACAAGATAACCAATAAATTTATTGTTTTATACTCTGGCAACTTAGGACTAGGTCATCATGTTACATCATTGGTAAAGGTTGCTAACCATCTAAGGGAGGATGAAGATATAGTATTTGTTATTATGGGAGATGGCTGGAATAAACCCGTCATTGAGAAATTAATTGAAGATTATAAATTAGAGAATTGCCTTCTGCTACCCTACCAACCTTCAGAGTTATTTATACATGCAATAAATGGTGCTGATATAGGTGTTGTTTCCGTTTCAAAGGAGCTTGCGCCAGTTTGTGTTCCCAGCAAGACCTATAATTTGATTAATAATAAAGTACCACTTTTATTTATTACAGAAGGAGAGTCAGAACTGCAGTCACTTGCAAATAGATATAATATTGGAAAATGTTTTCCACCTGATGCTATTAAACGGATGGGCGAATATGTGACAGAATTAAAAAGTGACCATAATAAATATAGTGAATATAAGAAAAACCTTGCAATTTGTGCTCCAAATTTCTCTCAACAGAATGCGTTGAGCTATGTAAAAAGCCTTCTTGATAATCCATGAAATAGGAAATCCATTTATAGTTTATTTTTAAGCATTTAGACAAAAGAACACAAGATCTAGAGATAATTATTTCTTTTTCTAGGATATATAAACTTTAAAAAATGAGCAGATTTCATATTTTCAGAAATAGTACAGTGGAACCTTTGTTTGAAAAATTTGATGCTACATTCTCAGGTTATAATGAGATCATGGATATAGATCATGATGTAGATTATTTTATTTGGTTTTACACTCAACCTATAAATTTGGAAACGGAATCTCTTATTGAAGAAATTGGAAGTTTTAAAACTGATTTTGATTTTATTATTAATCGTTTGGACAAATCTATACCTTTAATTGCAATATCTTTGTCTGAAATTTTATCATTGGAAATTGAAACATCTGATGTTCGGGTTTCCAAAGAAATTGAAAAATTTAACGATCATTTAAGAGAAAGATCTGCGGTAAATGATAATATTAAAATTTTTAATTTCGCATCCTTCTTTAGAAGTGAAAACATTTCTAGTCCTATTGATTGGAAATATTATTATTACTCATTAATGGTTATCAATCCCAGAATTGCTGGAAAATTTTCTGTCTGGTTCCGAAATCAGTTGAATGCACTAGAGCTAAAGAGAAAGAAGTGTCTTGTACTGGACCTGGATAATACGCTTTGGGAAGGTATTTTGGGTGAAGATGGTTTGAAAGGTGTTAAGGTTGGAGGACCTTACCCGGGGAATGCTTTTGCAGATTTTCAAGCAGGTATTAAAGAATTATCGAAGAATGGAATTATCCTCGCAATTTGTTCAAAAAATAATGAAGCCGATGTTGAAGCAGTATGGGATGGACTGGTAGGAATGAAATTATCCAAAGATGATTTTGCTGCTTTCAGGATCAATTGGAATAATAAAGCCGAAAATATCAGATCGCTTGCTGATGAGTTAAATATTGGATTGGATTCATTTGTTTTTATTGATGATAGTCCTACGGAAAGGGATTTAATCCGTGGAATGTTACCCATGGTTGAGGTGCCTGAGTTTCCTGACAAACCATATGAATTGCCAATGTTTCTGAAACAGCTCATAAATAACTACTTTCAAACTTATCTATTAACCTCAGAGGATCTCGTAAAAACCCGGCAGTACAAGGAAAATGTAAAAAGGACTGAGCTTCAGAAAAAATACAGCAATTTTGATGACTATATTAATCATCTCAATATAGAATTAATGGTTGAAGATCTGAATGATAATAACATTATCAGGATTGTTCAGATGACTCAAAAAACAAATCAGTTTAATCTTACAACGCACAGGTATACTGAAAGTGATATTAAGAAATTTAGAGAGGATGGAGCTTTAATTAATTGCCTTTCGGCAAAAGATCGTTTTGGAGCTCATGGTATAACGGGTCTTATCATTATAAAATTTATTGATGATAGAAGTTCAGGTATGATAGATACTTTGTTATTGAGTTGTCGTATCCTGGGAAAGAAAATTGAAGAACAGTTTATAATTTTCGTAATAAATAAATTGTTCAAGAAAGGTTTTAATAAAATTTTTGCGGAGTATATTCCAACAGCTAAAAACTCCCAAGTAGCTGAATTCTATGATAAGCTTGGATTTAAATGTATAAAGGTTAAAAGGAATGGAACAAAACTTTATGAGTTAAACAAAGACGATTTTAGTTCTGAAGTTAGTCCAAATTATAGTTTTATAAAATCATGAATGAAAGTAAAGTGAGAACAATAATGGAGAATTTGTTTGAGGTTAAGGTCTCTGGAAATAATTTCTCTCAGGATGATATAGATAATTGGGATTCCCTGAAACATCTGTCCCTGGTTGTAGCATTGGAAGAAACATTTAACATTAGCATTGAGCCAGAGGAGATTGAAATAATGACTGATTTTGCATCAATTGTTAAAATCATTGATCAAAAATTAAATTAATAATTTCTAAATTGATTATAAAGGTTTTAAAAACTCCGGAGATTACTGGTGAGCAATGGAGCGAAATTGTCTCTGGATTTATTGTTTCATTTAATAGAAACACAAGTATTGAAACATTGAAGAGATATTATCTTTCCACAATAAAGGGATTTTCATACCATGCAATTGCTGTTCATGAGAATGGGAAAATTATTGGATTTAATACAATAACCCCTATGCAATATAAAGAATTGATCTTTGGATATAGTGGAGGTACGTATGTCCGTGAAGAATACCGAAAGGATATAACAATTCTGAAAAGAATGCTGTCCGCACTAGAGGATTATTGTTCCAAGGAAGATATCGTGGCTTTTCTTGCAGTTCCCAATAAGAATTCATTTACCTATTTTACAAGGATGGCTGGTTTTAAGAAAATAGACAGTCTTAATTATTTTATCCTAATACAAAATATTTCCAACTCTTTCAAAAAAGGAGGCTTAAAGGTGTTCAATGCTTTGGTATATCCAGCAAACTGGATTATTCTTAGCATAAACTATTTGATTTCACTGGCATTTAATTTTAAAGAAAAAGAAGTCGAGTTCGAAATATCCCCGGATAATGATTTTTTTTCAAAGAGATTTTTCCAGAAGCATTATCACCAAATAAAAAGGGATGATTTTTATTGTATATACAGAATAGTAAATGAGGATAAGGTAAGAACTGCCTATCTGTTTGATTTTCGTTTAAATGGAAAGCGAAATTACAGAGCGCTTGTTAAATCTGTATATCACATTTTGAAATCAAATAGTTCTGATATGATCGTGTTTATAGGTCATCTGCGATTATTTCAGTTGCTTTTAGTAAAAGTGCCCAGACGTTATGAACCTTTACATCTTCCTTTGGTATTCAAAATCATCAATAACAAATATAAAGATGAGGCTGCAAATATGGCCAATCCAAAGTATTGGAATTTTGGTTTATTGAATTTTGATGTCAGGTGAGGAACTTATAATTCAGTTTCTACATTTATGAATTACTCAGCACTATCTGTTGACGTTGAAGACGGAATAAACGTTGTTATAAAAGACTATTTTAATCAGACAACGCCTCCAACGGACAGGGTTGTTAAGAATACGAATATTCTCATCGAATTGTTTAATGAATACAAGGTAAACGGAACCTTTTTTATTTTAGGAGAAGTAGCAAATGAATTTCCTTCATTGGTTAAGTCGATATCTGCTGCTGGGCATGAAGTCGGGGTTCATGGATATCATCATGACCAGATATTTAAATTAACTCCAGCGAAATTACGAGAAGATCTAAATAGAGCAAAAAAAGTACTCGAAGATATTACTGGTAAGCAAATATATGGTTTTAGGGCTCCGGCATTTTCAATTATCAAGAAAACAGCTTGGGCATTAGATATACTCGCAGAAATTGGCTTTCTATATGATAGTAGTATTGTCCCTGTTAAATCCAGAAGATATGGCTGGGATAATTTCAATAAGGATATTCAGCGGATCAGTTTGCCAAATGGCAGTTCAATCATAGAGTTTCCGATATCTACAAGCAGATTGTTTGGAAAGGAAATGCCTGCGTGCGGTGGTGGATATTTAAGACATTTTCCAATCCAATATACCCAAAACACATTTAGAAAAATTCTTAAGAAGCGTCCTGTTATGGTATATATGCATCCTTATGAATTAGATACTGAAAAATATCCTGACTTCTTTTTCGAACGTGTTAAAGAACTTAATATCCATAATAGATTGAAGACAGCTTTGTTTCCTTTAAATAAGGGTACGGTTAAGAAAAAATTAGAGACATTATTAAAGGAGTTTAAATTCGAGCCAATAATAGATATTATTCGAGATTATGATTCTAAATCACTAATCATGGAAACTGGAAAAATTTCATAAGTAAGCTTCATGCTTTTTCGTAATTATTTAAGAAATTTAGTAAAATGAAAAGAATTCTATATTTTGGCTATTATATTAAAACAACTGATTGGAAGAAATTTTCGAGATTTCTTGAATATCTATCTAAACAGGCAGGCACTTCAAAAGTTGTTATATTGTTGGATATTATTTATTCAACATTTAAATATAATATCTCATTTACAGATTATTTCCTATTCAATTTTTATCATATTTCCCAAGAGGAAAGGAAAACATGGGCAGGCACAGGTTTTATGTATGAATACCAGTTGAAAATGAATCCAAGGAAATGTAGAAATATTCTTGATGATAAAACTAAATTCTATAAATCCTACAGGAAGCTGATAAAACATTCAATGTATAATAAAGAAGAGTTAGAATTAGAAGAAAAAAGACTTGATTTACTAAAAAATAAGGGGGGTAAAATCGTATTTAAGGTTTCTGACGGAAAATGTGGGGTAAATATTCTTTTTAAGAAAATTAATGAGGTAGAAGAAGATGATCTTCTAAGAATAATTAATGAAAATGGATATGACCTGGTGGAGGAATATATCATTCAGCATAAACTATTCAATAGATTATCACCTAGTGCAGTTAATACAATAAGGATCTTTACACAATTAAACTCTAAAAATGAGGTTAAAATACTTGGATGCAGGTTGAGGATTTCTGTAAATTCAAATGTTGATAATCTTGCAGCCGGAAATCTTGCAGCACCTGTAGATGATGCAACCGGTGTTGTGATTGGGCCAGGTGTATACAGTGATATTACAAAAAACGATGAGGAAATACATCCTGTAACGAAAGAAAAAATAATCGGATTTAAAATACCTTTCTGGAAGGAGACAATTGATCTTGTGACAGAAGCAGCTATACTACACCCTGAAAATAGGTCGATAGGATGGGATATTGCCATGACAGAAAATGGCCCTGACATTATTGAAGGCAACCATGACTGGTGCAAACTTCTATGGCAACTACCGGTAAAGAGGGGATTGAAGAATATGCTTGAGAAGCACTTGAATGAAATAGAAAATTGACCTTTATATGAAAAGATTATTTGACATAATTTTGTCGCTAGTCGGGTTATTACTCTTTTCTCCTTTACTTTTTATTGTTTCTCTGTTAGTTTGGATCATACATGGTCGACCTGTTCTTTTTATCCAGAAGCGTCCCGGAAAAGATGAAAAAATATTTGACATATATAAATTCAGGACAATGACCAATGAGGTAGACTCGAATGGTAATTTGCTTCCCAATGAAAGGAGGATAACTAAATTTGGCAATTTCCTGAGAACAACTTCACTTGATGAGCTTCCTGAGCTAATAAATATTATGAGGGGAGATATGAGTATTGTCGGACCAAGACCTTTGTTGGTTGATTATTTACCTCTTTATAATGATTTCCAGAGGAAAAGACATAAAGTAAAACCAGGAATAACCGGATGGGCACAAATTAATGGAAGAAATGCTATATCATGGGAGCAGAGATTTTCTTATGATATCTGGTACGTAGAAAACAGAACCTTATTGCTTGATTTTAGAATTATACTCAGAACCATTTGTAAAGTAATTAAACGGGAAGGAATTACACATGAAGGAAATGTGGCTATGCCCCGTTTTACAGGAAATAATTAGGGCTAGGAAATCATTCTACATATAAATAATTAGAAAAAAAATGAAGATTTTAATAACAGGTGTTGGAGGAGTTACTCCCAGGAGTTTTGCTCATTCATTAAGGAATTTCAGCAGATATGATCGTTATGAGCTTATCGGAACCGATTCAAATAAATATGCTGTTGGATTATATATGCACGAGCTATTTAATAAAACTTATTTGGTCCCAAGGGTTACTGATCCTGATTATTGGTCCCGTATTGATAGAATAATTGATGATGAAGAGATAGATATGGCAGTAATAAATCCAGAAGTAGAGGTTGTTGAGTGGTCGAAAAGAGCAGCTTCATATAATTTTCCTTGTCGAGTACTATTGCCGGATTACAAACTTACTTCAGTCCTGGTAGATAAGTCAAAGGTAACGGAAATACTTGAGCCACATGATTTTGTCCCAAAATCGTTTATATTAGATAATGAGTTAATCAATACTGATCTTAAGCTAAAATTAGAATATCCATTCTGGGTGAGAAGTGCACTGGGATCAAGCGGTCTTGGATCAATGTTGATCAAATCTAAACAAGATATTGTTAACTGGATTTCAATCAATCCAAATGTAGAAAAGTTCCTTGCCAGTGAATATCTTCCTGGTCGTAATCTGGGATGTAAAATGTTATATTATAACGGAAAATTAATCAGAAGCGCAATAGCGGAAAGAGTGAATTATATTATGTCAAAGGTAGCACCGTCCGGAATAACTGGTAATACCAGTTATGGTCGTTTGGTGAATCGACCTGATGCATTTGAAATTGCACGAAAGGCTATGGATATATTGTTTGAGAGAACAAATACGCCCAGGCACGGTTTCTTTACTGTAGATCTTAAAGAGGATTATGAAGGAAAACCTCTTGTGACAGAAGTGAATGTGAGATTTGTGGCATTTACCCAGTGCTATGCTGCCGGAGGTGCAAACATACCGGAGGATTTGATTAGGTTGCTTGATGAGGACCCCACATTTAACATGGATTTCAAATTATATGAGTTTGAAAAAGATCTGATTTTCTTAAGGGATGTGGACGAACAACCCATTATTATGAAAGAAAGTCAATTGTTTAACTACTTAGCTTAGTTTGACATTGATTTAAACATACTGATTACTAATAAAAATATAAATAGATATACGGAAATTATAATTTTACAAACTTAGAAACCATAAAATCTTGCTCGCTACTCACTGTAATTAAATACATACCAGTATCTAAGTGCGTAAGGTTTAATTGAAAAATTATATCGGTTTTATGAATTTCCCCCAGATACACTATCTTCCCCTCAAGACTGACTACGATAATATTACTGTCCAAATTAAGAGGTTCAGTTAAATAATAAGTAAAACTTCCATTATTCGGATTGGGAAACAATTGAACAGGATACACTGATTCAGGTGGTATCTCAATATCTCCTGGAATTGCATAAATTTTTAATAGTTTAGTTGTTGACTTTGCATTTTCGTTATCGGACGCTTCAGCTCTAATGTAATGAATACCTGGCGGAGGTGATTGCCAAACAACCTCAAATGGATGAGAATAAGCCGTACCTATTATCGTGTCTAAGGAATAGAAAGTAACAGAGGTTACTGAAACATCATCTTGAGCATCCGCAATAAAAGTAATATCACCTTTATTTAGACTTTTCTCAGCAGGTGATGTGATCTCTATCGTAGGATATTCATTGCTTTCTCCGGGTACTTTTTTACTTTCAAATGCACCTAGATCGGGCTTGTCACCATTATATTCTAATCCCACATCAGTACCGCCATCAATCAGATCACTACCCTCTACTAATTTCAAAACTGTTATATCGGGAAGAGAACCGTCTGCTTTTCGTGGTGCAGAAAGCTGGCTATAAATAGTCGATGAATCAAGATTTGTAAAATCATCGTCTGTTATCGTAAACGCAGGATTATACCTGTTAAACCACGAATCAACAGGGTCTTTCCAATCCCATGATTCAGTTGTAAAATGAACATAATCTTGTCCATATTCATTTTCTGCTATAAATTTTGTCAGATATGTACTGTAATACACCGATGGTTCAGACCAATCATAAATAAGGTTATTTTCCATTACAACAGAACCACCATCCCTCGGATAATCCCATCCAGATGCACCTCCAGCTGAAGCTAACACACCCGCATAATTATAATAGATAGTATTATTGTAAAATGTGTTATAAAGGGCACTTCCATTATTTCCGGTTAAATTATTCATATCTATACCCCCGCCCATATAATAACCTCCATTACCCGAATAACCTCGATTATAGGTTATAACAGAATTTTTTATCGTTCTTGCGGAAATTGGATCACTATTATTAATTAAAGTATCAGTTGTTCCAATCTTTATACCAACTCCATCACCCGCATAAACTAAACCGTATAAAGTTTCACCGTTAAAAAAAGACCAACAACTATCCAATATTAATTCTCCCTTATAAGATATGTCAAATCCATCATCTGAACAATTCCATGCCCTACATCCTTGAAAATGATAGTATTGGTGTAACTTAGTGCCATACGAAACACCACTGGATATATTAAATCCATCGCTATCCCCTCCGGGATCACTCCCATCAAGGCTATCGCATAGTGTGTGAACATCGCAATTAGTAACATATAATGTGTCCATATTAGTGAACCACCATCCTTTTCCACTTATATTATGAAGAGTATTGTTTTCAAACCACATCGTACCATTACCACCAGCATATACACCATAAACATCAACTTCAGCTGTACTATAATATGTATAATTGTTTCTTATTGTCAGACCTTTAATTTTAATATAATCAGCATTAGTAATATTAAGCCCAACTTTCACACCTCCATTTGTTTTAAGACAATTTCTAAGGTCTGCTATTGGGATTTCTCCGGGATAATTAGTATATACAATAGGATTATTGTAAGTTCCATTATTTCCATATCCACCTTTAGGATTAATTTGCATGATATATGCAGCTTGATCTACATCAGGATACCACACTCCACCACGAAAATATACTGTATCTCCAGCCTCTGCAGTATTAAATGCTTTTTGCCAGGTAGCCATTGGAAATTTTATATCAGTTCCTACCCATTTATCACTGGCGATTGAACCATATAGTTCATTGTATGCCGGATCCTGCACATATAAAATTCTGGAGAAACAGGCAATACTAACTGCCGATAATATGAGAAATGCTAAAGTCTTCATCTTTTACTTTATAAATTTTTGCAAAGTAGTAATATTTGAAATATAAAATTGGTTTTTAACAATATCCTTAATTGGAATAATTTTCGATTAAGTCATTATTTTTATGCTATATAATAATTTACATTCCTTAATAATTACGATATACTAGTAATAAAGTTTCATCATTACATAATATTTTTAGCATAACAATTAAAATAGCCCGTTAGCACTTCGGACATAATTATAACGATTTTATTACAGATATTGAACTATAACTATGTCCGAAATACTAAGGGGCTGAAACAAAAAAAGCGTTTGAAAATGAAAATATTGCGTTTATGCTATCTCGCTTTGGTATAAATATTGAATTAATCGATACAGATAAAAAGGCAAAGCGGATCAGCCGTTAAAATTTCCTTTCAACCAATGTGCCTGCTTAAAATTAACATTTCTTTAACAAGGTTTTGATTAATAGAAATCTTATGGTGGCGAATGAATAATTATTATCGACAAAATACAACAGGTAAAAATTTCATAAGAACTATCTAAAGCAAGCTAATTTACACCTCCAGCAGACGTTAATCACACCTTTATTTCTACTTGTCAAAATGGATAAACATTGCTAGATCTTATGCGTTAAAAGGGGTAAATTAGCGTAATAAACATTTAGACAAGTTATATGAAGATAGTTTATTCTCAATGGTTATTATTTATTCGTTCTGAAGGTAGAAGAATATTCCATCAATATTCAATGCCCCGTTGGATGGTTTTTATCCTTGACAGTGGTGCGATTTTACTTACCTTTTTATTCGCTTATCTGCTACGGTTTAATTTTGAAATATCTGCTGTTGATTTCGTTTTGGCATTTCATCAGTCTTTGGTGGTGTTGGGAGTTTATTGTCTGTTTGAGATTTTATTCAAATCCTTTTCAGGTCTGATCAGACACACAACTATTCGCGATGTATTTAATGTACTCTTAGCCACATTTTCATCTGTTGTTGTGTTGACTTCCATTTCAATAATAAGTGTTTTTTTCGAACAGACAGATCTTCTGAGTATTCCGGTTTCAATCATCATGATACATTTTGTTACGATAAGTGTATTTCTGTTTCTCATAAGGATATCAATCAAAATTGTATATGAATTTATATCAGTGACCCCGGAGGAAAAAAAGAATGTATTTATCTTTGGGGCTGGTGTGTTGGGCGTTACTACCAAGGGTGTAATCGAGAGTGATGCCCATAACGAGTTTAATATTGTTGGATTTCTTGATAGTGACAAGAAGCTTCAGGGCAAAAAGATTAGTGGTATTCCAGTCATGGATCCGATGAAGCTATCCAAAGATTTTCTGCAGAAGACAGATGTAAATACCATGATTTTTGCGATCAAAAATATAATAGTGTCGGAAAAGACTGAAATCTATAAATTTGCAGTCGACTTGGGGCTCGAGGTGTTGGAAATTCCCGGAGCACATTCCTGGTTTAACGGAAGGTTTCAATTGGATCAACTAAAGAAGATTGACTTAAATGATCTACTTGGACGAGAGCCTATTAAACTGGACCTTGAACTGATTGATGAGGGGCTTAGGGAAAAAACCATTCTTGTTACCGGAGCAGCAGGTTCTATTGGTTCTGAGATGGTTAGACAATTGGCGCGTTTTGATGTAAAAAAATTAATCTTAGTGGACCAGGCAGAGACGCCGATGTTCAATATGGGAAGGGAGTTAAATAATATTTTAAGTCATGTTGAGGTAGTGCTGGTGATTGGTGATGTGACGAATCCTGAAAAGATGGAGTCTATCTTTTATGAGCACCGGCCCGACCTGGTCTTTCATGCGGCTGCTTACAAACATGTCCCTCTAATGGAGGAGAATCCACATGAAGCGGTGCGGGTGAATGTGGGGGGTACCATGGTGGTTTCCGCTATGGCCATTAAGTACAGAGTAAAGAAATTTGTAATGATATCTACCGATAAGGCAGTTAACCCGGCCAATGTGATGGGTGCCAGCAAGCGGTTATGTGAAATGGTGATTGAATCCAGGTCACGCAATCCAGAAAACCACCTCACACAATTTGTGATCACCCGGTTTGGAAACGTACTTGGTTCCAATGGATCTGTGATCCCAATATTCAAGAAGCAGATTGAAGAGGGAGGGCCCGTAACAGTTACCCATCCTGATATTACACGATATTTCATGACCATTCCAGAGGCTTGTCAGTTGGTTCTTGAAGCCGGATTTATGGGTAAAGGCGGAGAGATTTATGTCTTCGATATGGGAAAATCGGTTAAGATCCTTGATCTGGCAAAACAGATGATTCGGCTTTCAGGATTTGAGCCCGATATTGATATTAATATTGAATTCTCAGGACTACGCCCCGGCGAAAAACTATACGAAGAGTTGTTGGCCGATAAGGAAAATACCCTACCAACCTATAATCCAAAAATATATATTGCCCAAGTTGAGACAACCGACTTCATGGTGGCATTGGAGGCTAAGAATCTGCTTGGATTTTTGTATACCTATTCAAAATCCGAGCTTACAGAAAAGTTAAAAGATCTGGTTCCGGAATACAGGGCATATACCGAAGGGTTTAGTAGTAAACGAAAATTAATCAGGTCAGATATTTAAAAGAGGTTTGCATGTTGGATTTACGAACTCATTTAACCAATATGTTTGTCGGGTTTGTCGTTGATGTAAAAGAAACAGAGGGGTTTGTTTATTCCATTATTAGGCTTGTAATATTTGATACTGGATAACTAGTTTACTTGCCCTATCAAAAGAAAAAATCCTACATTAATTAGTTGTATTTGTTATGCTGTTTGATTTTGATGTTTATTTACAATCTCATACGCTTGGTTCTGTTTTTTTTGTGAAGGGAGAGAATAACTTTATTAAGGCTTTGATGTATTATGAGATTAACAGCAATGGGGTTTGTGTGGTTTTTTTTCGAAATGTGATTTATCTGTGCTAAATCTTTAAGGCATCAGACTAAAACTTAAGATAGATTTTAATTAAAATTCTGTACTTTTATGGTTACTATAAAAAAAGCTAATGATATTGAGAAATATTGAGAAATTCATAGTACGCAGTGTAATTATTGTCCTAACAGGATTAATCATCGGCACTTCTTGTGCTCCAACAAAAAGATCGGCCTATTTTCGGATTAATAAAGAGGTGAAAGAATATGACCAGCCTGATCAAACGTATATAAGTATGAAAGACAGTTTGTATGTAATCAAACCGGGCGATGAGTTATATATTACCATTACAACTGCTGATAATGAACCTAATAGCTTTTCAACTGGCACTCAAGGTATGGGAATTATGACATTAAGTAGTGAATTTATTAGTTATCTTGTGGACAGAGATGGTTTTGTCAGGCTTCCTTACACCGGAAAAATAAAGCTGTCCGAGCTCACAATTGATGAGGCCACTATTATTATTGAAACTGAATTGTCACAATATCTTTACCAACCGGTTGCTTCTATAAGACTTGTAAATACACGTATCACTATTCTTGGAGAGGTGTTGGCACCTGGTGTATATATTGTCAACAATAAACCAATCAATATCTACCAGGCAATAGGGTATGCCGGAGATATTACCACTTTTGGAAACCGTAAAAGTGTTTTGATCGTAAGGGAGGAGAACAATATTGTAACAAAAAAGTATGTGGACCTTACCAATGATGCTATTTTAGGGTCGCAATGGTATACGCTCCGGCCCAATGATATTGTTTATGTGGAGCCGTTGACACGCAGAATATTTGGTGTTGAGACAGTACCCTGGGGATTGATTACCTCTGCTATATCTACTACACTTGTAATAATGACATTTATGATAAACCTTTTAAATTAGATTTTACTGTTCTATGGAAAACAGGAAAAGCAGTCAGATTATCGATGTAAAGTACCTGGTTCAGGTGATTCTTAAGCATTGGTTACTTATCCTATTTTCAATTATCGTCTGCTTGGTTGTTTCACTAGCCTATCTGAAAGTTTCATCGAAAACATTTTTGGCAGGTGTTACGATTCTCCTGGATGTTGAGGAACGAAGGTCTACCAGTGGCAGGTCTGGTGAATATTTTGATGTTAATGAGATGATGTTTCAGAATAAATCTTTGCGTAATGAATTAGCATATCTGCAATCCACCCCTTTGGTCAGGGAGGTGGTGGAGGATATGAACCTGACTGTTTCCTATTATATGCAGGAGGGTAGGGTGCCAATTCCTAAGGAACTGGTATTTACCCTGACTGATATTTATAAGCAATCTCCATTTATTGTCATCATTGACGAATCCCATCCCCAACCAATTAATGCTCTGATTGGATTTAGTATCATTGATGATGAAACATTTGGTATTGGTGCCAGCGAAGAGCCTGCTACTTTATATGACTTCAGTAGCAAAAAAGCAATAGGTACCGGCGTTCTTCTGAATTTTAATAGTATTCACAGGTTTGGAGAACCAATAATAGGAGAACATTACTCTTTTACTCTTTTACTTAACTCTAATTACAATCCGGAAGCATACCAGGGCATGCAGCTGTTTTTTTCACTGACTAGTCCTGAACAGTTGGTAGAAAGGTTTCGAAATGCATTATCCATCCAGGTAAATGAACGAGAGTCCAATATTGTTGATCTTTCACTTCAATGGGGGAATTCAACTGTAGCAATGGATTTTCTCAATAACCTAGTTGAAAAATATATTGAAAACGATATTGAATCGAAGAATAGGCTGGCAAACAACACCATAGAGTTCATTGATCAGCAACTCTCTAGTATGTCAAGCTCTTTAGGAAGATCAGAACAGCAGCTTCAGAATTTCAGAAGCAGTTCTGAATTAATGAGTATTGATGAGAAGACCCGTAAACTTAATACACAAATTATTGATACGGAGCGTGAAAGGGACAGGATTGAATCCGATTACCAGACCTTGCTGCAGATCAATGCCTATTTTGAGGAGAATAAGGATGCAACAGATTTTATAGCTCCCTCTGTGCGGGGACTTGATGATGAGGTATTGGGTTCGCTGATCCAGGAGATGGCACAGCTTACTGCTGAACGGATGGACCTGATCAACAAAAATCAGCTGAGGAGTCCCAGGTTGAAAACACTTAATCAGAATATTGATAATATAAAGCGGGTTATCTCGGAAAGTTTTACTTTAAGAATCAGGGCGGCTGGGAATGATTTGAAAAAAATTGAAGAGGAGATCGCAAGCCTGAACAAGGAATATAGCCGTTTACCGCAAACACAGCGGCAGCTTACCGGGCTGGAGCGGCAATTTAATATCACCGATGCTGCCTATACTTCATTGCTGGACAAGCGCATTGAGGCCCAGATTGCCCGGGTTTCCAGTGAATCGGACTGTAAGATTATTGAACCGGTCAGGTATATGGGCGTTACAGCACCCAACCCAATGATGATCATTGCCCTGGCCATTATGCTGGGCCTGTTGATTCCCCTACTTTATATATTAGCTAAGATATTCCTGACCGATAAAATCAATAATGTGGATGAGATCAGCAGTTTCAGTAACCTGAAGCAGGTTGGTTTGATCCCCCGGTCGGACAGCAGAGAAGAGAATGTGATTATCAGTGAACCGCATATGCCTGTTAGCGAAGCATTTCACACTATAAAGAGTAACCTGGTTTACTATCTGTTGGGTGAAACCCATAAAACCATCCTTGTGACCTCCGCGGTTCCCGGCGAGGGAAAATCCTTTACTTCACTGAACCTGGCGACCAGTTTTGCCTCTACACATAATAAAACGTTGCTGGTGAGTTTTGACCTTCGAAAGGGCAATGGAGCACTATTTGATCTTGAATCCAATGCAGAAGCCGGTCTCACTGCCTACCTTATCAACCGTGCCAAGCTGGATGACATCATTACTCCCACAGGCATACCCAACCTCGATTTTGTCGATAACGGGGAGATACCACCCGATCCAGTGGCCCTCATCTCCTCTCCGGGAACAAAAGCGCTGTTTGATCAACTCAAAGAACGTTATGATTACATCATTGTTGACAGTCCTCCATACGATGTGGTTACCGATGCCTTTTTACTGATGAAATATGCCGATATCAAACTTTTTGTTACAAGGCCCGGGGTAATAACCCGGAAGGCATTGAGAAGTTGTCTGAATGATTTCCGGGTGAAAGAGATTGATAAGATTCACATGGTATTGAATGATATAAAAGATATGAACTCTTCAAAGTACGCCTACTATTACCACAAGGCCAAGATGAAAAGAAGGGGGCTGAGACGGATTCTCAGGCGAAGAAAATAGATTGCCTTTTTTATCGATCCTTTACGCAGCGTACAGAGACGCCTACATAACCGGAAATTCCGCTGCGCATAAAAGCGCTTTCAGTTGCAGATCTTATGGCTAGGGGTGAGTAATCAGTTGAGCTTCCGTAATAGCCAAATGAGCCCTGCATTAAGAAATTGCCCGCCCAGGAGCGGCAGCCACCTGGAAGGGCAGTAAATCCACTCTCATTGGTTGCAGCGGTGTTAGGTTCTGACCAGTGTTCTGTACCTTCCGCCTTTAACTTTCCTCCGGCAAGGCGACTTATCTCATGTTTTACAGAGTCGGCTCCATTATCGATTGAGTAGATTAGTACATGGAAATCCTCGGTGGTGGGGGCCCGCCACCCCGGCGGACATAGTTTCCCGGTATTGATTGCATGGTAGTTGTAGAGCGCACCATAGGGGTCATTGAAGGCAGTTGAATCATTGTTGTACGGCAATAGGCCGCTGTTTTTAGGTTGTACCATTCCTTTCCATCTGTGACCAGAGGGATCGGTTCACCGTCGTTGAATGTTGTTACTTTCAAATTTTCTGCCATCCAAAACTGCTTTCCGATTCTAATGGTCCGATAGCTGTTTCCATCAATATCTTCAACTGTACCATCGTATGGTGAATATTTCGGAATATAGTGTACAACCGAATCCGGTCAATAGTGTACAATCGA
>CAZIIU010000018.1:0-213 GCA_964539395.1 uncultured Bacteroidaceae bacterium
TTGAAAACCGTTGTACCGTCAGGTACCGGGGGTTCGAATCCCTCTTCCTCCGCCAGCACTGAAGAACCCGGACAGCCAGAGGTTGTTCGGGTTTGTTCTTTTTCCGGATCGTCAAAGCGAGCCCAGCGAGCATTTGTAAGGACCGGAAAAAGAACAAACCCGCCGCGAACACAGTGAGCGGCAGGGATCTTCAGTGACGAAGCCATCCCCCTC
>CAZIIU010000018.1:313-68485 GCA_964539395.1 uncultured Bacteroidaceae bacterium
GATCATGACCACAGGGAATAATCCCGTAATATCTATTCTGGTTCGCAGAACATCCCGCCGCGAACACAGTGAGCGGCAGGGATCTTCAGTGACGAAGCCATCCCCCTCAAGGGATCATGACCACAGGGAATAATCCCGTAATATCTATTCTGGTTCGCAGAACATCCAACATTTTCTGAATCCTGGACATCATTGAACAGAAGACCTTAATATTGGTTATATAAATAAACAGGATTGTATCACGTAAAAAGTCAATATCATGTCAAAAAGAACAGCAAAAGCAAAATGGGAAGGCACTCTGAAGAATGGTTCAGGAACAATGAACTTCGCCGATTACAGCGGTCCGTACTCCTTCGCCTCAAGATTTGAAGAAGGAAAAGGCACTAACCCTGAAGAGCTCATAGGCGCAGCACTTTCAGGATGCTTCTCCATGTTTCTGTCGGGCCTCATCAGTGAAGAAGGCCTTACCCCTGAAAGCGTATCTACAACAGCCACCGTTCACCTCGGCAAAGACGACACCGGACCGGTGATCTCAACCATCGAGCTGAACTCCGAGGTAAAGTGCGACGGTCTGTCACAGGAAAAATTCAAAGAACTTGCTGCTGCCTCAAAGGAGAAATGTCCTGTTTCCAGACTGGTTGCAGCTGCCGATATACATCTTGATGCGAAACTGGTATAATAAAGTACTGGTGCATTAAACAATTCTATACATCAAATCCCTGAAACTGTGAGGAACTAGCTTTTAACTGCAGGTTAGCACAGTTGAAATTTTGAATCACAACCTGAAGATATGTATTAATTGTTTCAGCTTGTTCTGCTGTATTCTGATCTGTCCCCTTAAAAAATCAGTGAAGCAATCCAAGTTAAATATCCCGGCGTCGCAATAATAAAGAGTTTAATACATTGAGGTACCTCCCAATGGAAGGTCAGTTTCAAAGTTATAATAAGTCTTCCTCATGAGATCTGATAAAAGTAGTTTGTATGTGATAAATGATTCGAGGCGCGAAATATATGCATTGTTCAGGCGTTCGCGTTCGAGTGCGATGGACTGACTGTCAATTTCACCGTTGGAGTAACGCTGTCTGCTGATTTCGAAGCTTTTTTCTGCAACCACCACATTCTTTTCAAGTAGCTGAAGTCTCCGCAGGCTGCTGTTGAGTCTTTCAATCAGGGACAATACTTCCCGTTCAATACTGATTTTTTCTCCCTTTAATTGCAGCGAATTCTGCTGAAGACTTGCTTTGGCAGCATTTACCCTTGCCCTGTTTTCTCCCCAGTCGATCAGCGGAATACTGATGGTCAGTGCAGCATTGAAATTTCCCGGGCGATCCTGCAAATTATAGAAGCTGTTTTGGAATGAGGCTTGCAATGGGGTTACTAACAAGCTTTTATTAGTTCCGATCAGATCATAGTTGACCAGGATATTTCCCTGGATCCGTCCTGCTGCTTTTCTCCGCTTGATCTCCATTTCAGAAAGTTCAATCCGAATTTCATGCTCCTTTAATTCATTGCGGTTTTCGAGTGCCAGTTCCACAGCTTGCCTGGTATCAATTATCACTGCCGTATAATCAAGATTGCTTTCAACAGTGATGCTGTCCCAAAGGTTGAGACCCATCACCTCCTTGAACAGCCGCTTTTGTGAGCTATAATCGACACGGGCAAGATCCAGTTTGTTGGAGGCTGCACTGAGATCTACCTCCATCTGCAGTGCCTCCACCTCCCTGATCAGTCCGGCCTGGTATTTATTGCTGGCGATTTCATAAGCTTCAAGTTGCCGGTCATGACTCATCTTTGCAATTTCAAGCCTTTGCGCGTAAGAGAGGAGGTTGTAATAGAGGCTGCTGATTTCGTAAATCAGATCAAGCTCTGCTCTTTCAAGCTGCTTTAGTGAAGATTCATAATTCAATTCAGCCTGTTTGCGGGCAAGCTTCAAATCGTTATACCCGTAAAATGCTTCAATAGGCTGTCGGAAGCCTATACTTGAAGTGATTTGTGTTAACCGGTCGTTATAATTATAATCGACCAGATTCTGGATTCCGGAGTTCAGAAACAATCTTCCGTCGGTGGGCAGCGGCTGACTTAATGTCAGAAATGCATTCATATTGTTCTGTTTCACAGAATAAAATGAAATACCAAGGCTATCCTCCCACTGTCTTACTGTCTCAGTGTACCGGGGCAAAACCATATTCAGGTCGACATGGGTTTTATAACTGCTTTTCACAGCGCTCAGCTGGTATTCGGCCATTCGCAGGCTCTGCTGAAGGATCTGCATGCGATTGCTCTGCTTTTTGGCAATACCTATACTTGTATTTAAATTCAGATGGTAAATATCCTGTGCACCTGCCTGCATGAAGCTTATACTTGCGAAAAAAAGGGCTAATGCACATATCTTCCTATATCTCATTTCAATTTTTTTTTGCATTTTCATTTGGCAGTTTTTAATTTTTCAATGGACGGAAACATGTCGCCATATTCTCAATTTCTTGTGCGATAAATAAATTCCATGGTTATATCTGTATAGGTTTATCGTAAACTATTCGTGCCTGATGGATTCGATCGGTTCCAGATTTGCTGCCTTTTTTGCCGGCAAATAACCGAACGTAATACCCACAATCAATGAGAAGGCAAATGCGATGAACAGGGAATAAAACTTTATGGAAGTGCTTATTTCCGGCGACAAGGAGAGGGTTAAAGATAACAGTATTCCGAGGATCACACCAATCAGCCCTCCCGCCAGACTCATTATAACTGCCTCAGTGATAAACTGGCTTAGGATATCGTTTCGCCTCCCTCCCAGTGCCCGACGTATACCAATTTCGCGTGTTCGTTCCACTACTGAAGCAAGCATGATATTCATGATACCGATGCCACCCACGATTAAAGAAATGGCAGCAATCGAGGCCAGGAGGAAATTATAGCGTCTGCGCTCTTTCTCTTCCTGCTTTAACAATTCATAGGGAATAATAATGCTGAAATCATCATTGTTATAGTGATGACGGTTCAGAATGCTCCTGATCACAGCAGCAGATTCTATCAGTCGCTCTGAAGAATTCAACCTGACGGTGAACTGGTTGATCTCACTGGCCAGCGTATTCTCACGCGTTATCCTGTTATTAAAAGTAGAAAGGGGAATGTATATATCATTATTCAGATCGCGTGCTGCAAGTTCTCCTATAGTCTCTGTAAAAAGCGCCTTCGAATTCATCACCCCGATCACTTCAAACCACTGATCACCTAATTTTACACTTTTTCCTACCGGATTCTCATAGCCAAACAAAACTTTTGCCAGAGATGCTCCGAGGATGCAAACCTTCATCATCTCATCATAGTGGTTTTTTTGTATGAAGGCACCCCTCCCGACAGAGTAATTCAGGATACCGGAAATGGACGGTGTAACACCAATAATTGTTCCCTTGGCCGTTTTGTCGCCATAGTGGGCCTCCACATCTGCTTCAGCCTGACATGCCACATCAACAACTCCCGGAACAATTTCCGCAACAACTTCTGCATCATGCAATGACAAACCCGGAGAGAATTTCATTCTTACTTCTTCTAGTTCTTTGTCGGCCAGATCCTTATCCCTGATGATAATGTTTCGAATTCCAAGATCCTGGTATTTGGCAATGGCCGTTCTTTTTGCTCCTTCCCCGATAGAGACCATAATGATTACGGAAGCAGTTCCGAAAATGATCCCCAGCATGGTAAGGACAGATCGGAATTTTTGATCGATAAGGCTTAACAAAGCAATATTCACATTCTCTTTCAATTGCATAAGAAAAGATTTAAATGTCAGAATGCTGCTCAAGGGAGAGCAATTCTCGTCCGGGTTTTAATCTCGTGTAAATAACGGTATGATGAGCATTTGAGGGGCCCGTCTCCACTTCTGTCTTTTTGAATTTATGCCCCTGCTTCGCGAACAAATAAACTTTTCCATCTTCACTCAGCAGACATTCAGTTGAAACATATAATTCATCATCGGAAGCAAAACAAATATACTCGCAACTTACCGACATCCCGGGTTTCAACCTGTTATCTTCATCCCGGATACTTATTATTGTATCGAATATCTTTTGTTTTCCTTTTACTTTACATATCTTACTGATCTCTTTTACATAAGCTTCAAAGGTCATATCCGGCAGCGCATCAAGTCTGATAATTACTTTCATTCCCTCCTTTACCCGACTGATATCCCTTTCGTTGATGAAAGATTTTGCTTTCATCCAGGAGATATCGGGAATACTGGCAATCATAGATTCCATATAGATTTCATCTCCCAAAGCATAATGATGACCTCCCCTTCTGTTACTTTCAATAATAAAATATCCATTCCCCGGACTATATAACACGAGATTTTTCAATACTTCTGTAGCATTAAGAATATCTGCCAACCGTTGTTTCACCTCCAGTTCATGGATCAGACGGTCATATTGCTCCAGTACCGGATATAAAGCCAGTTCTCTTTTTACTTTTTCCAATCTCAACTTTGCTTTATCACACTCCAACTCTTTCACTATTTTTTTCATCTCAGATTCAAACTGCATCCGTTCGAGTTCAAGTCTTTTCAGGTCATAGGAAGCCTCTTCATTTTTTAATTGTATTTCCAGGTCACGTCGCTTGATATGTGACTGGACATGTTGCTTTTCGGCTTTCGCCTTTGCGTTTTCCAGGGCTTCTTCCTGTTGAATGATATATTTATAGATAGATGACGGGTCAAGAGCTGCCACGGAATCTCCCTTTTCAACCATTGTACCGTACTCTACAATCCCAACGATCTTAAAGGAGTATCCATAACGGTAATCAACAAGTGGCATAAAGACATAGGAAGCATCTATGGCTTCCAGCTCACCTGGCTCGGTCACTGATTGAATGAACTCCCCTTTCATAACAGAGTATTTTTCGCCGGAAGAGTGCTTGCATGAAAGGATAGCCAGCAGAAAGAAACAGGCAATCGACGCGCGTTGTAAAATTCGAGTTGCAGGATTATTAATCATGATCGACGTGTTAGATGTTTGAGATATCGGCAGATGCACCCTCGTCATTTTCTTTATTCTTATTCAGGAATGGATCTGAAAGAGCGATTTCATCATGCTCCTTCAGGCCTTTTTCAATTGAGGCAAAATCAGAATTGTACCTTGCAATTGTAATATTCCGCCGCTTAAATCCTGACCCCGCCTTAATATATACATACTCATTGATTTCATCCCTGAATACTGCGTCGAGTGGAATTAGCAGAGCATCGGAATATTCGCTGATCTTAATCCTGCAGCTTACCGTTAGTCCGGGCATAAGACGCTCATCACTCTCGGAAATGGAAATCTTCAAAGGAAATACTTTGATATTCGTTTCCCTGTCCCTATTTTGGGCCAGGTTCGCCATCCATATGATCTCACCAGAATAGACATGATCCGAGTATGCATCAGGAGCAATGGTTACCGGCAACCCCATAGAAATTTTCAACGCATCAACTTCATTGATACTAACATCAACTTTCATCTCATCAAGATCAGGGAGAACAATGATTTTTGAGCCTGAATAAGGTTGATCCCCCGCCTGATATTTCTGGCGAGTCATCCAGTTATCATCAATTATAGCAATACCATTTGCCGGACTTACCAGCACTAATTTATCAATAGTTTCATTTGCTTCCCGGAGTTGTTCATTCATCTGACCAATAGTGATATTTTTCTGAAACAGGTCCACCTTATGTATCTCCTTCTTGTTTTCAATTTGTTCCCTGGCTCTTTCCAATGCCAGGCGGGAATTCTCAAGTTTTAGCTGGATCTCCTTTTTTGTGATTTCAGCTTCATATACAGATTGTTCAAAATTGATCCGTGATATCTCCAGATCGATCCCGGTGATTTTAAAATCGGCCTCCAAATCTTCAATTTCAGATTGTTGTGTCGCCAGCATCTTGCTCAGTTCCGCTTTTTGGATATCAAGTCGCTGTTCAATATCAATAATCGATTTTCGCACTTCGGAGGGATCAAAAATGATCAGGGTATCGCCTTTTTTAACTTCCGACCCATCTTCCACAATGCTGGCAATTTTTAATGCTCCGAAGCGATACGAAATTCTGGGGGCATTTACATTAATTGAATTAACAGCCTGTAGTGTCCCTTCTTCCAGTAACTCCTCTATGAAGGTCCCTTTTTCAACTTGCGTCGTCTGAACCTCCTGTCTGCTATTCCTGTTACATGAAATGAATACCACGAACAGTATTCCGGCTGCATATGCTGGTATGTTGGTGTGCTTTCTATTATGCATAGCTGGGGGATTTTATTCGTATGGATGATGTTTACTGTATCTGTTATAGGCATGTCCTGCCGAATGGTGTCAATGGCATACTCACCAGGAGTCTTTTTACTGACTTTTTCTTTCATAATTTTTTCAATTGGGGGTTTAGATAATGCGATATAAGAATCTCCTGAAAGCCCTGAAGCTATAATACAATAGGTGCTGAAAGTATTCTCTATCTCTACCCGGTTCTTTATGTATTTATTCCCTTTAAGGAGATACACGTATTCATCTCCGTCCTCTTTAAAGAGGGAAATCGAGGGTACGACGATTGTATCTTTATAATCAGAGATAATGATCTCGCACGTAGCGTTCATCCCGGGAGTCAACAATTTATGACAACTATCAACTTCAATAAGAGCTTCATAGAATCTTACCTTCGAATCCCTGTTATGCTGTTTGCCTGTCAACATTTTACGTAGAACTTTTCCCGTTGTAAACAGGTTGCCATTTGCCTCAACGCGAATATTTACCTGTTGTCCCGGTTGAGCCTTTTTGTAATTGGTTTCTGACAATTCTGCCAGAATCTGCATTTTATCCAAGTTGGGTATTTCAGCGATGTTCATATCCCTATAGGTGGAGGCACCCTCCTCCACTTTACCACCGAGGGTTCCAATTCCAGTTGAAAATCTAAATAACAGGGAGGGATTCTCTGAACGCATAAAAATCCCTGATTCAGGTGTGGTAACAACCAGCTGATCGAGTTGATCCTGCATCCTCTGCATCATAAGTTCCTGTTGCTTGATCCGGGATTTCATGCTTCGTATTTCAGCTTCACCGATGGTTTTCCTTGCAAGGAATTTTTTTTCAAGTTTGGCTTTCCTGATGTTGGCTTTCTGATGTTGGAGAGCAATCAACTTCTGCTGAAGCGGGGGAGCAAATTTCTTCTGAACGGAATCAAGGCTGGCAATGGATATCTCTATATTATTATTCTCAATTTCAGCCTGAAGCATGGCTAATTGTACCGCGTGATCGGACTTAAGTTTTTTAAGCCGGACATCCATGTTTTTCACATTTTCGGCAATGGATTCAAACCGCGATTCGGTTTCGGGATGTTCCAGGATACATACCGTATCTCCGCCTTCAACATATCTGCCATCTTCCTCTACCCATAAGATAATAGGACCAAATAGTTGCGGAGCTTTAATAAAGGTGGATTTTTCAGCCTTAATGGTTCCTTTTACACTGATTACTTCAGTGAAATCACCCTTTAAGACATGATAGCATCTTTGCTGTTCATGCTGATAGTTACATGCAGAGACAAGTAACAATAGTATTAATCCGAACCAGTTGCGTTTCATTTGTTGGGGTCAACAGGTTCTTAAATATAAAATACCTACGGAATTACTATTTTTCCATCAACACATACGCCGGAAAACATACAACGGGTTGAATTACAAAACCGGCTTCAGGTTTTTCACTTCCCTTCTTTTATATAATAAGAACTATTGTATACAAAACTAAAAAATAATCAGATTAGTATGTATCTAACCTGAATTATTCATGCATTTAGTTTTGTACAGTTACAACTTACAAGACCTGCTGATGTAGTAGCCTGCTTCAAATGGATTGTAAGGAAACAGATGTGCAAAAACAGATGCACTCTAATAAATTTTAGCAAAAAAGATTTTTTTACAGAAATATTTTTAATTTGCTATTATTCTGAACATTACATTCTTTTTGCCAAAATTTATGAATCATTCAGGCTAAGAAAAAAAGATCTTATTTTGAATGAGCCATGGTTAAAACAGCAAATCCATTTCAAACTATTTTTTTAGCCACCTGTCAATCCAGTTAAAAGCTTCGTGCTGCATTTCCTTCTTAAATTTATGTTCGCCATGATCATGAAAAGCAAAGATGCCAGGTAATGATACCTTCACACCGGCGGATTATAACAAAACAACTTCCACAGGCGGACCATAGGGAATGCTCCAGTTAAATTCTTCAATATGCAGATCATCGTATAGATACTGCTTTTTCAGGGTAACTACAGAAAGATCACCGGTATCAGGAACAGATCATAGTGAATAAGCAACATCAACTTGGTGAAATGAGGTCTTAACAATTTTTGATTGGCCATTTTATTTTTTCTTCGTATTTTTCATCCTGAAAGTGATATCTTTTTATTCGTTTTTTTTGTTGCAACACCTTAAATATGAACAGAATTCATCTCCTCTTTTAATTATTTATTTGCGTTTTTAAGTTAAATACCTTTCCTTATGAACCCCTCATCATTGGATATTGATCTTTGGCCTCGACGAGCAGCATTAAAAACACTTTTTTCTGGTGGCAACAGGTCACGTGTAGTTAAAACGATTATTATAGTATTATATATTAAGTAGTTAAATAAAGAATTAATACAAATGAAATACATTATTATCCTTGCTGACGGGGTTGCCGATAATCCAATAAAAAAGTTGAACAATAAAACGCCATTGATGGCTGCTCATAAGCCTAATATTGATGCACTTTGTGCGAAAAGTCGTTGCGGAAAACTGATTACGGTTCCTCAGGATATGCCCCCCGGAAGCGAAATTGCCAATATGGCCGTGCTAGGTTACGATGTTAAAGATGTTTATAATGGCAGAGGAGTTCTTGAGGCTGCAAGTATGGGGATTGAACTTAGTCCCGACGATTTAGCCATGCGTTGTAATTTAATTTGTCTTGAGGACGGGAAAATTAAAAACCATTCAGCGGGGAACATATCGTCTCCGGAAGCAAAAGTTTTGATTGATGATTTAAATAAAGAGTTTGGCACTGAAACGGTAAAGTTCTTCCCCGGAGTGAGTTATCGTCATGTACTCACCATAAAAGGTGGATACAATGATATTTCTTGTACTCCGCCTCATGACGTTCCCGGAACTCCATTTAAGGAAGTTTTGGTTAAAGCTACTTCAAAACAGGGTGGTCAGACTGCATTGATGTTGAATGATCTGATAACTCAGTCCCAAAAATTCTTAGCGAACCACCCTGTTAATCTAAAACGGATTTCAGAAGGCAAAGACCCCGCAAATTCAGTCTGGTTGTGGTCTGCCGGATACAAGCCTCAGATGAAAACTTTTAAAGAGCTATACGGGTTAACGGGGGCTATGATTTCAGCAGTTGATTTGCTGTACGGCATCGGGAAATATGCCGGCTTCAAAGCGGTTCATGTTAATGGCTCAACAGGATTATTCGATACTAACTATGAAGGAAAAGCACAGGCTGCTGTTAAGGCATTAGAAGAAGTTGACCTGGTTTACCTCCATATCGAAGCCAGCGATGAGGCCGGTCATGAGGGTAATATTGAATTGAAAATTAAAACCATAGAGTATCTCGACCAGCGTGTTGTGAAATATATTATGGAGCAAACAGCTAAAATGAATGAGGAGGTATCCATTGCTATCCTGCCAGACCATCCAACACCCTGTGAGACCAGAACTCATAATCACGATGCTGTTCCATTTATGATCTACAATCCGGGACTTTCAGCAGATGATGTCGTAACGTACGATGAGTTTTCAGTGGAAAAAGGTTATTATGGAACCCTTGAGGGTAATGAGTTTATTAAAACTTTTATTGGCAGGAAATATCGATCACGGATATGATCCGCCGTTACAGAGAATGGAAAATGACAGGTTGACCAAATCATATTCCCCCACACGAAAAGGAAAATCCCCCGGACTTACCTGAAGGGAAGGCATTTAAGACAATATATTAGTCGGTAAAAATAAATGTCGGATAAATATTTTATTGCCATTTTAGCGAGTAATAAACAATAAATCCTGCCACAAATAATACAATGAAAAACAACTTTTACCATCTACTGATTGGGTTGTTGGTGTTTTCTGGGATCGAGGGATTCAACCGGGCTACAGACAATAATAACTAAATTTAACTTTTATTTTAGAAAAAAAATGTCTGTGACCAGAAGAAGTTGCTATATCTTTACCTTAGAGAGGATCGTTTAGATCTTCCTCTGCATGTGCTAATTATAAAAACAATTAATAATCCGGGTATGAATAATCGCATAACTATCATTCTCATTCAGTTATATATTATAACTGCTACAAGTCTGGCACAAACCCAGGTAACCGGTTTCGTTTATGAAGATCTGAACGGGAACAACAGGTTCGACAGAAAAGAAAAGGGGATTGCCAATGTACCTGTTTCGAACGGCAAAGAGGTTATTTCTACTGATGAAAAAGGGAGGTATACACTCCCTGTAATGAATGACAATATCGTTTTTGTTATCAAACCAAGCGGCTATAAAACCCCGGTGAATGAATATAACATACCGCAGTTTTATTACATCCACAAACCCGCTGGCTCACCGGAGCTTCAATTTGCCGGTACTACTCCTACCGGCCCCCTCCCCAAATATGTGAATTTTGGACTGATACCACAAAACGAATCCGATACATTCAGCATACTAGTTTTTGGCGATCCACAGCCGTATACTGAGGAGGAGGTTAACTATTTCCACCGTGCAGTTGCCTCCGAGCTTAAAAATGTGCCAAACGTTGCTTTTGGTATTTCACTGGGCGACCTGGTTGGTGATAATCTGGACTTGTTGCACCCCTACAAGGAGGCGATCAGGAAAGTGGGAATACCCTGGCACAATGTGTTGGGAAATCATGATATTAATTTTGATGTGAAACACGACACGCTGTCCGATGAAACATTTGAAACCCATTTCGGTCCGGCAACCTACTCCTTTAACCACGGCAAAGTACATTTCATCATCATAGATGATATTCTATATCCCGATCCCAGGGATGGTGATGGCTACTGGGGAGGATTACGAGAGGATCAGTTCACCTTTATTGAAAATGATCTGAAATTCGTCAGCAAAGATTTCCTGGTGGTACTGGCCTTTCACATTCTTATTAACAAAGAGGGTAAGTCAGGACCTTTTAACCCCGAACACCGAAACCGCATCTTCGATCTGATGAAAGAATACCCTCATACCCTGTCTTTATCTGCGCACACCCACCGGCAAAACCAGATATTCTTCGGACCGGAGTACGGCTGGCATCGAGACGGTGCGCATCACCATTACAATGTCGGAACAACCTCGGGCGACTGGTACAGCGGAAAGTTGAACGAAAAGGGAATACCTATCTCAATGATGAGGGATGGAACGCCGAAAGGATACGCTTACATCAACTTCGACAAGAACCAATATACCTTCGATTATAAGGTATTCGACAAGGAACCAGAATACAGAATGGCAGTCTTCACACCCAAAGTAGTGCTGCAGAATGCCTGGGCAAGCGCCAGGATCATAGTCAATTATTTTTCCGGTGGAGAGCGGGATTCCATATTCTACAGGATTGATGATGGTGAATGGAAACCAATGAATCACGAGCCCGTTCACGACCCCTTCTTCGTCCGCGAAGTTGTCGATTGGGACTTCACTGAAGAACTGTTCCCAGGCCGCAGACCTTCCAATCCCGCAGAAAGTTCTCATACCTGGACCGGCTTCCTGCCCACCGATCTGAAAGCCGGTGAACACACCGTCTACATCAGGGTACATGATATGTTCGGACGGGTGTTCACCGCTGAACGCAGATTTACCATTGTAGCACGATAAGAGGTCGCATTACTACATATCGTGGTCAAACTAGTTTATCCAAAAAAAGAAGTAGAACCTGCCCATTGTTCAACTTCCTGATTTCTGTATATCAACCTGAAATACACCTATAGGTGCTCTATCTTCTTCAAAAATGTATTATATATATCAACAATTTCACCTTTGAAGTTATTGTCGTTTAAATGCGTATTCATAAATGCATCGGGGTCATCTCTTTTGCCCTCGGGCATCACAAGCCCTATTGGAAAGGCCTCACAATGCTCGCATTTATCACCCATCATATTTTGAACCTCCTTAAAAACAAGCCCATGGCCGAATTTGTTATCCCTGTCCTTAAAAGTACTACCGCAAGAAGTAACAAAAACCAGCTTACTGATTTTGTCAGAATACCTGTATAAGAAATTCCTGAGTGGCACAATCAGTTTTCCCATCCATATCGGACCGCAGAGTATAATCCGGTCGTACTCCTCAACGCGTGAATTTAGTTTTCGATTACCTAAATTCAAACCCATCATCATTAAAAGTCGGCTGTTTAGACGTGGCTTGATCTGATCAATGTTGCAGAACAAATCACCTGCAATTTTCTCTGCCAGGTATCTGTTGCTTCCTGCTTTCGAGTAATATACTACCAATGATGTCATCAGCTTATTTAGTTATTATTATTAGACCCGTATTATTATCTCCTCTACACATTTACTGCGGAAAGAGTAAGTAATTGTAATAAACAACCTAAACTAAAATACAAGGTAAAAATGGATATAACCATTTTTATTTTCGTTTTTCGTGTTGCATTTACAAAATAAGCAAACTTTTTGTTTCACCTTCATCCCTTCTACAAAAGTAAGGGAGAATAAATCTGTTTTATAGGTGAGCATAACCCAGCTATTGGCATTTTGATGCAAGTACTTATTAATATTGAAAGAAACGGTGATATGAGCCTGGTTTTCATCAAGCAGGGTAAAAAAGTATATGTTTTATTTTACGGCTAATTGCAACCAAATATTCCTTTTAATTTATATTTTTTTAAGGCATCTTTGTTTGATTTTTTCGTAAAACACCTTTAATTTTTCTGAAATGCCAAAACGTGAGGACCTTCACAAAATTCTTATTATCGGCTCCGGCCCCATTATCATCGGACAGGCATGTGAATTCGACTACTCGGGCACCCAGGCCTGCAAGGCCCTGCGATCACTCGGCTACCAGATCATACTGGTGAACTCCAACCCGGCAACGATCATGACCGACCCTGAGATGGCCGACCATACCTATATCGAACCGCTCAATGAATATGCGCTCACAGAGATCATCAAGAAGGAGCGGCCCGATGCGCTGCTGCCCAACCTCGGCGGACAAACCGCGCTGAACCTCTCCCTGGAACTGGCTAACAAGGGGATTCTCGATCAATACAATGTAGAGGTTATCGGCGTTAATCTGAAAGCAATTGAGAAAGGCGAGGACCGTACAGAATTTAAAAATTCCATGGCACGACTCGGGATCGAAATGCCCAGGTCAACAGCCGTGAATACCCTTCCCGAGGCTGAGAAGGTCGCCTCTGAGCTGGGCTTCCCCGTAGTGATCCGGCCCGCTTACACCATGGGTGGAACGGGAGGCGGACTCGTCTATAATCTCGATGAGCTCAGAACCATCGCAGCGCGCGGTCTCGCTGCAAGCATGATCCACCAGGTGCTGGTGGAAGAATCGGTATTGGGCTGGGAAGAGCTGGAACTCGAAGTTGTTCGCGATGCAAAAAACCAGATGATCACCGTCTGCTTCATCGAGAATGTGGATGCCATCGGGGTACATACCGGCGACTCCTTCTGTACCGCACCGATGCTCACAATTTCGGAAGAGTTGCAGAAAACACTCCAGGAGTATGCGTACCGTATCGTCGAAGATATCGGTGTGATCGGCGGTACCAATGTCCAATTTGCACACGATCCGAAAACCGGTCGCGTCGTGGTCATAGAGATCAATCCCCGCACCTCCCGCTCCTCGGCCCTTGCCTCCAAGGCCACCGGGTTCCCGATCGCACTGATTTCAGCACTGCTGGCCGGCGGACTCACACTCGACGAAATTCCTTACTGGCGCGAAGGAACGCTCGATAAATACATTCCGTGGGGCGACTACGTGGTGGTAAAGTTTGCCAAATGGGCCTTTGAAAAATTCGACGGTCTGCAAGACAAGCTCGGAACACAGATGCAGGCCGTGGGCGAAGTGATGAGCATCGGCAAAAATTACAAGGAGGCATTCCAGAAATCGATCCGCTCGCTGGAGACCGGCCGGTACGGACTGGGCTTTGCAAAGGATTTCAACAGCAGAACTCTCGATGAGCTGATGCTCCTGCTGAAGGAGCCGTCGAGCGAACGACAGTACATCATGTACGAAGCGCTCAGGAAAGGTGCCACGATAGAAGAACTGCAACAGAAAACCTATATTAAGTCCTGGTTCATTGAGCAGATGAAGGGACTGGTTGACCTGGAGGAGAAGATCCTTGCCAGTAAGGGGTCCGGTCTGCCCGATGAGCTGTTCATCGAAGCGAAAAAAGATGGTTTCGCCGATAAATACCTGGCCAAGCTGCTGAATATCCCCGAGAAGGAGATCCGCAGCAGGCGGCTTGCACTCGGACTGGCTGAGTCGTGGGAGCCGGTACCGGTAAGTGGTGCCGATGCTGCCTACTACTACTCCACTTACAACGCCCCCGACAAGGTGGAGACAAGCAGCCGGAAGAAGATCATGGTACTGGGTGGCGGACCGAACCGTATCGGACAGGGGATCGAGTTTGACTACTGCTGCGTGCATGCCGCATTCGCCATCAGGGATGCCGGCTATGAATCGATCATGGTGAACTGCAACCCCGAAACGGTGTCGACCGACTACGACACCTCAGAAAAGCTCTATTTCGAGCCTCTTACTGTGGAGGATGTGTTGAGCATCTACGAGAAGGAAAAACCGGAAGGGGTGATCATCCAGTTCGGCGGACAGACACCGCTGAATATCGCAGGCGAGCTCGAAGCGAACGGTGTAAAAATCGTGGGTACCAGTCCGGAAACCATCGACCTGGCGGAGGACCGCGACCGGTTCCGGCAGATCATGGAGAAGCTGGAAATCCCGCAACCGCCATCGGGCATGGCCAGCACGCTCGAACAGGCCCTCGAAATTGCAACCAGCATCGGCTATCCCCTGATGGTGCGCCCCTCCTACGTCCTCGGCGGCAGGGCCATGAAGGTGATCCTCGATGAGGAGATGCTCCGGCAATATGTTACCGCCGCTGTCGATGTCTCCCCCGACCGTCCCCTGCTCATCGACATGTTCCTCGAGGATGCGATCGAGGCAGAGGCCGACGCGATCGCCGACGGCACCGATGCATTCGTTCCCGCGGTAATGCAGCATATCGAATATGCAGGTATCCACTCGGGCGATTCGGCCTGCGTGATCCCGCCGGTGATCATCCCCGAAGAACAGATTCGTACCATAGAGGAGTATACGCGGCGGATCGCTATTGAGATGAAGGTGGTGGGGCTGATGAACATCCAGTATGCTATTTACAAGGATGTGGTCTATATCCTTGAGGCCAATCCACGCGCCTCCCGGACCGTTCCCCTGGTGTCGAAGATCTGCAATATCCCGATGGCGAAGATCGCCACAGAGATCGTGTTGGGAAAGAAGCTGGGAGATTTCGACCTGAAGCGCCGGAAGTTTAAACATTATGGCGTAAAGGAAGCGGTCTTCCCCTTCAACATGTTCCCCGGGGTCGACCCGGTACTGGGGCCCGAGATGCGATCCACCGGTGAGGTTCTGGGGATGGCAGATTCATTCGGACTTGCATTCTTTAAGTCCCAGGAAGCAACGAAAACACCACTGCCAAAGTCGGGGACGGTGCTTATAACAATTGCCGACCGCGACAAGGAGAAGATCCTTAAAACAGCACAAAATTTCAAGGAGATGGGATTCAGGATCATGGCCACCGGGGGTACGAAGGACTTTCTCGAGGCCAATAACATCCAGGCGCTGTTCATCAACAAGCTGCATGAGCACCGGCCGAATATCATCGATGCGATCGTTAACGGTCACATCGACCTGGTAATCAACACCCCGGCGGGCAAGCAGAGTGAGTACGACGACTCCTACATCCGGAAAACGGCCATCAAGCACTATGTACCCTACATCACTACCACCGCAGCCGCCTTTGCTGCCACACAGGGAATCAGGGAACGCCGCAACGGCCGGTATCCGGTGAAATCACTGCAGGAGTACCACCAGGGAATTGGGGAGTGAACTGTAATATCAAAACGGATACCCGATCGCCACATTCAGCACCGTGTTCCTGCGCAGCCAGCCGCCCTGCCCGAACCCCGGCTCCTGCGTCACCCAGCGACTCCCCTCTTCAAGCCACGGCTTCCGCAGCGGCACCGCAACGTCGAACCGCAAAATGAAAAACGACACATCCAGCCGCAACCCCGCTCCCGTACCAACGGCAAGCTCATTCAATAAACGGGGGATCGCGAAGTAGTCGGCCCCGGAAGCCGGATTCGACCGCTGCAGCCATACATTGCCGGCATCGGCAAATACCGCTCCCTTGAAAATATTGTAGATTGTAAACCTGTACTCTGCGTTCAGCTCCAGCTTCACATCTCCCCCCAGCTGAAAATAACCGATCTCATCCTGCTCCTGGAAATAGGTACCCGGACCCACCGAGTTGATCCGAAACGCCCGGATGCTGTTTGGTCCACCGCTAAAAAACTGCCTGCTGTAAGGCAGCACCGAGGAGTTCCCGTATGCCCTCCCATAACCGGCAAACAGTCGCAGAGCGAGCTTGTCCTGCTCACCGACCTTCAGGTATCCACGACCATCAAGGCTCACCCGCGCAAACTGCGAATAGACGGAGCCCAGCAGCGTGGCCTGATCACCGTTTAACAGCTCCCCGCCGGCAGCAATGGTTCCCAGCGAAAAAAGGTTCCCCGCTGTCTCCGCCGTTGCACTCAGGTAGTATTGCATCCGTTTCGGCTCCCCCACCTGATCATTGTAAGTAAAGCTATAATTTGATCCCGCTATGAACATCTCCTGGTAGCTGGTGCGTAACACCGGGTTGGCATCTAGCAGCGCGTTAAACTCCTCCGACTGGTTGCCGAGTGCAGTATAGCTTATGCCCACCGGGTTTAGCTCGTGATCGCTCTTCAGGCTCTCCTTCCAGCGATAACCGTAGAGGAACTGGAAAGTGTTCATGTTGAAGTAGTTGACGCGTTTCAGGAAATTGTAGGCGAGCGACAGCCGTGTCTTTGGAATATAGAGACTGTTCGGACGCTCGACCCTGAACGGCGCTACGAATCGTGGAAAAAGCAGCTCCACCTGCGGATTCACGGAGTAGGAGAAAAGGTTCTTCTTCCTGCCACCCAGCTGCGACTCGAACGACCCGGCTACTGTCAGGTTCAGCTGCTCCGCCCCGCCAAAGGCGTTACGGTTCTGCAGGCTTATGTTCATCCGGGGACCTGCGAAATTGTTCGATTTCGACACCAGGTCCATCTCCGCCCTGAGGCTGCGCTTCGTCATGGAAGTGAGCCGGATCTCCACATCCAGCAGTCCTTCCGCAATATCCGACTCCGTAAACTCAACCTGCACAAATTTGAAGGTGCTCATCGACATCAGCCGGTTGAGCGTCATGGAATGTGCCTTCCTGGAATAAATCTCCCCCGGACGCAGGAAGACCGATGCAAGGATCACTTCCGGACGGATATCCAGCTCATCTTCCTGTCCGGGAAACAGATACCCCCCGGAACGCAGTGAATCTGACTCTCCCCGGGGATAGATCTTTTCGCCGGTCTGCAGCGTGTCTGTCGTTCCTCCGTTTACGGCCGCCAGTGAATAACCCTGGTCAATTATCACCCGGTTAATGCGGTACTTCGTGAGTGCCCGCCCGGGGATGCCCTCCTTCAGGGAAAGATTCAGTGCCACGGTGCGATCCCCTGGTAATGTGTCGGCAGAGAAGAGCAGATAATCGGGACTGAAGAAGTAGTATCCGCTGTTTTTCAGCAGCGCGTCAATCCGCCATCGCCCCCTCCTCAGTACATCGAGGCTGTAGGGGTCACCCGGCCGGATGAGCGTCTGCAACGAGTCGCCCGTGATGAGCCGGGCCAGGCTGTCGTCTGCTATGTCGTAAGTCAGCACCCCGAACCGGTAGGGCAGATGCACGAAGCTGCGGTAAACCACCTCCGCGGTGCGCTCCCGCTCTATCGTCTCCTGCTCAGTGTAGCTGTTGAATACACCCCTGTTGAACAGCGCCGCATCGATGATCTCAGCTGTTGCCGAGGGCCGCACCTCGCTGAGGTAAACCGGCGGCTCACCTCGTTTCTTCAACCAGCGTCCGATCCCTGTTGAAGGTTCCTCACCCGTTACCATGTATAACCACAATTTTGGTCGCATACCAAGGAAGCTGCTATTGGGATCGGGACGAACGGAACGCCTGACCACATTCATCAGCTTTCTGCTGTCGACCGGTTCGTCAGATTCGATCTCGGTCCTCGCACCGGTGTAGAGCTTCTCCTCCTCCGGCAGGTGCTTCAGTCCACTACAGGCGGCAGTTATAAAAAATGCAAGCAGAACGAAACTTATGGGTGATCTTATCGTCCGTTTTAATACGCTAAAGGCAGATGCCAGAAGCAATGATGATACAACATGATATGTAAACCTAGAAATGATCATGGATAACGGTATTCTTGTCTATTTGGAAGGGAAGCTTCCTGCTCTTCCTCGTCGCGCAGTATAACTCCTCCCGGGATCTCATCCTCATTCTCTTTGTCATTACTCCTCTTTTCATTCTGCCCCTTTACCTTCTGATTCTTTTCTTTCTGCCCCTTTTCATCCTGATTCTTTTCCTCCTGATTCTTTTCCTTCTGCCTCTTTTCATCCTGATTCTTTTCCTCCTGATTCTTTTCCTTCTGCCCCTTTTCCTTCTGATTCTTTTCCTTCTGATTCTTTTCTTTCTGCCCCTTTTCCTTCTCCTGCATCCGGAAAAGCTCTTTCCACTCATTGAAATCACTCACATACGACACCCCTGCACCAGTTTCGATGATCTGCCCCTCGAGTGCCCCTTCGTACCGACCCTGTCTAAAACCCTTCAACCGCAGCGCGCCATCCTCCGTAAGCTTGTACTCCACCCGCACATCGCCGGCCATTTCACTCGCCCTGTTCTCCATGGCGCGCTCCCCCTCAACATCAAACGATCCGCCCAACTGCACCGACAGCCGCTCATTGATCAACTGCTGCCTGATTCCCACCTCCACCTCGGTACGTCCCTGCGGGGTCTCCGTCTCGTATTCCTCGTACGACTGTATATCGACGTTCAGTTCGGTCCCCGGCAGCACCCCGGCACCCAGCCTGTTTAGTTGTGCCGACAGGAAACTACCAACGGTAGATCGTACGATGGAGGCAGTACTGCCGGTCTCTGCCTGCAGCGGGTTCTCCTGCACGAAACGATTCAAAAGCAACAGGGCGAAGACCTGCTTATTAAGCGAAGATGCATCCTGGTTAAGCTGTGCCAATTTCTGGTTCAGCGCCCCTTCCATAGCGCCTTTCATATCCGGTGGCAGCTCTATCGCGAAGCTTATATCCGGTTGCAGCATATCGCCGCCCAGCTTCAACAGCACCCAGAACGGAACCTGCTGCCGGTATGCTCCCCTGTCAGCATCACTCAGTCCTGATACCTGTGCTGCCACCAGGTCGTAAGGCGACGCCTGAACTGTGTAGCGTGCATCGAGCGACAGCGTGGCATCGAGCGGATCTCCGTTCCAGGTGATACTGCTTCCCTCAACAATAACAAACCGGCGTTTGATCACCGACTCGAGCGAGACCAGGTAGCTCCCCTCAGTAATATTGTAAACGCCGGTCAGACTCATCTTCCCGCTCCTGTCCATCGACAGGCTCAGCGCTGCTTCTCCCTGAACGACCAGAGAATCGGTGGAGGTGGGGTCCATAAGCAGCCGGAGTGTGGCTCCACGGTCGATCTCAAAAATAGTAGAGAGATCGATGCCGGTAAAACCTGAGCGGCTTACAGTCGCCCTGGTTCCCTCCTCGAGGATCGGGTGCAGCTCATCCGGACCTTCAAACCGCACCACATTTTCACCGCGGTCGGTGGTAAGCCGGCTCTCAGGCACTATGAATGTGGCGTGCGATCCCTCCTTCAACCTCAGCCTGCCACTCACTACAGGAAGATCAAGCGGTCCCCTGATATCTATGTCACTGTCGATCACCATCCTGCCGAAAACAGTTTCGTTGTCCTTAACCGTGGTGTTCATCAGCAGAAAATCATCTGCCTGTAGTTGCAGGTCCATCACAAGGTCCTTAAACAACTTCATCTTCACAGAACCGTTAATAATTGCATTCTGGTTGTTGGAATCGGTGATCATAAAGGTGTCGAAATAGAGTCCATCTGAACGTAATTGCACCGTCTCGTCGGCGACCTGAAGCCTGTTGTTCAATACCGCCGGCCTAAGAAAGACCTCACTGAAATGCAACTTGCCGGTCACTTCCGGTGAGCTAAACGTTCCGCTAATGCTTGCATTCCCTGAGAGCGTACCGGCCGTCTCGGTGATCTGCCCAAAAGAGAATGCTTCAACCGCGTTCATCGAAAGAGAAGCAATGTCGGCAACCAGATCAATAGTTCCCTGGTTGGTGCTACTAATGATGTAACCGGAAGCAGAGAGATCATTACCGGCGCCTGAAAGTGCTGCGCTCAGGTCAAACCTGTTCACTGAAGGGTTCGTGGTGGTGAGGGTGAGACTACCAATGGGGACTTCCCGGACTATGAGGTTACTAATTGATATATCGGCAATAATGCCGGTTGCAGGATTGCCCGGGCTTCTTTTCTGCCCAGGTATTTCTGCCTCTGTATTAAAGACTGAAGAAACGATGGGTGAGTGGCTGACCGGGACATGGTCCGGGTCGGCAGAAGGGGAATCGGCCATTGCGGTTCCGGATGCATTTGCACCGTTGCTGCTTCGCTCACTGGCAGATGAGGAGGAAGCAGCAAAACCGGCTCTTTTCACCAGGATGGTTCCGTCAACTCTTCCTTTTACCAACTCGGAATCATTTTCAATGATACTTGACAAGTCGGCCAGCCGGAAGTTCTTTATCTCGATGGAGAGATCGTCGTTGAATTCCCTGTTCACTGAGGCTATCCTCACTGCCCGTTCCCCGTTCTCCATGAACAGCCTGTCGATCATAACCCCTTCCCGACCAAATAATATCTGGTTGTCTGGATCGATCTCCCACCGTTGATACATCAGGAAGAGATCCTCCGGATCAATCACTAACCGATATTCATCTCCATCATGGGTGATCACCGAATGGATCGCAAATTTCTTCCGGAGGTTTTCATTAATAGAGGTAAAATCTGTAACGATCCGCTGATCTCCGACATTACCCGCAAACATCAGGTTGGCAAATTCAACCTGCTCAGTTGCAACGCTCCTGGCTGAAACCGCATAGTGTATTACTGAAGAATCTGTATCTGCAACCAACGCCAGGTCATTGATCTCTAATCCGCTGTATTTTATATTCTTTATGCGGGCATCCAATCCGAGGATACCGCTATCACTATTGAATTCTCCTTTTATCTCAACCGGATCAAAACCTGTTAACCCGGATAGCAGCACCTCCGACAATATCGGATGATTGTACACCCGGGCATTAAAGCTGAAATTTGAAGGAACAGAAAGGGTCTCTCCCTCTCCATTGGTGCCCTCTTCTTTAACAGTATCTTCAGCTGTAGAAAGAGCATTACGTGCTGAATCAGTATTCACTGCAACAATTGCGGCCATTCTCCTATCGCTCTTCTCATCATCACTTATTCCCTTGTAAATATCCACTTCACTTTCATCCGGTGGAAGATTCGGTGGAAGATTCTCATGCTCTGAAGGCAAAGAAATATACCCGGCAATAAAATGCTTCAGCTCATTGATAATGGCTGTGGGCGGGATCGTCCCTGTGTAGTCAACTTCCAAAAGCTTACTACTTACCTGCAGTTCACTTGACCCCGGGGTATTTGCAAAAAATGCCGATAGCGAATCGAGTGCATACAACTGCTCCTCCCTTACCGCATGAATGTCCGAAAGGTCGATCCTGCCCTCTAAATTCCCGGACGTTCCAGTAAAATCTCCCACGGCAATCAATCCAATGCGTATATCTTTTTCGGAAAAATTGAGCTCATTCAGATCGGCACCCTGCAGATCTAACTTAAAGTCGTAATGCTCCTTACCAGGGCTCAGATTCACCAATCCGTCGAAGCCTAGCACCAGGTTCTCATCCTCCAGGTCGACCCGCCCCTCAAACATCCGGTCGCTGAATATGCCACCGATAGTAAGTCCGTGATACACATAGTTGTTCAGGAATAATTCTGACACATCGGCATCTACCCTGGCGGTAAGTGCTCTCCACTTGAGCCCGTTGCCGCTCACCTTCGAAGTAACCGACAACTGCCCGAACATCACTGTATCACGCATCAGCAGACCGAGGTTAAAGTTATCTGCTTCAAACCTGCCCCTGAATGACTCGTCGTGACTGAGAGCAGCCGAAAGCTGCAGATTACCGAAGCTGCTCTCAAGCATCGCCGTTGCGTTAAAAGCGTTCAGCATCCCCCGGAGGGTGAGTTGCAGATCAAGACGATCGGGCAGTGCAATTTCCCCTGGTACCAAATTACCTGCCAGCATTAGAATATCCTGCCGGCCTGAGGTGAACTGAAATGATGGGATACTCACCACTGAACTATCGGTTTCAGGCAGTCCTGTAACACCGATATCTGCTTTCAGCTCCGTTTGTTCACCTGTCAGTATCTGCAAATCGGTAACCGATATATCGGCAAGTTTGCCCGAAAAACTTCCGGATAGGGCGGTACTGATTTCCTGTCTTGAAAAATAAGGTCGCGTGCCTAACTGCGGAATGAAATATAGGAGGTCGGAATTCCGAAGCTGCAACTGCCGCAGATCAAGGGTAAAACTGACGGATGCGATGGAATCTGTCAACATCTGAATGGAAGGGTACTGCGCTTGCAGGTTGGCGGAAATGGCAGAGTGGGTGGTTTCAAGTTGAAATCCCTCTGCGGCAAAGGATTGATGATCGAACCTGAAAATGCCCTCGAGCTTGTCAATGGCAAATCCATTCCCGTCGGTCGCACTGAAACTGCGGATAGTAACACCGGCATTATTGGACGAGTAATTCAGGTCCGATGCTGAAAAATCGTGAAACACAATTTCTATGTCTCTCGCGTTAAAAGACTTAGCATTCTTCTCACTCTCTTCAGCCAGACTATCTCCTTCATTCCCTGCTAAATCTGCAAGGTGGTTCTCCTTTTCCCTGTCACCTTGAGTCAGCAAACTCAATTCATTGTTTTTGAACTCTACCCGATCAACAGAAATTTTCCAGTTGCTCTTCTCTTTGGTTGATTCCCGCGCTCCATCGGCAGTTAGACGCCTGGCATTAGACTGACTCTTAACCTTTGTGTTGAGTTGGGCATCCTTTGAAGCAGAAGCCATTCCCATCTCTTCGGTCGAATCTTCTTTTGCTCCTGGCAGCATCGCTGACACAGCCTTCTGTAACCCTTCATTCCCTGTTGGCATCTGCTCCAATGGCATATCCGCCAGATGAAACCCGCTTTCAGCCAGCAGAAGCTTCTCCAGGGTCACCGTTTCTTGTTCCAGGTTTACCATTGCGTTGTCAAGATCAAGGCGTCCCAGGTTGACCCTTGCCAACTGTTGGCTGACACGGTCACGCGGCTCCGTCATCACAAGATCAGCCTGCAATCCATATATATCCAGCCTGTCCACATTGTGCTCAGTTTCCCCCGGGTCGAATCCTCCCAACCGCAACCTAAGCCTCTGCAGAGCCAGTTCAGCATCGATCCCGCTGTACCGGTCGTCATACCTCACATGAATATTCTCCAGGTTCACCCTATCGATGCTGAAGTTCCACGGTGAAGTACTCCTTGCCTGATGAGCTGTTGTATCGGTGAATGCGGCGATCAGGAAGTAATAATTAAAAAGGGAGTCATTCGGATTGCGGTCCAGATGTATCGACACTTCTTCAAGTGCAATTCTGTTAACGTTTATCCTTCTGAACAATAACTCCCTCAGAGCAATATTGACCCTGATACTGGTGGCGGCGAGCAGGGTATCCTGCTGAAGGTCGTCTAAAAAGAGACCCTTCACCACCACCGATTTTGGAAAAGCGATGCGGACCTTGTCGATCCTGACTATGGTCCCGGTTTTGTCACTCACCGCTGTAGTGAGGCGGTGGACAATGCCGCTCTGAATGGCAGGGATCTGGAGCAGAGAAGCGAGGAGGATGAACAACAGTATAAAGCCCACAGCAATCCTAAATGTGATTTTTAACGCTTTCTTCAGATATTTCCCGCTCCCCATTCAAAACCGAGTTTATTCAAATTTACTAAAAAAACAATCCCGTACCTACATGAAACACGTGGATACACCAATATAACAAATTAAAAATGAAATTGATGAGGAATCGCCGGTGTTATCTGGCATGGCACATGGTTTTTTGAAAGGGTACTGGCTCCCGCTGAAAAATATTCACTGGCCGGGGCTAGTGAAACATGCAAACCATATCTGCATTGCAGAAGTGAATCCTTTTGTATATAATTGTGAAAAATTAATGATACACCATTAATTATCACTACCAATGAAATACTACTCTACCCCGCACAGGTTTCTGAGACATCTGCCCACGCTACCATTCATTTATTTGGCAGTATTTCCGATGGTTTTTATGGATTTCTGGGTAGAGTTGTATCACCGGGTCTGCTTTCCCTTTTACAGGATAGCGTATGTGAAACGCAGTGAATATATTAAAATCGACCGGCACAAACTGAAGTACCTGAATATTATGCAGCGAATCAATTGTGCCTACTGCGGGTATGCCAATGGCCTGGTGAAGTACTGGGTGAAAATATTTGCAGAAACGGAGGCTTACTGGTGCGGTATCCAGCATGAAAAGAGCGAAAACTTCAAAGCGCCGGAGCACCACATGGATTTTATCCCATACGGTGATGAGAAGGCTTACAGAGAAACATACGCAGACGACAAGACCAACAAGTTATAATGACCTTCTTCAATCATGTCGTCCCAAGCGCCATGATCCTTCAACCGCTGAAAGGAATTCTATTTTTGCCGCAATAGGATATAATTCCTGAATTCCCCCAGCCTTCTCCCGAGCAACAACCTTTTTTCAATCCACGAAACAATCCTGTATTTCAAACGATCGTGTTTCATCGTAATGGGATTCAGGCTCTTAGCCGGACCCTCAAATCGTAACTGGTCGTGCCAGTTGAACCTCGCGATCCATGGCTCCAACACGGCGGGATGAGTTCCTTCAAACCGCGTCAGCCCAGTTAATCTTCCATAATCGAAATAATCCGGGTATTTGTTGTTCCTGATCTTTTTATCGACCGACTCGCGCCCCTCATGGTTCGTGGTAAAAGCCTTGATTTTATTCTGCATCACCCTTGGTGGACGCACCCAGCCATAGTGGTAGATTGAAGCTTTCACTGTTGCCACTTTCAGTTTGTAGGTCTGATCCTGCTGCCTGTAGTTCAATCCGTCAAAACCCGGAATCCTCCTGAAAGACTGGGCCGACTCCCAGGAATGTATATCAGGGTCATTGCGAATAATCCTGATCTCATTTCTGTACCAGCAGTGATTGTCCTGCAGATGCCAGTAATCGCCCCAGAAATGATGGTAATTAAACAGTAACCCCTCCACCTCCCTGTCATCCAGCAGCTCGATGCATCGCTGCTTGATTACCGGCAGGTACTTTTCATGTACCAACTCATCCGACTGCAGGTAAAATAGCCAGTCGCCCGTACAATGACTCTTCGCAATATCGGTCTGGTGGGCGTGCTCCATTCCCCGGGGGTATTTCTCGATGTCCCACACCGTATCAATGATCCTTATCTTGTCACTGCCGATCGCCTGTATCTCTTCCCGGGTCGTGTCATCCTCATCACTATCCCCAAGCGCCACAACGAACTCATCAACTATGGGAAGGATCGACTCAATCGCATACCGCATCGGGTAATACAGTTTGTGGGCATTCTTGCCCATGGTAAAGCCACTTATCTTCATTTTTAAAAACTCTGCAGAGAATACAACTTTCTATAATACCCATCTCTCTTTTTCACAAGCTCCTCGTGCCGGCCCTGTTCCACGATCCGTCCCTCATCAAGGACCACGATCAGGTCGGCGTTCTTAATCGTCGATAATCTGTGAGCAATAACGATCGAGGTACGGTTCTTCATCAGCCTTTCGATTGCGTTTTGTACCTCGCGCTCACTCTCTGTATCGAGTGAGGAGGTAGCCTCATCGAGAATCAGGATCGGTGGATTGGCCATCACGGCCCTGGCAATGCTGATTCGCTGTTTCTGTCCTCCCGACAATTTGTTGCCGCCATCACCCACCCCCTCCTGCATGCCGCCGGGTGTTTCATTAATAAAGGTAGTCGCATTGGCGACCTCAGCAGCCTCAGCCACTGCAGCAGTCTCCGCCTCAATTGCTCGTTCTGCCTCTGCTGCTGAAACCTTTGCCTCCCTGATTGCCCCGGTCTGGGATACCTGTGAACCAAATGCTATGTTGTTATAAAAGTTGTCGTTAAACAGGATCGAATCCTGCGACACTATCCCCATCAGGTTGCGCAGGTCACGCAACCGGTACTCCTTCAGTGAGACACCGTCAAGTAGTATCTCCCCTTCCACCGGATCCATGAACCGTGGCAGCAGGTCGACAAGTGTCGATTTACCAGCTCCCGACTTACCTACTAACGCGATCAGCTGTCCCTTTTTGATAGTAAGGTTCACCTCTTTCAGTACATCCTCCTCCTCGTACCTGAAGCTCACGTTCCTGAATTCGATCTGCTTCCTGAAATCATTCACCGGACGAGGATTGCTCAACTCAACGATCCTTTCATCGGCATCCAGGAGTTCATCTACCCGGTCGACCGATGCCATCCCCTTCTGGATAGAAAACCAGGCATTAGCAAAGTTCTTTACAGGAGTGATCACCTGACTGAATACCACCAGGAAAAAGATCAGGCTTTCTGAGCTCATATCGTGCTCCCCTGAAAGCACCATCCATCCACCATATGACATAAGGATCATCAGTACGATCGTTCCCATGAACTCACTCAGCGGACTGGCCAGCTGGCGCCGCCGCATGACCCGCTTCATCATCCGAGAGAATCGGTTATTTGCAATCCGGAACCTATTCTCCATCCTCTGTTCACCATTAAACCCTTTGATGATCCGGAGTCCACCAAGCGTCTCCTCGATCACCGACATTACCTCACCCAGAAGCTGCTGCCCCCTGAAAGATTTGCGGCGCAGGTTACGGGCAATCCTCCCGATCAGCAGACCCGACACAGGCAGGATTACAATCACAAATAGTGTCAGCTGCCAGTTAGTAGCCACCAGAAATGAAAGGTATATAATAATTGTCAGGGGATCGCGGAATACCATCTGCAGGGAGCTCATAATCGAGGTCTCAATCTCCTGAACATCGTTTGAAACCCGTGCCATCACATCACCTTTTCTCGCCTCGCTGTAATACGCCAATGGCAGCCTGATCAGCTTGCTATAAAGCTCCCTGCGAATATCACGTACCGTGTAGGCCCTCACAGGGGCAAGACAGTAATTGGCAAGATAGAGAAACCCGTTTTTCATCAGACTGAAGATAACCACGATTGCACTCACTACGATCATTGCCATCGGTTTTCCATATTCGATCATCACCTGGCTCAGCAGGTAGTTGATAGTATGAAAGAAGTATGAGGTCTTCAGTTCAAACTCCCTTGGCTCGAGAACCAGCGGTTGATTGTCGAACAGCACCTGCAGGAAAGGAATCACCATCGCAAAGGAGAACAATGCAAAAAATGCACTCAGTATGTTATAGATTACATTCTGAACGACATTCCACTTATATGGAACCAGGTAACGGAAAAGTTTAAAAAATCGTTTCATTCAAATTCCAGGCTACAGGCCCGTATAGTTCATCGGGGTAATCTGCTTTAACTCTTCCTTCACCTCCCTGCTCACATTTAAAGTATCGATAAATGCCCCGATGGCCTCCTTCGTGATCTTTTCGTTCTTGCGTGTCAGCTCCAAAAGTGTCTCATACGGTTTCGGATAACCTTCGCGGCGAAGAATTGTCTGAATCGCCTCTGCCACCACCGCCCAGTTATTATCAAGATCTGCATTTATTGCCTGCTCGTTCACCAACAGTTTTTTAAAGCCCTTTTTGATCGATTTCATGGCAATTAAAGAATGGGCAATCGGCACACCGATATTTCGCAATACCGTGGAATCGGTTAAATCGCGCTGCAGTCGCGATACCGGAAGCTTGGATGCCAGGTAATCATATAACGCATTGGCCACTCCCAGATTACCTTCAGCATTCTCGAAATCGATGGGGTTTACCTTGTGCGGCATCGCTGAAGACCCTACCTCGCCTTTTTTTATAGCTTGCCTGAAATATTCCATGGAAATGTAGGACCACATATCGCGCGAAAGATCGATCAGGATGGTATTGATCCTCGACATTGCATGAAACATCGCCGCAAGGTTATCATAGTGGTCGATCTGGGTGGTAGGCCAGGACCGTTTCAATCCGAATGCGTCGAGCAATAGTTCTTCACCGAAAGCAAACCAGTCGATCTCCGGGTATGCCAGCTTGTGTGCATTCATATTGCCCGTGGCACCGCCAAATTTTCCAGGAACGGCGATCTCCTCCAGCCGGGTGATCTGCTCATCCAGTCGTGAAGTAAAGACGCGCAGCTCTTTCCCGAGGCGGGTTGGAGAAGCAGGCTGACCATGTGTTCGGGCCAGCATCGGAATCTCCCACCAATCCTCTGCAAGATTTTCAAGCTGTGCGATAAGCTCATCAATAGCAGGATAATAGACCTGATCGAGTGCATGCCGCAAAGACAATGGTACAGCCGTGTTATTAATGTCCTGTGAAGTGAGCCCAAAGTGGATGAATTCCGAATATTGCACCAGGCCAAGGTCAGAGAACCGCTCCTTCAGGTAGTATTCCACCGCCTTCACATCGTGGTTGGTCACCGACTCAATCTCCTTCACCTTCATTGCCTCTTCAGGTGAAAAAGCCAGATACACCATCCTGAGGTCGCCAAACCTATCCTTCGGAAAGTCCGCAAGCTGCTCAATACCCAAATTCACCAGGGCAATAAAGTATTCCACCTCAACATGGAGTCGGTATTTGATAAGTGCATATTCGGAAAAATAGGACTCAAGAATCTGTACTTTCGACCTGTATCGCCCGTCCACCGGCGAAATGGCCATCAATGTGCTTAAACTCATAATCTGCGATTAAAACACAAATTTAAGGGAAAATTGTCAGAAAGCAGAGCATTAATGACAGAGAGTTGCACAACCGTGAACCCTATATCAGAACTCTGAACTATTTATCGTATTTTTACGTGAACAAAACTTGTGCCGGCTGGTAATATATTACGATCCTGGATCCGGCAGGGAAACTTAAAACAATTGTAAACAATACAGTAAAACCAGCAGATATGCCAGTAATGAAAAAGTATATGCTCATCTTCCTGTTGCTGCTTGCCGTGAACGGCAACCGGAAGCTGTGCGGAACTACAGCTTTAACGCACAGATCTGTTCCATTCGTACCGGCCACCACCGTTTACCTTTCGGACACTGTTACCTCCTCCCCGGATACCGTTCCGGCTTTGGTCAGCCCCCCGCAATACCCAGGCGACAGCATTCAGGCACAGACTGAAGACGGAAAGACTGTCGTCTATCTCTTTGATATTAAGGAGATGATCGCCGCCCCGGTATGGCGCACAACAAAACTGGCCTTCGAGGAGGCCGTGGCACTGGGGGCCGAATTGATAATCATCGACATGAACACATACGGCGGAGAAGTTAGCGCTGCCGACTCCATAAGAACACGCCTGCTGAACTCCACAATTCCCGTATCTGTCTTTATCAACGATAACGCTGCCTCTGCCGGAGCGCTCATTTCCATTTCTGCCGACAGCATCTATATGAAACCTGGCGCTAAGATCGGTGCGGCCACCGTTGTGAACCAGTCAGGCGAGGTGGTACCCGACAAATTTCAGTCTTACATGCGTGCCACCATGCGTGCTACTGCCGAAGCGCAGGGGAAAGATACGGTTATTGTAAACGGCGATACCACCCTTGTCTGGAAAAGGGACCCAAAAATTGCTGAAGCAATGGTCGATCCAAGGATTTTTATTGAAGGCATTATTGATACCGGACAGGTACTTACTTTTACCGCTACCGAAGCAATGGCGAATGGATTCTGCGAAGGGATCGTGTTCGGTATCGACGAGATCATTCAACGGGCAGGTATCGATGAGTACACACTGAAAAAATATACACCCACCCCGATGAACAAGGTTATCGGACTCCTGATCCACCCGGTGGTATCAGGAATCCTCATTATGATAATTATCGGGGGAATTTACTTCGAACTGCAATCGCCCGGCATAGGTTTTCCACTCATCGCTTCGATAATCGCCGCGCTGCTCTACTTTGCGCCGCTCTACCTTGAAGGGATAGCCCAATATTGGGAGCTGCTGATCTTTGCGGCCGGAGTTATTTTAATGCTTGTGGAGGTGATCGCCATACCCGGGTTCGGGGTAGCCGGGGTGGCCGGTATCATTGCCATGATCACCGGACTGACCCTGAGCATGGTGGACAACCAATTGCTGAAGGACTTTGAATTCACCGGCGAAGGGATGAACATGCTGATGCGTTCCTTCGGTATTGTGATCGTTTCGGCGGTACTCGGATTGTCCTTTTCGATCTATGCTGCCAGCAAATTGCTCTCCACCTCTATGTTTTCAAGGCTGGTCCTGGGGGCCGACCAAATGGTTGATCAGGGTTTCCTTGGGGTTGATGCACAGCAAAAAACATTGATCGGTAAGACCGGTAATGCCTATACTGTCCTCCGCCCCTCGGGAAAGGTAATCATTGATGATGAAATCTATGATGCCGTATCGGAATATGGCTATATTCCAAAAGGTGAGAAGATCCAGGTTGTAGCTTACCAGGCCGGACAGGTACATGTAATAAAAGCTTGAGAAGTATGTTTTTCAGAGATTACATGCCTTCCGATTACCCGGGACTGTTGCTGCTTTGGGAAGAACTGGATATGTCGCCCCGCGAACGTGGTGATACCCCTGAAGTAATAGAGCGGACCATCGCTATGGGTGGAAAGCTTATTGTAATGGAGGAGGACGGAACTGGTAACATAGCAGGCTCATCATGGATGACATTCGACGGAAGGAGATTTTTCCTGCACCACTTCGGGATTCAAAAGATCTATCAACGAAAAGGCTGGGGCATGAAGCTTGCAGTAAAATCACTGCAGCTCATAAAAGAAAAAGGATACCCGGTAAAACTCGAGGTACAAAGGGAGAACATCTCCGCTATCAGGCTTTATGAAAAATGCGGCTTTACGCCGTTCCCTGATTATGTACTATATATGTTACGACAGCCATGGGAAATAGATATTGAACAGTTGCAACGTACATGTAAATAGTAATTCGTTCCTAATAAAGACATAATTATTACTATCCGGAAAGCTCCGACCGGCAACTGAACAGAATTAAGCTGATTCATAAACTACAAGTAAAATAACTGTTAAATGAATAATTAGAGACATGACAAAATATATATCCTTTCTTATACTGCTGATCACCGGATCCGCAACAGGACAATCGACAATATGGCAAAAATGGGATCCTGAAGTGATCACCAGGGCCAATTCAGCATCGGATTTTGAATTCTACTCGGAAGAAGAGAAGAAGGTGGTCTTTTTTATGAACCTTGCCCGGCTCGACGGACCACTGTTTGCCGAAACGGTTCTCGATGAATATGTCCGGGCCAATGACATACCCAACAACTCGTACCTGCGATCGTTATACAGGGACCTGCGGAAAACCGAAGGACTGCCACTGCTTCTGCCGGAGGAGGACCTCACCTCAATCGCGCAGGAACATGCAAATCTGTCGGGAAAAACCGGTCATACAGGTCACAAAGACTTTAACAAGCGGTTCGAGCCATTTTTAGGAAACCCTTACACCAATGTGGCCGAGAACTGTTCCTACGGCTATTCCCGTGCCATAGATATTGTACTTACACTGTTGATTGATGACGGTGTGAGAAACCTGGGGCACCGGGTAAACACTCTCAACCCGGAGTTCAACTCCGTCGGTGTGGCGATCAGGAATCACAGCCGGTACCGGTTCAACTGTGTCATCGACTTTGGCAAACAGGTACGCAGCGACCTCAACGATTTACCCTTTTAAATGTGAATATCATTGAAAAATATTCGAAAATCATAACAGATAAATAATTAGCTCACGCTTTAAATATTTTTTTACGTTACTAATTAACTCTTTGTCATGTAATTAACCGGAAAAATGGTCCAAACAAAACAACCAGTTTCACTCCTCCATATCACCTAAATGCAGATCAAGCGCCCGGGTCGAAATCTGGATCTCCCAGATCAACAGGGTGAGTGACCCGATCAGCAGTAAAAGCGCGATCCCGAATATCACCTCGGCAAGGGTCGTTGTACCAACATAAATGAAAAACATTGTAGCAACACAAAGCAATAAACTGGTGATGCCCAGTACCTGCATCCCCCGGGTGAGCGCCAGCCGTCGTCGCAGGTTTTTTATCTGCCAGAGCAGCACTTTATCCTTATGCTCCTGGTAACGGGCGTGCAGACTCCGCACCAGTGAGGCATATGCCAGGAACCTGTTGGTATAGGCCAGCATAATCAATGAAATCGCTGAAAAGAGCAGTGCCGGGGTGGCTAAGGTGAGTTCATTCATTGTTCTTCAAGATAATCGCCGTTAAAAATCTTTTCTTTTTTAAATGCAAGCGCAGCAAGTGCAAATATTGACAGAACTGCAATAAATACCCAGGATGGGATCGCAAAGGAGGCGCCTCCGGCATAAGAATGTATCCCCCCCAGGAAGTAGTTCACTCCGAAATAGGTCATCAGAATCGAAAAGTACCCCATCAGGGAGGCGAGGTTAAAGGCATAGGTGCCCTTCATGCCAGGAAACCGGTGCATGTGCACGATGAAGCTGTATACCAGTATTGAGATCAGGGACCAGGTCTCCTTCGGATCCCACCCCCAGTAACGACCCCACGACTCATTCGCCCAGACACCACCCAAAAAGCTGCCAATCGTAAGAAAATAGAGTCCGATGATCAGCGCCTGGTGGTTCACCCTCGTCAGCTGGTTCACTACCGCTGAAACGCGCTTCCTGTTACCCCTGTTCAGTATCACGAAAAAGACCAGGTTAATCAACCCCATCAACATACCTAACCCAAGGAATCCATACCCTGCCATGATAACCGATACATGGATCGTAAGCCAGGGCGATTTCAGCACCGGCACCAGGTTGGTGATGTCGGGATTCATCCAGCTCATGTGGGCAACAAGCAACGACAACGCAGCCAGGATCGCAGTAAGGGCCAGGGCAAAACCGGTTCTTCGTGCAAAGATCAGTCCGGAGAGCATGGTGATCCATGCCACGAAAATCATCGACTCATACCCGTTACTCAAAGGTGCGTAACCACTGATGTACCACCTTACACCGAAGAAGATCGTATGCACTGTAAAAAAGGCGATCAGGTGGATCAGACCTATTTTGAACCCGTACTCCACCCATTTTCGTGGTCTGAATATCCTCATAAATTGCAGGAAGAGCAGCGTAAGTCCGAATATCCCGTACATCCTGATAAGCCGCTGAAAAATGTTGATCCTGTTGTAAAGAATCTCTGCCTGCTTCTTCCCATTATGCAAATCATGTACCGTATCCCGCTCCTGTACACTGGAAATAAAGTCGATAATCTCACCGGCAAGTTCATTGTTTCCCTCTCGCAGTGCCCTGGTATACAACAAAAAAACCTTTCCGAGCGTATCTGTTACCGTATGGTCATGTTCCAGCAGATCAGATACAGCTGTCCATGATCCGTCTTCAGCCTCCGGCTCGGGAAATATCTTCAGAAAAGCACCGGTCTGTACCATATAAAAAACGTTGATCTTTTCATCCAGCTTAACTACCTCCTTATCGAGGTCGGTCTTATCCTGTACTCTTTTCTTATACGCCTCATTCACCAACTCGGAGAGGATGTACCTGCCATCGCGGATAAAATCGTTGAAGCTTACGTGCTTTCCCTTGAATCCCAACATCTGGTGCAATTCCGGATGTTCGACTTCAAAAAGGGGCGCCTGTTTCCAAATATCCGGATAAACGATCATTCCCAACATCACCTGATCGGGATTCTTCCCATCCAGCTTCGACTTCTTCACCACCTTGCGCATCACCTCGTTGGAGAGAGTGTTCATCGGCTTGAACCGTCCCTCCTTTCCCTGCACCCAGAGTCTCCCGAACTCTGCAGCCGGCTCTTTGGCGGGCGTCGGATAATCCTGTGCTAAGAGCGATCCGCCGGTAAGCAGCAAAACCAGAACCACAGCTGCAGCTCTCGCCCCCCTGGCCGAAGCTTTTGATAGTGCAGAGAAACGTGTTCCCCGCATCAACAGTGCAAGCAGCATTCCCACGATAAGCAGGAAATAGCCGGTATAGGTAATGAAGGTGCCGGCAAAATCCTTTTTCACCGACAGAATGGTACCCTTCTCATCCTGATCGTAAGATGACTGGTAGAACCGGTAACCCCGATGCTTCAGTACATTGTTCATATAGATGTTATGCAATTCGTTGATATCGCGCTCCACATCGATAAGTACCACGTCGCTTTCGAACGAGGACGGACTGTTCGAACCGGGATAACGGTCGATCCGGAATTCCTCCAGACGTAATACAAAGGGCAACTGAATCTTCTTAGATCCAAACCGGCAGGCGATATTGGTCCCGCCCATCTGCACCGATGTCATCTCTCCCTCCATGTTGGAGTGTCCCTGTACAAACAACTCCGACTTCATCCCGTCGAGCTCCACCTCCAGCTTTACAACATCCAGTCCGGTTGACTGACCTCCGCTGCCTGTTTTTAAAAACTGCAGTTTCGCCGAAGGTATGTAACGCTGAAGTGCCAGTCGCACCTCATTCACTGTAAATAGTTTCCCCTGCTCAAAAGGAATCGCCTCACCTGGATCAAACGTCTGCATATCTACACCCCCCATCGTCATGAAGGAAACGGGGTGATCAGAGTAGCCCAGCAGCCGGGTTTCGTCGGAAAAGAGCCGCAGATCGGCTGTACTCTCCACTTTATTCAGGCTCAGGGTGATCCCCGGGTAAGCCTTCTCCTCTCCACTGGCAAGCCCTACTGTCATTTGCCTTCCTGCGACAATTGCAATCTGAACGTAGGGCTCACCGCCGGGTGATGCTACATACTGAACCGACGCATTGTTCATGTAGTCGACCGACCGGATCCGTATCTTTTTGCCATTGAACTCTCTCCTCCATTTGAATTTTCCCGGCGTAAGGACCGACAATCGCACCTCCTCAGTATCATTGAGTTCTGATGTTTCGTCTGTAACCTGTATGTCCATGAAGGTTTTATTGCTGACAATGGTATTGGATACAGCCCCTTCGCGAATATGCATCATCCCCTCGTTGCTGAAATAGCGGGTAATACCACCCCCGGTAATCATAAAGACTACCGAGACATGGAAAATAAAGACAGAAATCTTTGATAATCTGTACATTTTGTAGCGGATGATGTTCCCCACCAGGTTGATAACCACCAGGACAAAGAGCGCTTCGAACCACCAGGTGCCGTATACAACAGCCCATGCAGCGTTGGTTCCGCGGGCGCTCTCTATAAATGTAGCGAGGGCCATGGCGACAATCAGGATCATCAGCAGGATGCCGAAAAAGGGCATGCCGGTAAGGAAAGAAAGTTTTTTCAAGGGTTTCATCGATGTAAAATTCTTATTGCGCGTTAACCACTTGCTGTGATATCCATGCGTTTGTTTAAAATCGTATTATGTAAGTTATCCTGCTCCCTGAAAGTGTTCCTCTAACCAAATAAAACAGTGATTGATATACCTGTGAACGTTCCTTTTCGTCCGGAGTAGATTCTTGTCATCTAACCTAGAAAACTGATGAATACTATTGTTATTCATGTTCATTATTCTAAACGAAGGGACCGCTAAAATAGGGAACCTATCTGATATACGCAAAAACTGGAGAACCAGGCAAGGATTGTAGTATAGAATACCACGAACGCGGACCATTTCCAACTTCCGGCCTCGCGTCCCATTGTCACCACCACCGAGACGCATGGAAGGTAGAGAAGTACAAATATGAGAAAACTGAATCCTGCAAGGGGGGTCCAGACCTTCTGACCCTTTAGCTCTCCTTCTGTATAGACCTGCTCTCTGAGCTTTTGCTGAAGTGAGACGGTGTTCCCCTCGCTGTCGCTTACCTGGTAAAGTACTCCCATTGTACTTACTACCACCTCTTTGGCTGCAAAACCTGCGAGCAGGCTTACCCCCATCTTCCAGTCGAACCCGAGGGGTCTGATCACTGGCTCAATGGCCCTGCCGAGATAACCAATATATGAGCCAGCCTGCTGCTCGCTCGAACGTGCCGTCTCAAGATCTGATATTGTCGAACGTAAGTTTTCCTTAGCGGATGTGGTCTGAACCTGGCCGCTCTTTGCCTGTTCAGCGGCGATCAGCGCGTCGTAGTCTCTCGACATCTCAACGTTTCGCGGGAAATACCCCAAGGCCCAGATCACGACGGATGCAATCAGGATGATCCCTCCCATCTTCTTCAGGTAAAGCACAGCCTTCAGCCACATGTGCCTTACCACCATACGTATTCCCGGGGTGCGGTAAGGCGGCAGCTCCATTACGAACGGGGCCTCGCTCTTCCTGAACAGAGTGGTTTTAAATATCATCGCCATAACAATGGAAAAGAGGATGCCGATCAGATACATCAGGAAGATTATGTTTCCTGCCTGATCAGGAAACACGGCCCCGGCGATCAGGATGTAAACAGGTAATCGGGCACTGCACGACATGAACGGGATGATCAGCATTGTAAGGATTCTGTCTCGTTTGTTCTCAAGCAGCCTTGTAGCCATCATCGCCGGGACGTTGCAGCCAAATCCCATGATTAGAGGGATAAATGACTTTCCATGAAGACCGAAGTTATGCATTACCCGGTCCATGATAAAGGCGGTCCGGGCCATGTAACCCGTATCCTCCATAAATGAGATAATGAGAAATAGGATCATTATGTTGGGCAGGAATACTATTACTCCTCCAACCCCTCCAATCACCCCATCGATCAGGAAATCGTGTACCATTCCTTCAGGAAGCAATTCCGAGAGTCCCTTTCCCAGCCAGTCTACCCCTGCCTCGATCCAGTTCATCGGGTATTGGCCCAGGGAAAAAGTGGCATGAAACATCCCGAACAGGATCATAAGAAAGATCAGGAACCCAAAGTACTTGTGGGTCAGCACCCGGTCAATTCTCTGTGTCCGTGAAAGAGCACGGTCCTGCGTTCCCTTTTTATATGTCTCTTTGAGTGCACCGGCAATAAATGCATAACGCGCATTGGAGATCAGGGTCTCAGTATCCTCCCTGAAAAGTAACTCCAGTCGGTTTACCTCATCGGAAATCAGCGGTCGCAAGTCTTCAAAACCAGGTAGCTGTGCAAGAATATGCATACTGTAATCGTCGCGTTCCAGAGCTCTTACGGCATAATACCTGAGATGCTGACCAGCCAGTTGTTTTTGGTACTGTTCCAGTTCCCTCTCAATGCGGTTAATCGACAGTTCGAGCTCCTTCCCGTAGTTGATGTGTGTGTGCCTGGTCACCGGTTCCCGCTCCTCGTGGACCTCAATGATCCGGTTAAGCAGGCGGTAAACACCCTTGCCCCGCCGACCTATAGTTGGAACGATAGGAATTCCGATGAGGTGTCCCAGCATGGCAATATCAAGTTTATCTCCCCGTGCCTTAAGGTCATCATACATGTTGAGTGCAATGATCACCTGGACCCCCATATCGATCAGCTGGGTGGTGAGATACATGTGGCGCTCGGGATTTCCGGCATCAACGACATTCACGACAATATCAGGACGTTTACTGTTGAGGAAATTCCTTACGATCACTTCATCCTCTGAGTAGGCAGAGAGCGAATAGGTGCCCGGCAAATCGGTAAAGGAAATCTGGTATCCCTTATATTCGAAAGTAGTCTCTTTTAATCCGACCGTTACTCCGGCATAATTGGCCACACGTTCGTTGGACTTTGAAAGCCTGTTGTAGAGTGTTGTTTTGCCACTGTTGGGATTCCCTACCATTGCAACGGTAATCTTCCTGCGCTCATTGCCATTCTCAGCGACGCTGCTTTCAGTATAGATAGGGCTAAAGGGATGCTCTTTGATTATCTCCCTGGGCATACCCACCGCAACATCGATCATCATCGCCTCACTGCGACGAAGTGATACTGTTCCTGACATTATGCGATACTCAACAGGTCCTTTAAAAGGAGTCGACTTTCCCACGGTGACAGTCTGACCGCGGATAAAACCCATCTCTGTGATGCGCTTCCTGAATGCTCCTGTTCCATGTATCCGCGTAATAACTGCGAAATCGCCTGTCTGTAAATCGTTAAGCGTCAATTTTCTTTTTTCCCTTTAAAAATGTAGCCCAGTGATTCAACCCTGCTTTTCACCTCTTCCTCAGACACATTACCGCCTGATATACGCAGCTCATTGCCCGATGGATCCGCAAAGATATCAAGATCTTTATCAATTTCCTGTATGCTGCTCTCAACGGAAGCTTTACAATGGTTACAGGTCATCCCTTCTACCGTAAATTTCTGTGTCTTCTTCATATTGGATGCATTGGTTACAGTTTGTCTTCTTGCATGTCGCTTCAGGTACTTTTGTATGTACCCATTCAAAATCAAAAGAATCAGTGCCACTGCAGAGATCAGTTTCACCCAGTAGCCCCCCTGCATCTTATGTTCGTGTGCCCCGTGATGCAGGTCGGGCACTGCCCCCATAATCCACTCACGCGGAATTAACTCGTTCAGCAGCGATCCAAACAGCAACGCTCCTCCGACGATGCTCAACAGGTAGAGCCAGAACACCCTTCGGCCCATCGTATTACTGATGACTGCCATAGTGGCAGCGTTGGTTGCCGGTCCTGCCATCAGAAACACGATCGCAGCACCGGGCGACAATCCTTTTGCAAGCAATACGGCAGCAATTGGAATGGAGCCCGTGGCACACACATACAGCGGGATGGAAGCAACGAGGATAAGCAGCATGGAGAGATACTCGTTGGAAACGGTTTCAACAAAGAAGTCACCTGGGATAACCACTGCCAGCAAAGCAGCAACCAGGAAACCGATAATCAGCCATTTGCTGATATCCTGCAGCATCTCCACAAACCCGTATCGAAGCATCTCCCTGAAAGATCGCACTCCGTTCTCATCATTGCTCTTCAACTGCTTGGCTGCTGCAATACTCCCCCCAAGGTAGTTGGTGAGTGATCCTCCAAGTATACCAGATAACAGCGCAATTATCGGACGCAAAATAGCGAGAGGAAGTCCAAGCATCGCATAGGTGGCGATAATCGAATCGATGCCTGTTTGTGGCGTCGATACCAGGAACGAGACAGTTGCACCCCTGGAGGCACCGCTGTTATAGAAACCGATCCCGGCCGGTAAAACACCGCAGGAGCATAAAGGCATAGGTACACCGAGGAGGGAGGCATTCAGCACAGAACTGAAAGTTGAACCCCCGATATATTTTTTTATGATCCTGCGCGGGAAAAAGACCTTCAATATCCCGGCAAAAAGAAATCCAATAAGCAGGTATGGCGCCATCTCCATCAACAGCGACCACATCTCAGTAAAAAAGCTAGCAATAAACTCCAGTAGCTTCATGAATCACCCCTCCGTTTTAAGCAGGGTACAAAGATATTAGAATCAATCTAAATAAATAAACTTTACAGTGTTAAAAAGCAAATAAAGTACAACCGCATATGCTGCGTGATACATATCACATAAAGAAGACCTGTAATTCATTAAATTTGATTCACCATTTTGAACAACATGAAATGTCTGTTTTGTCATGCAATTAACCAGGAATACCTCAATAGACGAAATTGTATACCAATCGGCAGATGCAGTGAAGTACCTTCTGGAAAAGGGCATCAAATGCATTGCATGCGGGGAACCTATCTGGGGTACGCTTGAAGAGGCAGCCAAGGAGAAGGGATTTGATGATGCAGCCATTGATGGTTTTATCAGGGAGATGAATAAAAAGTTTTAGTTAATTGTGATTACAAAGGTTGTGATCCCGAATATCCATGGAAGTTGTATTAAACCTGAGGTTATTTCATTGGTTTTTACCAAATTTGTCATACACTAAAACTGACAAGATGCATAAAAAGCTCCTGATACTCTGTACCGCTCTCGTTGCAGCAACTGCTGCTGCACAACCGCTAGATTATATCGTACGTTCAACTGAGTATAAGACCCCGGTTACCGCGGTGGGTATTTCACCCGACAGCCTTTGGGTCCTGGCCGGATTCGAGGACGGCACCCTGCGAATATATGGTGCCGAAACCGGTGAGGAGCTTCATGCATTTGATGGTGTCGCCGGTGCAGCGATCTTCGATATAGCGATGAGTCCGAAGATGGATGTAATTTTCCTCGCTGCAGGCAACAGGATCCAGCTCTGCGATACCACAGGTACAATAATCAATACGTGGTCGCACAACAAGAATACCATCTGGAGCATGGATATCGATCGGGCTGGAAAGCAGATCGTTTGTGCAGAGGTAAATAAAACTTTTCTCCTGATCGATGTTTTTGAAGGAATCGTCGCAGAGGAGATGCGAGCCCACGAGGATATCACCCTTGCAGTGGCCTTTAGTCCTGACGGTCGGCAGATCGCCAGTGGTTCGAGCGATAAAACAGTGCTGATATGGAATCTCCAAACGAAAGAGGTAACAGGAAAACTTCAGGGTCATTCCGGGAATATTTACGATGTCGAATTCAGTCCGAACGGAGAGTATGTCGCATCGGCATCGCAGGACAAATCAGTAAGAATCTGGAACATCGCGGAAAACAGACTTGTGCATCTGCTAAAAGGTCACCAGGACATGGTGCTGGAGGTAGAATTTAGTCCCGACGGACATTACCTGTTAAGCGCATCGGCCGACCACGCGATCAAACTGTGGGACATTGAAACCGGTGAGCAGCTTTACGCTTACCTGGAAAACCAGGGGAGCATCCCCGATATTGCATTCCTTCCCGGGGGAAAGCAATTCATCAGCGCCGGGATGGATGGGAAGCTTACCACATGGGAGCTTCATCCGGAATTATTCGTGATGAAATACTTTAGCAAGGAGTATGAAATGGAACTGAGCGCAAATCCACTCTTTCTTCCGCGTCAAAAGGGTGAGAAAAAGGCCGGATATGAACTGCGCCTTTTGGAGGCTGAGAAGGTAAAACAGGAGATCCTGGAAAAGTATTATGCACGTTACCTCGACAACACCGGATACTGAAAAAGTGTATATGCCCCGCTTAGTCGAGCTATAAACGAACAATTTCAGTTGAACACAGAGAGCAACAGGTAACAGGATCATACCGGCCTGTCTATATCTATGCTGCATTATGTCAGAAAACAGTCGCCCGGAGTGGTTTTTTTCTGAATGATCTGATACATTTGTACTTGTAAACCACTGCATGACTGGATATTTTTCTTTCTGTACTATTTCCCGATAGTTCGGGAAAGGCAGCGGGCTCAATGCATTCGGTTCGCCGGAAACCATTGATTGTTTTTGCAAAGCAATAGAATGAACAAATTGGAACTCGTAAGTCCGCCGAAGGATGTAAAGCATATCACATGTAGTTTGAAAGTGAGCTATAGTATCACATGGCAAGGGGCTAAGTATATGATTTATTAAGGTGGAAAAACGCAATTTATTTTATAACTCCAAAGTGCGTTACCGCTGCATCAAGAAGCGGGATGTGTATCCCTGCTACTACTGATCGCACAGCCGGAAGGCATCACTCTTCCTGCTCCACACCGCGATCCCCCGTTACATCTACAGCGACAAATCCAAATATTGCGAACAAATATTTTTAATTGATCATGGAACTTCCATACGCAGAACCCTATAAGATAAAAACCATTGAGTCCATCCGCAGGAGCACCACCGAACAGCGCAAACAATGGATTAAAGAGGCACGGTATAACCTCTTCTACCTCGACAGTGACCAGGTGTATATCGACCTGCTCACCGACTCCGGAACCGGATCGATGAGCCAGGAGCAATGGTCGGCGATCATGTCGGGAGATGAATCGTATGCTGGCAGCCGTTCGTTCATCGTGCTTCGTGAAACCATCCGCGAGCTCACCGGTTTTCAGCATGTATTACCCACCCACCAGGGCAGGGCCGCAGAGAATGTCCTCTTTTCAACAACCGTGAAAGCAGGTGATGTGATCCCGGGGAATGCCCACTTCGACACTACCAAGGGGCACATTGAGTTCAGGAACGCCAGGGCGATAGACTGTACCATTAGCGAAGCATCACAAACGGGTCTCTACCACCCTTTCAAAGGCAACCTCGACTTAGAAAAACTTGAACAGGCAGTTCTTGAATACGGACGTGAGCGGATCCCTATGATCATGGTCACGATAACCTGTAATTCAACAGGCGGACAACCGGTAAGTATGGAAAACCTGAAGCAGGTAAAAACACTTGCCGGGAATCATGGAATTCCTGTATTCTTCGACTCGGCAAGGTTCGCAGAGAATGCATATTTCATAAAAACCCGTGAAGAAGGATACAGCGGCAGGGACATCCGGGAAATCGTGCGTGAGATGTTCAGCTATGCCGACGGGATGACAATGAGCAGCAAGAAAGACGGACTGGTGAACATCGGCGGCTTCCTGGCCATGCGGGATCACGACCTGTATAAGAGGACCTCGCATTTCAACATTATGTTCGAGGGTTTTCTCTCATACGGGGGAATGGCGGGACGCGATATGGCTGCACTGGATGTCGGACTGAAGGAGGCAACCACTTTCGAATTTCTCGAAAGCAGGATAAGGCAGGTGCATTACCTGGGTGAGAAGCTGAAAGCTTACCATATCCCGGTACAGGAGCCCTTCGGGGGTCATGCAATCTTCGTCGACGCTAAGAAATTCCTTCCTAAGGTGCCTCGTGAGGAGTTTATCGCACAGACCCTGGCCCTGGAGATCTACCTCGAATCGGGCGTACGCTCCGTTGAGATCGGTACACTTCTGGCCGACCGCGATCCGGATACACGGGAAAACCGCTATCCTGAACTGGAACTGGTTAGGCTGGCCATACCCCGCAGGGTCTACTCGCGAAATCATATGGACTACATCGCAGTAACACTGAAAAATGTTTACGACCGCAGGGATTCGATCCGTTCAGGGTACAGGATTATCAATGAGGCAGAGATCATGCGGCACTTCACCGTCGAACTTGAACAGGTTAACAAGTAACAGGCATTTTACCGGACTATAAGCCCCCGGTTGGGCAAGGGCCAAAAAACAGTTTGTTATACGTACGATCAAACGATGTATAACGCAAAGTTCTTTTTAGCTATTATGAACATAACATGAATCTTGTTGTCTACCTCCTTGTAATTTAAAATTAAAAGCTGACCTTTGTCAGCTATTGTTACAGGTGTTCAGGTAACTGCAATTATAAGTTTCATCAAACACCTCCTTGATTTTTCGGTAAAAACAGACAACCTAAAGCACGTAACTCTTTGAAGGACTTAACCACAGGGAGAATTGGACTGGCGATATTCAAATTTGCATTGCCGATGCTGATCGGACAGATGTTTCAACAATTGTATACATTTGTAGATCAGATCATTGTGGGCAATTTTTTGGGCAAAGAGGCACTTGCTGCAGTAGGTGCATCATTCCCGATCATATTCACACTTATCGCACTCGTCATTGGCATAGCAAGCGGCGGAACAATCGTTATCTCGCAATTCTTTGGTGCGAAGGACTATAAAATGGTGAAGCGTGCCATCGATACGGTTTTCATCCTTCTATTCGCCGCAGCCATCATACTTACGGCCCTTGGATTTCCATTTCTTGAACAAATATTCAGGCTCATTCAGCTTCCCGAAGAGCTTATGGAAATGGGGGTATCATATCTTTCAGTGTATGTTGGCGGACTCTTCCTCTTTTTCGGTTACAATGGTATTGCAGCGATACTTCGTGGTTTGGGTGATTCAATCACACCTTTGTATTTCCTGATCCTGGCCACGGTACTTAATATCGGTCTCGACCTCCTTTTCATCGTGGTATTAGGTTGGGGAGTGGAGGGTGCTGCATGGGCAACACTGATCGCCCAGGGCGTGGCTTTTATCGTTGCTGCCATCTACCTCAACAGGACCCATCCGCTGATAAAATTCAACTTAATGGACTTTGCCTTTGACAGAAAAGTATTCAGGAAGAGTATGCGTATAGGGCTGCCCACAGGGCTGCAACATACTTTTGTGGCACTCGGTATGATGGCGCTGATGGGCATTGTAAATACATTCGGCACCAATGTTACTGCTGCATATACTGCTGCCGGAAGACTCGACAGTCTTGCAGTAATACCCGCTATGGTATTTGCCCAGGCACTCGCAACCTATGTTGGGCAAAATATGGGGGCAGGAAGACTCGACAGGGTCAACAGAGGGTTGTGGACAACCATATTCATGTCATCTACCGTTTCGCTCATGATGACCGCTGTGGTAATTATTTTCAAATACCCGTTAATGGGTTGGTTTACACAGGATACTACTGTGATAAGGATCGGAGGAGATTATCTTACCATTGTCACTTCATTTTATCTGATCTTCACCTCCATGTTCATATTTGGAAGTGTAATGCGCGGTGCTGGCGACACATTAATACCGATGTTTATAACCCTCTTTTCCCTCTGGCTGATCCGAATACCGGCAGCCTTTCTGCTAAGTCAAAAGTTAGGTGAAACAGGTATTTGGTGGTCGATTCCGATCGGCTGGTCCATGGGATTGTTGCTAACGCTTGGCTATTACAAGATGGGCAGATGGAAATTAAAAGTAGTGGTTAAACAACCTGTTGGTTAATAGGAAAATAGTTATTTAGTACCTTTGCAAAAATCTAACAACTTAACCTTATGCTCAAATCGATGACCGGTTTTGGAAAGGCAGAGTGCCTTCTGCCTTCTAAAAAGCTCACCATTGAAGTCAAGTCCTTGAACAGCAAACAGATAGACACCAGCACAAAACTTCCTTTCATCTATAAATCAAAAGATTTGGAGATCAGGCAATTACTTTCCAAATCACTGGAGCGCGGCAAGATTGAGTGCACCTTACATTACGAAATGGTAGAAGGAGCTGCAGCCACTATAAACATTGCAGTGGTAAAGGACTACATCAGGCAGTTAAACTCGATAACAAATGATCTGCAGTTGGACACCGGCGACCTTCTTTCAATCGCCTTGAGACTTCCAGATACAATAACAGCGGATAAACCCGATGTCATTGAGCAGGAGTGGGGATTGATAAGGGAGTCGCTGAAGCAGGCGATCGGGGAACTGGACAAATTCCGGACACAAGAGGGTGAAGCCCTGGAGTATGACCTTGTCAGAGCAATAAATAATATTCAGCAGCTGCATGAAAAAATCGCTCCATACGAACAGGAGCGGATCGAAAAGCTGAAGCAGCGGATTCTGGGCAACCTGGAAGATCTGAAGCTGAAGGAGGAGATCGACTATTACCGCTTCGAACAGGAACTGCTGTTTTACATGGAAAAGTTGGATATCAACGAGGAGCGGGTAAGGCTAAATAACCATCTCGTCTATTTCCTGGAAACACTTCAACTGGGTGGTCAGGCGGGCAGGAAACTTGGCTTTATCAGTCAGGAGATCGGCCGTGAGATTAATACACTGGGATCGAAGGCCAACCACAAAGAGATCCAGCATATCGTTGTTGAAATGAAGGATGAACTGGAGAAGATCAAAGAACAGTTGCTGAACGTATTGTAACATGGAACTGGGATTCTTTTACAAAAGAACAGATAACCCAATAATAGATGAAGTACTTATTTCCTCAATTGGCATAAAATCTGAGGTTGCTCATGAAAGGAAAACTGATCATATTCTCCGCACCATCAGGCTCTGGAAAAACAACCATTGTTAAGCACCTGCTTAAACGCTTTCCCAATTTGTGTTTCAGTGTTTCTGCCACATCAAGGGAACCAAGAAATAACGAGATAGAGGGTGTTGATTACTACTATCTGACGGTAGAAGATTTCAGGAAAAAGATTGGCGAGGGAGCCTTCCTCGAATGGGAGGAGGTTTACCCGGGACAGTTTTACGGCACCTTTCGCAAGGAGGTGGAACGGCTTTGCAAAGCTGGCAGGCACGTGATTCTTGATCTGGATGTGGTTGGGGGAGCACGTCTGAAGAGTGAGTTCGGAAGCGATGCCCTGGCCATCCTTGTTCAACCTCCTTCCCTGGAGGTACTGGAAAAGAGACTCAGGGAGAGGGGCTCCGATTCAGAAGAGCAGCTGCAAAAACGTATTGGTAAGGCCCTTAAAGAACTCTCCTACGCAGGTCAATTCGATCATATACTTACCAACGACCGGCTGGAGGACACCTTCCGGGAAGCGGAAAAATTAATAGAGAAATTTGTATCCTGAATATCAGCTTTCATTTATATTCACTTGCAGTTGCTGTCTATGCCTGCTGCCATGTACATGAAAGTACCCGGTAAAACAACGCAGACATACCTAAAAAAAGGTTGCCGGAATCTCCAACAACCTTTTTGAATAATACAGTGTAAGCAATCAGTTAACTGACCTGTACCAGTTTTTTTACTTAAGATCAAACCGGTCCAGGTTCATCACCTTGTTCCATGCCGCAACAAAATCCTTCACGAATTTCACCTGGCCATCCATGCTGCCATAGACCTCAGCCACCGCCCTGAGTTCAGAATTTGAACCAAAGATCAGGTCGGCACGCGTAGCCTTCCACTTGGTCTTGCCAGTTGCCCGGTCACGCCCTTCAAAGGTCTCCTTTGACTCCGATGCCGGAGCCCATGTGGTGTTCATATCAAGCAAATTAACAAAGAAATCGTTCGTCAGCGTCCCGGGCCTTTCAGTAAAAACTCCAAGTTCCGAATGATCCCAGTTTGCATTCAGTACCCGCATACCGCCAACGAGAACTGTCATTTCGGGAGCTGTAAGTGTAAGCAGCTGTGCCTTGTCAATCAGCAACTCCTCAGTAGAGACAGTAAACTTAGATTTCAGGTAGTTTCGGAAACCATCAGCCTCGGGTTCGAGCACATTGAAAGAATCAACATCAGTCTGCTCCGCCAAAGCATCCATACGGCCTGGCGTAAATGGAACGGAAATTTCATGACCACCATCTTTGGCAGCCTTTTCAACAGCTGCACAACCGGCCAGTACGATCAGGTCTGCCATAGAAATCTTTTTTCCATCTTTCTGCATGCCGTTAAACTCCTCTCTTATAGCTTCGAGGGAGTCAAGAACTTTGTTCAGCTGATCAGGATTATTTACCTGCCACCCGTTTTGGGGAGCCAGACGAATATGTGCACCGTTGGCACCGCCCCTTTTATCGGATCCCCTGAATATTGAGGCTGAGGCCCATGCTGTAACAACCAGCTGTGAAACAGATATGCCGGAATCCAGCACCTTTTTCTTGAGTGCCTCTATATCCTTTTCATCGATCAAAGGATGGTCCAGTTCAGGTATTGGATCCTGCCAGATCAAATCCTCAACAGGCACTTCCGGACCTAGGTAGAGGGTTTTCGGTCCCATATCACGGTGTGTCAGTTTAAACCACGCCCGGGCAAAAACATCGGCAAATTCATCCGGGTTTTCATAAAAGCGCCGGGATATTTTCTCATACTCAGGATCGAATCTCAAAGAGAGATCGGTTGTAAGCATTGCAGGTGCATGGCGCTTTGTGGGATCATGTGCATCGGGCACTGAGTTGGCACCTGCTCCATGTTTGGGCCGCCATTGGTGAGCACCTGCCGGACTCTTTGTCAGTTCCCAATCGTAACCGAACAGGTTCCAAAAATAGTTGTTGCTCCATCTGGCTGGCGTACTGGTCCAGGTAACCTCCAGGCCGCTGGATATCGTATCTCCTCCTTTTCCTGTACCGTGTAAGCTTTTCCAACCCAAACCCTGCTCCTCAATACCTGCGGCTTCCGGTTCCGGACCCAAAAGTGCTGCATCGGCAATTCCATGGCATTTACCGAATGTATGCCCGCCGGCAATCAATGCAACGGTCTCTTCATCATTCATAGCCATGCGGGCAAATGTTTCACGAATATCCTTTGCAGCCGCAACAGGATCAGGATTTCCACCCGGTCCCTCCGGATTAACATAAATAAGGCCCATCTGAACCGCTGCAAGCGGATCATCCAAATCACGCTCACCGGTATACCGGTTTTTATCTTCCAGCCATTCCGTTTCCAATCCCCAGTTTACATCTTCTTCGGGCTCCCAGACATCCGCACGTCCGCCGGCAAATCCAAAGGTTTTGAAACCCATAGATTCCAGTGCCACATTTCCGGCCAGGATCATCAGATCGGCCCATGATATTTTCCGGCCATATTTCTGCTTAACGGGCCAGAGCAGTCTGCGTGCCTTATCGAGGTTGACATTATCGGGCCAGCTGTTAAGGGGCGCAAAACGCTGCTGACAGGTACCACCTCCCCCACGGCCATCGCCCGTGCGGTATGTGCCTGCACTGTGCCATGCCATGCGAATGAAGAATGGCCCGTAATGACCAAAGTCTGCCGGCCACCAATCCTGTGAATCGGTCATCAAATGATGCAGATCCTTTTTTAATGCCTCGTAATCCAGACTCTGAAATTCCTTTGCATAATCAAAGTCCTCACCCATCGGATTCGATTTGGATGAATGCTGCCGCAATATATTCAACTTCAACTGATTGGGCCACCAATCACGGTTTTTTGTACCGGCAGATCCAACACTTTGCCTACTTGTCGCCCCGGTAACGGGACATTTACCTGTACTCTTTGAATGATCTTCCATGTTCATGATTAATTATTGTTTGTTTGTTCTGATTCAGTGTTATTTCTATGTCCTTTTAATGTTGAATTAACAATCTTCTATGAGAAGAGGTTCACACTCTAAATATACAAAAAACCGATTCATTTCTCCCGGATAAATTATTTTTAACATTGTTCAAAAAAACAAAGACACAGTGTCAAAAGGGCTATCCCCAGTCACTTTTTTGTATCTTAGCGTCATGACTATCACAGGACTTTTTTTCGGCTCTTTTAACCCGGTGCACATCGGACACATGGCCATTGCCAACTACATGGTAGAATTTACGGATATTGAAGAGTTATGGTTTGTAGTTAGTCCTCAAAATCCGATGAAAAAAAAGAATACCCTCCTGGAAGATTATCACAGGCTCGAACTCACAAGGCTCGCAGTCGGCAGCGATGAGCGGTTTCAGGTTTCCGATATTGAGTTCGGCATGCCTCAGCCCTCCTATACTATTGACACCTTAACCTACCTGAAGGAAAAGCAACCCCACAGGGAGTTCTGGATTATTATGGGTGCAGACGGACTAAGAAACTTTCACAGATGGAAAAATGCAGATGTTCTGGCAGAAAATTATCCCCGACTTGTTTATCCCCGTCCCGGTATACCGAGAGAGGATATCCTCAACCATAAAAATGTCACACTGGTTGATGCTCCCATGATGGAAATCTCTTCAAGCTTTATCAGGAGGTCCATCAGAAATGAAAAGAATGTCCGGTTTTTTCTGCCGGAAAAAACCTACCGGTACATAAGAGACATGCATTTCTATGAGAAGTAAGCGGTCCTCCCGATCAATTCCTCTGCTTTATCCGTATTTCGCCATCACACCTGAAAACTTCTATGAATTCCCCACCCCCAGCTTAGCCTCTTCAACAATCTCCATACCACGGTGGATCGCCTTTTCATTGGCAGGAATCGTATGATGGTGCCGTTCAGGCAAAGATTTCCTGAGGCCTTTTATTACATTGTCAAAATCAACTACCGGATTCACCTTCAGGTAGGCTCCCAGAACAATCATATTGAATGTCTTCGGGGCACGCATTTTTGCAGCCTCAGAAGCAGCTTCCACCTTAAATATCCTGATATCCTCACGCTCAGGATGCCTGGTAATACCATTCGGATCATACAGCAACAGGCCGCCCGGCTTCACCGCCTCCTCAAACTTATCGAGCGATTGCTGATTGAGAATAATGGCCGTATCAAAGCTGTGCAGCACCGGTGAACTCACCCTGTCGTCGCTTAAAATAACAGTAACATTAGCGGTACCCCCACGCATTTCCGGTCCATAAGAGGGCATCCAGCTAACCTCCTGCTCCAGCATAATCCCTGAATATGCCAGGATCTTTCCCATTGAAAGAACCCCCTGTCCACCAAATCCAGCAATAATTATCTCCTCAGTCATGATTGTAGTTTTTGTCGACTGTTCAGTTTACTTTAAATCATCTGTCAGATTACATTAAATCCTTCATCAGGTCTTTCACTATCTTCCCATCCGACTTGATGTCGCCAAGTGGGTAGAATGGAAACATATGTTCCTCCATCCACTCGTTCGCGGCAACCGGACTCATCTTCCAACCTGAATTGCAGTTGGAGACAATCTCAACAAAAGCGAGCCCCTTTTTCTCCCTTTGCACATCAAAAGCATTCCGGATCGCCTTTTTCGTCTTTCTAACGTTCCCCGGTTTATGTACTGCCTGGCGGGTAACAAAATATGTACCCGGTAACTGCGCAACCAGCTCAGTGATCTTTAAGGGATGCCCCATGAGCTTGTGGTTACGACCATATGGAGTGGTCGATGACTTCATCCCCTCGAGTGTCGTTGGCGCCATCTGTCCCCCGGTCATACCATATATTCCGTTGTTTATGAAAATAATAACGATATTCTCTCCCCTGTTACAAGCATGGATGGTCTCCGCGGTCCCAATGGCTGCCAAATCGCCGTCACCCTGGTAGGTAAATACATATTTCTCTGGCCATAAGCGCTTGATCCCCGTAGCTACCGCAGGTGCACGGCCATGGGCCGCCTGCGACATATCAATATCCATAAAGTCATATGCAAGTACCGAACACCCGACCGGTGCTATTCCGATGACATCCGCCTGTATGCCCATCTCCTCAATAACTTCCATGATCAGATGGTGTACTGTTCCATGACCGCACCCTGGACAGTAGGAAAGCGTCGCATCAGTCATGAGGTGCGTACGGCTGTGAACCAGGTTCTCAGGATTAATTATCTCATTGATTTCCATTAATACCCTCCCATTAGTTTTTCTTCAATCACTTTTAAAACATCATCTGGGGAAAATATTTTTCCCCCCGGAGTTCCGTAATGGTAAACAGGAATCCTGCCATTCACAGCCAGCCTCACATCCTCAACCATCTGACCGGAACTGAGTTCAACCGTAAGAACCCCTTTTACCTGGCGTGCCATTTTCGAGAGAACCTCGTCGGGAAAAGGAAACAGGGTAATAGGACGCAGGAGTCCCAGTTTTTTACCCCGGCTTCTTGCCATATCTACCGCTTTCTGACAGATTCTTGCGCTGGAACCATAGGCAACCAGGAGAAACTCAGCATCATCGCAATGGAACTTCTCAAACATCACATCCTGCTTCATGCTGTTGTATTTTTCCTGAAGCTTCACATTATGCAGGTACTGCTTCTCAGGATCAAGGTTTAGTGATGTTATGATATTTCGCTCCCGCTTTTGTGTCTTTCCCGTAATCGTCCATGCCGGATCAAACTCAGTCACCCGTTGCTTTTGCTCCGGCAACTCCACCTTCTCCATCATCTGACCGATCAATCCATCGGAAAGAATCATTACCGGGTTCCTGTATTTAAAGGCCAGCTCCATCCCTTTATCCACGAAATCGGCCATCTCCTGCACCGATGAAGGGGCCAGCACTACCAGGTGGTAGTCGCCATGTCCCCCACCCTTTGTTGCCTGGAAATAGTCGGCCTGCGAGGGCTGGATGGTACCAAGACCCGGACCTCCTCTGACAACATTTACAATAAGGCAGGGCAACTCGGCTCCGGCAATATAGCTGATCCCTTCCATCTTCAGACTGATACCCGGACTGGATGATGAAGTCATCACCTTCTTACCAGTTCCTGCTGCCCCGTACACCATGTTGATTGCAGCAATCTCACTCTCAGCCTGTAATACGACCATCCCTGTACGCTCCTCAGGTCGCTGCAGGGTAAGATACTCAAGCACTTCCGACTGCGGTGTGATGGGATATCCGAAATAGGCATCCATCCCCGCCCTGATAGCTGCCTCTGCTATAGCCTCATTGCCTTTCATTAACTGAACTTGTCCCATTGCTATAAAAAGTATTGTTTAAACCTTTACCCTGTAAACAGTTATCACACCATCGGGACAAACAATAGCACAGTTTGAACATCCGGTGCATTGCTTCGGATCTGCCATATAGGCATAGTGATACCCCTTGCCGTTAACCTCTTTCGCCATGGCAATGACTTCAGTGGGGCAGTTAACCATGCAGAGTTCACACCCCTTGCAACGCTCAACATCCACCACGATTGCTCCTCTCATTTTTCCCATATTTCAGGTTTTTGTCTTCTGAATCAAAATAAATCTCCTGTTCCTGTATCCTGTTCCCGAAAAAACAATCCTTTAAAATTTCTCCGGCAAATTATGTATAACCCAACGATTATAAAAAAAAGTTATCCCCGTATAAAAAGATTCATCCCAAAACATCATAATTTAGAAACATTATCATTAATCAATAGGGGTGATCCTGCTGAAAACAGTTTAACCTATGCTCCAGTTCTGCAAACTGATCCCTTCTTACCTGCGATACACATGCCCTTAATCCTTCTGGAAATGCACTGCCTGTTAGATTTAATGCAATGGCACTGATCCCGTAATAGAGCAACTCCTCAACCAGCCCTGTGCCATCAAATCCAGGGTATGCGATGGTGAAATAGAAACCATCTGCAATCGGCTCGTCGATATCCATCTCATAAACGATCCTGAAACCATATTTCAAAAACAGTTTCTTCATGATCTTCGCCTTCTCTCCATACTCTTTCACCACTTCCACGAAATTGAATTCGCCGTCGTTCACGGCCTTTAAGATGGCTGCCAGTCCATACTGTGCCGTATGTGCAACCCCGGCAGACAATGAATAAAGAGATCCGTAAATCATGGCATGACTGAATTTATCCGAACTGTAGTACCTTCTTAGATCGGTAAACCGTCTGTTATATAATACCGGAGACATTACCATCATTCCAACCCTCTGTCCGGCATAGCTAAAAGCTTTTGAACTGGAAATAAGCAGAATATAGTTATCAGTATACCTTGCAACTGTTGCCTGGTAGGGTGGCTCCCCGGGTCTGGACAGATCCTTCCGGAAATCCATTCCAAAATAGGCCAGATCTTCAATGACGGTAACATCGTACTTTTTTGAAACCCTCCCAATTACCTTCAACTCCTCCTCCGTCAGGCATATCCATGAAGGATTATTGGGATTTGAATAAAGGATCGATGAGTACCTGCCCATGTTTATCTCCTCCTCCAGTTTAGCTTCAAGCTTTTCACCCCTGAAATTATATAGATCAAAAGAACCATATTCATGTCCAAGGATCAGGCACTGCTGTTTTTGCACGGGGAAGCCGGGGTCGAGAAAGAGTGTGCCGGTCCTGTACCTGTCCGACCTGTTTACAACCATGAACGAGGCCATTCCACCCATCATTGATCCGACGGTGGGCACACAGCACTCAGGGGGGACTTCAAGGTCCATAAAAAGCTTTACGAAACGGGCTGCCTCCTTTTTTAGCGGGAGTATCCCTTCAATATTGGGATATTTGGAAGCCACACCATGCTTTAACGCTTCAATTTCCGCCTCCACACCCACCGCAGCCGGCTCCAGTCCCGGAACCCCCATCTCCATCCTGATATACTCTTCACCTGTATTCTCCTGGATATCATTGACGATCTTTACAATCTCCCTGATCGTCCCTCTCCCTACCGGATGAATGCCAAAATCCTCAATCACCTTAGCTACCACATCTGAATTTATAGGTGTCTTCCTCATGCATCTGGTTTTGCAACGTGAAATTAAAAATTGATGATGAAATGGAAGGTGTCGTTTAACATAAGCGGGATGTGTTATGCAACTTTTTTCTTTATACGAACCCTGGCGTCTGCAACAATTATTCCTTGTTCATCCGCAATTAATGGATTGATATCTATTTCAACTATCTCACTCGTATAGTGAAGCAGTGTGGAAAGTCGCACGATGATCTCTGCAAATTGTTGTAGATTCACGGGCTTTTGTCCTCTGACACCTTGCAGCAGCGGATAGGACCGCAGCGAGCGGATCATCCCCTCAGCTTCCGGAAATGTAAGCGGTGCCAGCCCGGTTGCAATATCCTTCAAAACCTCAACATAGATACCACCCAGTCCGCACATAACAAGATGCCCGTAACCAGGTTCATAGGAGGCACCGGTAAAAAGTTCATGTCCCTTGAGCATAGGCTGTACAAGAACTGCCTCGTACCCTTCAATTTGTTTCATTCTCTGAAAGGAATCGAGTAATTCGGCTTCGGTAGCTATGTTAAGTATAACACCACCGACATCAGTTTTATGCACAGGTCCCACCACCTTCATGGCCAGCGGATAACCAGTCTGCTTAGCAAAAGCAACAACCTCATCCTGAATGGCTGTCACCAGCTCCTTCACCACTGGTATTCCTGCATACGAAAGCAAAGCATGCACCTGATCCGGAGGCAGGTACTCCTCACCTGCTGCATTAATAATCTTTCTTGCCGACTGTATATCAACTCCTTCCAGGTAGATTCGTTCAAAAGCAGGTTCAGGTACATGATGTATTTTCACCAATGCTTTTCCGAGAAGTACCTCATCAGGAAAGTTCATATGGCCATATGAGAGAAACCTCTCCACCTCTGAGGCGGCCGTCGTAACTGAAGGCAGAACAGGGAACACAGGCTTTTTGCAACTGAGCATATGGGTATGCAACTCCTCATAGACGTCAAATACAGGTGCCAGTCCTGGAGTTCCAAAGATCAGGACCACTGCATCGATCTGGTCGAAACGGTTTTCACAGTAGTCAAGACACGTTTTTACCTGTTCTGCTGTACCAGTGGCTAAAATATCGATCGGATTGGCAGCAGAAGATCCCGGGAACAGCCTCGCAAGTAATTCCCTGGCATCATTACCTCCTAAATGAGGAACGTCCAGTCCCCCTTCAGCCAGTGCATCGGTAAGCATCACCGCCGGTCCACCGGCATGGGTAATGATCGCATAATTTCTCCCCGGCAGTTTCGGATAAAGCAGCACAGCAGCTACGGTCGCCAACTCTTCCCTTCCATAACACCTGATGATCCCTGCCTTTCGGAACAGCGCATCAACTGCCTGGTCGGATGTTGCAAGGGCACCGGTATGTGAAGTTGCAGCACGACTTCCGGCTTCAGAAGTTCCGGCCTTGATAGCTGCGATCCTGCACCCCTTCCTGATCATACTCGTGGCATGCTTTAGGAGCTTATCGGGACTTCGGATCGATTCGAAGTAGAGAATTTTCGTCTTTGAACTTACTCCTTCAACATATGTTTCATCCATATACTCCAGAATATCCTCCACACCATTCTGGGCAGAGTTTCCCACTGAAAACACCGTGTTGAATTTTAGCCCTTTCTGCAATGCGGCCTCCATAATAAAAACGGCAGTCGCACCACTACCGGAAATAAAGTCACATCCTTCCGGATCGAGCTTTGGGATAGGAAGTGTAAATACTGCCTGGAATCCGGGAGTCATAACCCCAATGCAATTGGGACCGATAAGCGTGGCACCGTATCTTTCACATATCAGGGTTATCTTTCGTTCAATCGCAGCACCATTTTCATTCTCCTCGCTGAATCCGGCAGAGATAATAATAAAAGCCCTGGTATTCTTACGGGAAGCCATCAATTCAACAGCATCGGCACAAGAACCGGCAGGAATGGCAAGGACTGCCAGATCGACGGGGGGAAGATCGTCCGGGTCCCTGTAACAGGCATCGCCCTGAATGAAATCCTCTTTTGGATTCACTGCATAAAGCCTCCCTTTAAATGTGCCATTCTTTATGTTATAATATATTTTTCCACCCGGCTTAACTGTGTTATTCGACGCCCCGATTACGACAATGCTATCAGGTTTAATTAGTTGACGAGTTATCATGCATATGTGGGATTTGATGCCATAAAGATAGGAAAGTGAAAAATAGAGCAGGAAAGAAAATGGGTGTCTTTAAACATGAAGAGCTGCCGGATCAGATATCCGCAAGGTTTATTTACCGCCAACAATGATTGCCGATCAATGGCATAGCAGAATAATCGGAAAAAAATAAGGCAGATTGCTACTCTCTCTAAAACCCTCAAAAAGATTCGCAACCTGCCTTGCACCCCAACAATTACTTTCAACAATAATAACCCATAATCACTAAAAAAGTTGTTAATGAAACAGGTTTTAACAAAAAAAGGCCCTATTTTAACATTCTCAGTTTGCGAGAAGGGATTTAACGCGAATTCCCGGAATTCTGCCCAGTTGACCTGTAAGAGAACCAAGTTCATCGGTTGTTCCCTCGAATACCAGTGATATAACACTCATCTGTCTGTCGCGTAGCGGAATGCCTTGTCGGCCAAGAATCATTGAAGCGTGAATGGAGATAATCTTATTCAATGTGTTGACCCTTTCTCCATTTTCAATGATGATCAGAGCCGTTCCAATTCTCTTTTCCATCCGGATCGTTATATTTAATGCAGGTTATGCAGGTTTTAAACTGACTGACCGGCAGGTACATTGCGTTGCATCTTTACAAAGTATGCCACCTTCTCCAATGAAGTAACCATATCATACTCATCGATATAAACTTCGGGTGATACGTTCAGGGGCACGGTACTAAAATTGAGTAATCCTTTAATACCTGCCAGATGCAGGTTTTCAGCTACCTCCCGGGCCTGGTCGGCAGGAACGGTTATTATCGCTATGGAGATATCTTTATCGCGGATCACCTCCTGCATGCTATTGATGGAGTAACATTTAACCCCTGCTATTACCCGGTTAACCTTGTTTTGGTCAACATCAAAAGTTGCAACAATATTCAGCTTTGACCGTTTACCCAGAAAATATGTTGTTATAGCCCTTCCCAGGTTACCAATTCCCACCACGGCTACATTCATGCCCGTCTGGCTGTCCAGAATTCCGGCAATCACATCGATCAGCTCCCTCACATCATATCCCTTCCTCTGCATACTGCTATAGCCGATAAACATTATATCCCTGCGTACCTGCACAGCAGTATTATGATGCATTTGAGCGAGCTCGTGGGAATAGATATGTGTTTTGCCCTCACTCAGACAGTTGAGCAATGTACGCCTGTACTCACTTATCCGTTCAACGGTTCTTTCAGGTAGTTTCACTCTGTTTCAGATTTATAAGGCAAGATACAATGGTTTTTAACAGACCTGCACGGGGTTTTAATTGATTCAATGATAAACATATATATATGCAAAAATAAAGAATTTACTTCCAGATAGTCCTGTTATTTTTTGGACAATATACAAAAAAGTGATAATACTCCTAAAAGATCAGGTGTTTCAACTATTTGAAGTTTTGGGACATTCCTCCTATTTAAGTCCCCGCCTTGCTTCAAACCTGGTCAGAAAATTGATCTTACTTTCATCAGATCCGGGGGAACGAAGATATTCAGTATAGATTTTTTTTACAGCGCTGTTTTTATGAGCTGCCTGAATACCCTCATTTTTATCGATGTCGTAGATCGTTTTTGAACGTGTCCTGACAGTGGATTGTAGTACAGGAATTGGCTGACCTCCTCCGTTTACACATCCATCCGGACACACCATTATTTCGATCAGATCGAAGCGGGATTTCCCTGCATGAACCTCTTTGATCAGTTTCAGGGCATTCTTTAGACCGCTAACTGTAGCAACGGTTATTTCTCCCCTCTGTGTTTTGACTATCGCTTCACGTACCGTCCTGTTTCCTCTCAGCTTTGTTATTCGCGGATCGCTCAGCTCTTTTTTATTGATTTCGCGGCAGATCGTTCGCAATGTAGCCTCTGTTTCACCTCCGGCAACAGCAAAGAGCTTACCTGCTGAACTGAGTGCATTGAAAGGCCCGTCTGCAGGTTCAGGCTCCAGGCTCTCTATGTCAATACCGTTCAGCCTGATGAGTCTAGCCAGTTCCCGGGTTGTCAGCACATAATCAATGTCCTGCGTGTTTTGCGTGACATATTCAGGTCTTCTTGCCTCATGCTTTGCTGCTGTACAATTGGTAATGAGCACATTATGAATGCGGTTAACAGGAACTTGGTTGGCTTGGGCAAACCAGGTTTTTATCAGTTTACCGGTTATCTGGTGCGGACTTCTGACTGGAGTGAGGTTTGAGATCAGTTCGGGGAGAAACTTTTCAACATAATTGACCCATGCCGGGCAGCGGGAGGTGATCAGTGGCAATTTCTCCTTGTTCCTGTAACGGTTGATAAACTCTGCTGCCTGTTCCAAAATATATATATCGCTTCCACATGCTGTCTCAAATATCTTGTCAAATCCAACCATGCGAAGTGCATTATTCATAATGCCCTTCATATCTGCACCCGGTTTAAACCTGAATTCCTCAGCCAGGGAGACAGGTACTTCAGGTGTATACTGTACAGTTACTGTTATTTCGGGGTGACCAAAAGATGAGTCGAGTTCCTGGAAATAGGTGTGATCGACCAATGCTCCTGTCGGACAGGAAACTACACACAGCCCACACTCGATGCAACTGGAAAACTGGAGTGGTTCCGCCATTGCAGTAGCAATCTGCAATTTGTCTCCCCGTCGTTCAAAGTCAATCGTTGAAACACCTGCAATCTCTTCACACACTCTTACGCACCTGCCGCAAAGGATACATTTGGCGGGATCACGCATGATACCATGACTTGAATTATCTATCTTGAAGCTACTTTTTTGACCCTGAATCCTTCTGTTCCTGACATTCAGATCCTCTGCCAGTTTCTGAAGTTCACAGTTGCCGTTCCTTTCACAGTAAAGACAATCGTCAGGATGACTTGATAAAAGAAGCTCAACATTTGCCTTCCTGGCCATAAGCACCCTTTTACTGTGTGTTCGGATCTTCATCCACTCCTGCACCCTGAACGAACAGGCCGGTACCAGGTTTTCAAAACCCTCCACCTCCACCACACACATCCTACAGGCTCCTGTGGGCGATAACTCATCCATGCTACACAGGGTGGGTACCTTTATCCCATGCCTTCTTAAAGCAGCAAGTATTGTCTCGTCTTCGTTGACTGATAATGTGGTATTATTTACCTTTATTTTGATCATTCTTCTTCCTCTCTGATTCTCAATTGTAGAATACAGCACTGAATTTGCATACTTCCATGCATATTCCGCACCCGGTACATTTGTCTGGAACAATAAAATAGGGATGTTTTTCGGTACCAATAATTGCATCTTCCGGACATCGTTTCGCACAAATGGTACATCCGGTGCATAGCTCCACATCAATGTAATAGGTTCTCAACTCACGGCAAACATTGGGTTTACAGTGTCTGTCAAAGATATGTTCCTCAAATTCCTCCCTGAAATGCCGCAGTGAACTGACAAGCGGATTGGCTGCCAACTGTCCAAGTCCGCATAAAGAGGTATCGCGCATCACATCCGCAAGTTTCTCAAGCTGCATCAGTCCCCGGAACTTTTCCAGAGTATCATGCTGATCGTCATATAATGGCTTGCGGGTGATTTCATTCAGCATTTCCGACATCCGCTTTGTTCCTTCCCTGCATGGTATACATTTGCCGCAACTCTGCTGTTTCATGAAATCCATGAAATACTTTACCAGGTCGACTATACAGGTCTTCTCATCAAGCACCAGGATTCCTCCGGCCCCAAGAATGGCGCCCTCCCGGCTAAAAGTTTCATAGCATACCGGGATATTCAGCCTTCCGGCCGGTACAATACAGCCATAGGGACCGCCAATATGAACGGCCTTCAATGAATGTCCCTGCCTGGCTCCACCAACGATCTCCTCGATTAATACCTCGAGACTGGTTCCCATCGGAATCTCAATAAGTCCCCTGGTTCTGGCCCTGCCACTCACCGAAAAAATCTTTGTTCCTGTACATTCCCCGATCCCAATCCCCCTGTACCATTCCGGACCGTTAGCAATGATATGGGGTACATTACAGAGAGTTTCAACATTATTCACAACCGTTGGCCGTTTGTGGAATCCGCGCTCCGATGGATATGGTGGTTTTGACTGGGGCATACCGCGCTTACCTTCCATGCTGGCAATCAGGGCAGTCTCTTCACCACATACGAATGCTCCCGGCCCCTTCCTGATAATGATATCGAGATTAAAACCACTATTGAAAATATTATGTCCCAGGATCCCGAACTCTCGGGCACTCCTGATTGCCTTAGTAAGCTTCCTGATGGAATCATTATACTCGGAACGGATATAAATATAGGCCTTCGTCGCTCCTATGGCATAAGAGGCGATACTGATCCCTTCAATCAACTGGTGTGGATTTCCCTCCATCAGGGCCCTGTCCATAAAGGCTCCCGGATCACTTTCCTCCGCATTGCAGATCAGGTACTTCTGTTCGGCCGGTGTCTGTCTTGCCTTCATCCATTTTTTCCCGGTAAGAAAACCGCTTCCCGATCTTCCACGTAAGCCGCTCTCCTCCACCATGATGCATATCTCGTCAAAAGTATTATACCGAATAGCTCTGAGAAAAGCCCTGTATCCACCCTGCGCTATGTATTCCCCAATAGAAAAAGGATTTATGATGCCATTCAGCGATAGGAGAATGCGCTTCTGCTTTGCAAAAAAATTCAATTCATCCAAAAATGACACGTCGGGCCATGCATCCAAACCGTCATTCCGAAACTGCCCAAGTAATTTTTCTCCGGGAATGGTGTTGTGAAACACATCATCCAGAATGATCGGAACTTCATCTGCAGATACGTTTGAAAAGATCACACGTGTCCTTCCCGGAAGTTGAATACTCAATAAAGGCTCCTCTGAGCCAAGTCCGATTGCACCAGTCTCCTCAACATCAGCATCAATATTCCTCTCGGCAAGATAACTCTTTACAACCTGGAACACCATGTCGCCACCTGCAATTTGTCCGGATGTATTCATCCCAACCATCACCAGCGGCCTGGCTAACTCAAGCCGCCTCAATGAGGTAAGCAGGTTGTTTAACTCCGGGGAGTAATCGTTCACGGAACTCTCCACAAATTCAGGAATCAACTCCTGCAGTGATGATTTGTGTAATCCTTCCGACATTGCTATCTGTGCTTTGACCTGATATCCTCAAGTACGTCCTTCAATTTGTTGGCTCTCATCTTCGGATAATACTCCTTGTTTATCTCAATAACGGGCGACTGGCCGCATGCACCGATACATGCCACAACCTCTAAACTGAACATTCCGTCACGGGTCGTCTCCCCGTCACCAATCCCCAAATGTTTCTTTAGTTCCTTGATAATTGATGCAGCATGGTCGATATGACAGGCGGAACCGTTGCAAACTTTTATGTGATATTTTCCCTTTGGTGTAAAAGTAAACTGACTGTAAAATGTTGCAAGTCCATACACCTTACTTGCAGGTAACTTCAAATGCTCCCCGATCTTTGCCACAACATCATCAGAAATATATCCGTATTCATCCTGTACAGCTTGCAGGATGGGAATCAGGGAATCCCTGTTCAACTGCTGAAAATTCTTAAGTATCTGCTCAGTTCTGTCCATGATCAGATAATACCGTTAATACCGCTTATAACACTCATAACAGCAAATATATAATATATATCTGTTATTTTCCAAACAATGTTATTCAAATAACACTGTTTCTTCAAATCACTAATAACAATCCTGGTCCAATGGATTTAACATATTGATATTAAATTGCTTATTAAGGATTGATTTTAATTTATACCCAATATAAATTAAAAAAGAATATCCCATGTTTAGGCGTAAAGTGTCTGTTGTGAAAAAATTAACTTTGTATCTTCGCTGTAAATAATGATAGAAAAGGTAGTCATACAGATTTGCATGGGCAGTTCGTGTTTTAGTCGCGGGAACCGTCATACGCTCAAGGTGATACAGCAATACCTCAGGGATCATAACCTGGAAGGGGACGTTGTTCTGAAGGGCAATCACTGTTTTAGTGATTGCAGCAAGGGACCTGTGGTGAAAATTAATGATGTGTTGTACGAGCATGTGGACCGGGAAAATATAATGGAATTGCTCGAAAGAACTTTTAATGTGCAGAATTAGCCGTATGGAACCGCTTTTAAAAATAGATAAAGATACATGCACTGCCTGCTATGCGTGTGTCAGGATTTGTCCTGTAAAGGCAATAAAAGTCGAATCCGACCAACATAAGCCTGCGATTATTCCGGAAAGGTGTATTGGATGCGGTAACTGTCACATGGTCTGCAGCGATAAGGCAATCATAATCAGGGATGGAAAGGAAGGTCTTAAAAGTCTGTTAAAAACAGGCGAACCTATCGCAGCGCTGGTGGATCCTGCCATAGCCGGTGAGTTTCCTGATATTACTGATTACAGGAAATTTGTCAGCATGTTCCGAAAACTTGGATTTCAGTTTGTTCTGGAGGTAGCTTTCGGCGTTGAGTTGGTAGCTGAACAGTACAAAAAGCTAATTAACCAAAGCAGGGGAAAGTACTATCTGTTTTCCAATTGTCCGGTTTCAGTGATGTATATTGAAAAGTATAAGCCTGAGCTGATAAAGAACCTGGCTCCGATACTGCCTCCGGTCATTGCATCAGCTCGAGTGGCAAGAAAGACTTACGGGAATAATGTTAGACTCGCCTACATCACCCCTCTTATCGCCAGCAAAGAGGAAGCAGTCAGACTTTCCGAAACCGAACAAGTAGACTCTGTATTGACATTTATTGAATTACGAGAGCTGTTTCATGAATACAGGATCGATGAAAAAAACCTTGAGTACAGCGAATTCGACCAACCATTTGGTTTTAAAGGCTCTCTTTTCCCCCTTTCAAGTGGAATCCTGGAAACAGCGAATATCGAACAACGCATATTGAACTCAAAAGTAATTACAGTTGAGGGAGATCTTATTTTTAATGCCATAAATGAGTTTGAGGAGAACATTACCTTTATTAAATCTCATTTCAACATATTCTATAAAGAATTTATTATGGGAAGGGGAACATCCCCGGATGCGAAAAAATGGTTAAGGCGGAGCCAGCTTATTCAGTATGTAAAAAAAAGATTGAAATCCTTTAATGAGGCGGCACACAGCAAAGTAATCTCAAGCTATTCAGATATTGATCTTTCAAGAGAATTTGTAAACGATGATCAGCGAATTCCGGAACCTCCTCCAGAGGAGGTTCAACGAATTCAGCAAGAGCTCCGAAAACACCAGGGACATGAAAGGGGATGCGGAGCCTGCGGGTACAAATCCTGTTATGACTTGGCTGTGGCAATTGCACAAAAACTTGCAGTCCCGGAAATGTGCAACTATTTCGCTGCAAAAAACAACATGGACCATATTCAGTCACTAAAGATCAGTAATGAAAAGCTGGCCCAGGCACAGGCGGCTCTCAAAGAGTCGGAACAGATCGCCCAGCGCGAGAAGGAAGCTGCCAGGGAAGCATCTGGCATCACAAAGACCATGCTGCAGAAATTGCCTTCAGCGGTTGTTATTTTAGACGAAACATTGAAAATCATCCAGGCAAATGAGAGTTTTATCACGCTGCTGGGTGAGGAGGCGATGGAAATCAATGAGGTGATACCGGGAATGACAGGTGCCGACCTCAAAACGCTCCTTCCCTATAATATCCACAATTTTTTTACCTATGTCCTTGCCAATAACGAGAACATCACCGACCGGGATATCACTCTCAATGAAAGACAATACAGTATTTCAGTTTTCGTTATCAGGAAAGGAAAGATTGTCGGGGCAGTTATACGCGATCTCTCAGCACCAGAGGTACAAAAAGAGGAGATTGTGAAACGACTTACTGATGTTGTGGATAAAAACCTGAGCCTGGTTCAGCAAATCGGCTTTATCCTTGGCGAAGGTGCATCAGAAACCGAAAAAATGTTAAACTCAGTCATCGAAACATACAAAACCAAAAAGTAACCGCCGGTTGAGCAATAGTGCATACATAGAGGTTAGCTGTGAACAAAGAAATTATGGCAACGAGAGGATTTGCGGGGATGTTTTTCTAACGAGAAAGATCAGGGAAGAGGACCGGACTATAGCTGTGTTGTCAGATGGGATGGGACATGGAGTAAAAGCCAATGTTCTTGCAACTCTAACTGCAACTATGTCGTTAAACTTCACTATAGAACATAAGCATCCGGAAACTATAGCAGATATTATCATGAATACCCTTCCGGTATGCAGTGAAAGACATATGAGCTATTCAACATTCACAATTATTGATATTGAAGCCGACAGAAAGATTAATATACTGGAATATGACAACCCGCAGACAATCATCCTTCGGAATTACAAATACTTCGATCCGGGATGGCATCATACAGTGATGCATACTGAAAGAAACCAGGGCAAAGAGATACGAACATGCAGCTTTAAACCGAAAAAAGAGGACAGAATTCTTTTCTTTTCCGACGGCATCACACAAAGCGGACTTGGCAGCGAAAAATACCCGCTTGGCTGGGGACATGAAAATCTTATCGGTTACTGCGAGAACATGATCAAAAACTCCCCAATGATTTCTGCTGCCAAACTTGCTGAGAAAATTGTCAATATGGCTTATCGCAACGACAATTATAATTCAAAGGATGATACCAGTTGTGCCAGCATTTACTTTCGGGAACCTCGAAAACTGCTGATCTCAACCGGTCCTCCGTATGAAGAGGAGAAAGACACTCTGCTGGGACAGGCCATCAGGGAATTCAAAGGAAAGAAAATTGTATGTGGAGCAACTACCGCCGACATAATTGCCAGGGAACTTGGTGTAAAAATAGAAGATAGCCTCGATTTCACTGATCCTGAACTGCCCCCGGTTTCCACAATGCCCGGAATCGATCTTGTAACTGAGGGGATTCTTACAATCACCAAGGTAACCAGGATACTAAAAGATTATCACCCCGCCTACGAACTGGGCAATGGTCCTGCCGACAGAATTATTAAAATGGTTCGTGAAAGTGATGAGATTGAGATTATCATAGGTACCCGGATCAATATTGCACACCAGGATCCCAATCTCCCTGTCGATCTGGAGATACGCAGGACTGTAGTTAAACGCATGGCCCGCCTGCTGGAGGAAAAGTTTCTGAAAGAGGTCCATATCAGGTATATTTAAGAACAATTACTTTTTTGAGGTGGATATCTTATATGGCATGCTTATTGCCATAATAGTATGACGCTCAAAACGACAGATTGAACTGACAGTTTGACTGCTTAAAAATAGATGATTGATGAATAGTGATTTTGTAAAAGGGCTTGAAACCCTTTTTATGCCGATAGACGAAGAAACAGAGTATATACCACTCCTTACGGATGAAGAGGATGAATCGCTTGGACGAACAAATGTGCCCGATGTATTACCAATTCTGCCTCTTCGTAATACAGTGCTTTTTCCTGGTGTTGTTATTCCAATTACAGTTGGCCGTGAAAAATCTGTTAAACTAATCCAGGATGTTTACAAGAAAAACAAGATTCTCGGTGCTGTATCCCAGATCGATGGAAATATTGAAGAACCAAAACTGAATGATCTTTACCAGGTAGGGACCGTTGCCCAGATTCTGAAAATTCTGGAAATGCCCGACAGGTCTACATCTGTCATTATCCAGGGAAGAAAAAGATTTAAAGTAGAGGACCTTTTAACGCTTAAACCATATCATATAGCCAGAATATCTCCGTTGACAGATTCCAATGAAGAACCCCGGGATGAGGCCAATGCAGTGGCAGCCACTTTAAAGGATCTGGCAATCAGGATTATCAAATTATCGTCAAACATACCGTCCGAAGCCACATTTGCCGTCAAAAATATCGAGAGTCCTTCTTTTCTGATTAATTTCCTGGCATCCAACAGTGAATTAAACATCCAGGAGAAGCAGAAACTACTGGAAATGAATAATGTGGTAAAACGGGGAATGTACCTGCTGGAACACCTCTCCAAGGAGGTACAGATGCTGGAATTGAAAAACGATATACAGTCGAAGGTCAAAACAGATCTTGACCAACAACAACGCGAATTCCTATTGCATCAACAAATGAAGACCATCCAGGATGAGTTGGGTGGAAATCCGCTTGACCAGGAAATTAGTGAATTCAGAAAGCGGGCAAAATCAAAAAAATGGCCGGAAGATGTGGCAGATGACTTTTCAAGAGAACTTGATAAACTCCAGAGGCTCAATCCGGCAAGTGGAGAGTATTCAGTTCAGATCAACTATGTTCAGACAATGCTTGAACTACCCTGGAATGAATTCACGAAAGATAATTTTAACCTTAACAGGGCTACAAGAATTCTTGAAAAAGATCACTTTGGACTCGAACAGGTGAAGGAAAGAATTCTCGAGCATCTCGCAGTACTTAAATTAAAGGGTGATATGAAATCGCCGATACTCTGCCTGGTTGGCCCACCCGGAGTAGGAAAGACCTCTCTTGGCAAATCTGTAGCAGAAGCTTTGGGCAGGAAATATATCCGCATGTCATTGGGTGGTTTAAGAGACGAAGCTGAAATCAGGGGACACAGAAAAACCTATATTGGTGCAATGCCCGGCAGGATCATTCAAAACCTGAAGAAAGCAAAGTCATCCAACCCGGTATTTGTGCTGGACGAAATAGATAAAATAGGACGTGATGCGCATGGGGATCCTACTTCAGCACTTCTGGAAGTTCTCGATCCGGAGCAGAACGCAACTTTCCATGATAATTTTCTTGAAGTTGATTTCGACCTTTCCAAGGTCATGTTCATAGCAACAGCCAATACCACTGCCGGTATTCATCCAGCACTCCTCGACAGGATGGAGATCATCAATGTCTCCGGTTATATTGTTGAGGAAAAGGTGGAAATTGCCCGTCGCCACCTGATACCCAAACAACTTCAATATCACGGTCTGAATAAAAAAGAGGTGCTCTTTCCAAAAAAAACCATAGAAAAAATTGTTGAAGACTATACCAGGGAATCGGGTGTAAGACAACTTGATAAGCAAATCGCCAAAGCACTCAGGGTGATAGCCAAACGTCTTGCCTTTAACGAACACACTGAAAAAAAACTTACCATACAAAAGATTGCGGAAATCCTTGGAAATCCTAAGTATGCAAAAGAAAAATATGAAGAAAACAATTTCGCAGGTGTCGTAACCGGACTGGCATGGACAGCTTCAGGAGGAGAGATTCTGTATGTGGAAACATCCCTTAGTAAAGGTGATGGAAAATTAACACTTACAGGGAACCTGGGAGATGTAATGAAGGAGTCGGCGGTTATCGCACTCGAATTCCTTAAATCTCATGCTGATACATTAAACCTTGACCCGGTACTTTTCTCCAGGTGGAACATACATATACATGTACCCGAAGGAGCAATTCCCAAAGACGGTCCTTCGGCAGGTGTTACCATGGTAACCTCCATTGCTTCAGCATTCACCCAGCGAAAGGTCCTTGGTCAACTTGCTATGACAGGTGAGATTACACTCAGGGGAAAGATACTCCCTGTTGGCGGTATCAAGGAGAAAATTCTTGCAGCGCGAAGAGCAGGGATCAAACTTATCATCATTTCAAAAGAAAACGAAAAGGATGTAGAGGAGATCAAGGAAATCTACCGGAAAGGCCTTGAATTTGTATATGTTGAAGGAATTTATGAAGTACTTGAAAAAGCACTTTCACCAGAACAGGTAAAAAACCCCCAGAGAATTGAATAGTCAGCAAATCAATAGTTTGGAGGTCTGCACCTTTCCCTTGATTTTTATTTTTACAAAATAAACACCACGGGGCAAACCTTTTGCTTCAAGTTCTGAAATCTTGAATGATTTATTATTGACAGATCGATACTTGTATACCGGCATTCCATCAAGATTGTATACTTCTATCATAGGTCCCGAGTTTGACAGTTGTTTGTGGTTACCCCCTCTGGAACCCCTGTAAACACTG
>CAZIIU010000019.1:0-64385 GCA_964539395.1 uncultured Bacteroidaceae bacterium
TTGGGTTGGTCGTTCCGGCCAACCCTCTTATTTATTTTTACCGGACACTACTGAAAAAAAATATAATCGATTCACCGATCAATATTGAAAATATCTCATATGCAAAGCAACAACCGAAACCAAGTGGAACTCAGACCGCCAAAGAAAGTAAAATAACTCACTTGTATTATAAAAACTGTTTAAGTAGCTACTTACTACAAGTTAAATTAATAGGGATTATACAGATATGAGATTTATCATTGTTTCAAATTATTATTATCCAGAAATCGGCGCTGCACCAAACAGAATTACAAATTTGGCTGAAGGGCTTGCCAAAAACTTTCACCAGGTAGAAATAATATGTCCCTTGCCCAATTATCCTAAAGGAAAAATATTCAGTGAATATAAAGGAAAGCTCAGATCAAAGGAAAAACAAAACTCAGTATTAATCAACAGATATTGGATATATCCCTCCAATTCAAATAAATCTTTCCTTCGAATAATCAGTATGCTTTCTTTCGCAGTTAGCTTGTGGTGCTTTTCGTTGAAAAGAAAAAAAATTAAAGAAGCCGATTGGATAATCATTCAGCATTCTCCATTATTGGTCTCATTTTCTGCTATTATATTATTCAATAAAATATATAAGAAAAGAATTGCACTTAATGTTTCCGATCTGTGGCCATTGTCAGCTCTCGAATTAGGAACAATAAAGAAGGGGTGCATTTATCGCTTATTAGAATGGATTGAACGCTTCAATTATAAAAACTCTGATATGATAATCGGACAATCAGAAGAGATACTAGAACATATAAATCAAATCATGCCCAGGCAGAGTTTTCTTTACAGGAATATCCAAAAGAAAACTACAGATTTCCAAATACCTGAATACAATAAAACATATAACATTAAAATCATCTATGCTGGCCTTCTTGGATTGGCACAAGGTGTATACGAGATTGTAAAACAACTGAATTTTAGCGAAATAGGAGTTGAATTTGACATTTATGGGCATGGTTACGAAAAAGAACTGATTGTTGAATTCCTGAAAATAAATCCCAATCGCGGTGTGAAATATAGAGGTGCTGTTAGTAAGAAAGAACTTGATAAGATCTTACCAAATTACCAGGCTTCCATTGTGCCTCTAAAATACAGACTAAAAGGAGCAGTACCTTCAAAAATATTTGAATTGATGCAACTTGGAGTCCCCGTTCTGTTTTGTGGAGAAGGCGAGGGAAAAAAAATCGTAGAAAAATACCATGTTGGTTATACTTCACCTCCAAATGACATACTCGCACTTAAGAAATCCATTATTAAACTGAAAAATCTACCTAAAGCCGAGTACGATACCTTAAGAATGAATTGCAAAAAAGCATCCGACAATGTCTTCAATTTTGAAAAACAAATACTGAACCTGTTATATGAACTATCCAACTGAAAAGCAAACCCTTTTTATCGGTGCATCAGGTTTTGTTGGCTCACGACTCATAGAAATTACTCGAAAAGAATTTGCAGTCACCAATTTAGACAAACAGCAAAGTCCCCTCTTTCCAGAACTAACTGTTTTAGGGGATATTCGTAATCCGGAAGACCTGGAACATCTGTTAATAAACAAAGCAAGCGTAGTTCTTCTCGCAGCAGAGCATCGTGATGATATATCTCCTGTTTCATTGTATTACGATGTGAATGTCGGGGGAACCCGCAATGTACTTAAGGCAATGGATATGGCAGGAGTCAATAGTATTATTTTTACCAGCACTGTTGCAGTATATGGCCTTAATAAGCAAACTCCCAACGAACAACATCCAGCCGACCCTTTTAACGATTATGGCAAAAGCAAATGGGAGGCAGAGCAGTTATTAAGGGAATGGTATCATAAAGATCCCATAAACAGATCGCTTACAATTATTCGTCCTACAGTTATCTTCGGTGAACGAAATCGGGGCAATGTATATAATTTGCTGAAGCAAATTGAATCTGGTAAATTCTTAATGATTGGTCCTGGCACCAATTACAAATCCATGGCATACGTGGGAAATGTCGCAGCCTTCATAAAACACCACCTGCACACCATTGAACCAGGTTACAGGGTTTTTAACTACACTGATAAACCCGATCTTAACATGAATGAACTTGTCTCCCAGGTAGAAAAAAGTTTAAGTATAAAAATACCTCGCACCCATATACCGTACCAGATTGGAATGATAATAGGTCACGGCTTCGATATAATGAGAAAACTCAGCGGAAGGAAATATTCTATTAGTGCAGTACGAATAAAAAAATTCTGTGCTACAACTCAATTTGATGCTACTGCTGCACACAATTGTGGTTTTATTGCACCTTACACATTAACAGAAGGATTTGACAACACACTGCAATATGAGTTTATCCATAATAATAGTGAAGGAATAACATTCGAATCAGAATAAGAATAAGATACAATTTCCTTGATTATATACAATAACCGCTTCACTTCTTCCTCCCCAGACTCTTTTCCTGCTTATATATCAGGTAAACCGGTATATAGCTCAATCCAGCAGCCAGAAACAGGATAATTGCCACTAAAATAATCCCTGAGAGCTCTCTAAAGATTAAGATCAGAAAGAGAATAATCAAATTTGCACTTAGTATTATCAGGGTAGCTTTCAAGTGAGATAAACCCAGTGTCAACAACCGGTGGTGAATATGTTTGCGGTCAGCATGTAAAGGAGATTCTCCGCGAAAAATACGAATCGTAAAAACACGCAAAGTATCAAAAAGCGGGATGATCAATATCCCGAAGGCCAGGACGGGAAGGGAGGTCATAAATTTTGAGATACTTTCAACCTGTTTACACTCCAGAAAGTTTATGGTGATTATTGCCATAATAAAACCAATGGTCAGTGAACCTGTATCGCCTAAAAATATTTTATTCTCTTTACTGAATAAATTGAATCTGAAAAATGCAATTAAGGATCCTGCCAGAATAAATGCACGAAAGCTAGAATCATATGCGCCTGCGAAGATAAACAAAGTTCCAAATGCAACGGATGTGAGTATGGCAACCCCTGAGGATAACCCGTCAATTCCATCAATCAGATTAAATCCATTTATGATAACAAGAATCAGGAAAACTGAAAATATTACACTTACCCAATATGAGATTTCGTGGATATTGGCAAAACCATGGAAGGTAGTGATTCGAACATCTGCCAAAAGAATCACCACTAAAGCGGACATAATCTGAGCAAGTAATTTCTTCTTTGGATCAATAACCAACAGATCATCCTTCAGTCCTGTAAAAAACAGGATTACTATCGCTGCTAAAATATACCTGTCATGATGCGCAACTGGTACAGGAGTAAAAAAAGCGGCGGCTATGACAATACCGAAAGATATAGCCACCCCTCCCAATGTGGGGATGCTTCCGTTGTGAGAACCTCGCTTTTTATTCTTCTCATAAATGCCCAGTCGGTTGGAAACAACAACTATCACAGGTATTGTGATATAGGTCAGCGAGAAGGATGTGAGAGAAGCAATTAACAACAACTGCCACCATGGCAAGCCATTAATCAGGTCAATTAGAGCAAATTCCATAGATTCTGGTTATACGGACTAAATTATGTAACGTTACATTAATGTTAATTATTGTTTATTACAAAAATGAGTCCAAAAATAATCAATCATCTGTAAATCTTCTCCTGTTTTCTGTCTTTCTGAGGTAATCTGAATGCTGTTGCCGGGGAAAAGAGCATTTAACAGGATTTGATTTCAACAGGATACACAGTGGTTAAAGTAAAAGGAGTTTCATCAATTGATCGCTGTGGAAAAAGTACCTCTTTTTTCGCAGTTTAAACACACATTCTTACCTTTGCAACCGAAAGAAGGATAAGGTATGTACTGCAAAGTAAAATTAAAAGAAATACAGGAAATAAGCCGGTGCAATACACTGCAGCAAACTTCCTTCTGGGCAGGTGTGAAAATTCAACAGGGTATCAAACCTTTTGCATTTGACTACGCTGCAAGCGATGATCTCCTGCATCCCGGCTGGTCGCCCAGCCATTGCACCACGGGCGATCTGCTCTTACTGATCAGGCATACCGACCAAAACCATTGCATTGCTTACGTACCCTACGGTCCAACCGACGAACCTGAATTTGAAAACCAGGGGCTCTTTTTAGAAAAGCTCTCCGAGGTCCTGCGCCCGCACCTACCCTCCAACTGTATTATGATAAGATACGACTTGCCCTGGGAAAGCCCGTGGGCCCGAGAGGATGACTTTTTTGATGATGCAGGAAACTGGCTCGGAGCGCCCGAAAGCAACAGCCAGGAATTCAGGATCAACTTTAATACCCATAACTGGAACCTGCATAAAAGCCTGAGCAACAACTTACCGGTGAACACGATCTTTCTCAACCTGAAAGAGTCACGGGAGAACCTGCTTAACAAAATGAAGCCAAAGACACGATACAACATCAGGCTCTCAGGGCGCAGAGGGGTCAGGGTAAGATGCTATGGATCAGAATACCTCGACACATGGTATACCCTTTACCGGGAAACCGCTCTCAGAAACGGTGTTACATTGCATAGCAAGGAATACTTTTGGACCGTGCTGAAAAACAGACCTCAGTTTTATACAGATAACGTGGATATCCGCCTGCTTATGGCCGATCATGAGGGTGAATTCCTTGTGGCCATGTTCCTTGCTCTCTCAGGCAAACGTGCTACATACCTTTACGGTGCCTCGTCTGATCGCAAGAGAAACCTGATGGCCACCTACGCATTACAGTGGGAGGCGATTCGACTTGCCGGTGAGGCAGGTTGCGAGGAGTATGATATGTTTGGTGTGGCACCTAATGCATACCGGTCACACCCGATGCATGGCCTCTACCGGTTTAAAACCGGCTTCGGAGGCAACATGTACCACCGAATGGGATGCTGGGATTATCCGATCAACAAAGAGGTGTATGATCTCTTCCTTGCATGGGAGATAAACGGACAAAAATATCACATCCACTGAGGATAGTCCCATCGTAAGCTCCTCTTTTACCTGTCCCGGCAACAACTGGCAGGGGAGTGCTGTTAAAACCCCGCCTTTGTCTCCAGACCGGCAACAACTGGCAGGAGAGTGCTGTACAAACCCATGCATTTGTCTCCAGACCTGTAAAAACTGGCAGGGGAGTGACCTGCATTGATGCCTGCCCTGTCACTCCCTGTGCAGCATCTTAATGCTCAACCCTTTCTGTGTCGACCACCCCTCCCTGTCAACGAGGCTGATAAAGAAATGATAATCCCCCTCATCATATAATCCGTTTCCGTCACCGGAAGCCAAAGGAATTGCTATATTTGTCACATACTCCTTTAATCCCTGAGGGATTTCATAATCCTCAATAAAAGCAATCGGATGAACCGGTTCTTTCTTTGGAGAAAGCTCACATTCAGTTACTTCGGTAGTATGCGAATGATGATCAAAATTATGGTGTATATCTATACTGAAAGTACCCAGTCCGGCATTATCCGAGAATCGTACTTTTAGATCAAATGACTCTCCAAAATACAACGTATCGCAATTCACCGGAAATGCATCATGCATGGTTAAATCAATAACCGGCTTCTCCCTGTCTGTATTCTCTCCTAATTCGCAGGAGGAAATTAACAGAACAAGAATAAAAACGGGAGCTACAATTATATAGTTTTTCATTCTTATTTAATGCCTGTTAAATATTAATTTGCAACTTTATACTTCTCTGCCATTAACGAGCTATATGATTCCGGAAGTTTTTCTACACAACCAAAATAATTTATCCAGATACCTCTTTTCTCATAACATCAAACTTTACCAAGGCATCTTACCAATCAAATACATTTTGTTTACTTCCTATACTTACATATCGGATAAGAAAATCTTCAATGATGCAAGCTTAATCCCAGGAAAAGTATAGGACAGGCTTTATTTCAAGCCTGCCCTTTTTTTAAATTAGTAGTCAATAACTATCGCATAATGCTCCGAAAAGGTCCAGTTACCGCCGAATGCATCTTTGCATTTTACCACGATATAGTAATTGGCCGATTGCCAGGCAATATCACCGCTTATTTCCTTTGGCGGAATGTTATTGTCCTGCGCTGCACCCACCGCAATAGTGGCTGAAAAATCATGAGAAGTTGGCGTATCAAAATCATGAATGTGCAGCATTGTAATCGTATTGGAAGCATTCACCTCTGCATCTGTTAAGTTCTGATCCTCTCGCACCAACCCGATATATACACCTCCCAACGCTTTATCATCACTCAGGGAACCGGAGATTGAAATTGATTCGCCATTGCTGAATACCTGGCTCTCCGTTGGTGCCGTTGAAATGGATACTTCAGGCGAAATTGCATCATCAGACAGTTTGATTTCAAGTTCTTCCTCAATAACAGTCTGGTACCCCTCCATGTCAGTCACCTCAAAATGAAAATGATAATCGCCCGGCTCTGCATCAACCGGTATTTCGATATGCTCATGAAAGGTTGTGTTCTTCAGCCCGGAGAATTTTGTGTATGTTGTATCCACTTCCCATTCACCCTCATCCAGGGCTGAATGAACCCACTTCTTGCCATGCTCACCCTCCGGATGGATCTCTATGCTGATCTTGTCAATCGTCCCCTCTGCATCAATCTCTGCTTCAACATGCAGGTCGTCACCCACATAAGCGACCTTCGAATTTTCATACCCCAGTCCGAACGAACCGATCTCCGGTTTTTCACTTTTACCGCAGGAGGCCATAATAACCAGGACAGCCAGAACCATGGTTCCCTTTGCCAGTGTTCTCTGTAACCCTATGCGATCTGCCATTGCACTCTTTACCAATGCGGTCTTAAATAATACGGCCTTCAACAAAAAGTACTTCATTCCTGAATATTTCATCACTCTTTTCATCATTATGTCTGTTTTCATCGTTTTTAATTCTTAATTGTTGTAATAGTTTTTCTATTGTCAGCAGTACCCCGAAAAGCACTGCAACCTCTATTTAATTCACTTTATTGTAAATACTTGTGCTTCTTAAAATCACTCCATTTATTCCCATTTCACATCCTGTCTCACTTACTCTTTTTCATACCACCGGCGAATGGTACCGATATATTTACCACAACACCCCTCCCTGGCTCCGGTACATTGATCAGCCTGTAATAGCTGGTATGGTTAAAATATTTACTGTTCAACAAGTTTCTCACCTGCAGCGAAACAGACACCTCCTGCTTTCCGACCGCCACTTTTCCTCCTGCACCCATGTTCAACGTAACAAATCCGCCGGTGATCTCTTCCGGGGGAACGATACGCTGTTGCGCCGCTGCCATTCTCACATCCAGGGAAAAATATCCCGCCCGGAAGATCCATGCCTTCGCCTTGAAATATTTTGCGTTCAGCAGTAACGTTGCCGGGGGAGAGAAGGGAAGGGTAAAGCCCCGTTTTGCACCCGACAGCTGTACCGAATAGATATACTCCGCCATCAGACCCAGCCTCAGTGATTCGAGCAACTGATAATGGGCGTGGATCTCCCCGCCATATCGGAACACCCTGCTTTGTGTATAGGTGAACACCTGGTTGCCGTTGCCGTAGAGCCTGTCGTGCGTGTAGCCGGGATTGAGGTAGATGTAGTTAGGAAAGTACCCGGCAAACGGGGAAATCCCGATGGCCAGCCGCCGGTTTTGCCACTCCACACCGCCATCCACCTGGTAGGCGACCTCCGGGGAAAGTGCAGGGTTCCCCACTTCGTAGCTGAAGCGGTGATAATTCACGCCGTTGGCTGCCAGCTCCTTGGCAATCGGCATTCTGAAGCTCTTTCCGGTATTCAGTTTCAATGAGAAATGATCAAGGTTCAGGTTGTACCCCAACGACCATGTAAGACTGGAAAACCAGCGCTCCAGATCATCTGCCCGCTGCAGATAAAAGCGGAGGGAGTCATTGTAAGGGTCGGGCTGACTGGTAAACCAGTCGTGATAGCTGTCTGTCTGTATTATCCCGCCGTCGACGCGAATGCCTGCGTGTACGAGGCTTCTCTCCGACAAATTGTGTTTCAGGTAGAGGAAGGAACCCAGGTTGTGCTGCGTATAGGCAGGAATAATAAAGGCCCTTCCGTCAATGGCATTCTTCTGGTATTCAGCCGAAATTCCCGCTGTTAACTCCGATCGTTCTCCAAGCCGAACCCCACTCCTGATGTTCCCGCTGTAAACAGCCTTGTCGAACTCCCTTTCAAGGTCGGGATGAAAGCTGAGCGTGTCGGGTAACTGCGCGGGCATGAAACCGTGACTCACATATTCGCTCCACTCCTGCCTGAAATTATGCTGAAAACCCAGGTCAACCTCAAGGTGGCGGGCCTCCTTTCTCCAGGCCGTCCGGCTGATCACTTTCAGATGATTTACCTGATGAAATGGAAATTGAATATCCCTCGACGAACGGTCGTGCAGCACCGTATCCACCCTCCTTGGCTCAAGTCCGTGTGCATTGGCAAAAAATCCACTTCTACCCGCAATTTTGCTCACAAACAGGCGGCTTGAAAAACCATTGCGGATCCACCCGGCGGAAAAATGCAGGTTCTTCTCGTTACCCGCAGTGTTCCGCATACTCCGGTCATGTAACGACGCCCTGTAAGAATATATATCTAAACTATCAGCCGGAACCCGGTAATCACCATAGTCCACCCAGGTACCCCGCAGCGTCATGTAAAACTCCTTCCAGCGCGTGAACAGCGAAACCGAACTGCCCAACAAGGCGTTATTTGAATTCCCGGTGAGATCGAAAGACCCTCCGATGCTCTGCTTCTCCGGCAATACGTGCTGTTTCAGATCGATTACTCCCCCGATAGCATCCGATCCGTGCAGCAGGGACGAGGGACCTTTGATCACCTCGATCCTGTCGTTGGCATACTGGTCAATCTCCAGTCCATGGTCGGCTCCCCACTGCTGACCCTCATGCCTGATCCCGTTCTCGATCACCACCACGCGGTTGAAACTGAGGCCCCTGATCACCGGCTTCGACATCCCCTGACCAATATCGATCGTACTTACTCCGGGAAGGCGCTCCAGCGACTTCATCAGGCTGCCGCCCAGGTTCTGCCGCAAAAATGCATCGTTCACAATCTCAATACTGAGCGGCTCCTCCGCGATTCGCTTATCTGAATAATCATCGGTGATCACCACTTCGTGAAGTGACTGAAAAGCGGGAGCAAGCTGAACCTCCAAATGGAGGTCGTCTTGCAGTTGCACCTTTTCTGTATACCTTTCATATCCAAGGAAAGCAATCGTAAGAAGTAGCTCTCCTGAAGGCAGATTTTCCAGCAGAAACTTCCCGTCAGTGCCGGTGACAGCACCACCGTTGGTGGGCGAGATCATCACTGAAGCACCGTGAAGGGGATGGTCCCTTTCGTCTGTAACCCTTCCGAAAAGGGTATAAGTCTGACCGGTCAAAGGAATGGAACAGAGCCACAATCCCGTGATGAGCCATCGAAGGAATCTCATGAGGAAATTAATCAGGTTTTACTTGTGAAAAAATGTGCTTAATAAAACTACCCGGACTGCCACTGGTCAGTCAGCTGGATCAAAACCGGCCCGCAAGCCTCAGGATGACACAGGGTCGGACAGACAACCTGTCCCACAACAAGGTGAAATCCTGCTATGTATTTATCGGGGACGTGTAACGCAGCTATCATGCCTTATGGACAGACAAACAGAGCATCAGCTTATGAAGTCAGAGACCTGGGTGGTGCGCGGGGATTCTGCTGAGAATAAAACGCTTCTATGTAATGGCGGGTCAGTTGACAACCCGGAAGAATTTCAGTAGATACCGGGCTGCTCAGCAGTAGGGCAAGCTGAGGCAGATCCTTTACGGAAAAGCGGAAATCGACAATCGGACAGTGCCTGCGATCCTGGTTCGTATTGTTGTATACATCCTGATCTCCGGCAGGGGAAAACGGATGTCCTGAGTTGTGCCGGTGAGCTGTTGCACCTGCATGATGCCGCGTATTGCACTGGTGACTGCAGGGGATGTCTGAATGGTGCTGCAGCACATGGACAGCCTGGTATCCGGCAGGGATCAGAAAAACTGCCAACAGGAATACAGCAATATGTCGCATGTAAAGGTTCATCCCAGTCTATTTGTGGTTGTACAATGACTACAAAAACCTTTGATAATAAACTCTGTACTAATGACGGAGTATCCCTCCGGCAATTCAGGAGTGGTTACTTCGACCTCATCCATACATTGCACACTATCGCAATTCTCACAATAGAAATGCGCATGATTGCGCTTGTGTGTAACCGAATAGTCAAGTGCGTATTTTGCAAACTGGTTGTCGATCACAATTTTATGGATGATCCTCCTCTCTTGTAATACCTTGAATGAGCGATAGAAAGTAGTGCGGTCGTAATTCCCCTCCAGCCGTTCCCTGATCTGCTGCTCCGACAAGGGTTCTCCGGCCTTCATAATAACCGATAGGATTCCCTCTCTGCAACTGGTGCGCATCAGGTTATGAGCGTGTAATATCTCCAACGGGTCAAACATCGCATAACTGTTTTAAATGCAACAACGTTGCAAATATAGTGAATTTTAATTAATACGCCTGTTTTTATCAACCTGGATTATTTTTTGTTACCGATTCAGGAGTTCTGAAATTGTAAACTGAGTCAATCATCGCAATGAAAACCGGTTTCATTCACACCGTTAATCCTTTAAATTCTATTGTTTGCTTTTCAATTGTGTGTATTAAGATTACCGCCTTATACACATGAAACCTTCTTAAAAGAAGAAACAGGTTATTCAAATCGCTATTCCTGATTTTGTTTTATATTGCATTTCCACAGAGAGAACTTGACTATTCATTATCTCAAAAAATCAACTTCTTGATTATACGCATCGCGCAAAAAAAACTGCCAGGCTGAATAAATTGCCCAACGAACAGGAACAGGCCCTTTCTTTCAATAAACAGTTGATTGACAGGTGCGATCATCCTTTAAACTCAAATCCAACCTTGGCCTGCAGGTCGGAGATCTGTGAGAAGGTCTTTTTCAACATCGATGCCTCCATTCGGGAGAGTCTGTTCAAGTCGATCATATTTCCCGGCTCCTCGTTCTGTGAGATGCTTTCCACCTGGAATTTCAGCCGCAACCGCATCATCAGCTCATATGCCTGCACCAGCTCCTCGTAACTGTTGCTGTCAATACGCTTCCGCTCCGCCAATGCATGCAGCCGCTCAATGCTGTTGGTCGCCCCGAGGTTTTCCCTGATCGCGTAGAGCCTGATAAAGGCAAGCACCGGCATCATCGCCTTCTTGATATCCAACTCCAGTGCATCGCCCCCTGATTCGCGACCGACGATCCTGCCGAAAATATTCATCGGCGGCTTGAACTTCAGCACCGACTGTGCCATGTGGTAGAAAAATACCGGTTTATTCGCCGAGACTTTGTGTACATGGTCGCGCAACTGCTGCACCAGCTGCTGGTCGCCATGGATGTACCGGAAATCGAAAAATATAGCTGCTTCAAGAATATCCTGCGGATTGCTGTTGTTGATCCACCCGGTGAAATGCTGTTTCCACCGCTCAAGCGGCTGTGTCCATTTCGGGTTCTTCGCCATCACCTCCCCCTTACAATACTGATAACCGATGGTATGCAAATAACCGTTCACCCGCTCCCCCAACTCCAGGAAGTAGGACCGGATCTCGTCGCCCATCCCGCTACCCGCCTTACCATCCTTCTCTCGGCCCATCTCATTTCCCGCCTCACCTGTCGCTTTATCTGTAATGTCATCTGACCCTTCATCTAACCCTTCGCCTATCCCTTGGTCTGACCCTTCATCTGACCCTTCATCTGACCCTACTCCTGTCCCTTGGCCTGACCCTTCACCTGACCTTTCACCGGCATCTTCACCCATCCCCTTCCCGGTCAACACACCTATACCACTACCTGCAACCGCAATGCCCCCATTGGCATCCTCATACACAATCGCGTTGTCCTGGTCGGTGGCCAGGGTCTGCTCCCCGCGCCCCTCACTCCCCATCACCATAAAGGCAAACCTGCAGGGCGCCAGTCCCAACTCCTCGATAGCAAACCCCACCACCCGCTTGTGCATGGCATCAGCCACCGATGTGATGATCCTGTTGATACTTACGGTCCTGTCGCCACTCTCCAGCAGTGCCTTCACCAGCACCGGCACCCGTTTGTAAATCTGCGCCAGTTGGTTTACATCCTCGGCGATCTCAATCTCTCGTATCAAAAAACTTATGGTATTCTGGTGCATCTCCAGGATGTTCTCATATCCGATCACCCCGCTGATGTTACCTTTCACATCAAGGGTCGCCAGGTGAGAAACCCCCCTGCTCTTCAATGCAAGCAGCACCTCATACAACAACACCTTTTCAGAAATTGTCTCCACCGGTGATGACATCACCTCCATCACAGGACGCGACAGATCAATACCAGCCGCCACCACACGCTTTTTCAGATCGTTGCTGTTCACCACCCCGATGACCGACTCATCTTGGGTAATAAAAATAATGTTGCGCTTCCTGCGGGTCATCAATCGCGCCGCATCACTGATTGTAGTGGTTGTCGGACACTGCAACAGTTTACTCACCAGCGGACCGATCGGCTGGTTCATCAGCAGCAGCGAGGTCTGCAGCTCCTCTGAAAGCCGCTTCGTATCACGCTCCAACTGCCGCTGTGTGCTCACCTCCTTCACAACGATGATGTACCCGCTCTCCTCCGCGTACGAGACCTGCGACGCTGACAATACCACCTCCTTATCGATTCCGTCCCTGCAATTCAGTATGGTCTCATACGACACCGACTGCCGTGGATCCCTGAACAGGTCGACCATTTTCCCCCACTGCAGGTTGAAAAGTTGCTCAAACCGCATGTTACGTACTTCCGCAGGATCAAACCCGCTAAGCCTGCTGAACTTGACGTTGGAGAAGATGATCTCCTCCTTCAGGATCATCAACGTTCCCTCGGTCGACGCCTCGACGAGCGATTTGTATTTTTGTCGCGACAACCGTAGTTTCTGCTCTGCACTGCTCCGCCGCCGCTCAATGGTGAGACTCTGACGAATTATAAAGGCAAGTATCGCGCTGATCATCAAGGCAAAAACCAGGGTGATTCGCAGCAGCCTGTTGGTCAGTGCCCTGATCTCCATCCGCACATCCTCCAGGTAGATACCTGTACCGACGATCCATCCCCACGGTTCAAACCCCTTCACATACGACAATTTCGGCACGATGCGTGTCGAATCATCCTTCCATTGCCACATGTAGTCGATGTACCCCTCACCCCCGGTTGCTACTGTCTCTACCGCCTCCACGAAGAGCCGTTTCCCGTCAGGATCCTGGTAATCAGTTAAATCCGCTCCGTTAAGCTCCGGTCTGTATGGATGAAGGATCATTACCGGACGTTCATCGATGATCCAGAAATAGTCCTTGTACTCCTCCCCGTACCGCACCTTTCCGATCCGTTCCACAGCCAGCATCTTTGCACTGTCAACTGGCATGCGATCGCCCGCTACCTCCTGGTGATACTCATCCAGCAGGCTCCACGCGGTGTTGGTGAGCTCGGATATCATCTCCTTCTTCCCCTCCATAATGCTCCGCTCGAAAGCCGGTATGATCGCCGCGAAAATAAGCACGACGAAAAAGAGGACCGCCAGGATTGACGGGAACACGATCGAGACAAAAAACCTGTTCAGGTTGTTCTCAGCCATGATTTCAATATTCAGTTTAACACCGTACCACCCGGAAGAGTAACCTCCCTGCATCAAATATACAAAAACCGCTGCGGTTTTTATGCCGTGTTACCGGCGGAATTCCCACGCATACCGGAAAAGAATTCAGCCTGCGATGCCCATACCCGTAATGCCGAAAGTGCCGGGGGATCGCCATGTAGCAGCCGCGCGTGTGAGCATGACCGGTGAAACTGATGGAGCAGCCGTGCCCGGCCATGAAGTCGAAATGCTGGCTGAACTCCTGGGGGAGGGTGCGGAAATCTTTAACAAAGCCCGACATGTTGGGCCAGATGTAGTGACTGAAAAGTATGCCCTGCGAAGCGGCATCCTTCATAACATGGAATTCGGCAAGGGAGCGGAGGTACTCCAGGTCTTCCGGCGAGTAAAGCGGATCGAGATCGTTCTCCTCGTGTAACCATATCTCATTGTTCGCCATGGCTTTGCGCTCGCTGTACTCCTGTTCGTACCAGTCGACCGGGAACTCAAACGCCGGGGAATACTTAGGGACCATACGGGCGGCATGGTAGTCGTGATTGCCCGGGACAATGATGGCACTGTTTTCCCGCAATAGCGACAGACAGTCGTGGGCGTTGCGACTTTCAATGTACCTGTAGAAAGGAACACTGAAGCCGGAAATATCGCCCAGGCATACCAGCCGGTCGTACCCCGCTTTTTCGATCCGGCGGACCACCTTCCGGAGACTTTCTATATCCTCGTGGATATCGGATATGATTGCTATTCTCACAGGTACAGGGCTTGATTACAGGCTGAAATTACAAAAAATTGCATTCCTCCGGCACGGTTTTACTCCTAAAAAGCTTATGAATGATTTTTTGAACTTCCCCCGCAAATTCACCGTCACCTTCTGAATTACAAATCCAATCAGATCTTTGGAGAGCCTTTCGAGTATGTCGGGGTAGTTTTCCAGGACCTTCCTGATAATAGATCTGTCGAAATAAACCGGTTCTCTGAAAGAATCCTCGAACCTCCAGGTGATGATCCCTGGCAATGCCCGAATAGTATTCACTCATTTTTGCTGGCTCTTTGAAAGAATCTTCGAACCTCCCCTGTTAATTTTCCTAAAGCTGCCAGAAATCTTTCATCATGCCTGAAATTGTTCACCGGATACTATCCAACCCTTGGGTGTACTTTTACTGTCCGGTAACCATAGATGGCAATCACCACGAAGCTGATAAATGGCAGGATAAAGGAGAAATTCACTGCGGGAAGCGGTCCCACCCTGCCCAGGTCGATGATGGCGCCCTGCAGTGGTGGCATGAGGGCTCCCCCGACTATGGCCATGACCAGTCCGGCAGCACCGAGGGTCGCCTCATCGCCCATGTTTTCGAGAGCGATCCCGTAAATAGTCGGGAACATCAGCGACATGAAGATCGAGACGGCCATCAGCAGGTAGAGCCCGAGCATCCCTTCAATAAGGATCACCCCGGTGGTGGTGGCCATACCCCCTATGGCAAAGATCATAAGCAGAAGCCGTGCATTCAAAAACTTCATAAGCAAGGTGGCAATAAACCTGCTGGAGAGGAAAAATATCATGGCAACGATGTTGTAGTTCTGGGCGGTCGCCTTGGGGATACCAAGGTTGTCGGCGTAGTGGATGATAAAGGTCCAGCACATAATCTGTGCCCCGACGTAGAAAACCTGGGCGATTACCCCTTCGCGGTAGAGCTTGTTGGCAAGCAGCTTGCCCAGGGTATCTTTGAAACGGATCGAGTGATCGGCGTCTGCCCGTTTGGGCATCCGTGCAACGGCAATGATAATGAACATGGTGATCACCACGAATCCCAGGATGATATACGGATCGCGGATCACAGCCAGATCGTGGGTGCGGATAACAGCCTTCTCGGCTTCACCCAGGCTTTCGAAAATGATGTTACCGGCAGCATCACGCTTGTCGGAATCGAGTTTTGAAAGTATGAAATTCGAGGCGACGAACATCCCCAGAAGGGAGCCCATGGGGTTGAACGACTGCGCCAGGTTGAGCCTTCGGGTGGAGGTTTCAGGGGCACCCATCGACAGGATATACGGATTGGCGGTTGTTTCGAGAAATGCCAGTCCGAAGGTGAGGATGTAGAGCGACACCAGGAAAAACTCGAAAATCTCAAACTGCGCTGCGGGCCAGAACAGCAGCGCGCCTATGGCGTAAAGAGCGAGTCCCATAAGAATTCCCTTCTTATAGCTGTATCGCTTTACAAAGATCGCCGCCGGAATGGCCATTGTGGCATACCCGCCGTAAAAGGCAAACTGTACCAGGGCGGCCCTGACATTTGAAATCTCCATCACAGTCTTGAACGCTGCCACCATCGGGTTGGTAATGTCGTTGGCAAAGCCCCAAAGGGCAAAAAGACTGGTAATTAGAATAAAAGGCAGTACCACCTTCTTCGATACTACAGGTTGTCTGGTCTTGCTCATTATTCGGCTCTTATTGAAAAATAGATTTGTTATCTGCTATGTTTCCGGGAGTTTTCTCAATCTTAATAACTGCTGCTGCCTGCCTGGCCCAATCCATTGTTACATAAAAAGTCCTGCACGTATTCCAAATCCGGGTATAAATTAGGGTCATCTGAAATAAAACAGTCAGCCTTTAACAAAATGCAGGATTACAATGATGGCATGCATTTAAACTGCTGCAAAAAGGTGTATTTCACCGAACCACCCTGGCTGACCCTCCCTTCATCAGCTTCTCCACTTCAGCAAGGCTTGCCATGGAAGTATCTCCGGGAGTTGTCATTGCAAGGGCACCGTGTGCAGCGCCATACTCAACCGCCTTGTGGGGATCTCCGGTAGTCAGAAAACCGTAAATAAGTCCGGAAGCAAAGCTGTCACCTCCTCCTACACGGTCGAGGATCTCAATATCTTCACGGTGCCGGGCCTCAAAAAACCTGCCCTGCATATAACAAATTGCACCCCAGGAGTTGATACTGGCGGATTTAACCGTACGCAGCGTAGTGGCAATGACCTTAAAATTCGAAAATTTCTGAACTGCTGCCTGTATCATTTTTTTATACCCATCCATATTGAGATTGGTCAATTGCTCATCCACCCCTTCAATTTCAAAACCCAGGCTGGCAGTAAAATCCTCCTCATTACCAATCATTACATCAACATACTTTGCAAGCTTCGTGTTAACCTCCCTGGCCTTTTCGAGTCCTCCGATAGACTTCCAGAGTGACGGCCTGTAATTCAGATCATATGAGATGATGGTCCCATACTTCCTGGCTGAGATCATCGCCTCCTCCAACACCTCTGCAGTGGTTTCTGAGAGTGCCGCGAAAATTCCCCCCGTATGAAACCACCTTGAACCCAGCTCCCCGAAGATAAGATCCCAGTCGATATCGCCGGCCCTGAGCTGTGATGCTGCAGAATTTCCCCGGTCGGATACACCGAGCGCTCCCCTGATACCATAACCACGCTCTGTAAAGTTCAACCCGTTTCTTACGGTCCGCCCAATGCCATCATAAGGAGCCCATTTGATATGCTGTGTATCCACACCTCCCTGCATAATAAAATCCTCAATCAGCCTTCCGACATCATTGTCTGCCAAAGCCGTTACAACAGCCGTATTCAGACCAAAACACTTTCTCAGACCCCGGGCCACATTATACTCTCCACCACCCTCCCAGGCTTTGAATTCCCTGGCCGACCTGATTCTTCCCTCTCCAGGATCCAGTCGCAGCATTATTTCTCCGAGCGACACACATGAATACCTGCAATCTTTGTCTGATTTTAAAATGAGTTTATCCATTTTTGAATCTATTTTTGAATCTATTTTTGAATCTATTTTTAATCTGATATTAATCCCGTTCCAGTACTACAACTGCTGCTATTCCGTCAATCACATCCAGAGGCAATTGCAGGCTCAGTGTTCCATCGCTCTTCTGAATGTCGAGCGGCGACTGATTTGCATCCGCAAGCAGCCATGCCCCCTGAATTCCATCGATCCCTTCAAGGGTAAGCTTACCATCTGCCGGCCAGTCAAATACATGTGCATAAATGCGGTTGCCTTTCACGGTATACCTGCCCCATGCAGGCTTCTCCACCGGACTTGCTTCCGTTCCGTAGATTGACTCCCCGTTTACTTTCAGCCAGCTACCTATTGCTTTCAGGCGATCAACACTCGGAATGGGGATCAATCCTTGTGCAGTCGGACCTACGTTCAGCAAAAAGTTTCCTCCTTTTGATGCTATATCTACGAGATTGCGGATCAGGGTCGTGTCTGATTTCCAGTTCTCGTCAAAATGTTTGTACCCCCAGGTGTCATTCATGGTCATACAGGATTCCCATTTTACATCAGGAATACCCGTAGAGGGAATCTCTTGCTCCGGTGTGCCGAAATCTCCAGCGAAATCTCCCTCCGCCGTCATCCCCTGATAGCCCTGGCGGCCTTTGTCTACACGGTTGTTGATGATCAGGTCCGGCTTAATGTTCCTGAGATAATTGTACACATCTTTTGCCATTTCCGTAGTATAATCCGGGATCCATTCTCCATCGAACCACATTACACCGATATCTCCGTAACCTGTCAGCAACTCCTTCAACTGCGGCTTCATATACTCCTCCAGGTAACGATCGAACCTGGGATTGGTCTTGTCACTGTCTCTTCGCTGATTGTAATCAGGTTCAAAAATTGCCTGTGCATCAGGATGGTGCCAGTCCATGATGGAATAATAAAAACACAATTTGATATCCTCCTTTTCACAGGCACTGGCCAGCTCTTTCAGTATATCCCGTTTAAAAGGGGTGGCATCCATAATGTCCCAGCCGGTAACTTTTGAATCCCACAAGCAGAAGCCATCATGGTGTTTGGAGGTGATCACAATATACTTCATTCCGGCATCCTTTGCCAGCTTCACCCACTCTTCGGCGTCAAACTTAACAGGATTGAACTGAGAGGCAAACTGCTCATATTCAGCGATGGGAATCCGAAGGCTGTTCATGATCCACTCACCAATGCCCTTTACCTTTTCTCCTTTGTATTCACCAGCCGGGATTGCGTACAATCCCCAATGAATAAACAACCCGAAGCGGGCCTCCTCCCACCACTCCATACGTGCATCAATCTCTTCACGGGATTCGTTCAGATAGTTTACAGGTGGCTGGTTGCAATTACCAAACAATAACAGGCTGAGGGCTGACAGTAAGATTAGTTTAGCTGCTTTCATAGAATTGAGTTTTTTATTCGGTTTATGTCCATTTGTCTTTTCCCCGCTGAGAAATTTAGCCTCAACTGAGGGGTATACTTCTTACTTTTTGATGGTCGAATGGATTGCACAGCAGGCTGTCTTATTCATTCCGACCAACAAATATATTTCATTTCCATTTATTTCCAATAGCGAAAAGTTCTCCAGCCAATCCGGCACAGACTGCATTCTGATTTTCCCTCGGTTGCCCATTTAACACACTATGTCTATTCTTTTACCCCAGCATAAACTGTTTTCTGTATCGTACCGGTGATATTCCCATCTCCTTCCGGAACATTTTTGAGAAGTAGTACCGGTCGGAATAGCCCGACTCCTCTGCGATCCGGCTCACATCAGTATCGCTGTGGTAAAGCATGTTGCATGAATTTTCAATCCTGATCTTCGTCAGGTAACGAATTGGTGAGGTTCCCGTCTGTTCACGAAACAACCGGGCAAATGAGTTCACCGCCATGCCGGTGAGCCCTGCCAACTCCCTGTTCGTCAGCCGCTTTTCAAAGTTCCGGTTCATATACTGTATCACCCTTTGCACCCGCGCTTCCGGCTGTTCCGACCGCCAGATTCCTTCAGGCAGCCGCGTTAGCAATGAGGTAATGAGCTTATGCAACAACAGGGTCTCTTCCAGTGAGAAACTGAGGGATCCCGATTTCAGCTTTCCGACGATCTGAACGATGGTCACCAATTCTGCCTCACCCGCCGTAATCTCATACACACCCGGTGCCACACTGTCCATCGGATAACCCAGGTTAAAATGGACAAACAAATGCAGCACATGACCGGCCAGCCCAGACCGCTCCTCGATCTCCTGCGACTTAATCCATCCCCCCTCCAGACCGTACTCCTCCCCTGCACCTTCCATGTCGGTCGAAAACGGGGTGAATGGTGGGATCAGCAAGATACTCTCCGGTCCGAGCCCGATCCGCTGCCGGTAGAAAACGGAAGCCCCTTCGTTGAAGTTGTAATATAAACGCCAGAATGGATACGACAACCGCTCGTGCTTCCAACGGCTCAGCCACCAGTAACGGCAACATTGTATATTTATCCTTATTTTATCAAAATCCTGCGCAACACCCGATGGATCACCTGTTTCTGGTGGATACCTGTATCCCATAACCGAATTATATGTTTAAATAATATACAAATATATGTATTTTAAACATTTACTTTTACCTTTAACCTCCATAATTTGGCGGACTTGTAACAACAATAATGCAATGACACAAAACACCTTCAGATGCATTGCGGTCGACATGGGTGCGGCCAGCATCCGCATCATGCTGGGAACGATTGCCAACGGACGCCTCACCTATGAAGAAAAACACCGTTTCAACAACGAGATCAGAACCATCGACGGTCACGAGCGATGGAACATCGATCTGATCACCAGCGAAATTAAAAAAGGCATTCAGCAGGCAGTATCCACCGCCGACGGTCATGTAGAAAGTATCGCGGTCGACTCATGGGGTGTCGATTTCGTTTTGCTCGACAAAACGGGCAACCTGCTCGACGAGCCGGTGGCATATCGCGATGCACGCACCAAAGGAATGCAGGAAAAATGGTCGCGTGAGATGAGTCCTGCCGACACATTCGCGAAAACCGGTATCAACTTTTACGATTTCAATACCCTCTTCCACCTGCTATCGATCCGCGACAGCGGTCTCATCCCCCATATCGGTACCATCCTTTTCATGCCCTGCTACATCACCTATATTCTCAGCGGTCAACAACGCAACGAAACCACCATCGCCTCAACATCGCAGCTCCTCAACGTCAAAGGCAACACCATCAATAAAGAGATCGCTGCTAAACTCAACCTCGACCCGAAGGTGTTCGGCACGATCATCCCTGCAGGAACAACCCTGGGTCCATACCGCGAAGCCGTGCCGGCGGATCGCAACGCTGCCGCAATATCCGGCATTCGCCCGGCAGAGCAGGCAGGAACCACTGCAAAAGGCGATCACACGGTAGAGGAGCATGACAATGAAAAAGGAAATGGCACCGGTGCGCCGAAAGTGGTTGCCGTATGCGCACACGATACCGCCTGCGCAGTTACCGCGATACCGGCTGAGGAGGATGAATATGCGTTTATTGCAACCGGTACCTGGTGCATAGTGGGGACTGTTTCTCAAGAGCCGGTGACTACTGAATATGCACTGAATGAGGGATTTACCAACGAAAGGGCATATCTCGACCGGTATCGTGTGTTGAAAAATATCAATGGCCTCTGGTTGGTACAGGGACTGAAGGCATCTTTCGACAACCAATATGATTACGACGAAATCGAGCAGCTGGCGCTGGAGTCGGACTGCACCAACCTGGTCTACCCCGAAAACGAGATGTTCTATAACCCTGACGATATGCGGTCGGCTTTCGACCGGTTTTTTGAGGCTACAGGTCAGCCCCCGCCGGAAAACCCCGCCGGCTACTTCAAATGCGCCTACGACAGCCTCTGCATGGCCTTCAGGCTGAATATGGAAAAACTGGAAAAAATGATGAAGAGGGATTTTTTAACCCTCCATCTCACCGGCGGGGGGTGCCAGTCGGAATACCTCTCACAGCAAACCGCCTCCATCTGCGAACGTAGCGTGGTGTCGGGTCCCGTAGAGGGTGCAACCATCGGGAACATCATCATCCAGGCAATCGCAGCCGAAGCAGTGGAGAATCTGACTGAAGCCCGACAGATTGTGCGCAACTCATTTGATATAAGGGTGTATCAACCAGATCCTGTAAAAAGGCCTTCTGAAGACCGGTATGTGTACTTTAAGGAATTGAGATAGCTAGCCTGTGCTAAACAGAAATATAAAGTTTCAATGAAAGCAATCCTAAAAAAAACAACATTAAAAACACTCCTAAGAATCTTTTTGGCGTGTCCGGTGCTTTTAATGCTCAGTTGTAATTCTTCCAATAAAAAAAATGAAGCTATGAAAAACCAACCTTCACCGGGATCATATGCGTATGACCTGCATTTTTTATCCAAATATAATATCGGGTTTAGAGAACTGCGTGACAAGGAGAGCGATGCCTCATTAATAGTTGTTCCTGACTGGCAGGGTAGAGTAATGACCAGTACGGATAACAGGATGAGTGGTGAGAGCTATGGCTGGTTGAATTATAAGTTTATTGAATCGGGTGAGATGAACCAACATTTCAATCCATTCGGTGGAGAGGAAAGGATTTGGCTTGGGCCTGAAGGGGGCCCCTTTTCAATATATTTTGATGAAGGTGATAAACAGGTTATTGAGAACTGGAGAGTGCCAAAACAATTAGATACAGAAGCATATAAGATAGTAGATACATCAGAAAACAGCATACACTTCAATAAAGCGTTTAGATTGAGAAATGCTTCAGGTTATCCTTTCGATATTATGCTGGATCGCAAACTGCAGATTTTCAGTCGGAAAATGGCGGAAAAATCTTTGGGCTTTACCCTTGATGATTCCCTTTCCCTGGTCTCATATCAATCACAAAATATTCTTACCAACAATGGAGATTCAACTTGGAATGATGAAACCGGGGCATTGTCGATTTGGATTCTTTGTATGTTTACTCCTTCAGAAGAGGGAGTTGTATTTATTCCTTTCAGGGAAGGCGATGAGAAAGAACTCGGCTCTCTGGTTAATGATGTTTATTTTGGAAAGGTTCCCGATGACAGGTTAGTTATTGATAACGGAGTGATTTATTTTCAAACCGACGGAAAATACAGAAGTAAAATAGGTGTTTCACCTAAAAGAGCTCTAAATTATTGTGGCAGTTACGATCCGGTAAAACAAAAACATACTATTCTGTGGTACTCGTCTTTGGATCGATCAAAGTCTTATGTAAACTCCGTATGGGGAGAACAGGAAGATCCTTTCGACGGTGATGCTGTAAATGCATATAATGACGGTCCGTTGGAAGACGGTTCCATTTTCGGACCATTTTATGAAATTGAAAGCTCTTCACCAGCTGCTTTTCTTGCTCCAGGAGAAAAAATGGAACACATTCAGCGTATTTTTCATATTTCAGGTGATGAGGAAAAGTTGAACGAGATAACGAACAAACTGTTTGGTATCTCTATTGAAAAAATTAAAAACGTTTTTTAGATATATTTGAAGAAATGGAAAAAACGCCTATCGTACCAAAAGGTATTCTTTTGCCATTTATTTTGCTCTCCAGTCTCTTTTTTGCCTGGGCCTTACCCAATAATCTGACCGATACCATGTTGGCCGCCTTCAAGCGGATTATGAGTCTTACCGATTCAAAAACAGCATGGATACAGGTAGCGTGCTACCTGTTTGGTTACGGCTTTTTTGCCTTACCTGCTGCATTGTATATAAAGAAATTTACTTATAAATCAGGAGTTCTGCTGGGTCTGGGTTTATATGCCCTGGGAGCATTTATGTTTTACCCCGCAATGCTCTACTCAGCATATAATATCAATATTAGTTTCCTTCTTTTTCTTCTCGCCCTCATCATTCTGTTTGCAGGGCTTTCAATTTTGGAGACATCAACAAATTCATACGTATATGTTCTGGGTCCGGTTAAAACAGCTACCCAAAGGCTGAACTTTGCACAATCTTTTAATCCATTCGGGGCCATTACCGGTGTAATTATTTCCCAGGTTTTTATTTTATCGCGCTTAAACACCCTTACATCAGTTGAGAGAGCTGCTTTGCCTCTTGAAGAACTTGGCAAAATACAGAGGCTTGAACTGAATGCTGTTTCAAAAACGTATGTCGTCATTGGTTTTATTATGGTTTGTCTACTGATTATCATCCGTTTAACTAAAATGCCAAAACTAAAGGAAGATGATAAGAAAATTGATCTGAAAGCTACATTTGGCAGGCTCTTTAAAAACAAAAATTATGTCTGGGCAGTGGCAGCTCAGTTTTTATATGTAGGAGCTCAAATTGCCGTATGGTCATATACTATCAGATACTCAATGCAGCAACTGCAGCTTGATCAGATTATGTCAGGACTGGGAAAGGGCCCCGATACCGAAACAATTATCTCAGCTCTTAGAAACATTGAACCACTCGCAGCCGGCTTTTACAATTTTGCAGATTGGATTGGTATGAATGCATTGCTGCCCAGGACCGCTGAACAGGCCGGAGCAACATATTATATCATTTCACTTGTATTGTTTGTTATTTCCCGTTTTGTGTGCACCGCACTTATGAATTTTGTCAGGCCGCGAATGCTCCTTACTACACTTGCATTACTTGCAGTCGGACTGTCTCTTATAACAATTTATGCAGATGGATCTGGTGGGATTTATGCATTAATAGGAATCTCGGGTTGTATGTCTTTGATGTTCCCTACTATTTATGGTTTAGGAATTACAGGGTTAGGAGCCGATACTAAAATCGCAGGAGCGGGCATGGTGATGGCGATTGCCGGAGCAGCCTTTCTGACTCAAATACAGGGAATAGTTTCGGATCAGTCAGGTAACATCAAAATTGCATACTGGGTACCAGCGATTGCATTTATGATCATTGCCTATTATAGCGGAATAATATCCAGGAATAGATTGGATTATACAGATTGAAACGAATAAGAATCAGTTTTGGAATAAATGGTAAGATTGCATAATTAACCCTGAAAAAATAGCAGCATGATAAACAGAAGTTTCCTGGTTGATTTATTGTTGGTAATGTGCCAATTAAATATATAAAAGATAATTCCGGAAAAACAGGTATATGTCAGGAGGATATGACCAGGTGCATAGTATCAGACATTGATTTGCACTATTCAGATAAAAAGCTAATATCAATAATCTGACATGCAATAATTTAGAAAATTTGAAACATTAGTGTATAACCAAAAGTAATTAAAATGAGTAAAGAGAGACTGATCGGTACAAAACCGAAAATCGGAATCCGTCCGGCCATCGACGGACGTAGAAACGGGGTGAGAGAATCGCTCGAGGACCAGACGATGAACCTGGCCATACTGGCCGCCTCCTTCCTGCAGAAAAACCTGAGACATGCAGACGGATCGAAAGTGGAGTGTGTGATCTCCGACACCTGCATTGGCGGGGTAGCCGAAGCAGCCGCATCGGCCGATAAGTTCAGAAGAGAGGGCGTGGGGGTCTCCCTCACTGTAACGCCCTGCTGGTGTTATGGCAGCGAGACGATCGACATGGATCCGCACCTGCCGAAAGCGATCTGGGGCTTCAACGGCACGGAACGGCCGGGTGCCGTTTATCTAGCAGCGGCACTTGCCGGACACAACCAGAAGGGACTTCCCGCGTTCGGTATCTACGGCAGGGATGTGATGGACGCCGGTAGTGAGGAGATCCCCGACGATGTGGCAGAAAAACTGCTGCGCTTCGCGAAGGCCGGACTGGCAGCTGCCACGATGAAAGGGAGGTCGTACCTTTCCATAGGCTCAGTGTCGATGGGGATCGCCGGATCAATCGTCAATGAGAACTTTTTCCAGGAGTACCTGGGCATGCGGAACGAATATGTCGATATGACCGAGATCACCCGCCGCCTGGAAGAGGGAATCTATGATGAGGAGGAGTTCAAAAAGGCCATTGAGTGGACCAAAAAGAACTGTAAAGAGGGCGAGGATGTGAATCCTGCCGACCAGCAATTCTCCCGCGAAAAGAAGGATGAGGTATGGGAGATCGTGGTAAAGATGACGATTATCATGCGCGATCTGATGGTGGGTAATCCCCGCCTGAGAGAGATCGGGTACGGTGAGGAGGCAATGGGCCACAACTCCATCGCTGCCGGGTTCCAGGGTCAGCGCCAATGGACAGACCACTTTCCGAATGGGGACTTCGCTGAGGCGATTCTGAACTCATCATTCGACTGGAACGGGATCAGACAGTCGTTCGTGATGGCAACGGAAAATGACTCCCTCAACGGTGTGGCGATGCTGTTCGGTCACCTGCTTAGTAACACTTCTCAAATCTTTGCCGATGTAAGGACCTATTGGAGTCCCGAAGCGGTTGAAAGGGTCACCGGACACCGGCTCACCGGTCTTGCCGAATACGGCCTTATCCACCTGATCAACTCCGGCTCAGCCACCCTCGATGGAACAGGTCAGCAGTCTGACAAAGATGGCAACCCTGTCATGAAACCCTTCTGGGAAATCACAGAAGAGGAGGCACAGAAATGTCTCGATGCAACAACCTGGTATCCCGCTGTAAACGAATACTTCAGGGGTGGCGGCTACTCTTCGAAGTACCTCTCCAAAGGGGGCATGCCGGTAACCATGTCGCGGATCAACCTGGTGAAAGGAGTAGGACCGGTATTACAACTTGCCGAAGGCTACTCTGTAACTATTCCCGATGATGTGCATAAAACACTCGACAAACGCACCAATGAGACCTGGCCCACCACATGGTTCGTTCCCAACCTCACAGGTAAAGGAGCGTTTACCGAAGTATATTCAGTGATGGCCAACTGGGGAGCCAACCACGGGGCGATCAGCCACGGTCATATTGGCGCCGACCTGATCACACTGGCATCGATCCTGAGGATCCCCGTTTGCATGCACAACGTGGAAGATAACAGGATATTCAGACCCAGTGCCTGGTCAGCCTTCGGTCAGGATAAAGAGGCATCAGACTACAGGGCCTGCGACACCTATGGTCCGCTATATAAATAGTGCATGTAAGGAATACCGGGATAAACTTACATCACTCGTACTTATAAAGATCGTAATCGAAGTTCTTCCTGGCTACTAATCATAAAAAAAACTAATTCGTTACCAGGAAAACTTTGTACAGCACAAATAAAAAGCTAATTGCAAAACTAACTGTGGCAATTTTGTGAATATTTAGCATCAGCTCATACATCCTGCCCATACTTAGTAATGCGCCGGTAGTAAACAAAGCAATCACAGAGAGAACTGCCAGCGAAATGAAAAAATATTGACCAATTGCCAGTTCATTCAGCTTTGCAAAACTGTAGATTATAAATGATAAATAAACCACGAATCCTAATGATATCAATTTATGCAAGTTAAATAGAAAAGCATTGTAGGGAAAACCAGTTTTATGAAGGATATATCCCAAAACAATTACCAGGAAGAAGATTCCAATACTGATTATAAACTTAAGTTCCAAGACCATTTTCATCTTTTTTAGGTTACATTTTTTTTAAGTTTCTCAGTAATAGCGAGCCAATGATAATGAGGAATAAGGCAATAATATAAAAAGGGAGGTGTAATGGGGCATAAAAAATTCTAATCATAATTATCTGGACTGTGAGCCAGATCATAAGCACTGCTCCCTGAAAAATGATGAACTGCGGATAGATCCGATGCTGTATAATTGCAAAAATAGCTGCTATAAGGGAAAACAATCCGTTGAAAACAAATAGAATAATCCCTGGTATTAAGTAGCTGGTGAATGGGGAATGCCTTAAAAAATCCAAAGGCATCTGCATAAACTCTCCGCCCGGATCATAAATCAAGCCAAAACCTCCCCAAAGAGCACCTATGGCATTGAACATAAGGAAAACAATTGCAGTAATCCGAAGCTTTTTCATCATATGTGGACTTTATACGCAAATTTATATCTATTTTTTAAAATATAATCCGGTAAAGTATATCAGGCATAAGTCCAAACTGATAAACGGTTTTTAGTCCATCGGTAAGGGGATCGTACTTCATGAAGAACGGGTTTTTGCGATTGGTGAGGTTGGAAATGTTGACAGCTATCTCCTGGGTTGTTGATTTTCCACTGAACTTTATTCCTGTCCTAAGATTTATGTTCATGTACATCGGCATCTGTTGCGAGTAGGCATCGGTCTCGTCATACTGGGTGTAGCCAATATGCCGTGATGCTTCCAGGTCGATGGGTGAGTAACGTTTGCCTCCTGCAAGGTTGAATTTACCATCAATATTCAGCCTTTTGATATATCGGCCAGAGCCCGAACCAATCTTTAACTCCTTTCCTCCCAGTAGGTTGAATACATAGTTGCCGTTGAAAGCAGTGTTTCTAAGCACGTTGTCACTCCCCCTGTACTTCGACTCAAACAGCGAGAGGGTGAAGAGAAAGTAGGTTCCTTTATCCATAAACTTCTCGGCTGTGAGTTCCACCCCATAATTAAAACCGCTGCCGCCATTGGTTAATGCTCCAAATTCGAGGCTGGATGCCGATGCCCTGTTGAGCATCGAAAAGGAACTTGGCTCTGTTTCAACCAGCGCATTGAAAATTTGCTGGTAGTATACCTCCGTTTTCAGCCTCACCTTGCCCGAGAATATCTTATCATAGCTCATCACAAAGTGGTGGCTTTTTGTAAAACCCAAATTAGTATTCGGAGTAGTGTATACACCATTTGCATCCATAACCTTGCTCTGCAAAACCTCAACCGGGGTGGACAATGAATGTAATCCGTAAGCCAGGCTAAAAGTATTCCCCTTAACAGGTTCCCAGTTTAAGCCGGCCCTGGGTTCAACAGAGATATGTCCTGTTGAGTGCTGGTAGTTGGTGCTCAATCCAACATTCAAACGCACCTCCTGGTTCACCCTGTGCTGCCATTGCATATAAGGCTGGGTAAAATAATCATGTCCATTGTAATCATGCAAAGTTCTATAAACCCCTCTGCCCGGATGCAGTATACTGTCGTTCAGTCCAAAATCCTGTCTCTCGATGGTTAGCCCGGTTCGAATGCTGTTTCTGCCATTCAATTTGGTGTTCATAAAAATCCTTGTCGCGTATTTGGTACGTTGATATTCAGAACCGGACCATAGATGGGGGGTTCTGTCAATATTGCTCACCGAATCCACCCGATAAAGATTGACAACGGTTGAAGCCGAAAGGATAACTCCCAGGTAAGATCGCTCTCCAAAACTGCGGGTATGGGTTAACCCAATTACCCCGCTCCTGCTGTCGATATACTCATCTGTATCGTAATTCAACAGGGTAGCCATATCGGCTTTGGCCTCCGAAGTGTCGCGTGTGCTCTCAACCCAGTCGATCCGGTTGGTACCTCCAAAAGCGATGATTGAAGTTGTACCCTTACCTCCGGAAGGAAAATTAAGTTTAAAAAGGCCATCCTGATAGGTTGGCAGGGAAGGCATCTTCAGATCGACAACCGCATTAAGCAACTGAACGGTTGAATACCTGTAGTTAATAAGATAGGAGGAACCAACTTTCTTCGAAATCGGACCCTCGGCGCTGAGTTCCGTACCCATAAGGGCGAACTGACCAATAAACTCATGTTTCTGGTTGTTTCCGTTTCTGGTTTTGAGATCAAAAACACCTGAAGTGGTATTGCTGTACTCCGCTGGAAATGCCCCGGTAATAAAATCGGAGTTGGCCAGCGTATTCACATTGAGCATACTTACAATCCCTCCCGAGGCGCTGCCATCGCCAAAATGGTTGAGATTGGGGATATCAATCCCATCTAGCCTGAAAAGCATACCTATCGGTGAATTGCCGCGAATTACTATCTCATTCTGGGTATCGTCGGTAGATTTTACTCCTGCAAAATTCATTGCCAATCGCGATACATCATAACCTGCACCTGCATAGCGCTGAGCCTCCTCAACTGAGAAGGTGCGCGCACTGGCAGATGCAAATGTGTTAATGGGTTTCTCTTTGTTAACGCTTGCCCTTACTACCACCTCCTCAAGTGCTATGGTGCTCTCAACCAGTTCTATATTTACTATTGACTCCCTGCCGGATGTCACCTCGATATTGGGAATGGTTATACCCTCATATCCCACAAAACCAACATGAAGTGTGGCCCTGCCAACAGGTACCTCTTCCAGACGGTAGTTTCCGGCCTCATCGGTAATAGTACCCCGCATCGAACCATTCGCCTGCAGGGCTATCGTAGCAAATGGTATTGACTGCCGGGTCTCTTTATCGACCACCTTTCCCCTGAGGGTTTGTGTATACTTTTGCGAAAAACAGGTGCTTGTAATAACAAGAACCGGAAAGAAAAAGATCACTAAACGTTTCATATTGCAGCTGATTAAAATATTTCAAATGCAAAGATGGCTGCTTGCTTAAAGCTTTTCGGCTGAAAGTGTAGGGGCGAACCTATCCAATTTTTATTGGTTCGCTTTGTATCTGTATATCACTGTATTAAATAAACAGATCATTGGAAAGGAAAAGGTACGGGGAAATTGGCGGACAAAAGGTTTTACTATGACTGGCAGTATTTCTTTGACGATTCACAAAAGACCTGAATAATGTGCAGGGTATCTCATTCTGAAGGTTTTGAGGATCTCAATTCCGATGGCTTTACCCCCATCTCTCGCTTAAAAAAGGCATTAAAGGTGGTTTTTGAGTTGAAACCGCACTCATAGGCCAGGCCCAGAATGGAGAGATGGGCGTACTTTGGATTTTCGCATAAGCTATGATACTCCTGTAACCTGAATGAATTCACATAATCGTAAAAATTCTTTTTGAGATGTTCATTTAGAAATTGTGAAAGCTGGTTGGTGGAGATATCGACCTGCTCAGCCAAATCGGGCAAACTGAGACGTGGGTTGAGATAAGGTTTTTCGGTTTCCATAAGTCTGTTTAGCTTACCCTCAATCTCCTTTGCTTGCTGAATGCTGAAGACTGTGCGCCTGTACTTTGTCTTTGGAGGGTTGGCATCCGGCACATTAATATCCAGCCACTTCAGTGCTTTTTGAAACCGGGGTTCACTGCGTAAACTTTCAAACGCGCAGTCAATTTTTGCAAACAACAGGGGTGATGCCCTGAACTGTATTCCCTTTTCGAAGTGCTCGAGTGCCTTCTTAGACTCGTTAAGGTTGATATAGATTTTACAAAGATAATAGTAAAAAGGCATTCCCATCTGGGGATTGTCCCGCAGCTCGTCCTCCAGGACGCCAATCTCGCTTATTGCTTGATTCTTATCGCCTTGAATGGAGTAAAACAATCCTTTAATGAATGGCATCAGGTAGGCAAAACTCTCTATCTTCTCCTTTTCGCAAATGATCTCCCACGATTCGTCAAAACGGTTCAGCTTGCAAAGCGTCTCTACGCTCAGAAAGAAATGCGCATCCCACAGCGAAAGGGTATTAAAGCTTCTTTTCACCAGTTCCATCGCCTTCTCGTTCTCATTTAAAAGCGAGTGCAGGAATCCGATACAGTATTCGGTAACCTCATCGTAAGGGTTTAGTCGTTGTGAGTGATAAAAAGAATCGAAAGCCTCGTTAATTTTTCCCAACGTCATTAAAATCATACCCTTCTGCACATAAGCATCGGCACCGCCCGGTTTCAGCTCAATAGCCCTGTTGATATTTTCAAGTGCCAATGGAATGTTCCACTCAAGCCAAAAGTTTTTCCCTGAAATCAACATATACACTTCGGGGGTGTTTGGGTTAAGCCGCATCAAGCTCCGGATATACTCCTCGGTCTTTTTATTACCTTCAACAGGATCAAAAGCACCCACGGAACTAAGCCAGGTATAGGCGTCGCACAATCCCTTATAAGCCTTCTCAAAGTTTGGATCAACGGCCAGGGCATGCTCAAAATGCCGGATGATATCCTCCTTGTTGCTTATAATAAATTTATTGAGAAGATATTGGCCTTTGAGGTAATGATCCAGCGCTTCTGTATTCTCAATTATACCCTCCTTGTGTGCAACAGGCATTCTGATCCTGCTGTTTATCCGCCCGGCAATTATTTGGGCAATCTCATCCTGCAGGATGAAAATCTCCCTGAGCTCCCTGTCCCACGTCTCAGACCAGATATGAAACCCGTCACCGGCCTTGACAAGCTGTGCTGTGATGCGAACTTTCTCACCGGAACGGCGAATACTGCCTTCGAGCAGGTAGTACACATTCAGCTTTTTCCCTATCTCCCTTATATCGGCAGTCAGATTTTTAAAGGCAAAAGATGAGGTCCGGGACGTAACATATAAGTCCTCGTACCTGCAAAGGGCATTTATGATCTCCTCTGTTACCCCATCACTAAAGTACTCGTCATCCCTGTCGGGACTAATATTTACAAATGGTAAGACGGCAATGCTGTGCCTGGAGATCATCGTTTTTGAAAAATAAAATGCTTTCGAATCTTTCAGAATACCTCTGTTAACAAAAGTATTAAAAATGATTCTAATGGGAGTTAATTAACAGGTAAATCGTGTAACAAATCGTTGCGTAAAATACCCCTCTTTCAGTCTGCTCATTCATGATACTTTCCGTATTGCTGAAGTGTATCCCACATGGCCCAGAAATTTTCGGGAGGAACATCGTCCTGGATATTATGCACCGGCGCAAATACAAAACCACCTCCCGGGGCAAGGATATCAATAATTCGCTTCACCTCGTCAGCCACCTGCTGCGGACTGCCATTGTTTAGCGTAGATTGCGTATCAACTCCCCCGCCCCAGAAAGTAAGGACATCTCCAAAATCACGTTTCAACGCTTTCAGATCCATTCCGGTAGCGGTAAACTGAACCGGGTTCAGAATATCCAACCCGGCTTCAATCAAATCGGGCAGAATTTCACGAATTGCACCACAGCTGTGCATAAACATTTTCACATGCGGTAAACGTTTTTTAAGATGTGCGAAAATAGTTTTCAATCGCGGAATAACCATTTTTCGCAGCGTGTCCGGGTCGATGATAGTGGTGGTTTGAGAACCCAGATCATCGCTTTCCGAAAACACCTGTATTTTATCCGTATTACCGGTTTCAATGGCCCAATCGATAATAGCATCCCAATAACGCAGCTTATCGTCAACTATTCGGTCAAGCAAAGATTCCACTCCAACAGGGTCCATCACGGTGTCCATGAACCAGTTTTCGTAACCACGAATACGAAGACTGTTTTCAGTCAGCCCGGCGGTATTGCGGTCGGCTATTCCGCAGTAATCACCAACTTTTCTAATCTGATCATCTAAAACATTACGAAGCACGTCGGTATAGTATTCCCAGTCTGTTTGAGGCAATAAATGCAGATTGCCTGATATCGATTCAGCACTCTCCAGTGGAGAACTGATAAGGTGAAAATAAATGTCATGGCCTGCCTCATATCTCCAGTTACATCCATAGAAATCGGTCACTTCTATCAGGTTTCCGTCCACACGCTTTCTTTTTTGATATTCTGTGATTCGTTGAGCGCCTATCCGGCGGGTATCCGACTTCAGGTAAACCAAATTCTCTTCAGCCGGAGTAACAATCTGCTGAATAGGGTCCGTTTCATCATCACCAATATCAGCTGATAAGCCACGGAACTGCATTGCACTTATGTATGCATTCCTGGTAATAGCTGTTACGTTTGTTCCGGCCAAATCATATGGAATACGATCCGGTTCCTTATGGCCCAATGTGGTTTGAATTCTTTCTCTGCTGTTCATATAGTGAAGTTTAAAATTTGTAGTTCTAACTTATATTGCCAACATTATCCATCAGCCGTCCCATCCGGAATAAACAGAGGTGCATTAGCGATCGTAAATGCACTGTTTATTAAACCAAACTGCCCGTCCGACCAGCCAATGTTTTGCTGAAGCTCCGAAGACAACGTAGCAAGCGCTGATCTGTCAATGCATAAAACTGTGGCTGATACAAAGACCAGGCTCAGTAAAAACTGGCGAAAGCTGGTGTTTATTTTGGTGATTCCACCCATGAGATCTCTTTTTATTAGTGAATTTCGCATAATCACTTCCTGAACAAATACTTCAACCGTAAGTTCAGGATTGTTAATAAACCGGGAAATAGCCCGAACAGGGGATCGTCAATATCAAAATAATGAAATATATCTGGCATATTCTACTCAATTCTACCGACTAAAATACAATGCATTATTATCTTCTAAGTGATAGATCGAAAAGAGATATGACAACATCATAGTAATTTATACAGATTCTAAGCAATACCCCGGATCGTAAAAGCCTGGTTACAAGGCATATTCTCACTAAATACCCTTTCCTGCCTGTAACTTGCTGCAAGAGTTAGTCCGGCACCAACGTAACGACTGTTCGAAATGGATGGGCAGCGACCGGCAGTAAAACGTTGCAACTGCCGGCAAACCTGCGTTCCCCCGGTACAATTAAATTGTTAATTTTTGTTAAAACAACTGCAGTTTTATTAAAATCTCTTAAAGACCAAATCCACCTCACATTACGCTGTTTGTTTTTTTTTTGCATGATCACTATTTTCACGTCCGGAAAACCGCCGGTACACCGGCAGAGTTCCCTGGCTGCAGCAGGAAGCGGCAACACAAGAGTGAACCGGAAACCGGCTGACCACAAGCGAAATAACCAGCTATTGAACAACTATTTATCAAACATTAAGCAATGGACATTTCAGTATCTAACCTGACAAAAACCTATGGTCACCAACGAGCGGTCGACAATATCTCGTTCACGGTGAAAACGGGAGAAATTCTCGGATTTCTCGGTCCCAACGGTGCAGGGAAAACCACCACCATGAAGGCAATCACCTCCTGTATGGCCCCTACATCGGGCAGCATCACCATCGGGGGCAAAAACATTGCCGTCGATGAGGAGGAGGTGAAAAAACATATCGGGTACCTGCCGGAAAACAATCCGCTCTATGAAGATATGTTTGTGATCGACTACCTGCGGTTTATCGCCGAAATCCACAACATCCCGAAGAATGAGATATACGGAAGGCTCCTGGAGATGATCGCGGTATGCGGTCTGCAGCAGGAGAAGCATAAAAAAATCGGAGAACTGTCGAAAGGGTACCGGCAGCGTGTCGGACTCGCACAGGCGATGATCCATAACCCCGAAGTGCTGATCCTGGATGAGCCTACCTCCGGACTCGACCCCAACCAGATTATAGAGATCCGCGAGCTGATCAAACGGATCGGTCAGTCGAAAACTGTCATCATGAGCTCACACATCCTCGCAGAGGTGGAGGCAACGTGCGACCGGATCATGATCATCCACCGGGGAAAGCTGGTAGCCGACGGTACCGCTGCACAACTCAGGAACCGCTCCAAAGGCGCAGGTATGTTGAAACTCCGCATCGAAGATGCCCCTGAAGAGGAGATCACCAAATCCCTGAAACTACTCGAACAGGTAAGCTCGGTATACAACGAGAACGGCTATTTTTTCCTTCAGGGCACCGAACAACTGCCGTTTGCCCGCGAGGTGTTCAACCTCTGCGTGAAAAACAACTGGGTGATAACCGAAATGACACCCGTCGAAACAAAACTGGAGGATGTCTTCAGGGAACTCACCATGAACTGATACAAAAACCCGAACACCGCCGTTCCAAAATAAAACATTGAAAAGAAAAACATAATGAAACAGATCATCACCATTTCAAGAAGGGAACTTAAAGCCTATTTCGACTCGCTGATTGCCTACATCATGATCGTCGCGTTCCTCGGTTTCAGCGGATTTTTCACCTGGCTTTTCGGCGCCGACATCTTCCTGAGCGGTCAGGCAAGCCTGCAGGTCTTCTTCAACGTCTCCTACTGGTCGCTCTTCTTTTTCATCCCAGCCATCACAATGAGGTTGCTGGCAGAAGAGAACCGCACAGGAACCCTGGAACTGCTCATTACCATGCCGGTGAACTACACCCAGATCGTCGCCGGCAAATTCCTCGCAATGCTTCTGCTAATCCTGATCACCCTCGCACTCACAATCCCATATTACATCACCGTGGCCAGCATCGGACCGGTCGACCATGGAAGCGTTTTCAGCGGGTACCTCGGACTGATTCTCATTAGCGCAGCATATATCGGGATCGGATTGTTCGCAAGCAGCATGACCAACAACCAGATTGTCAGCTTCCTGGTGGCACTGCTCATCGGCATATTCTTCCACTTTATTTTCGGCATGCTCGCAGGAAACTTTCCGGGGTTCCTCGGAAACCTGCTCTTTTTCCTCAGCTCCATCAACCATTTCGAATCAATCTCCAGGGGGGTGATCGACTCACGCGACCTGATCTACTTCCTCTCACTCACTGCCCTCGGACTGATGGGTGCCATCTACTTTGTCTCGAGAAGAAGTGCATAAAGGGATCTTAATAAAGTGAAAGATAAATATTAATTACTATTTAAAGATGAAAAGCCTACAATATCTCAAAATTAGCCTGCTGGTCACCGCCGGCATCATCCTGCTGGTCAATGTACTGTCGGATCGCTTTTTTGTCAGGTGGGATGTCACCGAAAACAAGCAGTTTACCCTTAGCAAAGCCGCGAAGCAGATCCTGAAGGAGTTGGACGAACCGGTAACCATCAGGGCCTACTTCAGCGAAAACCTGCCCCCCCGGCTGGTCCAGGTAAAAAACGACTTTACCAACCTGCTCGTGGAATATTCACGGCGTTCAGGGAACATGGTCCTCTACGAATTCCTCGATCCCTCGGAAAATCCTGAACTGGAACAGGAGGCGCAACAGGCCGGAATACCTCCCATGCAGGTGCAGGTAAGAAACAAGGACAAGTTTGAGGCAATGGTCTGCTACATGGGCGCCACCATACAAATGGGTGAGTCGGCTCCGGAAGTACTGCCACAAGTGCTCGATGGAATGCCGCTGGAATACCACCTCACCTCCTCCATCAAAAAACTGTCAGTCACCGATAAACCGCGGATCGCTTTTCTGCAGGGCCACGGCGAGCCTGATCTCTCTTCAATGCATCAGGCAATGGCCGATCTAAATGTGCTTTACTTCCCGGAAGTGGTTGAATTATCGGATACTGCCAACGCACTGGCACCCTACAACACCCTGGCAATCATTGCTCCCACAGATAGCTTCCCGGACAGTCACCTGCAACAGCTCGATCGCTTCCTTGAGCAGGGTAAAAATATCTTTATCGCAATGAACCGCGTGGATGCCGACTTGCAAAATGGGATAGGATCAGCACTTACAACCGGACTGGAAGGTTGGCTGAGTAGCAAAGGGATTCATGTTGAGGGAACCTTCGTGGTGGATGCCAGCTGCGGACAGGTAAGCGTAGTGCAGAACCTGGGAGGAATGAGGATACAACGCCAGATTCCCTTCCCCTACCTCCCGCTCGTCAGCGACTTTAAAAGCGACCACCCCGTAACCAGCGGCATCGAACAGGCAATCTTCAGCTTTGCGAGCCCGATGAGTTTTTCTGCCGATTCTGCAATACGCATCACCCCACTGATCCACACATCGAACGAGTCGGGCCGGCTACCGGCACCCACCTATCTCGATCCCGGCAGACAATGGAAAGACTCCGACTTTGCCGCCTCTAAACAGGTGATCGCAGCAGCCATCGAAGGACCGATCCGTGGGAACGCCTCTTCAAAAATGGTGGTCTTTGCCGATGGCGATTTCGCTGTAAACTATGATAACCGCGGCGGACAGATCAATGAAGATAATTTGCATCTGCTGACCAACTCGATCGACTGGCTCACAGACGAATCCGGACTGATCGATCTGCGGACCAAACAGGTTACATCCAGGCCAATCGATGAACTGGAAGATGGGAAAAAAACATTTCTCAAATGGTTTAACTTCCTGCTTCCCATCGTACTGATTATGCTGATCGGAATTTACCGCTGGCAGCGGCAAAACTTTAAACGAATCAGAAGAATGCAGCCGGATTACATCGATTAATAGTCACGACCCTGCTATGAAATACCAAAATGTCTGACCAAATTAAGAAATAACAACCATGAAAAAGAAAAGAGTATATCTTCTGTCAGCCATCCTGGGACTGCTGATAGTTCTTACACTCGTCACAACCCTCACCGACAATAAAAAAGCAACCGGGAATTTCAGCAGCGAACTTCTTTCAATCGATCCCGCTGAGATCACAACCATAAGGATCGCTCCGGGAAACGGACAGGAGCACTTCTCCCTGGAAAAATCCGGAGACAACTGGATGATAAGGACGGCTACGAATGAATACAATGCCTTTACCGGCGCTGTAGAAAACCTGCTTTCTACCCTCAACGATCTGAATGTAACACAAATTGTAACCCAAAAACGGGATACATGGGCCGAATACAGCGTTGACGACACCACCGGTACCAAACTGGAACTGTTCAGCGGCGAAAAGCCGGCTGGCAGCCTGGTGATTGGCCGCATAACCTTCGCACAGTCTGGCAACCCCTACCAGCAACAACCAGACGCGTATACCTTTGTAAGAAAAGGAAACGAAAAAGAGGTATATAAAACCAAGAGTATGCTCGGTATGACCCTCTCGGTCGGTATAAGTAACTTCCGAAGCGGACAGATCACAAAGTTTGAGAAACCAGATCTGCAAAATATAGCTTTCACCTACCCGGCCGACAGCTCCGTGGTATTAACAAAAACCAATGACTACTGGGAGATCGGCGGTACAAGAGCCGACTCGGCCAGTATGGATTCATACCTGAACAACATCCGGAATTTCACCAGCAGGGAGTTTAGCGAAGAGATGCATCCCGAAAGAAATCCTGAATTCAGGCTGGAGCTTTCCGGCGCCTCCATGGTTCCGGTGACTGTAAAAGGCTGGACCGATGAAAAGGACGGGTATTATATAACCTCCTCTCTCAACATGGGTACAGTGTTCCTCATTAAGCAGGAACAGTTCAACCGGCTGTTCAAAGGAAAAACCTATTTCACTACAAATAACTAAAACGAGTTATTAAGTTCCGGTTAAACCTCTGTCAGGTTGATCCCGGATAACCATATTATACTATAAAACCGGAAAGACCCTATTACACCAGATTGGTACAATTATTCAACCTGACTGCAGATTTGTACCTGTTATACAATTTCCGGCGGGATCACAAGGGGGGTAAAACCGACCATATCATCGATCAGGGAAAAAACCATGTTCCTGTTGAAGACCCTGCTCCTGTTGAAAACCCTGTTCATGTTGAAGGGCCCTGTTCCTGTTGAAGGGCCTGCTCCTGTTGAAGTGCCTGCTCCTGTTGAAGGGCCTGCTCATATTGAAGGCCCCTGTTCCTGTTGAAGCCCTGTCCCTGTTGAAGACCCTGTTCCTGTTGAAGCCCTGCTCCTGTTGAAGACCCTGTCCCTGTTGAAGACCCTGTCCCTGTTGAAGACCCTGTCCCTGTTGAAGACCCTGTCCCTGTTGAAGACCCTGTTCCTGTTGAAGCCCCGCTCCTGTTGAAGGGCCTGCTCCTGTTGAAGGGCCTGTTCCTGTTGAAGGGCCTGCTCCTGTTGAGATAAATTCTGCTGCACTGTTGCAGTAAGTTTCCTTGAAGATTTGGATGTTTTTATTAAAAGATTTCTGATGATCCTCCAGCAATGCGGCTGTCGATTATGACGGCAAAGTAACCCTTTCATCTGAACTAGTATTAAAAGATTTCTGATGACCCTCCAGCAATGCGGCTGTCGATTATGGCGGCAAAGTACCCCTTTCACACGAACTATGAAAAATCCCTGGCTTGTAAAACCACTCCCGTATTTATGCAAAAAACTTTTGTAATTCCATTCCCGAGATTTGCTTATTTATCTGAAAACACTATTTTTGACCTTCATTCCCTGTTTTTTCATGAATATCCTGAAAGTCATACTCAAAATCAACAATAAAACACAAACTCTTAAACAGACTTTATGCAAAGTAACAATGATCAAAAATGGCAGACAGGTATCCTTATTGCCCTGCGCTTCCTTATAGGATGGCACCTCCTTTATGAAGGACTTTATAAACTGATGAACCCCGAATGGTCGTCGATTGGATTTCTGGCGGAAGCGAAATGGATCCTTTCAGGATTCGCCGATTGGATCATCGCCAACAGCGGTGTGCTGAATGTTGTGGATGCACTGAACACCTGGGGACTAATCGCCATCGGACTAGGACTGATTCTAGGTCTGTTTACACGGATCGCGGCATTCGCCGGCACAGGCCTGCTTTTACTCTACTATTTTATGAACCCCCCCTTTATCGGCATGGGAGCCTCAATACCGCTGGAAGGTAACTACCTGATTGTAAACAAAACACTGATCGAGGCTGTGACAATACTGCTGTTTGCACTTTTCCCCGCTTCAAAATGCTACGGGTTGGACAGCCTGATCAATAAACAAAAAAAGAAATAAAATATATGGCCTCAGAGATGAATGATAAAAAGGACAAGAGCGTACAGCCGGAAAACAACAGCAGTACGGATGGAAATATGAGCGGACAAAATCAGAGTAATACCTCTTCTCCCGGAAGAAGAAAGGTGCTGAAAGCGCTGGCAGGACTACCGGTGTTGGGACTGCTTGGTGTTCAGATACTGAGAAAGACCAACTACGATAACAAACACAGCCTGCAAAAACAGATTGTTGATGAACTTGGTATCAGCGACCTTATGGATAGTGTAAAACCTGTAACCACATCTAGCGGAGATACCCTCAGAATTGGAATTATTGGATTCGGGGTACGTGGTCGCCAGCTTTCGGCAGCCCTCGGATTCATGGAGAAAAGCCAATTCGAAAAAAAGGCGGCTACGGGGTCTCTCGATGCACAAATAAAAAGTGGAAACCTGAATGTCGCAATCACAGGAATCTGCGACGTATTCGACCAGCATGCTGAACGTGGACTGGAGATTGCGCAGCACGATATATTCACCGGTGGAGATATCGCCAAAAAACACCCTGTAAAAAGATACAGGACCTACCAGGATATGCTGGCAGACAAGAACATTGATGCGGTTATTATCTCCCCACCAGATCACCACCATGCCCAGATGACAATCGATGCAGCAAAAGCGGGAAAGCACATTTACGCTGAAAAAGCAATTATCAGGCGCGAAGACGAAATCGAACCTCTTTATAATGCAGTCAAAAGCAGCGACAAGGTGTTTCAGATGGGCCACCAGATCCCGCAAAACTCAATGTTCCAGCAAGCCAAAGAGATTCTTGATCGCGGTATGCTCGGAAAGATATCCCTCATCGAGACTACTACCAACCGCAATTCTGAGGAGGGTGCCTGGATCAGACACCTCGATAAAAATGGCAAACCAAAACCTGGTGACGAAAAATCCATCGACTGGAAACAGTGGCTGGGTAACTCACCCGACGTGCCCTTCAGTATCAGGCGGTACTATAGCTGGGCACGTTATTTCGACTATGATACCGGATTATTCGGTCAGCTGTTTTCACATGAGTACGATGCGATAAACCAGCTGCTGAGAATAGGAATCCCCGATACTGTGGTAGCCACAGGAGGACAATACTACTTTACCGATTTTGGAGATATTCCCGATGTGCTGAATACCAATTTCGAATATCCCTATAAAGGCTTTACACTCACATACAGCGCCAACCTTACATCGTTAAAATACAGACCACGAACAATTTACGGTCGGGATGCATGGATGACTGTTGGAAATAATTTGAGCGTTACACCCGATGGAGACTCCGAGAAATACCGGGATATGATCAAACGCGGACTGGTGAACCCTTCAGCACCCATGATTGAAATAAGCAGAAGATTCCTTTCCAAAAGCGCCATCGATGCCGTAAGCTCCGCCTCAACACGCTACTACGAAGACAGGGGGCTCGTCTCAACCAATATCGGAGGCCGTATCTGGAACGTGACCTACCTCCACCTGAAAGAGTGGGTCGACTGTATACGCAATGGCGGTACCCCTTCGTCTGATATTGAAAAGGCCTACGAAGAAGGCGTTACCATTGCCATGGCAGACATCTCCTACAGGGAAAAGTGCCGTACAAAATGGGATCCCGTGCAGAGGAAGATTATTCGGTTATAGATTCTGCTTGTCGCAAAGCAGCAGGAAAAACAGAAATCGTGCTCCTCTCCTCAACCAGAATTTTAAATTAAAATAGTACTAAAGCCTTATAACGCAAACGCATAGTCAAATCATATGAAAACTATCTCATACACTTTTTTGCTGGTCATGCTGATCGCGGGTTGCACCCGCAGCAGCAATGAAAAACCGGGCGAGGCCCGAAAACCGAACGTGGTTGTCATATTTATTGATGATCAGGGCTATGGCGATGTTGGTTGTTACGGTGCTACCGGATGGGAAACTCCTAATATTGACCAAATGGCTGCCAATGGCATAAAATTCACCAATTTTTACTCCCCTCAGCCGGTCTGCAGTGCATCACGTGCAGGATTGATGACCGGCTGCTACCCAAACAGAATTGGATTCTCGGGAGCACTCTTTCCGCATCATAAAATAGGGATCAATCAGGAAGAGTACACAATGGCCGAAATGTATAAAGACCAGGGATACGCGACTGCCTGCTTCGGAAAATGGCACCTGGGATGGCAAAAGGAGTTCCTCCCCCTGCAACATGGTTTCGATGAATTTACCGGTCTCCCATATTCAAACGACATGTGGCCCCGTGATAATGTAACCGGTGAAAAATTTCCTGAGGGCCACCGGAGGGCAGCTGTTCCCGAATTACCTCTGATTGAAGGAAATGAGGTGAAAAGTTACATTACCAGTATGGCCGACCAGGACAAACTCACCACCTTGTATACCGAAAAAGCAGTTGATTTCATCCGTAGGAATGCGAACCAGCCCTTTTTCCTTTATGTACCACATACCATGGGCCACATCCCACTGGGTGTATCAGAAAAATTCAAGGGAAAGAGTGAACAGGGCTTTTACGGCGATGTAATGATGGAAATTGACTGGTCGGTTGGAGAAATCATGAATGTTTTAAAAGAGAACGGGATCGAAGATAATACCATCGTTGTCTTCACAACCGATAATGGACCATGGCTCTGCTTCGGCAACCATGCCGGTTCGTCGGGCGGACTAAGAGAGGGAAAAACCACAAGCTGGGAAGGTGGACAGCGGGTTCCTTTCATTGTACAATGGCCCGCTAAAATTCCACAAGGAATGGTGTGCAATAAACTGGGCTGTGCCATCGACCTGCTGCCAACATTTGCCACGATCACCGGGGGAAACCTGCCGGAAAAGAAAATCGACGGTGTGGATATCAGCTCATTATTTATGGGCGATTTCAGCAATGAGCCGAGAGAGACCATCCTCTACTACTACGGGAAGAACAACCTCAATGGAGTACGAAAGGGAAACTGGAAGCTGGTCCTCCCCCACACCTGGCAATCGTACGATACTGAACCGGGAATGAATGGTCATGGAGGAAAACGCCTTCGAATGACCATTGAAACTCCCGAATTGTACAATATGATGCGGGATCCCGGTGAGCAGTATAACGTTTATAAATACCATCCTGAAAAAGTTGAGGAGCTGATGAAGGTTGTTGAGCAGGCACGCGCGGAACTCGGCGACCTGAATGTGGGTATTCCTCTGGGCTCCGGTAACCGGGAGTGCGGAAAACTAATGGAATGAAAAACTGATACACATCCAAACCGTTCACCTATTCAACAATCAGATATTCTCCCCGAACCGAAGAGTCAAGCCCGGTTTCGGCCCTTCTCACCATCACCAATTCCCCCGGAGCAGATTATGTATACGAAGGGTCAAGTACGGCTGCGGCCCCTCTCACCATCACCAATCCCTCCGGAGCAGATTATGTATACGATGGGTCAAGTACGGCTGCGGCCCCTCCCACCAACGTTCAGACCGCAATTCTGTGCGTTCACCCGGGTAACCCTCAATATCAGGATGAAGATAGTTACCGGTTACCTCTTTTCCCCCGCCTCATGGAATAATAATGCAGTTCGCCGATAGTTTTTTAACTGTTGCCGATTTGCCATTGCCGTATGCAGCACCGAAATGTAGATTTGCAATATGATTTGGTACATCCTTATAGCATTTTTTGCCGTTATGTTGCTCTGGATCCTGCTGGGACCTGTGATATTAACGGTTGATACATCCAGGAACCTGTACAGATTCCTGCTTCCGGGTATAGTATCTGCAAACGTAACTCCGAAGGCGGGATTTTTCCAGATCCGTTGCTGGGTTCTGTTTATACCCTTCACGATTGATCCGATGAAAATGGGAAAACGCAGCAAACCAAAACAGGAGCAGGTTAAGAAGAAGAAAAGAAGCAGCAGGTCATCTGGCTGGAAACTCCTGAAAAAGTTCAGGAATGTTACCAGGGCTATCAGGCTACGCAGGCTTGAACTGGACGTCGACACAGATGATTTCCCGCTTAATGCCTGGCTGGTGCCGGCTTTCACAGCAGCAAACAGTTACAGGAATATTCAACTGCAGGTAAACTTTGAAGGCAACTTTTTTTTACGCCTGGATGTGAGAACCAGGCTAGCAGCAATTCTCTGGCAGATGATACCCTGGAGATAGTATATACATACTGATGAAACGAACACTAATAGGATAGCATAAGAAATACAGCCAAACATGCAAAGACAAGCATAATAATCAATAGTTTTTAACTACAAATTAATATTCACTTTAAAAAACAGAAATCATGGAAATTAATGTAGAAGCTTTATTGGACAAAGTATCTGAGCAGGTTAAATCCCTCGCCAGGACAGAGACAGTATTGGGAGATGAATTCACTCTTGGAGAGTTCATTATTCGTCCCGTGATCAAAATAGGAACCGGATTCGGCAGTGGAACAGGAACAGGAACCGATCCAAAAACCAGGCAGTCGGGGACAGGCGGCGGCGCTGGTGCCGGCATCGGAGTCTCCCCGGTTGGGTTCCTTGTTGCCAAAGGAGAGGAGATCTCTTTCATCCCTTCTGATAAAAAATCCGGACTTTCATCCCTTTTTGATAAAATCCCAGACCTGGTCGAGAAGATGGCGGAGATGAAAAAAGAGGGAAAAGAAGAAGAGAAAAAGGAGAAAGGAGCTAAAAACGAAAAGTAACAGCCTGTATTTCCTGGTAAACCATCAGTCCCTCAATGAAATTACTTTCACTGAGGGACTTTTTTATGCTTGTCCATCACTCGATCGTACAATGGTTATCCTTCACCCTCAATATAAAAGTACGGCCGGGACAATGCAGTTGCAAAGCCCCGGCGAAACTTTTTCTTTCCCCTTTTTAATCCGCCAATACGTTCTATCTGCGGGATGATCTGCTGCTATTGCGGCTGTCTCCAGAGGAGGACCGGGCTGAACTCCTGTTTGCTCCGGAAGAACTGCGCTGAACAGTACTGCTTCGACTACTCCGGCTGCTGCCTGACCTGACAGAAGAACTGCTCTTGCTGCTGCCTGACCTGACAGACGAACTGCTCTTCCTGTTGCTGCTGCCTGATCTGACAGACGAACTGCTCTTCCTGTTGCTGCTGCCGGACTTAACAGCTGGCTGCCTGCTGCTACTTCGACTGCTGCTCATAGTCACCGGACTATTGCCTCTGTTACTGCTCCCGGAAACTGTTGTCCTGCTACTGCTTCTGCTACTGCTTCGCTGTACGGAAGGAGTGCTTTTTCTGGTGCTGGCCGGCTGAACGGCAGATCTGCTGGTGCGGCTGCTCTCTGAAGGCTGTACAGTTACCTTACTGGTGGTTCTGCTGCTTCTTTGTGTAGTGGAGCGTACTGCCGTTCCGTCCTGCTGTCCCGTCCGTGAACCTGCTGAACGTGTATAGGTGTTCTTCTGTGTGGAGGTGGTCCGAACTGCACCTGACTGACGATTACTTGTTGTAGCAGTAGATCTCACATTGGCGGAAGCATTTGCAGACCGTTGAACACCCTGGCGGGAGTTCACCGTTCCTGTCCGGCTGACGCTTCGATCGGTAGAAACTGTTGTATGTCTCTTGCTTGTCCTGGTAGCTGCCACCCGGGTATAGTGCTTTTCTCCTGCAACTCGCTGGTCGGGTCGTGAGTAGGTTTTTGTGTACCGACCCTTATTTACATTTACAATTACGGTAGGACTGTAGACACGAACGTGCGGTCGGTAGTAGGTGATATAATGCCTGCTACGGTAGCGGTTACAGTGTCGGTAGTGCCTGTAGTAATGGTCATGCCAGTGATAATGGTAGCCGTAATAATAGTGCCAGTAGTGGGGTCTCCATGGACGCCAGTACCGGGGATAGTATCCATAATACCAATTTGACCTCCAAACAACATACCCGGGGTGGTATACAAACCTGATGATCGGCCAGGTTGCGATATCATAATAGGTAGTGGTGACCACATTTACACTTTTTCGGTAGGTCTTACCTGTGTAACCCGGATTGGGTGTTTCAGCATAGATGGGCTCAACGATATAATCAGGTCCGTATAGTGCTTCGTCCCCAATCAACTGAACCTGGACGGCACCATTCTGCAGCTTTTCAACTACAAAAACGGCAACATCCTGCTGTTCGTCGCGATCCAGGGCCGCACGCAGCGCTATATTGTGTATATTCCCATCTGTATAGTCTGAAACTGTTATATAATCTACATAATTATCGCCGTTCAGGTCGAGGTTGTTTATCGTCGATTCTTTATCATTCAGATTTCGCTCAAACTCTTCCAGGGTCTCCGATTGCTGGAACAGATCCATCACGGCATAGAGGTTCAGATTGTCTCCCGGTAAACCAAGGTATTCTTCGGGATAGTCCTGGGCAACAACATTCATGGTTGCTGCGACAAAGACTGTTGCTATTATAGTGCGTATTGTTTTCATGGCATTCACTTTCATTGGTTGCATTTTGTTTAATCAAGGCAAAACCTGTGCCAAAGAAAAAATCAGGGATTTTAGTCTCCGATAAACTTAACAGATAATTCAGGTTGATGCAATATGTTTTAGCTATATCCTTGCTTACTTCACACTGTAAAACGGAAACATGCAAACAGCCACAATATTAAAAGCGCCACAAGAGAGAAAAGCGCGGCCAGCCTTCCCAAAGGACGACCTGCTTTCACTAAGTATAAAGGAGTGGAATCAAGGTGGATATCTGGAGGAAGAAATGCCCGATATGCTCAATCTACTTCCCCCTCCACCTGAAACAGGTTCAGATGAATTTGACCTGGATCTGGATTTATGTACCGTATACAATAAGGTAGATCTATCCCGAAAAGCTCAGGCAAAGAGAGATGCTATTCTCCAGTTTCCATTAGCCACTGAAGCATTTAATTCGACGATTGGAATGAAGATCAGTTGTGACGTCACTCCAAGTCTTTACAAAATCATGCAGAAAACCCGAGTGGACGGGGGCAGGTCGACTGGCAGTACAAAGAGGTTTTATCAACGTCCACGCCCCTTTATGGTAAATGATCTCCCGATGCTAACCCCGTGGGAGGAGGAAGTATTAAGACTTGATGGATCCTACCCATCGGGCCATACGGCCATTGGATGGATCTGGGCACTTATCCTGAAGGATTTATTCCCCGATCGTGCAACTGTGATACTTAACAGGGGCTACCAGTTCGGTGTCAGCAGAAGCATTTGCAATGTCCATTGGTATAGTGACGTAGTTGCCGGGTTTAGATGTGGTACCGCGGTCAGAGAAAAGCTCAATACATCCAGTGAATTCCTCACTGACCTTTCGATGGCTCGCAATGAGATTTATCATTTGTCTGTGTAATTCCAAAAAAGATGTTGTGCCCGTCCTCGAATCTCCTCTTCCACCTAATGGGCCAACATAATTGATGAAGAAATTAATTCCTCCCGACTCATGTACTTCATTAGAATCCACCGGTATTGAAAGGTTTATATTGGCCGCTTCATTTATTGCGCTAAAAATTTCATTGAATGCCGCATATAACTCATCACTGGAAATCTTCTGTTCTAATTCCGGGTGAAGGGTGAAATCAGAAAATTTCCAAAAAATATGCCAACTGTACGCCAAATGGGGGTTAAAAAGAAACCGAACTTCCTTATTATCTGAAAGTTCGGTTTTTACGTGGAGGTCGGTAGCGGATTCGAACCGCTGTAACTGGTTTTGCAGACCAGCGCCTAGCCACTCGGCAAACCGACCACTCTCAGAATGCAAATTTAAAAATTTTTTCCGTCAATTTGCCATAACACAAACTCCATAGTCATTACAAATCTGTGAATTCCGGGCTAACCAGTAATTCAATTAAGCATTGTACCTACACAATTAGTTAAAGTCCCGTCTCATTAATAACATCAATCCGTTACTAATATAATTCAGAACTCCATAGTCATTACAAATCTGTGAATTCCGGGCTAACCAGTAATTCAATTAAGCATTGTACCTACACAATTAGTTAAAGTCCTGTCTCATTGATAACATCAATACGCTACTAATATAATTCAGAACTCCTTCAGCTGTCAATGTTGCTTCTGATAAAACCCCTTAAATTTCCGGATCAAGACCATTGGGTTCTAAAACACTCCTGCTTAAATTATTCAGCATTTCTTAACAGTTTCATAAGATACACATTCTTATGAGAAACTATATTTACTGCCAGTATAAAACAAAATCCCATTAAATGAATCAACTCTGGTTGTTCGGAGAAAAAAAACCCAACATGAAAAAAACACCAATCATTATTGTTCTGGCTTTGGGCCTTTCAATCAATATCGGCGCCCAAAATATCAAAAGCAAAAAGACAGAGGCAACTTTAGTGAATTATCCCGAAGTGGTCCTGGAAAACGTCAACTATGAAAACCTCTCCATTGTTTATGCACAAGAAACTGATCCTGGCCTCACCGGTAAAAAAACCGTTCAGAAAACAAAGAATATTTGCGTGCCCAGGGGTGGTAAACTAAAAGACGCAAAGGAGCTTGAAACATTCTACTACCAGTTTGAGACAATACTTCCTGCAAACATTATCCTGGCCCGGGACGAAATGGGCAGGGTGGTATACGCACTCGAAGAAAAAGAGAAATACGGAACCCAGTCCTATGCCGAAAAAGAGTGCTACTTCATGGAAGCTATCCTCGAATCCACCTATAAGTCTAAAAAGGAGTACATCGACTCCCTTATGCTGGCCCGAATATCAAAAGCCGGACCTGAGTGGGCATTTTACCAAATGAACGAGGCTCTGAACTTTAAATACTATACGCAGAAGGTCGATATTAACTATCTGGATAAAGGTCGTGGGGACCATATCTATCCGGAACTGCAACAGGCCATGGAAGATGCCCGTAAAGCATACGAATTTCTTGGAGAAGACTTCAACCACCCCGATGCAACGGCTTACATGGAGCTCGCAATTAAGGTGTGGGAAGAGGACTTGGCACAGGCCGATCTTGATGATAAAGATGCACGTATCAATGAAAAAATTGCTGAGGCACTCGCTGAAAACCTGGTATACGCGTATTTCTTTACCAAACAATTCGAAAAAGCCCTCGAGAAAGCAGACTTCGCCAACCAGAAGCTGAATGTGAAATTTGGAAATTTCGCCTCGAATATCTTCGGTATCAGGCAACAAATCGAAGAATATAAGGAGAATGAAGCAAAACATGGTAACATTAATCTGCTTTTCCCATCCAAACAGATCGAATACAGCCTCCAGACAGAGAACAATACACGTTTTGCCTCACTGCTTGCCTCCGCAGAACCCTACTTCGCAGAGAAAGCAAGAAAGGAAGCTGCATTGAAAAGCCAACAACAGCAAACACAAGCCACTGCCCTGTTGGCCGGCTGGGAAATGGCCGAGGAAGAAGCAGCAAACAGCCCATTGACCGTACTGGGAAAGTATGGTCCCGTAATGATGGTTATGGACGATTACTCTCTTAAAATCACTAAACCCATTGAAGAGATACCTTCAGAAATATACGAGTTTTCAGATGTTCTTATAGGCCTTACAATCAAAGATAATAAACTGGTGTCCATTCCTGCAGATATAAAACAGCTGGGTAAACTCAAAAAGCTTGACCTGTCAGGTAACCAGATAACCGAATTGCCAATTGAACTCGGTGAACTTAGAAACCTCAAAACCCTTACTCTAAAAGGATGCCCGCTCAAAAGTGGTGAGGTTGAAAAAATCCAGGACCTGCTTCCAAAGAAGTGTAAGGTGAAACTATAGCCCTCACCCTGGAATTATCTATGCTATATACAGAATCCCGGTCACTGCACCGGGATTTTTATTCTCTCAATGCCATAATCAGCAAACTGTTCTCCTTTTATCCCGTTCAAACGAATGGTCACAAGGTATCTGCAAAAAAACATTTTCGGATTCTACATTTTTATTAGTTTTGTTGTAAAACAAACGCACCATGTCAAGCCTTAAAGCCCTGATCCTCAAAAATCGAAGCTATCGGCGTTTCGTCGAATCACACACCATTTCACGCGAAACCCTTCTTGAATTGGTCGACGCAGCCCGCCTTTCCGCTTCAGCAAGGAACGCCCAGACCCTCAAATACTACCTCTCCAACACCGGCGAACTAAACGACAAAATATTCCCCAACCTCGCATGGGCCGGCTATCTCACCAACTGGCCCGGTCCTGTACCGGGGGAACGCCCTTCAGCCTATATCGTTCAGATGCACGACACTACCCTGGGCAACAGCTACTTCTGCGACGATGGCATCGCAGCGCAAAGCATCCTGCTCACCGCTACAGAAAATGGCCTCGGCGGATGTATCATCGCATCAGTGAAAAAGGAGGCACTCGCCAGGGTACTCAACCTCCCCAAACACCTCTCCATCATCCAGGTGATCGCGCTCGGCAAACCTGCCGAGCAAGTGATAATCGAAGAGATGCAAAACGACGACATCAAATACTGGCGCGACGAAAACCAGGTACACCACGTGCCCAAACGACCACTCGACAATCTGATTGTTAACTATTAAACAGCCCTTTTCCTCTGTTAAGAATGGTCCGGACAATGGCACTTCCGCCATCTGTTACTAAAGCATCCGACCGCTGTCATGGCAATTTCATTCAACATCCGATGTTGTAAACATATCCCCCACGCAGTTGTTATTATAACTTTATGTATGAATATGACAAAACACCTACTCATATCCCTCGTCATAATTAATACCGCCGGAACACTCACTGCCCAACCCGACACCATCAGCCTCGAGGATGTCACCATCGCCGTTACCCCCTTCGGGCAACGCCTTAGTGAAACCACCGGCAGCCTCTCGATCCTCCCAACCGACCCCATTGAAGCGGGTCACACTATCAACCTTTCCGGACAGCTGAACACCGCCCCGGGCGTGTTCATGTCGTCCGGTACCCACACCACCAACCGCCTTACGATCCGCGGTGTAGGCTCCCGCACACCTTACTCCACCAATCGCATCAGGGCCTACATCGAGGAGATCCCCCTTACCAACGGCGATGGTGTCTCCGCCATCGAAGACATGGACCTGACTGGTTTGTCCCGTATGGAGATTCTTAAGGGACCGGCGTCTGCGATGTATGGATCCGGTCTCGGCGGGGTGGTGAAACTACGGGCACAGTACCCCACCCAAAACGGACCCTCCATGAACCTCTCCTCCTCAACCGGCTCGTTCAACACCCGGAAACATGCGGTCCGCCTCGGCTGGAAGCAGGAACACACCGCTATCACCGCCGGATACACCCGCTCCTCCTCCGAGGGATTCCGCGAGAATAACAGCTTCACGCGCGACCACCTCTTCCTTCACGGCACCACCGGATCAAATAAAAACCGCATCACCTTCCACCTGCTAACCACCCGGCTCGACGGCCATATCCCCAGCTCACTAAACGAGACCAATTTCCTCGAAAACCCCGAAATTGCAGCCGCCAACTGGCTGGCGATTGAAGGCTTCAAAGCCTACACAAAGATCACCGGGGGAGCCTCCTGGCAACACGCCTTCAGCAGCCACTGGCACAACAAACTCGTAGTCTTCTCCGCCTGGTCGGACCCCTACGAATCGCGGCCTTTTAATATACTTGATGAATACGCTGCATCTGTCGGACTGAGAAACTTTATCCGGTACGTAAAAAATGACCTCCGCCTGCAGACCGGTTTCGAGCTGTTTCATGAAGCTTATAACTGGAAGATCATTGAAACCCTCTCCGGGAAAGAGGGTGACCTGCAGCTGCATAACAGCGAGACGCGCCAATATGGCAACCTCTTTGCCCATGCCAGGTGGTCGCCCGCAAACAATCTCAACATCGAAGGCGGAATCAACCTCAACCTGCTGAAATACCGTCTTAAGACGATCTATCAGATCGATAACGCAAACCAGTCGGGCAGCTACAGCTACGACCCGGTGCTGTCCCCCAGGCTCGGGCTGAACTACAACATCACGCAGGAGCATTTCATCCACGCCTCTGCCGGTCACGGCTTTTCCGCCCCATCAGTTGAGGAGACCCTGCTGCCCGAAGGACTGGTCAACCCCGGCCTGAAACCTGAAACCGGCTGGAACCTCGATGCCGGCCTCCGCGGATGGTCGACCGGTAAACGATGGTATTACGATATCACCGCCTACACAATCCGCATCCACAATATGCTGGTCACAAAAAGAGTCAGCGAAGAGATCTTCTCCGGGATCAACGCAGGAAGCGCCCGGCTCTCAGGGATCGAGATCTACAACAGATTAGACATCAGCAGCACCGTTACCTCATTGGAAAACAACCTCTTCACCAGCATCTTTCTCAACAGCAACCGCTTCACGGAATTTGTCGATGATGGAAACGATTACAGCGGAAACGCCCTGCCCGGAATCCCCGCACAGATGATTCATGCCCGCTTTCAATCAACATGGCAACAAAAGTTCGGCATGATGACAGAGATCCGCTATGCGGGAAAGCAACTGCTGAACGATGCCAACACCGCAGCCTATAACGGTCACCTTACCACCAACATCAGGGTCTCCTTTAACATGAAACTCAGGATAAGATCGAACATTGAAACTGAAAATGTGGTACAATCTGGAATTGGAGCAGGGGCAGAAACTGGAGCCGGAACAGGAATTGGAGCAGGGGCAGGTGTCGGAGCCGGAGCAGAAACTGGAGCCGGAACAGGAATTGAAGCCGGAACAGGAATTGAAGCCGGAACAGGAATTGAAGCCGGAACAGGAATTGGAGCAGGGGCAGGTGTTGGAGCAGGGGCAGGAGCTGGAGCAGGGGCAGGAGCTGGAGCAGGGGCAGGAGCTGGAGCCGGAACAGGAATTGAAGCCGGAACAGGAATTGAAGCCGGAACAGGAATTGAAGCCGGAACAGGAATTGGAGCAGGGGCAGGTGTTGGAGCCGGGGCAGGAGCTGGAGCCGGAACAGGAATTGAAGCCGGGGCAGGTGTTGGAGCCGGGGCAGGTGTTGGAGCCGGGGCAGGTGTTGGAGCCGGGGCAGGTGTCGGAGCCGGAACAGGTGTTGGAATGATGAATGAAGTTGGAGACAGAACCCGAACCAGGACTGTAAGGAATGAAGCCGGGGCCGGAACCCCTCGTAAAGTCCTTACATTAAGAATTGCGGCCGGGATCAACAACCTCTCCGACACCCGTTACGCCTCGATGGTCCTGGTAAACGCACCCTCCTTCGGAAGCAATGCTCCACGCTACTACTACCCAGGCATGCCGCGTAACTTTTTCATCTCAATAGGAATTGATCTCTGAGAATAGTGCATCCCGACTTCACTGCATGGTACACAAACCTTTTATCTCACAGAAACCCAGGCAACAGTGTTGCAACTATTCCGCCAGCTCCACCGCCTTCGTGGTGGTGTAGTACTTCGCTATCATCTGCGTCAGCTCCCATTCGGGAAGCCGTCCCTCCTCCACATATCTTAAAAACTTGTTGGTAACACTTGCAAAATGGGCTTCATGACTCTCCCTGTACTTTTGCGGGATATTCAAACGCCACATCTCCGGCTCTGCCTGTTCCAGCGAAACACCAGGATATTTCTCATTCAGCACATCCTCCACATACAAGCGCAGGCTCCCCTGCAGTGCCCCTGCTGTACCCTTATTCTTTGCCACGATATAGAGCTCCGGACGGTAATTCTCTTCTGCACCCTGACGAATCACCAGGTCGCTCAGCCGGCCCCGCATGATCGAATAATGGGTATCGCCGGCCCCCTCCGGCGCCTGAAAGGCCCATTCAACAGACACTCGGGCATGCGTCCCCCTGATCGTATAATCAACTGCACTGTTCGTTACCGTGCGCAATGTGTCGCGAACCACATACTTCGACAGATAACCGGGAAACTCTGAAAACCCGGTCACCTTCTCAAACTGTGCAGCTGTTAAATCGGTGGTCCATCGCCGCGAAGATAAAATCTCAATGTCCTCCACATAATTTTGTATACCACCGGGGAAAGCCTCCCACATGATCAGGTCCACCAGGTGCGTTCCCACATCAGCGATCGCCTCTCCCTGCTGACGCACATCAAAAAACCAGGCTGGCCGCTGCAGGGGCTTCCCCGACACATATTTGAAAAAATGGTGTACCGACTCCTTGGTAATCGCCGGATCATCCACTGTTCCCTCTATCAGCCCGCCAAAGATCTGCTCCTGTTCAGAAAGCTCCTTTTGAAGCATCGTAGTAATCTCAAACCGCTCAGACATGATATCATACAGCAGCAAACCCTCCTCCCTGGCCTTGTACAAAGCTGTCTTCAACTCATCAAAGGCTGCTGGCTCGATCGCCATGGGCTTGTCGGAATAAACATGCAAACCGGCATTAATACATGCTGTAATATATTTGGTCTTGTTCCTGTTATTACCCGCCAGAATCACCGTGTTCCCGGGTTTCTCCTCCAGCATCTTCTTAAGGAAATCGTCACCGGTATATAGCTGTATATCCCATGCTGTCGGGTTCTGCTCCCTGTTGTTATAGGACTCCACGCGCGTCATATAATCGTTCAGCTCCATACCCCCTGGCGCATACACATATACCGTGCTGTCAACACCGGGGTACATCTCCTTAAGCACCAGTGAAGCATGAAAATGTCCGGGATTCAGCACCATCAATCTGATCATTGTATCATCTTCCATCGCCTGATCGCTTTTTTGTCCGCAGCCTGTCAGTAACACTGCTACAGCTATGAAACAATATTGTAACAATGTCATCAAATCACCCGATTTAAATCTCCCACTCCGAAAGGCACCCGCTTCGGGGACGGTTGAACGAAAAAATACCATTCTATTCATATGATCAGTTTTTAAAAATTATCTTCCAGAATCCAGACAATGCCTCCCTTCAAGTGCTTCCTGAAATTCTCATCCTGGTAATACTCAATCTTATGTCCCAGGGATGTATAGAATACCCTGCTGCCCTCAAAGTTATGGTACCATGCCAGCGGGTAAAGATCACCGAAAACATCGCCCGGAAACTCCTCTTTGTTCTTATCTTCGACTGTGGTCAGATCAACAGCCAGAAGCACATGAATGGCCGGATTCAGGTGCTTATTGAAATAACACTCATCCTCCCACTTCCAGACCTCCGGAAGATGGATTGTTGAAATATGTCCGCGATCTATCACTTTGATATCAAAAGGCTGAAGTTTCGGATGTCTGTAAAAAGTACCCCCTATCATCTGCTTGAACCAATCCCACTGCCGCTCCGAACCTATTGCTATATGGACCCCCATGAAACCTTTTCCCGATCTGATGAATGCCTTAAAGTTCTCCCTCTGCCGATCATTCAGGAACGCCTCATTATTCGAGTTGGAGAAAATGATTGCATCAAAACTCATAAGCCTCCTCTTCCCGAAAATCTCAGGATCATCGGTATGCTCCGTTATGATGCCCAAACCCTCACAGATCTCCTCCAGCGTCTCCACACTTACCTCTACATTGTCATGCACGTACCCCTCGCCGTTACGTGTATAAATCAATACCGATTTACCGGCGAGTCCGGCAGGCTGACCATGAAGAGCAGCGGAGCTTATAACAATCAATCCAACAATAACCTTCCACATTGTATGCAAAATTAATTAATTATTCATACTCACACATAAGAAATTCCTATTAAGCACCTCCCGGTAAACCCGGCAACTTCAACCTTACTGCTAACCACCCGCTTACTCCGTATTCCCTGAAAATTCATTCCAATACGCATCAGCTTCCTCGACCGTTAAATACCCGTCAAATACCACCAGCCTGTACCGCAGGGTGTAATCCTTCCCCGGAACAATTTTCCAGGGAAGATATCGTGTCGGTGTGAAATTAAACATCAGTCCGCCATGACTCATATCTGTAGGCCACACACGCATCGGTTCCGGATGTTCCCGGTTGGCAGCATGACTCATAAACAGGATGCCCGAACGCCCCTGATCAACCGACGACTGTCCCTCAATAATGCACCACCTGCCCCTGGTTCCATCTGCACTGTTCCTCTCCACTCCCTCCGAGGTCAACACGGTGCAGTTATCGGCCTTCCAGTGCTCTGTTGCCCTGAATGATAACCCGCCCCCGTAACGGTACTCATTAAATACTATTGCATCCCGCAACATATTCCGGAATATACTGGTGATGTCCAGAACATAACGCGATTCCCCCTTTTTAACGCGCTGGTACCTCACCTCGTAAAACTCGTCGATGGTTGCCCGCGCGCCCCCCTCATGACCGATGTCGATATGCGACTGTAACGCTGTGAACGCCGCATAATCCGGTCCCGAAGAAGAGGTCAGGATCGCCCTTGTACGCACCGTTCCTTCACCTTTGCCCAGGTTCCAGTAATCGATCTTCCGGTCACCGATCTGCACGTTGGTCCACGGTCCCCAGATTCCATAATGATGGTAATGATCGGGTGGCTGGATCTGTGTCAGCACCTCCCCGCCAGGCGAGCGGAGCGGGTGAATGAAGCCTGATCGCCTGAACAGCGAATCCACCCCTTCAGGAGGCATCTGCTCACTGATCCGGTAGGTAAGCACCGGACGGCCCTCATCGGTAATGGTAAGCTCATCTTCTGTCTGAACAATATCTACATCTGCGAAACCTCCTGAACAGGCGTAAATAAACACCGTCAAACATATAAAAACAGTATTCCTGTTCATTGTCTTATTTTTAAGTAGAATAAAAAATTTCATATCCACCTGCCAACCACCGCCGCACCCACGTTAGGAAACACGGAACCGTCCTTCGGGCGATCCCCCGTCACTCCCCTGCATATCCCTGCAAACAATCCGGGCAAAGGCAGTCGGTATACTGCTCCATCAGCTCGATCATCTCCTTCCGGTGGAGCTGTACACTCTCGCACCAACAGTCATTATCACCCTCACAGGTGAAGACAGCGTTGCATTTCTGACATTTTTTTACCGCCATATTACCGGGTCATTTTTACACTCACATTCTTGATCGGTCCGCCCATCGGGGGGTTCATCTTGCGAATGGTGATCGTCACGGAACTGATCCCGTTAAGCTCACGGTAGATCGCGTCCAGGATTCGCTTGCCGATATTCTCCAGGAGGTTGGATTTAACCCGCTTCATCTCCTCCTTCACCACGCGGTAGGCTGCCTGGTAGTTCACCGCATCCTCAAGCGAATCGCTTTCAGCCGGCACAGACAAATCGGTCTCCATCTCCAGGTCGACCAGGAAGCGATTGCCAACGATCTGCTCCTCCTTGTAGTGGCCATGGAACGCGTAAAACTCCATGCCCTCAATCTTTATCAGTCCCATCAATCTGTTTTTTATGATCCACAATGTAAATATACTGAATCAATTTTCCTCAGCAAATATTACTACTTTTAAAGCCAAATTGATCAGCACTATGTCGGAACAACCCAACGAGAACAACAGCGGGAAAAACCTGCGCAAGTCACTGAACTTCATCCACGCCTTTGTCGAGCAGGATTTGCACGAAGGCAAAAACAGCGGCCGCGTTCATACACGTTTCCCGCCCGAGCCCAACGGTTACCTGCACATCGGTCACGCCAAAGCGATCCACATCGATTTCGGCACCGCGGAAAAATATGGCGGAAAATGCAACCTCCGCTTCGATGATACCAACCCGCTGAAGGAGGAGGTCGAGTACATCAACTCCATTAAAGAAGATATCCATTGGCTGGGGTACGACTGGGAGGATCGTGAATTCTACGCCTCCGACTACTTCGGTAAGCTGTACGATTTCGCGGTCGACCTGATCAGACGCGGACTGGCATATGTCGACGACCAGCCTTCTGACAAGATAGCCGAACAGAAAGGAACACCCAACGTTCCCGGTACCGACAGCCCCTACCGAAACCGTACTCCCGAGGAAAACCTGGACCTCTTCGAAAGAATGAACAACGGTGAATTTACCGGGGGATCGCGTGTGCTCAGGGCACGGATCGATATGACATCGCCCAACATGCATATGCGCGACCCGGTTATATACCGGATCATCGACCGACCGCACCACAGAACAGGGTCCAACTGGAAAGTGTACCCGATGTACGACTTTGCACACGGACAGTGCGACTACTTCGAAGGGATCACACACTCGCTCTGCACCCTTGAATTTGAGGTGCACCGGCCATTGTACGACTGGTTCATCGATCAGCTCAAAACAGACGACTACAGGCCGCGGCAGATCGAATTCAACCGCCTTAATATTACATACACTGTGATGAGCAAACGCAAGCTCCTTCAAATGGTGAATGATGGAGTGGTAAGCGGGTGGGACGATCCGCGGATGCCAACGCTCAGCGGATTGCGTCGCAGGGGATATACTCCCGCTTCAATAAAAAACTTCATCAACAGTATCGGCTACACCAAGGTTGAAGCGCTGAATGATGTCTCGCTGCTTGAGTTCGCCCTGCGGGAGGACCTGAACAAAAAAGCACCCCGTGTGATGGCGGTGCTCGACCCCCTGAAAGTGATTATCACCAACTACCCTGAAGGCAAAACAGAGGAGCTGGATACGATCAACAACCCGGAGGACGAATCGATGGGCAGTCGCACGATACCATTTTCCCGTGAAATCTACATCGAACGCGACGATTTCATGGAAGATCCGCCGAAAAAATTCTTCAGGCTCGGCCCCGGCCGGGAAGTACGCCTCAAATCTGCATACGTGATCAGATGCAACGACTATAAAAAGGATGCCGGCGGAAATATCACAGAGCTATACTGCACCTACGACGAAGCAACAAAAAGTGGTGGAGAGGCAATCGGACGCAAGGTGAAGGGTACCCTGCACTGGGTGAGCATTCCCCATGCTGTTGAAGCAGAGATCAGACTATACGACAGGCTGTTCAGCGATCCGGAACCCGACGGACATAAAGAGAGGGATTTCATGGATTTCCTCAACCCCGACTCGCTAAAAATCGTACAGGGATTTGTGGAACCCGGACTCGCAAAAGCACAACCGTTCGACCATTTCCAGTTTCAGCGGATCGGCTACTTCAATGTCGATCCCGACAGCCGGCCGGGCAAATGCGTGTTCAACAGAACCGTGCCGCTGCGGGATACATGGAACAAGGGTTAGCGGCAGGTATAATCGATGCTTACTACCTCGGTAAGGTAATTCTCCTGCTTCACATTGATCTGCTCCGGGAAGCTGGAGGGGGTATATTTAATCTGGTTGTAATAAGTCACATCCTTTTGTAAATCTGACAGCTGTAATATGTTGTTAACATGCGACATCCCCTCGAACAGGAGCGTGAGGGAAGAAAAAGGGTGCCTCTGGCTGTCATAGGTATACCTGTATGCCTCTGTTGTGTCGCCCTGGAAACTGTTCAGCGACACATACTGAACAATATTGCCGGCAATATCATACATATACTCATTATAACGCTTCAGCTCCATATCCTCACTATCATCCATCTTCCCGAAGACCTTCTCAATTACCAGCTTGTTACCGTCGTATTCAAAAACACGATACCCTGTGTGCACCGTATCCAGGTCTTCGTGTGAGAACCGGTCCAGCCGCATCCTGTATTCATCAATTCTCTCAGCAAGCTCATCACTGTATAAAATCCGCGATTCATGCTTTTGAAAAGTCTTAACATCCTTCCTCTCAACCTTCAGGAGTTTCCCGTCCTCCCGGTAGCTGTAGTAGTGTGTCTGAAAATTACTCCATACAATACGGTCGAGCCGTTCCTCTACATACTTGAAATCTGCAGTAACAGAGGTTGCTTTCGTCCCTTCTGCACTCATGCGGGTAATGCGCTGTGGTAAGCATTCAACTTCGGTCTGAGTGTCATCACATCCGGAAATGACAAACAATGTTACTACAATCAAAGTTATGACGATCCTTTTCATTGGCGATAATTACTACTTCAAAACTACAAATAGTACGCCTCCTGCATCGCTTTTGTTCTGTAATTTACATGGACACAATGAATTCATCCTTCATCATTCTCTCCGTATTGACAGAATCCCTGAAATGCAAAAAATCGATTTAGTCGTTGTGTTTTATCCATTCATCGAGGTCTTTTGTCCGTTTGTCATAGCTTGCCGAATTGGTCATACCTCTTTCATTAAAAACAGGAAGTGCAAAAGCCAAAAAACTTTAGCCTTTAACTGAATAAAAAACTATATTGCAGTATGTATACCTATGAAAGGTTTAATCTGCAATTGGTGCCATGGTTCGCACTGGCGCTTGGCATTGTCTTTCTTATCCTCAGGATGTACGCGGAGGCGGCAGTTGCAACCGCTATCGGGCTACCATTCTGCATCTCCTACAGGGGTTTCAATATCGACCCCCGGAACGGGCTGATAAGAAAGTACGACCGGTTTCTTTGGTTCTACATTGGTGGCTGGCGTCCCATCCCCACGCCACAGTATGTCTCAGTGGTTCGTATCAGGCTCAGCAGCCGGCGTGTAACTCCCATGCCCTTCCCGACGCCGGAAAGCGGCAGGTCCTCGCGTACCTACCGGCTCAGCATTGTGGTCGACAGCAAGGAACGGTATATCTCACTCACCAACGGAAAAAGAACGGAAATGCTCGAAGAGGGACTGAAAGTAGCCCGGTTGCTGCAGGTAAAACTGTTCGATCATACCACCAGCCAGAAGAGATGGCTTGAGTAGGGTACAAAAAAAGCGGGGGTATTTGAGATACCCCCGCCCATATAAAATGATCATTTTCCTAGAACCACCAACCCAGTGTTACGATATACTGTGTCGACCTGGCATCAAAATTATGCGATGTGCTTCCAACAGTAAACGAGTCGCCATATTTCGACAGCGAACCCTCATACCTCAGGTCGATCGCAAGCTTTTTGAACAGGTCCACCCCGATACCTGCCTGGTAACCCCAGGTAAGACCGCCGGTAAGCGTCTCCAGGTCCTGCGATATCTCCACCAGGTCGTTCATCGAACTAATCACCGCAGATCCTACCGGTCCGGCGTTGATCCGTGCCGGCCCGAACTTTAAACCCACCAGCAACGGAATGTCAAATCGTTTGAACTTTACTTCCAGAAGCTCATTGCTGCCCCCCACCTGCTCCACCGATCCGGCAACAGCGTTAAAATATAACTCAGGCTGAACAAAGAACATGGCAATGTTGATCCTTGTCATCAGACCCACCTGGTAGCCCGTCACTGTCTCCCCTGTAACCAGGCTATACACATCGTTCCCGTCAGAGATCCCGGGTATATCATCCATCGAAATCGAGGAAAAATTCACCCCGGCTTTCAGTCCGTACTGAAAAAGCTGGGCATTCGCCGAAACAGCCACGAAAACTGCTGCTATTGAAAGAATTGCAATTTTTCTCATAGTTTTTAATTTAATGTGCGTTAAATTTTACATTTGTTAAACGGCAATGTACTGAAAATAGTTGCACTGTTGCCGTTTTTTCTTCAACACATTTCATGCCAAAGGCGACGTGAGCCCCTCCACCACCACCGAGGCGAGCATGCAGCCAAAGATCGCCGGCACATAGGAAACGGTTCCCGGAATGGATTTCTTGTACTGTTCATCCTCTGCATCCGCCAACAGCTCCCTGCTTACCTGCTCGGTCGAGAAAACCACTTTAAATCCGCCTTCAACCCCCCTTTTCCGCAACTTCTTCCGCAGCAGGTAAGCCAGCCTGCAGTTGTAGCTGCGCTCAAAATCTGTAATAAATATTTTCGCAGGATCACTCCTGCCCCCTGATCCCATAGAACTTACCAACCGAAGTCCCTGCTTTACCGCCAGCTCCATCAGCAACATCTTCGGCGTAAGGGTGTCGATGGCATCGACTACATAATCGTAACCGCCGTCAAGCAACCGTTCCACTGTACCTTCTTCAATGTAATCTTCGAAAACCTCTATTTCCAATGCCGGATTGATATCCAGCAGCCGTTCCCTCATCACCACAACTTTCAGCCTTCCAATGGTCGAATGGAAAGCCCCAACCTGCCGGTTGATATTGGTTGCCTGCACAACATCAGAGTCGGCTATGGTGATCTTCCCGATCCCCGCGCGTACCAGCATCTCGGAGGCCATTGCCCCGACACCCCCCATGCCCGCCACCAGCACATGCGCTTCCATCAACCCTCTGCACCGTTCCTCGCCAAGCAGCTGCACAGTACGTGCCATCCACCCGGGCAAGCCATTGTCTCTATTGCATACCCCTTCATTCACGCTGCTTCCTCCCTGAAAATATCGTTTGGACTTTCTTTGCCATGTGCAAACGTACCAACCCGGGTGAAATGTCCTTTATTTCCGCAGCTGCCCTGTAGATCTCCCCGACAGGCGCATCCGACTCATCGGTTTCCAGGAAAACACGCTCCAGCGGCAGTGCGCCGAAAACCTCCCTCACCTTATCCGACTCCAGCAAATGCTTCCCGAATGAGAGATAATATCCGCTTCCGAGCAGATCCTCCGCCATTTGCAGGCTACCCCTGTAGCCATGAATGATCATCGGTACTGACACACCGGCGGTACGCGAAAACCGGATCAGTTCCGTGTAACTCTTCACCGCGTGGATGATCACCGGCATCCCCATAAGCTCCGCCAATTCCACCTGTTCCCCGAAAACCTTCATCTGCAACTCCCCCGGCACATCCGTGTAGCGGTCCAGTCCAACCTCACCAATGGCCAGCACCATTGGATTCTCCGCAGCCATTCGAACGATTTTTAATGCAGGGGGAACATCCATGTCGCCAAGCTCCCAGGGATGCATCCCAACAGAGTAGACAGCGCCTGGTACCGGATCTGGCGGATACTCCCCGCTCTTCAGGCTGTGCAGTACCCACTCCTTCTTCCCGGCAGCAGAGCGGTGGGCGTGTATATTCACATATTGATTATCGTCTGGTAACATCTCTAGCCCAAAGCAATGATACCCCTTTTAATACGATCGGTCACCTCTTTCCTGCCAAGGATCTCCGCGGTGGCGAAGAGCGACGGACCCTTCAGTTCTCCCACCAGCAGGAGCCGCCAGGAATTCATCACTGCACCCATACTCCAACCGCGCTCTGCGATCTCTGCCTTCACCCGCTCTTCAATGGTTGCAGCATCAAATGGTTCAATAGCCGATAATAATTCTGATAGCGTGTTCATTATGGCAGAACTCTCCTTGTTCCACCGCTTCTGTACCGCTTTCTTGTCATATTCCTCAGGCGCCTTAAAAAAGAATGCTGCATGCTCCCATAAATCGGCCACAAAACCGGCCCGCTCCCGGGTAAGTTCAATGATCGCCTTCAGTTTATCATTTTCAGCCTGAACGCCTTTCTCCTGAAGGATCTTCCGAAAATCACGGGCAAGCTCCTCTACCGGCCGCTGCTGCAAATACTGGTGGTTGAACCACTTTGCCTTATCCGGATCAAATTTGGCACCCGAACGTCCGACCTTCTCCAGGTCGAAATCGCTGATCAGCTCATCCAGGGAGTAAAGTTCCTTCTCCGTTCCGGGGTTCCAACCGAGGAAGGCCAGGATATTGATGCACGCTTCCGGGAAATAGCCTGCTTCACGATAGCCGGGCGATACCTCGCCGGTGGATGAATCCCTCCAATCCAGAGGAAACACAGGAAAACCCCCTTTGTCACCATCCCGCTTGCTTAATTTACCCTTCCCGTCGGGCTTTAATAAAAGCGGTAAATGGGCAAATTCAGGCATCTCCTCCTCCCAGCCAAGTGCCTTGTAGAGCATAACATGAAGCGGCAGTGAGGGCAGCCATTCCTCTCCCCTGATTACATGGGTGATCTTCATTTCATGGTCGTCTACCACATTCGCCAGGTGATACGTGGGTATCCCGTCCGATTTAAACAGCACCTTATCATCGAGGGTGCCGGCCCCGACTTCCAGTTCTCCCCTTACGAGGTCGCGCATTGTAATGACCTCATCCCCGGCGAATCTGAAACGAAGAACGTAGGGCACCCCCTTCTCAATCAATCGGCTGGTCTCCGCCTCAGAATAGGTGAGTGAATTCCTCATCCGCATTCTTGTAGAGCTGTCATAGCTGAAAGTCTCTCCCCATTCCTCAAACTCCTTCCTCCACTTTTCAAGCTCCTCAGGGGTATCAAACGCGTAGTAGGCGCTCCCCAAGTCCAACAGTTTTTCGGCAAAAGCACCATAAAGATCCTTTCTTTCCGACTGCCGGTAGGGTCCGTAAGGTCCCTGCTTGCCAGCCCCAATCCCTTCATCCGCATCAATTCCGCACCAACTGAGCGATTCCACTATATACTCCTCCGCGCCCGGAACAAACCTGGTACGGTCGGTATCCTCGATACGCAAAATAAACTTTCCCCCGTGCTTTTTGGCAAACAGGTAATTGAACAACGCTGTCCTCAGTCCCCCGATATGCAGTGGTCCTGTAGGACTCGGTGCAAAACGTACACGAAATTTCCCCATACAACATCAATGTTTACTGCAAAGATAAGGATTAATGAACAGAGTAGGGCGAACAACACCTCCTTCAAAAAAATAACCGGGATTATGGGTTTTTGGTTTGCTTTACATTTGCAGGCTCCCGTGAGAATTACCAATCAACAGAATCTGCCCTGATATCGTTGGATTTTACCCTGATATAGCTGGAACCTACCCTGGTGTCGCTCGAATTTACCCTGTTATCGCCGGAATTTACCCTGATAT
>CAZIIU010000019.1:64485-67641 GCA_964539395.1 uncultured Bacteroidaceae bacterium
GAATTTACCCTGATATTACTGGAACTTACCATGAAATCGCTAACATTTACCCTGGTGTCACTGGAATTTACCCTGATATCGCTTTAAAAATTCCGGGTACACCTTCTCCCGCAGCCATTTCAGCCGTGGTTCCACCCGCAACATTTTCAGGTACACGGTGTTCGCCTCACGGTACATCTCCGAAGCTATATAGGCATCTGCCAGGCTTCTCAGCGTATTCAAATAGAGCCAGTTATTTTCCAATCCTTCCGGGTCCGACTCATACAGCTCCACCGACTTCCTGTAGATCCTCGCCGCCTCAACACTGCTGCTGCCAAAGATCACCGGCTTGTATAGCTCTATGTTTCCTTTCTCCATCCATACCTGCGGATCGCGTGAATCCAACTCATGGGCCAGGTTATTCTCGGAAAAGGACCTTCTGCCGTATACCACCGCCTTGTAAGCACTCAGTCCTATCTTGTATCCGTAAATGGCCCCCAGCAGTGCATGCGCCCGGGCATTGCCGGGTGAGCGCTCCAATATAATTTCAAGGTACTCCTCTGTCCGCTTCACATACTCCCGTGCTTCCTTATCCTGCTCCTGTGAGATCAGCCATGCGATATAGCCATACTGTGCCACCACGAGGTCGTAAAGCATCTCATAACTACCGGTCGACTCCCACACCTGCTCCATCGCGCCCATTGCCCGGTGCCAGTCGCCCATTTCCCCAGTAATATACGCCTCGTAGATTCGCTCATCGAACCCCTGGGCACCAACCACGAAATCCGCGATCAAGGTGAACATTACAATAGTCAACACCAATTGTCTCATTTATTCTTCAGAATAACTCTCCTTCTTAAGATAGCGCAGGTTCCTCAGAGATACTTAATTTCATGGTATAAATTTTTTATTCATCTAATTGACAGACTAAGTTAAATATCCTTCCAATTGTGTGTGAACTGTTTTATCGCAAAGCCAATAATTCTAATGGCGACCGGGGAACAGAACACAGTGAGTCCGCCTACACCGCTGAAAAAATAGTTCTGTACTTGCAACCTTCATCTTTGGTCAATCCGCTACCGAACAAATTATACATGTCATAATATCCTGTCACGACCGGAAGTTCAATATCCAATGATGAGGATTTCATTTAGTATCCTTGGTCAGCCATAAGACCTTGTATACTAATTATTTGTAATTCTGCAACAATTCTTTACAAATATACTACTCTTTTATCAAATTGCAGTTTGGGACCCCCTGTAAATACCGCCGGGCAACTGCAACACTGTGTATAGCATACAATTGCCTCCTACACTTTGATCTGGTGGTTAACCTTGGCAATACCTGAAGCTTACCTGCCTGTCAGAAATTAAGGTTTTTACGCAAACATTCCCCATGAAGATCCCCGACTCCACCTCCACGGAACCCAACGGTGTGCGCACCCTCAGCCGCTGCTGCTTCATATACTCGATTATCTCCATGTCCTATATATTTCGACCCCACCCTGCTCACGTTACCGCTGCTCAAGGCAGCTGCCTGCCCCGAACAGCAAACTACTGAATTCAATTACAGGCAAACCTGACAATTAGCTATTTGCATTTTCCATTTTTTTTATATATGTTTACGATAGTTTCAAGTATTGCGTGGTTAATATTTGAGATGATGCCGTTGAAAAGCAACAGTACAAGCTCATTTTCTTCATATGGGCTTTTTAAGCGAGGGATAAGCATCTTACGAGTAAGAGGGTTAGGGAAACAACTTGAAGGCAATCTGTTAGATTAATTTTAAAGTAGTTGCTCCTGCTAAGCGAAAAAAACTTGTTTTAGTACATTTCTTAAAATCCATAAATGATACAGGAATGGATATTAAAGATGATTCATCAACTCCGGAAGTAAAAAAATCAAATTAATATACTTTTTCAACAGATTTAAAAATATACTGTTCAATGACGTATGAATTCCTGCATATAACCCACCCCAATCATGTGTGGGCCACGGATATAACCTATTTGCCCCTGGCAGGAGAGGGCTGGATGTATCTGGTTGCGATCATTGATTTATACAGCCGTTATATTGTTGGTTGGTCCTTGTCTAATACAATGACCTCCGAATGGTGCAAAGCCTGTTTACAGGCAGCTATAGCAGTACATGGGGAGCCTGAGATTATTAATACAGACCAGGGGAGCCAGTTTACCAGTCACATTTTCACCTCCCTATTCAATGATATTGATTCAAAGCTGAGTATGGATGGTAAGGGAAGATGTATTGATAACATTTTTATCGAGCGATTCTGGCGAAATCTTAAATATGAAAAAATCTATCTTGAACCATCTGAGGATGGATTGGAATTACATGAAAAAGTGAAGTGGTATATAGAATTTTACAATGTCCGCAGGCCACATCAATCCTTGGGATATAAGAGACCAGAAAATGTATATGCTCGAGCAGCTTGATTTTTCTTTTCCGGTCAGCTGGCCGGAAAAGAAAAAAAAACTTAACTTTAAAAATCGTTGTCTAAAGGATGGGAGTATTTAAAGGGAAACTAATCCATGGTATGTTACCCTCATTTAATAAAGATAAAATTATCTATTGGTATTTACCTATTCAAAGGCAGATAAAGAATTACGCATTTATTCATAAAATAGAAACTGTACCAGAACTCCAGTTTTGGTAACAAAATTAAAGAAAGGAGGTGAAATAAAAGAAATCTTATAACCCCTTTGAACAGGTACGGCCTGTTTTGAGATCAATAATCTGAAAAATCGTAAAACAATTGTAATTCAATTGTCTTCTATCGATTACCAATGTTATTTACTAATTGTTAAATATCAGTACATCGTTTACATAAAATATCAGCACATCGTTGACAGTCAAACTGTCATGCAAGAGCGAAAAGATTCTTTTAAAACCCCTCAATGGGATATTAAGAGGGGATTTCAAAAGAATCAGCATATATGTAAATGTGTCACTGTAAACAAGGTGCTGATATTTTGCTCAATTAAAAACATGTAAACGAGCTGCTGATATATTACAACTAATACCTAAAACTATTATCAATGAAACACAAACTATTATTATTATTATTTATTATATGTTACAGTACCACACTTCTCGATGGAAAAACTCTTCCAAGAAAGTGGGATATGCCAGAGTTACACAATCCTCGAGTATTTTACCT
>CAZIIU010000020.1:0-60925 GCA_964539395.1 uncultured Bacteroidaceae bacterium
ATCAGGGAAATCAGGGAAACCAGGGAAACCAGGGAAATCAGGGAAATCAGGGAAACCAGGGAAATCAGGGGAACCAGGGAAATCAGGGGAACCAGAGAACCAGGGAAACCATGATCATGTAAATCTCAGACAGATCGATCACCTATGCAGTTTTACTACCAGCAGTCAAGAGTCCGAATCCATTCTTAATATTTGTATTAATTCGTGAGAGCTGTATAATCTCAATATCTGGTTCATCCGATAATTGTATCCCGGGAAAACTATCCTGCTGGCAGTCAGGTATTCTTTTACAAAGGGGTAAGAATACTTTCATTGGAGTATACGTGTCTGTTATGGGAAATAAGTGCTTACCCGTTACATGCAAGCTAAATCACCGGTTGCCTGGCTTTCCTTTCCGGAAATTTCTTTTTTTCTTGTGATAATATCCACTGCCGCGGTGAGAGCTTCGCCCGGTGGACCATTGCGGACCCTCGCCAAGCTCTGTCGGTGGCTGTTGTTTGGGAAACTCCTTATCAATCAACGTCTCAATCCTCCTGAACCGCTGCATATCTCCCGGATTTACCAGGGTGATAGCCTCTCCGACGGCATCTACCCTGGCTGTGCGCCCTACCCGGTGCACATAATCTTCTGCATCCTGAGGTACATCGAAGTTCACTACGAGGTTAATCTCCTTCACGTCGATTCCCCGACTCATCAGATCAGTGGCAACAAGGATCCTGGTTCTTTTCGACCTGAAACCGCGCACCACTTCTTCCCGCTCGCTCTGATCGAGGTTGGAGGAGATCCCTTTTGATGGGTATCCGTTCCTGTTAAGTGACCGCACAATCTCATTAACCTTACTCTTGGTGGAGGTAAATATTATAATGCTATCGTAATGAGACCTTTCACTTAGCAGGTGGCTCAGCAACTTGTATTTTTGCTCATCATGGACCAGGTATACCTGCTGAGTCACTCCTTCAGCCGGTTTTGCAGCAGAGAGGGATATCTCGGCGGGTTTATAAAGGATCTGCTTGGCAAACCTCCTGATATTTTCCGGCATGGTGGCGCTGAACATCAGCGTCTGCCTTTTCTTTGGAAGAAAGGTGATGATCTTGTTGATATCATCGATAAAACCCATATCGAGCATCCTGTCGGCCTCGTCGAGAATCAGGTGCTCAACTGTACTAAAATCGACATACCCCAGCTGCAGGTGCGACAGAAGTTTCCCGGGGGTTGCGATAACTATTTCCGTACCTTGCTTGAGAGCCACCTTCTGCTGTGTGAAATCCCTGCCCTCTCCACCACCATAAATAGCGATGGACCCGATATTAAGAAAGTATGAAAAGCCCTGTATCTGCTGTTCAATCTGTATAGCCAGTTCCCGTGTAGGTACAATAATCAGCGTGTTTGTTCCATTATTCTGCCTGTTAACCAGTTTCTGGAGGACCGGCAGTACAAAGGCTGCTGTTTTACCTGTTCCGGTCTGGGCACAGGCAATCATATCGCGGTTCTCAAGTATCAATGGAATCGCCTGCTCCTGTATGGGTGTCGCCTTCTCGAATCCCATATAGGAAAGTGCATCGAGCAGGTCATCGTCTAAATTAAAATCAAAAAAATTCAATATTGTATATCTTTATTTTTTATTCCAGGCTGGTCATTTTCTGAAGTGCTTTGATCATGTATTCGGGCACCCTTACCGGACGACTGGTCTCCTTGCTCAAAAATACGAGGGTCACCTCCGCTGTGTGTACCAGTTCATGTTTGGAATTGTAGATCGTATGGAAAAACACCATGCGTGCCTGCGGCAACTTTTTAATACTCGTTTCAATGGTGATCAGTTCATCATAATAGAGCGGCATCCTGTATTGTGCTGTTAATGAGGCCACCGGCATAAAAACACCGGTTTTTTCCAACTCCCTGTATGTGTATCCCAGGTCCCTGATCATCTCCGACCTTCCGATTTCATAAAACCTGGGGTAGTTTCCATAATACACCACACCCATCTGATCAGTGTCTGCATAACGGATGCGGTACGTTGTTTTTGTAGTAATAAACATTGTGTATATTCATTCAGAAACGCAAAATTAGCTAAATAATTCTTTTTCCTGTTGCATTGCCGTGTGATACAGATACATTGGTAAATCCAGTAATGCCCGAAAAAATGGTAACGAAACATTGAAGCCTTATTCGTCAATTCCTTCAAGCATAAGCAGGAAGGCATACTCCATAGCTGCCTCACGATGGCGCTTAAACCTTCCGCTGGCACCTCCATGACCCGTATCCATGTTGCAGTACAATAGCAGAAGATTGTCATCTGTCTTCATGTCACGCAGTTTGGCCACCCATTTAGCGGGTTCCCAGTACTGCACCTGGCTATCGTGTAATCCTGTAGTTACCAGAATATTCGGATACTCTTTCTCCTGTACCTGGTCGTAAGGTGAATAGCTGAGCATATAATCGTAGTAGATCTTGTCATTCGGATTACCCCATTCATCGTATTCGCTGGTGGTTAGAGGAATCGTTTCATCGAGCATGGTTGTTACCACATCGACAAAAGGTACAGCTGCGATTACCCCTTTATAGAGTTCCGGACGTAGGTTGATCACAGCACCCATTAGCAGTCCGCCGGCACTGCCGCCCATGGCATAAAGCCGGTCGGGATTGGTATATCCGCTGTTGATCAGCTGTTCGGAACAGCTGTTAAAGTCAGTAAATGTATTCATTTTATTCAGTAGCTTGCCATCTTCATACCACTCCCGGCCGTATACCTGGCTACCCCTGATATGCGCGATGGCATAGACAAAACCGCGATCCAGAAGGCTCAGCCTCACCGAGTTGAACCCGGGGTCCATCGTAAATCCATATGATCCATAGCCATAAATAAGCGTCGGGTTTTCCCCGTTAAGTTTCAATCCTTTCCTGTAGACGATGCTCATAGGAATCCTCTTCCCATCGGTCGCAGTTCCATAGATTCTTTTCGCTTCGTAGTTTTCAGGATCGAAATCGCCCAGTATCTCCTGCTGTTTCAGCAACACCTTCTCCCGTTTGTTCATGTCATAATCGTATGTCGATGCAGGTGTTGTAAGTGATGTATAAGAGAACCGGAGGGTCTCCGTATCAAACTCCGGATTATAGGAGATGCCGGCTGAGTATACCTCCTCCCAAAAATCAATATAATGCTCGGAATTATCCTGCATATTAATGATTCTCAAATGATTCAAACCCTCTTTCCTTTCTTCAATCACCATAAAATTTCTAAAGAGATCGATCCTCTCAAGCATCACATCGCTTCTGTGAGGGATCACTTCGGACCAGTGTTCCTTTGTGGTTTTATCGACCGGTGCCTTCATTAACCTGAAATTCTTCGCATCCAGGTTGGTAACAATAAAAAAATGGTCACCGAAATGGGAAAGCGAGTATTCCAGTCCCCTGATCCTCGGTTGGATTACCCTCATCTCTTCGTCCGGACGCCCGGCATCCAGGACCCGGTATTCATTGGTCAGGGTGCTCGCTGAACCAATTACAATATACTTTTCCGACTTCGTTTTAAAGACATAAGTGTTGAACGTTTCATCTTCCTCATGATACACCAGCTGATCCTCAGCAGCGGATGTTCCCCTGATGTGTTTGCGGATTGCTTCCGAGCGCAGGGTTTGCTCATCCTTACTGGTGTAAAAAAGAGTTTTATTGTCGTTGGCCCATGTAGAGCCACCAGTAGTCAGGGGAATCTGATCCTTGAGTATCTCTCCGGTCAACAGGTCCTTGATATAGATCGTATACTTCCTGCGGCTTACCGTGTCTACTCCAAATGCGAGGAACTTGTTGTTAGTACTAACGCTCAATCCGCCAACGGAATAATAGGTATACCCCACTGCCATCTCATTCACATTCAGCATTATCTCCTCTTTGGTTTCCAGGCTACCGGGCTTACGGCAGTAGATCGGGTATTCCTTACCTTCCTCATAGCGGGTATAATAGTAATATCCGTTTTTAAAATAGGGTACCGACTGGTCGTCCTGTTTGATACGGCCGACGATCTCATTGTACAGTTTTTCCTGGAGGCCTTCGGTATCTTTCATAACAGCTTCCCTGTAAGCATTTTCCTCGTTCAGGTAATCGATAACTTTTGGATTTTCTATCTCCCGAAGCCAATAATAATTATCAATACGAGTATCGCCGTGGATGGTAAGCTCTGTTGGTCTCTTCTCTGCTACAGGTGGATTCATAGTTTTTTGGTTGTACAGGCCGGTATAACAAATACCAGTGCAAGTAATACTGGGGTAATAGTTCTCATTGGAATCACTTCGAAACGTTTTCTATTGCATTTTTCAAGGTATACTTCATAACGCATGTAGGTTCAATTAGTTCATAATACCAACATGCAAACAGCGATCATACATAGGTGCAGAAGAAAACCATACGATATTGCTCAAGGAATGCTTTTCTGCTTGTGTGACATTAAACTGTAAAGAATTAATAATAGGAAAATACCATTTAAAATTAACCTGCGACAAAGTTAGCGAATATATCTGGTAACATCGCCAACAATCTCCAGCCCGGTATGCTTACCTGTGCCCTTAAACATAATTTCCCCGTTACCGGATGTAAGTTTGATCCGGATTGCCGCATCAAGACTTTCTGCAATCTTCCGCTCCATTTGACCCTTTAAAGGGGCCGTGAGTTGACCGGTACTGTTTCGATCCACCTCAACTTCAAGTATGCTGGATCGGTTTTTAAGCTGAAGGTGAACTGAGCTCTCGTCGATATGAATCCATCCGATTTTGGAATTGTTATAGGTAGCAAACCGATGGATCTCTCCTCCTGCTCTCACAAAGGAAAGAAAACCGGGAAAATGTCCGGTAAGCCATGGGATCCGCGCAATAGAGATCATCATGGATGCTTCCGGAGCATCATCAAAATGATTGCATTGCATCCAGATCCAGTCGGATGGCATGGAACGTCCCCAATCCTTTTCAATATAGCCTTTCCCACCTGTGAAGTCCGTCTGCTTCCCGTTGATCACAAGGTCTCCTGTTATTTCATGATTCATGGATACAACGCCATGGTAGCACTCCATGAACGGGGCATAGGTATACCAACCCATTATTCCAGGTGCAAGTAAACGCTGCGGAAAAGGTGTACCGCCGGAATAGCTGAGCGATCCCACGATAGAAAAATTCTCTCCCCGGAGGCTGAGTTCGATAGAGTTTGTGGTAATGGTGTTCTTTCCGATGGATACGCGGAGTTGATCCGTATCGTATGAAAACTCGTCGCTGCCGAAACGGATGTAATCTGAAATGCCGGTTCTACCCTCGATCACCTGGATAAAGCTGTGGGAGTCGGCAGAATGTGAAATACCAAAAATGACGGACCATACCTCTGAGCCGGACCTGTCGACATGCTTATAGTACCAGCCCTCGAAGTAGTTTTTCGGGTTGCGCTTACCCTGGTATACTGCTGGCCTGAAAAGGCGGGGAAAAAAGGATGGAAACTTCATCGGGTTATAAAATTAGTTATCGAAGCCCTTCATGCTAAGGCTGATCCTGTTGCGTCGTTCATCGACCTCCAGAACCCTTACCTTCACTTTCTGGTTGAGCTTTACTACCTCATTGGGATCTTTAATGAACCTGTCGGCCATCTGTGAGATGTGTACCAGTCCGTCCTGTTTCACCCCTACATCCACGAAAGCTCCGAAGTTGGTAATATTGGTTACGAGTCCTGGCAACTCCATTCCCGGTTTCAGGTCCTCCATGCTCATTACATCTTTTGAAAATTCAAACACTCCGATATCCTGCCGCGGATCCCGGCCCGGCTTTTTCATCTCATTAATGATATCCTTCAGTGTAGGAAGACCGGTACTCTCCGTGACATACTTCTGTATATCGATGGTGCTTATGAGTGAATCATTAGCCACCAGCTCCTTCAGGTTACAGTTAAGATCGCGGGCCATGTGCTCCGCAACATGATAACTCTCGGGATGCACTGCAGAGTTATCGAGCGGATTTGCTGCACCGGATATTCTAAGGAACCCTGCGCACTGCTCAAAGGCTTTGTCGCCCATGCGCGGTACGGACATGAGCGCTTCCCGGCTGCTGAAAGGACCATTCTCAGACCTGTAATTCACTAGGTTTTGAGCGAGGGTCGGACCGAGTCCGGACACATAGGTAAGGAGGTGCTGACTGGCGGTATTAACATCCACGCCCACCATGTTGACACAGCTCTCCACCACATCATCCAGGCTCTTCTTGAGGTTACCCTGGTCAACATCGTGCTGGTACTGTCCGACACCGATCGATTTGGGTTCGATTTTCACAAGTTCGGCCAGGGGGTCCATCAGACGCCTGCCAATAGAGACAGCGCCACGCACGGTTACGTCGTAATCCGGAAATTCATCACGCGCCACCCTGGATGCAGAATAGATGGAGGCACCTGCTTCGTTCACTACATAAACCTGTAATCCTTCTGGGAGTCTGACCAGTTTAATAAACCGTTCCGTCTCCCGGCTGGCTGTACCATTGCCGATGGCAATGGCCTCAATCCTGTATTGCTCAACCAGTGCACTCACCTTGCGTATTGCCCCGGCCCGGTCCGACTGTGGTGGATGTGGATAGATGGTGGCGTTGTGCAGCAGGTTTCCCTGTGCATCCAGGCATACCAGCTTGCAGCCGGTCCGATAACCCGGATCCAGTGCCAGCACCCTTTTACCTCCCAGGGGAGGTGCCAGCAGCAGCTGTCTCAGGTTTTCTGCAAAGACCCGGATGGCTTCCGTATCGGCTTTCTCTTTCGACTCGGCCTTATATTCATTTTCGATGGAAGGGGCCAACAGGCGCTTATAGGCATCCTGAACGGCTTCCTCCACCTGTTTCGAAACATCATAACTTCCGGTAACGAACAGCCTCTTCAGATCAGCGATAACCGGCTCCTCAGCCGGCTCAACGGTGACCTTTAAAAACCCCTCCTTCTCTCCCCTGCGCATTGCGAGTATCCGGTGACTCGGACATTTCCTGAGTGGCTCCCGGAAATCGAAATAATCGGTGTATTTGGCACCCTCTTCTTCCTTTCCCTTTACCAATATTGAACAGATCACAGCATCGCGGGAGAAGTGCTGTCGGACGATTTTTCTGGCGCGCTCATTTTCATTGATCCACTCGGCAATGATATCCCGTGCGCCCTGTAATGCATCCTTCACGGAAGACACCTCATCATTTAAAAAAGTCGCAGCCCTTTGTTCGAGAAGCAACTCCTGCTGCTTCATGATAATTTTTGCCAGAGGTTCCAATCCCCTGTCACGGGCCAGGGTTGCACGTGTCTTTCGCTTTGGTTTATAGGGCAGGTAAATGTCCTCAAGCGCCTTCGAATCCAGCGTCTCTTCAATCCGCTTCCTGAGATCATCCGTCAATTTTCCCTGCTCCTCAATGGTTTTTAGGATGTACTCCTGTCTTTTTTGAAGCTCCTTTAATTGTTCATAGGCATCCCTGACCCCGGCCACCTGCAACTCATCCATACTACCTGTCAGCTCTTTTCGATATCGGCTTATAAAGGGGACCGTTGCCCCTTCTTCGATCAATGAAATGGTATTTCTGACCTGAACCAGCCCGAGGTTCATTCTTTCAGCAATTATTTCTTCGAAAATTATCATTTTGAGATCATCTGTTGGAAAATCAAAAATAGTTGATTTCGGGAAAAAACTGGACCAATTGCAGAGATATTCCCATTCCTGTCTTTAGTTACGCCAAAAAGAGAAAGCATACAGGATCAAGACGGAACTATTCAGACAGACATTTCCGTGTGGGCTATCCTCATGCTCTAAAAGGGAGCATAAAGGACAATCCCGACACACCCAGCACTATCTTAATAAATTTCCTTCTCCCAGGTTGGATTGAATGGGGCAAGTTTAATCGTATAATTATCCACTGCCATTGCTCCGAGGATCCCAACTCCATTCTGAATGTTGCTGTGCACAATAACCGGTACGGCAAAAGGATCGTTCCTGGCATAGTAATGGTCCTCTCTTGTATCAATATACCTGAAATAATGGCTGTCGATCGTATACAGGCTCACATCGATTGTTGCCGAATCGTTGATGCCCCAAAGGAACCAGGTACTAAACCTGCCACGGATCGTGTAGGTCCTGCCATCAAACAGCCTGTCTGAAAAGATCACCCTGCTCGAGTAACTATCCGTTTGCTCTATGGCGAGGTTCTCCGATTCGAACCAGATACTTTCATTTCGAATTTCCTTGTAAACCACTGAATCCCTTATATAGCCAATTACAGCTGTATCCTTTTCGTAATCAACATACAAGGTGTCGAGATAATAGAAATATTCAGTATGATTATAATTCAGATCGGACCTTATCGAGATCATATAATAATTTTCGACATCTGGCGGGTCATCCAACACGAGCGAAAACTCAATCATGTCCTCACCCCAGTCATCGTAAACCCTGGATGTATCAAACCGGGCAATGGGTACACTCTCGGGGATCATCGTGGTTGCTTCGACATCATTGTAACCCGGAGCTGATGCATTGATGGTATAGACTTTGCCTGACTGAATATTCATCTGATCCGTTCTGTAAAGGTTTCCTGGACCAAGTACAAGTGCTTCGCTGTTCCCATCATCATCTGTTATCTCCACGGAGGCGCTCAACAGGGAGTTTATCTCGGTATTATCGAGGACATGCCTTGTTCTGGAGAGGTAGATCTCAACGGTGGAGTCGGCCTTGAGAACACCATTCATAACGATCATCGGCTCTGTATCACCAATATCAATATCGACATTTTTCTCACATGATCCGAAGAGGATAACAAGCATGAGAAGCGCGCATGTATATTTCATACAAGAATTCATGGTTCTAAAAATTGAATGCATAGCTCACAGAAGGAATAATCGGGAAGAGGCTCACCTGTCTCAGCTGCCTCTTACCATTATTATCACGTCCAAAATAGAGGTAGAACGGATTCTGCCTGTTATAAATATTATAAGCACCAAAGCTCCATGTCTGTTCGCCCCAGTCGGTCTCCTTGTGCCGGTTATAGGCGAAATCGAGTCGGTGGTAGGCCGGTTCCCTGAATCCGTTCTTCCCCTGGTAGTACTCTATCTCATCCCACTCGCTGTAGTAATAGAATTCATCCGTTCTGTAGGCCCAGTGGTCGGGCGCATATCTTGCAACACCCAGGGTTGTGGCTCTGCCGGTACCATATACCCATGTGGCACTTACATCGGATGTTTCATTCAGTTTATAAAGTGCAACCACCGATATGTCGTGTCGTCGGTCGTAGGTATATGGAAATATCTTTCCATTGTTGAGAGATACGAACTGCCTGTTCGACCAGCCCAGTGTATAGCCGATCCATCCTGTCAGTTTTCCCACATCCCTGCGTGCGAAGAATTCTGCACCATAGGCCCATCCGTCGCCAATATCCACCTTATCCTCCCAGTCGGCCTGCACGTCGAGAAAGCTGGACCCCTCCCTGTATTCGATCAGGTTGGTCATGCTCTTATAGAACCCCTCCAATGTAAATGTCCACTCGTTATTCAGATTATACGCAAAACCCACAGCAGTCTGCCACGACTCCTCCGGGGGTATTTTTCGCGTAGTGGGCAGCCAGAGGTCCGTTGGCAGCCCGATTGTGGCATTGGTGAGCAGATGAATATACTGCTGCATCTTTGTAAATGCGGCTTTTATTGAGAGGTTATCCGTAAGGAGCAACCTCGAACTGATTCTTGGCTGAAGAGAATGATAGTATTCATCCTCCACCATGAATGCAGAATAGTGCGCACCGAGGTTTACAAGCAGCCTGTTGCCGATATTTATTTTATCTTCGGCATAGAGATAAAACTCCTGCACATCGATGATTTCGTTTCCAAATTCAAGGTCAAGGGAATCAAGTTCCTCAGTCGATTTATAGGCCAACACTCCTGGCTTAAATCTATGATACAAATACTTACCACCAAATCTAATGGCATGTCGAGGATCGGGATGAAAATCGAAATCGAGAATGGCACCGACATCTTCAATACCCGAAAAATAGTCGAACTGGTAGTTGGAGATTGATTTCCTTCCTTTCAGAGTCTCATAGTTTTCATAGACATCAAACTTATAGTTGCTGTAGAGCACAGAAAGGTTACTGAAGAATTTATTCCCATATTTATGGTTCCAACGCAGTACTGATGTGAGGTTCCCCCAGTAGAGTCCGTAATCCGACTTATCGGTGCGCAGTGTGTCATCCTGCAGGTAATCGTACTCATTCCGTACCATCAGCTTATCGCGACCGCTATATGCGCTCAGGTACATGCGGTCCTTGTTTGAAAACTTATGGTTGATCTTCAGGTTAGCATCGTAGAAATAGTAACCGGCAGTACCCTGGTTGCCTGTCTGGTTATTGATGATCCTGATCAGGGGTCTGGCAAGAATATCCGCATAGGTCCGTCTTCCGGAAAACATAAAGGAGGTTTTGTCGGTAATTACCGGCCCTTCCAGCATGAGCCGGGAAGATATCAGCCCGACGGAACCGCTGCCTTTGAATTCTTTCATGTTACCCTCCTTCAGCCGGATATCGATTACCGAGGAGAGCCTTCCCCCGTAATGGGCAGGGAAACCACCTTTAATAAGTGAAACATTGGAAATTGCATCCGGGTTGAAGACTGAAAAGAAGCCAAACAGATGGTCGGCATTGTAAATCGGAACGCCATCGAGCAGGATCAGGTTCTGGTCGGGACCGCCGCCACGCACGTACATGCCGCTTGTACCTTCTGTACCCGACTGCACACCCGGCATCAGCTGAAGCGCTTTCAGCACATCCGACTCGCCCAGAAAGGAGGGCATCGCCTTGATCTGCTTCGGAGAAAGCTTGATGGAACTCATCTGGGGACTCCTTACCACATCCTGCGGCCGATCGGTTGTAACGGTTACCTCTTCTATCTCCAGACTTGGATTGAGTTGAATCTCCATTTCGATGTTGCTGTCGAGCGTAAACTCCTCAAAATAGGTTGTAAAACCTACATAGGAGACTGTAAGGTTGACTTTATCAGCGGGAAGGGTCAGGCTGAAAAAACCATATTCATTGGCTGTGGTACCAAGGCCGGTGCCGGAATCGTATACCGACGCTCCGATAAGTTTCTCTCCCGTGGTGATATCCCCGACATATCCACTTATGGTGAAGCGCTGCGCCTGCGATTGCATTGCGATCAGCAATAAAAGCAGAAGTGGTAAAAGTTTTCTCATTCGGCGTTTGGTTAAATTTGCCAACATCCTTTCTCTGTATACTTCAATGATGATAGAACGGACCGGTTGGTTGTCATATTTTACAAGGTTCTACGAATGAACAATAAACAATCCTTCACTATACAATGTTTCGTGTGCATTCCACAGCCTCCGACAGATCCGGAAAAAACAGGTGTGAAATTAAGGTATAATCGGGTAAGAAGGTTATTTTTGTGAAAAAAAATTCATGGGTCACCAAATTGCACCATCGATACTGAATGCAGATTTTCTGAGGTTGGCAGAGGTAATTGCCATGTTGAATAAAAGTGAGGCGGATCTGATCCACCTCGATATCATGGACGGAGTATTTGTGCCGAATCTTTCATTCGGTTTTCCGGTTATCAGCCAGATCAAAGCAGTTGCAGAAAAACCTTTGGATGTACACCTGATGACCGTCGATCCGGCAAAGTACCTGGAGCGGTACAAAAAATCGGGGGCAGATATTCTCACCGTCCATTATGAGGCGTCTGAAAATCTCTCCAAAACCCTGAAAGACATTCGTCAGCTCGGTATGAGAGCCTCTGTTTCCCTCAAACCGGCCACCGGTGTTGAGGTGTTGGAACCTTTTCTCCCGTTGCTGGATATGGTATTAATCATGACTGTTGAGCCCGGTTATGGAGGTCAGTCCTTCATGGAGTCATCGTATAGCAGGATAAAAACATTACGTGGGATGATCGATCGGGCGGGTACAGGAACGCTGATCGAAGTGGATGGCGGAATTGGAAAGGACAACCTCGTAGTACTCCGGGAATCCGGTGTGGATGTATTTGTGATCGGTACCTCCATTTTCCGGTCAGAGGATCCTGCCAGAATGATCAGGGAGCTGAAGGGGCTGTAAAAAACCAGCTGGTATTTGATTTGAGCGGGTGCAGCGACATTGCCAGTACTGATCCTGGTGCAGGTATTGTAATTGATCGAAATAATTTCTATTTCCAATGCAAATTCAGCTGAACAATCAGGTGGAAATGCGTGTTAGCAATTAGATGATGATTAATGACCGAGTGCTTAACACGGAGATGTCCCCACTTTAACCGATCGGGAATATTGCGGGAATAGAAAATGAAAAAATTAACGATAAATATACTTTTAATTCTCGTCACTGCCGGCAATTTTTTGTTTGGGAACGATGCTGTTGAAAGCAAACCCCGGTACAGGATTTCCGGTATTGTTTTAGATAGAAGGGCAGAAGCGCCCATGCAATACGCTACAGTTGCTTTACTAAGTTTACCCGACAGCAGCATCGAAAATGGTATTATTACTGACAGTGAAGGCAAGTTCAATGTAAGGGTTGAAAATCCGGGCGACTATCTGCTTAAAATAGACTTTATCGGTTACGAGACTTTTTTAACCGGCATTACACTGGCCCGGGATAATCCCTTAGCAGATATCGGGACAGTATACCTTAAGCGTTCGACTGTTGAGATCGGGGAAGTTTCCATAGAAGCCAATGAAAAATCGATCGAATATAAAATCGACCGAAAAGTAGTACATGTAGCTGAACAGTATACTGCTCTTTCCGGTACCGCGGTTGATGTTTTAAAAAATGTTCCATCCATTGATGTAGATATTGAGAACAATGTTTCAATCAGGGGCAACAGCAATTTTACAGTGTTAATTGACGGCCGTCCCTCTGTTCTTGAAGGAAGTGAAGCACTTCAGCAATTCCCTGCCGGCATTATCAGGGACATTGAGATTATAACCAATCCTTCTGCCAAATTTGATCCTGAAGGAACAGGCGGCATAATAAATATCATTACTGAAAAGCGTACCCTAACAGGCTTAAGCGGTCTCGTTCATGCAGATGCCGGGTTGGACGAAAAATATGGTGGTGATTTTCTTTTAAATTATCGCACTGAAAAATTCAATTACTACCTTGGTAGTGATTATAGCAATAGAAAGTACCCGGGTACTGTTGAAAGAAGACAGGAAACTTACATCGGGGATACCATATCCTATCTTCACTCTGCCGGAGACTATTACAGGGGATATAACAGGTACAGCAGCCGTGCGGGAATAGAGTGGTTCCCGGATGAAAAGAATGTAATAAGCATGAGTGGTCGTTTTGGAAGAAGGTCCAGCCTGGGCTCATCAACAATCAATTATGAAGAATGGTCGAATTATACACCGGTTAAAAACAGGTATACCAACCTGGAAGAGCGTGAACGCAGCGGAAACTACTACTCCCTGAATGGAGAATTTACACATAATTTTAATAGAGTCAACATGGAGGATGGAAGGGAACACCGGCTAGATGTAAACCTGATGTACTACATGCGCGAAGGAAACGAAGAGGCTGAAAATTTTCTTCTGGATACGGCTGGTAAAAAAAATGATGGTCAAAGATCTACGGAAACAGGACCGTCGACCGGTTTTGAATACAGGGTTAATTACGAACAGCCCTTTACAGGAGTGTTCAATATTGAGGCAGGTGCCCAGGGGCGGAGAGGCGTATCGGATGAATCGAACCGGCTCTATTTCTATCATCCTGAATCAGATGATTTTGTATTACAGGATGTTTTCAGCCATGATGTCGCCTACTTAAGAAACATTCATGCGCTCTACGGGCTCTTTAAGGGTGAATATAGTGATTTTGGATACCAACTGGGCCTCAGAGGGGAGTATACATTCAGGGACATAAACATGGAAGATCAGGGTCAGTTTAATATCGACCGGTGGGACTATTTCCCCTCCCTGCATTTTTCCTATACACCCGGTCAGAAAAATCAATTCATGGCCAGTTATTCCAGGCGTATTGACAGACCCAGGGGCTGGTACCTTGAACCATTCATTACATGGAGCGATGCTTATAATGTGCGAAGGGGAAATCCGGAGTTACAACCTGAATATATAGGATCCTATGAAGTTGGTTATCAAAGGGAACTCAATGAAACAGACTTTCTATCAGCCGAATTATATTATCGTGTCACCGATAACAAGATTGAAAGGGTCCGAGGAGTTTACAAAGACAATATCATGCTTTCCACCTATGCCAATGTGGGAACAGATTATGCCCTTGGTTCTGAGATTATGTTAAGCCTTAAACACTTCGACTGGTGGGAATCAGATTTTTCAGGAAATTTTTATAATTACCGGGTTTCGGGAGATGTTTTCGGAGAAGAAATTGACAGAGGGAGATTCACCTGGTCTGTGGAATGGAATAACATTATAAAAATCACCGAAACAACCCGTATTCAGCTATATGCCGAATACGACAGTCCGGAAATTGAAGCCCAGGAAACCGAATCGGCCACTTTTGAATTTGACGCCGCCATCCGGCAATCCTTCATGGATAATAAACTCCTTCTCACACTGCAAATGCGGGATGTTTTCAGCTCCGATAACCATCAATCGGAAATAAATGCTGAAGATTTTTACGCCTACCGCTTTTATAAACACAGGGCACCCATCATTATGCTGAATCTTACTTTCCGATTGAATAATTTTGAAAAAAATGGGGGTGAAAGTATACAGGGTGGTGCCGATGAAGGAAGTTTTGAAGGAGGAGAAATGTAGGGCGCAATTGTCCAACGGCCAAATTACGGTGCCAAAGTCACCAGATACCGACTCTGATCTGAATAAGAAGCAGCGCCTCGCGGGAACAGTCACCTGTTTCCGATGTACCGAAGAGATGCAATTCCCAGCTGCTGTGCGTGAACATACAAACAATAAATAAGGTTGTAATGCCTGGTTTCCTTTGTACAGGTGTGGAAGGCTACGATTCCGTACAGTGAAATCGAAAGATCATCACAAATACATGTTCTTGAGCATGTATTTAATGTAAGTTTATTACCTTTGCGTTTTGTTGCACCCCGAAAGGCAATTTACCTTTTTTAAGTATGTGTTCTATGCAGGAACGGCAAAGTTTGCCGGGTACATATTGTAAATCATTTCTGCTTGAACAAGGTTGGAAGTAGTGCGTTTTACTAAATCAGAATCGTATCACCATAAAGAATTGAAAATTGGCAGGAAAGACATTATTTGACAAAGTTTGGGATGCCCATGTGGTACAGGAGATACCCGATGGTCCAAGCGTATTATACATTGACAAACACCTGATCCATGAGGTAACCAGTCCGCAGGCTTTCGCAGGACTTGATGCAAAGGGACTGAAGGTTTTCAGGCCACAGAACACTGTAGCCACACCCGACCACAATGTTCCCACGATCGATCAGCATATGACGATCCATGATGAGCTGTCACGTTACCAGGTGAACAAACTCACGGAGAATTGCAACTACCATGGAATACCGCTTTACGGACTGAACCATCCCTACCAGGGAATCGTGCATGTAATCGGACCGGAGCTGGGCATTACCCAACCCGGCATGACGATGGTATGTGGCGACTCGCATACATCCACGCACGGAGCCTTTGGCAGCGTTGCTTTTGGTATCGGTACAAGTGAGGTGGAGATGGTACTGGCCACACAGTGCATTTTGCAACCGAAGCCAAAAAGGATGCGGATCAATGTTGAAGGCAAGACAGGTCATGGAGTAACTGCCAAAGATATTATCCTGTATATTATCTCAAAGATTTCTGCCAGTGGTGGAACCGGATACTTCATTGAATATGCAGGTTCTGCCATACGCGATCTCTCCATGGAGGGACGAATGACCATCTGTAATATGAGCATAGAGAGCGGTGCAAGAGGAGGACTGATTTCACCTGATGAAACAACCTACAACTATATCAGGGGAAGGGAATTTGCACCAAAGGGGGAAGCATTTGATCGGGCTGTGGAAAAATGGGAGTCGCTCAAAACTGACGATGATGCTGCTTTTGACCTTGAATATACTTTTGATGCCACAGATATTCAACCGATGATTACCTATGGAACCAACCCGGGAATGGGAACCAGGATCGCAGGAAGGATTCCCAATGAAGCAGAGGTCGAACCGGGCAATCTGAACAGCTTCAAAAAATCATTGAACTACATGGGATTCAAAGCTGGTATGCCGCTTGAAGGTACAGTAGTCGATTACGTTTTTGTTGGTAGTTGCACCAACGGACGAATTGAGGATTTGCGCCAGTTCTCATTATTTGTTAAAGGCAAAAAGAAAGCTGAAAATATTACTGCATGGATCGTTCCGGGATCGAAGCAGGTGGAGAAACAGGCAAAGGAGGAGGGTATTGACAAGATCCTGAAGGAGGCAGGGTTTGAACTGAGGCAGCCGGGTTGCTCGGCATGTCTTGCAATGAACGATGACAAGATCCCTGATGGAAAACTGGCAGTATCCACTTCGAACCGGAATTTCGAGGGTCGACAGGGGCCCGGAGCCAGGACGATGCTTGCGAGTCCGCTTACCGCGGCTGCAGTTGCTGTTACAGGTAAAGTGACCGATCCCTCGAAAATTTTATAACCAAAGTATTTGATAGCATGGCAATAGAAAAATTCAATACCATACGTTCAACGGCAGTACCCATGCCAATAGAGAATGTCGATACGGACCAGATCATCCCTGCCAGGTTTCTGAAGGCCACAACGAGGGAGGGATTTGGAGAAAACCTTTTTCGTGACTGGCGTTATGACAGGAGCGGCAAACCTAAGGAGGATTTCGTACTGAACCAGGATACCTACAATGGATCCATTCTTGTTGCCGGGAAAAATTTCGGAAGCGGATCGAGCCGGGAACATGCTGCCTGGGCTATATACGACTACGGGTTCAGAGTAGTGGTTTCCAGTTTCTTTGCAGATATCTTCAAGAACAATTCACTGAATACCGGGCTGCTGCCCGTGCAGGTTTCGGAAGGGTTCCTTGATCAGCTGTTCAATGCAATAGCGGACGATCCAGAAACGGAAATTGAGGTGAACCTCGTTGATCAGAAAATCAGCATCCCCGGATCGGGTCTGAGTGAATTCTTCGAAATTAATTCCTATAAAAAAGAGTGTCTGCTGAACGGATATACAGATATCGATTACCTTATCAACCTGAAGGAGAAGATCGAATCATTTGAAAAAAGTCGCACGTAAAAAAACCATGAGATGAAAATAACTTTAATGGACACAACACTGCGCGATGGTGAACAGACATCCGGTGTCTCTTTTACCGCAGGTGAAAAGCTGAATATGGCCAAACTTCTCCTTGAAGATCTTAAGATCGACAGGATCGAGATCGCTTCAGCACGTGTCTCTGAGGGAGAGTACCAGGGCGCAGCCGAGATATTTGGATGGGCCAGGGAGCACGGCTATCTCAGCAGGGTGGAGGTTTTGGGATTTGTTGACGGTGATGTCTCTCTTCAATGGATCAGGGATGCAGGTGGTGAGGTTATCAACCTGCTAACAAAAGGCTCCAGGAACCACTGTGAAAATCAGTTACGAAAAACCCCTGAAGAGCATGTTGCAGATATAAAGTCCACCCTGGAACACGCGAGAAAAATGGGGATCAGGGCAAATATCTATTTCGAGGACTGGTCGAATGGTATGCGGCACTCGCCCGACTATGTCTATTTTATGCTCGATAATCTCAAAGATGAGTCCATCGAACGCTATATGCTCCCGGATACCCTGGGAATACTGAACCACCAGGAGACCTATGATTTCTGCCTTGATATGAAAAAAAGGTATCCTGAACTGGCTTTCGACTTCCATGCACACAACGATTATGACCTGGCAACCGCCAATGTCTTTTCAGCGATTAAAGCAGGAATCGACGGCATCCATACCACGGTAAACGGACTTGGTGAGCGTGCCGGAAACGTTCCCCTCTCTAGTGTTATTGGAATCGTTGAGGACCATTTTGGCTATGAGCTGAACGTTGACTCAACCAAACTATATTCCGTAAGCAAGCTGATCGAGACCTTTTCCGGGGTGAGAATTCCCGCAAATAAACCGCTGATCGGTGAAAATGTGTTCACCCAGACAAGCGGAATACATGCAGACGGTGACCAGAAGGACAACCTTTATTTCAATGACCTTTTGCCGGAACGGTTCGGCAGGAAACGTGCATATGCCCTTGGAAAAATGTCGGGCAAAGCTAGTATTCACAAAAACCTGGAAGAGCTCGGAATAAACCTTTCCAAAGAAGATATGAAGAAGGTCACCAAACGGGTTATTGAACTGGGCGACAAAAAAGAGGTTGTCACACAGGACGACCTTCCCTATATTATTTCCGATGTTTTAAGAGGTCAGCGGGTCAAGGAAAAAATCAAGGTCAGGAATTATTCGCTGTCTGTTGCTGCCGGATTAAAATCCATGGCTACACTTAGTATCGAGATAGACAAGGAGATCTATGAGGCAACAGCCAGTGGCGACGGTCAGTATGATGCCTTTATGAAGGCATTGTGGCAGATTTATGACCGCCTGGGGAAGAAACACCCCGTGCTTACCGACTATGCTGTATCTATTCCTCCCGGTGGAAAAACAGATGCCCTTGTCGTCTGCACAATCACATGGAACAACAATGGCAAGATATTTAAAACCAGGGGACTGGATCCTGACCAGACCGTTGCAGCGATTAAATGCACAACAAGAATGCTGAATATCATCGAAGGCTGAACGCTGATGCTTGCCTGAGCCAGGGTACTGAGCTGTTCTAGCAGCGCATTAGACGAACAAGAATGCTTCAAATAACACAACTATAGTTTTTACTGAACCATGAATTATAAAATCGCAGTTTTACCGGGTGACGGAATCGGACCGGAAATAGTTCAACAGGCCATTAAGGTGCTTAATGCAGTTGCAAATAAATACAACCACCAATTCGAGTATACCGAGGCACTTGTTGGTGCAACTGCCATCGACAAAACAGGCAATCCGTATCCCAATGAAACACATGATATCTGCCTTGCGTCGGATGCCGTACTCTTCGGGGCCATCGGCGATCCGAAATACGATAACGATCCAAAAGCAAAGGTACGGCCCGAACAGGGACTGCTGTCAATGCGTAAAAAGCTGGAACTATATGCCAATATCCGTCCGGTTGCAACTTTCCCCTCATTGATCCACAAGTCACCCCTCCGGAAGGAACTTGTCGAAGGAGCAGATTTTGTGGTTGTACGGGAATTAACCGGTGGTATATATTTTGGCGAACCTCGTGGCAGAACGGAAGACGGGTTAAAGGCCTATGACACCTGTATATACTCCCAGGAGGAGATCAGGAGGATTGTCGAACTGGGATTCGAATATGCAAGGAAAAGGAGCAAACGCCTGACGGTAGTTGACAAAGCAAATGTCCTCGCAACTTCACGACTCTGGCGTGAGACGGTACAGGAAATGGTACCGCAGAACCAGGACATTGAAGTCGACTACATGTTTGTGGATAACGCAGCCATGCAAATTATACAGTGGCCAAAAAAATTCGATGTGCTGGTAACCGAGAACATGTTTGGCGATATACTGTCGGATGAAGCGAGTGTTATTACCGGTTCGCTCGGACTCCTTCCCTCTGCATCTGTCGGGACACACACATCCGTCTATGAACCGATCCATGGTTCATATCCACAGGCTGCAGGTAAGAACATTGCCAATCCCCTTGCCACCATCCTTTCAGCAGCCATGCTGCTCGACGGGTTCAACCTTACTGAAGAGGCGGGTGCCGTTAGGGATGCCGTAGCAAAATCGATGGATGCAGGTGTTGTAACTGCAGATATTGCCGAGGGAAAAGCTTCAGGCACCAGTGAAGTAGGCGACTGGATCGTTACTGTCATTTGAGAAAGTGCGGTTCAACCCGGGGTGAAAAGCCCTCTTTACCAGGTAATTCCTCATGACAGGGTGAAGGCTCCACTTACCGAAGGTAAGAAATTCTAAGCGCTTGTGCCGATTAGCAGCTGCTCCTACTCAATTTCCTTTCGCTCAAAGGCATTCACAAAGAGGACCTGTCCGATATGGTCATATCCTTCAAAAACTGATTTGCCCTTAAATTTCAGCAGTTCACCAGTAAAACCTATGATAGTTAGTCCTGCATTTTCAGATTTCTCATTGATCACATTCCGAAAATCTACATTATCCTGGCTCTCAATAATCTCTATATTCTTTGCAGTAACCGGTAAACGGCCCCTTTTTATCAACTCCTCAAGATTATTCCTGGTCTCCTCCTTTTTTTCAGGTTTGCAGATCTCAAAAATCCTGATGCTGGATTTTCTCCAGTCGGGATGACCCTGAATTATAAAGCTTAAAAGGATCATCAGGTGAGAATTATTGAAATCTACAGAACGCAACCAAACATCAATGGTTTTCTTAAAGTTGATCGATCTCGGTGAGCTGCCGAGTATACAGACATCAAAATTCCCTGCATTAATCAGAGAAAAGTTTTCGATGATACTTTTCAGGTTCACCGGATTAAGCCGGTCGTATTCAAGCAGTAACATATTATTCTCCATGCCGGAAATCCCGGGTAACTGAATCGTTTGTGCGATAGCCGATGTATAGGACGGAGAGATCAGTGTGTCGATGTAAACATGACTTCCCATTCCCCTGTACTGATTAATCAGTTTTGTAAGAATTTCTTGTGCTTCCTTGTGAGAAGTCTTCGAATAGTAATCCTCAATCAAATGGATATAGGTTCCAAATCCAAACTTGTGACTGATCCATTTCAGCAATTGAAATGCATCCTGGCGTTCGAAGGAATCTTTTGAGATACATACTGTACTTGGTCTCCACTCCTTGGCTGCCCTCGATTTCCTGCTTTGTTGCAGGTATACCTGGAGTGAACGGTTCAACTGCATGAGTGCATTTGTAAAAATGGATACTAGCCCTTTCCTGTTCTTATGGTAGCCGCTTATATAGATATATAGCAGCACTATCAGAATGATAGCAATAAAAGCATATAGCGAATTGATTTTAAACATCACCCATACAGCTGTTATAAAGCCGATCAGTGAAATGTACCATCTTGACCTGAAGCTGGGGCGATACGACGGTGATGCTCCGAAGTGATAGAGGAAAGAAATCAGGCAGAGCGCGCCGTAGGTAACCATGAAAAACATCGAGATGATCCCGGCTACTGTATTGACATTTCCAAGGGCAACAAAAATAAATGCAATACCAGCAGTTACCAGTGTTGCATTATAAGGCTCATTCGTCGCTCCCCTTCCCCTTGCAAGAAAAATATTCATTCTCCTGGATGGAAATGAGCGGTCACCCGCAAGTGCCTGAAGCGTCCTCGGGGCTACAAGAATGGATCCAATGGCCGAGGAGATCGTTGATGCAGCCAGTCCAAGTGGAATAATGAAACTGCCTCCCAGTGCAATTTTTGCCATAATCAGCTGGTGCTCTGTAAGGTCTTCAACACTGGCAGAGGAGGCAAGTTTAAATACAATAAAAAAGTAGATGATCATTCCTGCCACTGTTCCCAGCGTGGTTCCAATGGGTATGGATTTTGCAGGGTTTTTCAGATCCCCCGACAATCCTACTCCGGCCGTCATTCCGGTAAATGCCGGAAATACTATGGCAAAAACGATAAAAAAGCTGCTCATGTTCCGTGCTTCAAAATCGAACAATGAAAAAGTATTGGCGGCAGCATATTCAGTTTTACCGGCAAAAAACAGGACAAGTGAGATAAATAGAATCACTACAACCATATACAACATCTTCATTCCGATTTTAGCGCCTTTCTTCAGTATTATGATAGACAACAGAAGCATTGCAGGAATGCTGATTACCTGGCGCGGAAGATAAAAATCAAAATTTGAACCAACCCAGTTGAAGAAGAATTCGAATGCTTCAGTAAATGCTATTACATAAAATGCGACGCTGATAGCCTGGGAGATGTATAGCGCAAAACCTATCGTAGCACCAATATTCAGTCCGAACGACCTGGAGATGATGAAATACTCTCCCCCACCCTCTACGCGTTTGTTCGTTGCTAATTCAGAAATGGCAAGTGCTGTTGGCAGGGTTACCAGGTGCCCGAGCAGGATGATCAGTATCACCCCCCAAAAGCCCAGCGTTCCCACGGCAAAACCAAACCGCAGGAACAGAATCGCTCCCAGAATGGTTGAAATAGCAGTAAAGAAAACCGGTGCCGTACCGAAAGATTTCGTGGAGGATGATTGCATGTGCTGTTTTTCTTCAAATATACAATTTGTTGTATGTGCATGGGAAAAATAACACAGGAAATTTAAAAATACAGATCCCGCTCACCCGCTTTTACTTTTTCCAGCCGCTCGGACAGTTTATTTTTAAACCGTTCATCTTCATATTCTTTAAGGCTTTTCTCAATCAACCTGTATCCGTTTAATCTGGTCGCTTCCGGTGCATAATCCTCAAGGTATTCAGCGAGTGTCAACAGGGCATTTGGGGTACAGTAGCGCTTTATAAAACCGGGGACAGAGAATTCCATGAAATGCTCTCCTGTTCGACCCACCCTGTAACATGCTGTGCAGAAAGAAGGAATATAGCCCTTGCTGATCAGTTCCTCCATCACCTCATTCAGCGAACGGTTATCATTGATCTCAAACTGCTCGGCATTTAAATCCTGATCCTTCTTGTTTTCAGAATAGCCTTTAATTTCAATCTTTGTTCCTCCGTCAATCTGAGAAACCCCAAACCGAAGCACCTCCTCCCTGATGTGGGCAGGTTCACGTGCCGTGAGAATCAGACCGGTATAAGGAACAGCCAGCCTCAGAACAGCCACCATCCTTGTAAAATCCTCGTCAGATACCTGGTAACCTTCATCAATAGTCACATTCGATGCATTTTTTACCCTGGGGAATGAAATGGTATGCGGGCCCACATTGTAAACAGCTTCAAAATGGTTTACATGCCTCACCAGGGCCATTGCTTCAAACCTCCAGTCGTACAATCCAAACAGCGCTCCTATGCCCACATCATCGATACCACCTTCCTGTGCACGATCCAGGGCCGTGAGCCTGTTATCATAGTTCCGCTTCATGCCACTGGTATGATACCGTGCATAAGCACCCCGGTGATAAGTTTCCTGGAAAACCTGGTAGGTTCCGATACCAGCCTCTTTCACTGTTCTGAACCCTTCAATATCGAGTGGTGCAGCATTGATATTAACCCGCCGTATCTCTCCGTTCCCCTTCTTTACATTGTAGACAGCCCGAACTGTGTCGGCTATAAACTGCGGACTGTATTTCGGATGCTCGCCAAACACAAGGATCAGCCTCTTCTGACCTGTATCTTCGAGCATCTTTACCTCGCTGATCAACTCCTCCTGTGTGAGTGTCATTCTCTTCTGGTCCTTGTTGGTGGTCCTGAAGCCACAGTATTCACAATTATTGGTGCACAAATTCCCGACATACAGTGGTGCAAAAAGCACAATCCTGTTGCCATACACATTTTCCTTCAGTGTGCGGGCACCCTCCTTGATCTCCCCGATCAGCTCCGGATCTTTCGTCTGCAGCAATACCGCTGTCTCCTGCAATGTTAACCTGTGTTTATTTAAGGACTTTTGAATAATCTCCCTGACCTGTACCTTGTCGGTCCGGGTTTTGTTCAGGATATCCCATATCTCCTCTTCAGAAATAAATGGCCTCATCGGCTCATCGGGCATCGCATAAATTTGTGGGTCATAGATCATCACTCAAGAATTTTTACGATCCTTTGAAAAAAGGGAGCCTGGAAAAAATTTATACCCATTTTGTCTTTCTTCTCCATAAGCACCTCCTCAGGATCAGATGGTTATTAGATTCCTTGTTGCTGGTTTACCGGCAACGCAGATACTGCAAAGATAGTCATTGTTATTTTGATAACAATATATTTTTCGAAAAAATTATTTGCGTGATCCTATTACCAGTATGTAATGTTCGCAAAGGAACCATATAATCAGTCTTTTCCTGAACTTCAAGAAAAAAGTGTAATCAGAAATCCAACGTGATAAAAGATAGGCTATGCTATTAGCTGAACAATGCTTAACTTTAAAGAAAAATAGCAGATGCATCGATCTGTTCTTGTCATATGCCTTCTACATTGTTTTCTCATAGCCTGGTCGCAGGAAGAAATACCCCGTTATAAGTTGAAACCAGGTGAGATCTATTTGATTACGATGGAACTCATACAGGAAACTGAAACTGAAAACACTGACCTGGGCGAGAATATGACAATCGATATAGACTGTACCATTGAGTTCCAGGTCGAATCAATCTCCTCTGACGGAAGCTTTCACTTTTCATGTTCTTACAAGAATCTGGCTGTAAGTTTTTTTTCTCCACGTGCCGAATTATACATCAGCAGCCGGAACCAGGACTTCAGTAATCTACAGTATTACCTGACTGAACTTGAAAACCGGAGTTTTCGACTGGTTATTTCTCCATATGGTGAATTGCTTGAAGCCGACTCCCTCAACCCGATCATCGAATCACTTATTCCGGGGGATACCTTGAATAGAAAGTACCATAAACTCATCATCAGGACAGTTCGGGAGGCATTTGGCAGCAGTGCGTTACTGGGAATGGTAAACACCGTCATAAACGTCTACAGCAAAAGTCCGGATACCCGCAGTGTTAAGTATACCAGGATTTCATACAATGGCAGTCTGCTACCGGTAAGAAAAAGTCTTTTTTACTCTATGGCAGATGAAGAATCGATGCGCATTCAGGGTGTGGGGGTCATTGAAGAGACCGAAGATAGCTTTCAGAATGGCCGATCAGTGGTTCAAACATCAATAACTGGTCAGCAAACCTACGATCTGCTTTATGACAGGCAAACCGGTTGGCTGATCACAGGCCTCTCGAAACAGCGGATTCACAGCTTATTCTCCCTGAAAGAAAACAATGAGTTGCCGAAAGGTCTCAAGGTTCCCTCACTTACGGTATCTGAAATCAAATTCACAGGTAGCACTTCTGTTAAAAGATAAAAAAGCTCTTATGCGGATAAAAAAAATTCTATATCTCCTGTTGTTATTTTTCTTTATCTCCTCTCCCGGAGAGACACAGCCCTATGAACATGCAATAGGAGTTAAAGCTGGTTACTCTTCAGGGATAATTTATAAAATGTTTGCAGACAAAAGCAGGGTAGTATCCGGACAGGCTCTTTACAATAATCATGGATTCCAGTTCACAGCATTGTATGAATACCAGTTTACGCCCTATGCCAAAAAGAGACTCTATTACTATATGGGAGCTGGAATTCATGCAGGTGACTGGGAAGAAGCATTTGCAGCTGGGATCGCCTTCTCACTGGGATCAGAATTTGTATTCAGGAAAGCACCTCTCACAACAGGTCTGGAATGGAAGCCCATGATTAACATTTACAGGTTAACTGAAATTGCTGTTCCCGATATTGCTCTTACAGTCAAGGTAATACTACAATAAATCACGGTATGAAAACCCGCAGCCGGTATCGCCTATCAGGATGCTCATGTCCGCAAAATGTATTAAAAACTCACAGGATAGAGGTTTTAAAAATAAATTATTGTATTTTAAACGGCAATCTGTTTGGCTTAATCTAAAAAACTGACACTATGCTTCCAGGAATTGATGAACTGAAAAAAGCAGCGAAAAGAATAATGCCATATGTGCACAAAACTCCTGTTTTCGAATCCCGTACCGTCAACCAAAGAACAGGAGCAACTGTGTTTTTCAAATGTGAAAACTACCAGCGTACGGGTACTTTTAAAATGCGTGGTGCAACCAATGCCATTCTCCAGCTTTCAGAATCTGACAGGTCAAAAGGTGTGATCACACATTCATCCGGCAATTTTGCCCAGGCTCTTGCTCTTGCAGCCAGAACACTCGATACAAAAGCATATATCATTATGCCCTCTAATACTCCGACAGTTAAAATTGATGCTGTAAAGGAATATGGCGCTGAAATTATTGAGTGTAGCCCCGCCCTCGAATCGAGGGAAAAAACATGCGAAGCGATAAGAGCAAAAACCAATGCTACCTTTATACATCCATACGACAACATTGATGTCATCATTGGTCATGGTACAGCAGCGTTGGAATTTATAAATGAGGTTGGAGATTTGGATATACTCCTCACACCCGTGGGAGGCGGGGGATTGATTTCCGGAACAGCAATTGCCCAACACTACATGCTTCCGGAATCCCAAACTATTGGCAGTGAACCATTCGGCGCCGATGATGCATTTCTTTCAATGAAAATAGGCAAGATACAACCCTCTGTTAATCCAATAACGATTGCAGACGGACTAAGAACACAGCTTGGTGAACATACATTTCCGATCATACATAAGTATGTCAGCAATATCATCCGGGTTGAGGAGTCTGAGATTATCTCTGCAATGAAATATATCTGGGAGCGTATGAAGGTCATTATTGAGCCCTCAAGCGCTGTTGCAATTGCAGCCCTTTTCAGAAAAAGGGAGCGCTTTATTAAAAAGCGGGTTGGAATAATTCTCTCAGGGGGTAATGTTGACCTTACCAATCTGCCTTTCTGAAATGGATTATGCTTCAGCGAAAAATATCAGTGAACACCAATTATACAAATCTCCTTTATTTGTGATAATTATTAAATACATTGAAAAAAGTGAGTACTTGACACGATATTTTTCAGTCCCATTACATTAACTGGGAAAAAACGATGAGCAAAAGAGATTTTAGCCATACCCTTCAAAGTGTGTGCAGTATGATCAAAATGAATTCTTCAGACAATCCTGATGCGTTCTCGCGTCAGTATTCTGTTTCCGATAAAAGTTTATTTAACTATGTTCCATCATGAACGTGATAGAAGCACCATTGCATTATACCCGGACATTGAAAGCTACAAATACCGGGAAGCGGGCTGCTTCGTAACTGAGTTCAAAAAACAAGAAGAACCTGAAAATGCGATCTGACCGGGAAATAATTGAAGGAATAGCCTCTCACAACAGTGGCATCCTGACATACATTTACGATGAGTTGTACCCGTATATTGAGGCATACGTAATCCATCATGGTGGGGATGAAGACATTGCCAGGGATGTTTTTCAGGATGCAATGATCATTGTTTATAAAAAGATTATAGCGGAAAACCTTGTATTACACTGTAGGTTTAGCACATACCTTTATGCCGTCAGTAAAAATCTGTGGGTACAAAACCGGAAAAAGCACTTTCTTAGACTCAAAAAACTTAAGGAGATGTCTGAAGTCGCCGAATCAGAAACGGGGTATGAAACAACCATCGACGATGATTCAAAAGAGCTGTTTGAAAAACATTTCAGGAAACTACCACCTGATTGTCAGAAAATACTGTGCCTGTATTTTAACGGCGCAACGCTGGAGGAAATAAGAAAAGAGATGGGTATTTCAACACTGCACCTTGTATCTGACAAAAAATACAGGTGCAAGAAAAACCTGATAGAACGAATAAAAGGAGATCCAAACTTTAGAAAGCTAACAAATGAGTAATATAAAACAGATAATAAGGTTTCTTTCCAATGAGATGAAAATCGAGGAGAAAAAGCAATTCCAGGAATTGCTCTCCTCCGATTCCGGTCTTATGGAAGAATACAGGTCCGTTGCCAGGATCTGGGAAATAATGAAAGAAAAACTAACTATTTCTGATCTTCACGGTGAAAAGAAGAGAGAAGAGTTGATTGCATTGGTAGTAGCAGCGCATGATATTGCAACATACAACGCTGAAAGAACAACTGAAAAAGAATTTGCCCTGCAGGCGAAACTGGAAAAGATCATGGAAGTAAAGCCCGGCAGGAAAAACCGGACATCCCTTAAGAGGCGATGGTCATATTCCGGCGCGGCTCTTCTAATAGCTGCTGCCATTGCTTCTCTCTTTATCATTTTTAATCCAAAAACAGAACTTGATGAACTTGTAGTTGCCTATTACGACCCGTTGCATGATCCGTTGCTTGAACTGTATACACAACAAACAAGGAGCCAGCAGAATAATGCACTTGACCTTTTCAAAGAAGGTAACTTTGACGCGGCCCGAACTAGTTTCGAAGATGATCCTGACTCATGGAATAAAAAGGATATAATGACACTCTTCTACGCGATTGCATGCCATGAGACCGGTGAATCCGGCAAAGCCATTGAATTGCTTGAGGAACTGTCCAATAGCAGCAATGATACTTCATCCTACCATGCAAAATGGTACCTCTCTTTATTTTATATCATGCAGGATCAGGAAAACAAGGCAAAACTCTACCTGACAGAAATGGCTGAAACTGATGGAGAGCGAGGTAAAAAGGTGCGGGAGTTACTCAAAAGAACGGACTAGCCATTTTCCAAAGTTGATAACCTGCTAAAACTGTTTACAAATATTTTATATTTTTAGACAATTAACCAGCAGGATATGTCAGCATTCCCTTTTTATCAGCAACTAGACGCGATGGACTGTGGTCCAACGTGTCTGAGAATGATCTCAAAGTTTTACGGCAAGCATTATTCCCTGCAGACACTACGCGATAGATCTTATCTGGCACGTAATGGCGTCTCCATGCTCGGCATTGCCGATGCCGCTGAGTCAATAGGACTCAAATCCCTGGGAGTAGCATTAACCTGGGAAAAGTTAAGCTCCGAAGCCCCCCTGCCGTTAATTGTACACTGGAAACAGAAACATTTTATCGTTGTATACAAGATCCGAAAGAATAAAATCTACCTTGCCGACCCTCAACTTGGTTTGATTACGTATACAAAAGAGGAATTCCTGAAAGGATGGATCAGTACCAGAAAAGATGATGAGGAAAAGGGGACCGCATTGCTCCTGCAGCCCACACCTCTATTTTATCAACAGGATGAGGAGGCAAAAAGAAGAACTGGGCTGGGGTTTTTGACAAGTTATCTTTTTCCACATCGAAAATTGGGGTATCAGCTAATTCTCGGACTTGTTGTCGGATCAATCATTCAACTCCTGCTCCCTTTTATGTTCCAGGGGATAGTCGACTTTGGAATCAGCAATTCAGATCCCGGGTTTGTATACCTGATCCTCGCATTCCAGTTTGTGTTAATCATGAGCGCTATGGGTGTCAACTTTATCAGGAGATGGATACTGCTTCACGTGAGTACCCGTATCAATATATCACTCATCTCAGATTTTCTTGCCAAACTAATGCGGCTTCCTGTCGGCTTCTTTGAAACCAAACATACCGGCGATATTTTACAACGGATAGGGGATCACCGGAGGGTTGAGACTTTCATAACCACCTCTTCCTTAAACATCATTTTCTCCCTTTTTAACCTGGTAATCTTCTCAATTGTCCTGGCCGTCTTCAGCTGGAAAATTTTCTTTCTTTTTATAGGCGGTTCGGTTCTGTATTTCTTTTGGGTGTACATGTTTATGGACAAAAGAAAGGTGCTTGACCACAAAAGGTTTTCAAAAATGTCTGAAAACCAGGGAAAACTCATACAACTTGTACATGGAATTCAGGATATTAAGATCAATAATGCTGAGAGGCCCAAACGCTGGGAATGGGAGTATATCCAGGCCGGACTGTTCAGGATCAATTTAAAAGGTCTGGCAATTGACCAGTACCAGGAAGCCGGAGGCCGATTCGTAAATGAACTAAAGAATATCCTGATTACTGTTGTAGCTGCGCTAGCTGTTATTAATGGTTCGATGACATTGGGTATGTTGCTGGCTGTGAGTTACATACTCGGACAACTGAATGTGCCGCTTGAGCAGCTAATACAGTTTATGCATCGCGCTCAGGATGCAAGTATAAGCCTGGAAAGGCTTACAGAAATACACGACACAACTGATGAAACTGAGCAGCGAACCGGTTTATCCCTGCTACCCGAAGGGGCAAAAATTGAAATAAAAGACCTGGCATTTTCTTACGCAGGGCCCCATTCCAAAGCAGTGCTGCAACAAATAAACCTGGAACTTAAAAAGGAATCTGTAACTGCTATCGTAGGCAGAAGCGGAAGTGGAAAAACAACACTTATCAAGCTGCTTCTTTCCTTCTACCCCCCGTCGGAAGGAGAGATAAGAATCGGTGATCAGAGTATAGTCCATATACCTTCCGATTTTTGGAGACAACATTGTGGGGTAGTGATGCAGGACGGCTATATTTTTGCCGATTCCATCGCAAAAAACATAGCCCTGGGACATGAAGAGGTTGATACCAATAAACTGGTACATGCAGCAAAAATGGCCTGTATTGACGAGTTCATTGATCAACTTCCCCTGGGATATAATACTAAAATAGGGCCTGAAGGACTCGCAATCAGCGGCGGTGAAAAACAGCGCATACTTATTGCGCGTGCAATTTATGATGATCCGGATTACCTTTTTATTGATGAGGGAACCAGTTCCCTGGATGCGAGTAATGAAAGAAGGATCATGGAAAACCTTGAATCTGTCTTTAAAGGAAAAACAGTGGTTATCGTTGCTCACAGATTAAGTACGGTAAAGAACGCAGACCAGATTGTCTTATTGGAAAAGGGTAAGATTATGGAGCAGGGAACGCATGATAAGCTTACAAAAATGAAGGGACACTATTACGAGTTGATCAGAAACCAACTTGAAATGGGAAATTAATAAACTGACCCTGTAGTTCATGATTTCCTGTAAAACGGGCTAAAACAGCATCTTCAATCCAATTCGGCAGTTACTAGATGTCATAGTTTCGCTGGTCCTGCCTGAACCATCTGAATCTCCGGAGATTGTTATCACCCAATCTCAAACCAAACATTACTTCATGCGAACCTGAAGCATAAGTATTTATCGGCCCCATATTCAGATCAAACGCATACCCCAGGAAAAACCTGTCGAACCATCCTCCAAGCACCATGATCAAAGAATTATTTGACCTGTATGATATCCCTGCCCAGTATTGGTCAATATAATTTAATCTTGCATTTACATCAAGTGAAAAATTTGTGCGCGTACCCTGTAACAGGAAAGAGGGCTCAACAGAGAATAAAGAACTGACAGTAATCTTGTAACCTGCTATGATATTATATTTCCGGAGGGTCTCATAATTGGTGTAAACCTCTCTGCCTATCTTTAACCCTGAACCCAGCAAATCTGTAAGTGTTATACCCCCATATAGCTTCCCGTTGGTTGCAAAAACTCCGGCATTTGCATCCGGAATAAAAAAAGTGTTTTTACCCTGGGTTAACAATGGGTCATCCGGATCTGCAAGAGGTATATCCCTGTCATCTATACTGTACTGGTATCCAAGTATGCTTAGACCTCCGGAAAGCTGCCACTGGTTTTCAATGTTAACATGATAGCTATATGTTCCCTGGATACCACTTCTGTTGATGATCCCGTTCCGGTCATTAAAAATGGATGCACCAATCCCAACCCTGCCTGAACGGCTTTTTCGGGTTGTATTCTTCCGGATCTTCAGCCTTCGAAGTATATAACTGTCTTCTAATAACCTGGTTTGAGCATTTATTGTAAACGTACGGGGAGCATTTTCAAATCCAACATACTGCTGACGCGAGATAAAATTGAATGTGGTGAATCCATTGGCACCGGATATGGCAGGATTCACAATATATTTATCCAACATATACTGACTATACACAGGCTGCTGCTGGGCAGATAGATCTGCAAACAGAAATAAAACCATTGAAGTTACTATAGCCGCTGTTCTCCTCATACTTTTATCGTACAATTGTTAAGTTTCCTACAATTCTTTCTGACCCGTTGTGCAGGTCTATTACATAGTGGTAGGACTCCATAGGAAGTTCCCTGCCATTAAAAGTTCCGTCAAAATTATAATCATAGCCTTTCGAATAAAAGATCCGCTTACCCCATCTGTCAAAAATCTCGACAGTCACATCAGGATATACCTCAAGCCCATCTATCTGCCAGGTATCATTGTAGCCATCATTATTCGGTGTAATGATTCCCGGCACAATAAAACAAGCTTCCTGTTCATATTCGACGTCCGCGGCACCTACATATAAACAGCTGTTCACGTCCTGAACCTGGTAGCTATACCTACCCGGAGGGAGATTATCGAGATAATCCTGATCAGTACCAACTGACCAGTTGAAAGAATATGGCAGCGTGCCCCCGAAAACCAATAGCTCTATGGAACCGTCAGAAAAATCCGGACAGTAGGCAGGTTCAACAATCTCCTCAACGGTGATAGGATCAGGTTCTGCCAGCTCTATTTCAAGCGTTCCTGAACAACCATTGTCGTCAAGGACCTCTGATGTATAACTGCCTGCTGATACTCCTCCAAGAGTTGAAGTATTCTCCTGATATCCCTGCCAGCTAAATTGGTAAGGCTCCTTCCCTCCCGCTACACTTACCGAAACCGAACCATCTTCAAATCCTGCACAGGATGGTTCGATCTTATCAAGAATTTGAATTACAGGAATCTCGTAAACAACAACAGTTATTAAATCCGACGGAAGGCTTTGAACTCCCTCATTGTTTGTAACTACCAGGGTTAAATCGCTCTGTGTGGTTACTGTGATATTCTGCCCGACGCTTCCGTCTGACCAGGTATACTGTTCATACCCATCAGGTCCCGTTAATACAACTGAACCTCCGTCACAAAATTCCAGTGAACCGGAAACTTGTACATCCGGAGGAGGCAAGAAATCACTTACAGACACCTCAACGGGATCAGATTCAGGACTATAACAACCGAAACTATTCTGAACAAACAGAGAATAAGATCCACTACTCTGAACAAAGATCGATTGTGTAGTCTCCCCTTCGGGTGTCCATAAATATGCAGAAGCATCCGGTCCAATAAGCTCTACACTGTCACCCGTTATTAAAAACAATGATCCGTCAATTGATATCACTGGTTTATCAGGCAACGGATTTACAGCTACTGTCGACTTATCGGTAATTACCGCACTACAGCCTGTTGCACCATTAGTGGCCATTAGATGATACACCGTAGTAACATCAGGGGTAACCTGGAAATTAATATCTCCTCCATTTCCCGCAACAGGAGCACCAACCTCCGAACCATCACTTTCGAGACGCAGCTGGTAGTTCACCCCGCTCTCTGAATTGCTTAATGTAATGGTTGCAGTCTCTCCCTCACAAACTGCAGGATCATCTGCTGCCAGGCTGTTAACCGGCAACGGATTTACGACTACTGTCGACTTATCGGTAATTACCGCACTACAGCCTGTTGCACCATTAGTGGCCAATAGATGATACACCGTGGTAACGCCAGGGGTAACCTGGAAGGTAATATTTCCGCCGTTTCCCGCAACAGGTGCACCAACCTCCGTATCATCACTGTCGAGACGCAACTGGTAGTTCACCCCGCTTTCCGAACCGCTTAATGTGATGGTTGCTGTCTCTCCCTCACAAACTGCAGGATCATCTACTGCCAGGCTGTTAACTGGCAACAGATTTACGACTACTGTCGACTTATCGGTAATTACCGCACTACAGCCTGTTGCACCATTAGTGGCCATTAGATGATACACCGTAGTAACATCAGGGGTAACCTGGAAATTAATATCTCCTCCATTTCCCGCAACAGGAGCACCAACCTCCGAACCATCACTTTCGAGACGCAGCTGGTAGTTCACCCCGCTTTCCGAACCGCTTAATGTAATGGTTGCTGTCTCTCCCTCACAAACTGAAGGATCATCTACTGCCAGGCTGTTAACTGGCAACGGATTTACGGTTACTGAAACATCAGCAGAAACGGGACTATCACAACCAAAAGTATCGGTCACGATTAGATTATAATCCCCTGTTGATTTAACCCGGATACTTTCCGTGGTTTCACCGGTTGACCATAGATAGGATGAATATCCTGGCTGAGCAGACAACTTCACGGAGTCTCCATTGCAGATTGCAGAACCTCCATCTACAGTAATCGTTGGAGTCGATGGAGCCGGAACAACCGTGATTCTAATGTCCTTTGATCTGGATCCCCCATAAGTATCCATGACTTCAACGGTATATGTGGTTGTGGCAGAAGGATTTGCAATTACCGTATCACGGTCCGTTGCATTTAAACCATCAGCTGGCGTCCACGAATAGGTAAAGGGCCCGGTACCAGAAGCTTTAGCAACAATTTCCGAGATAGACGTTGCGCATGACCCTATGATTGTATCGCTTGCAGTAATATCTACATCCAGGTCTTCATTCAAAATGGTATGTCGTATTCTTGTAATTCCTCCGGCGATAATGCCTGGTGTGGATGTGGTGATCTCAATATCAAAATACTCATCCGGTATCTCCGGGATTGTATCGTCGATGATCAAGGGTATGATATTCCCCGTTTTATGCCCCGGATCAATTGATATTGACCCGGTTAAAAGTGAATAGTCGACCCCCTGTTGAGCCGTTGCCTCAACAACACTGTAATTCACCTCAACAGTGGTGGAAACAGCATAATTCAGGAAGACCTCTATCTGAGGATTGCTCACAGATTCAAATTCCGCACTGGTCGCAGAAGTGAAGGATAGAACAGGGCGTACGGCAGCGATGGCAATATGGTCCCCATGGTTAAGAACAACATTGTTTGTTACCAGTTCATCCCCTGTCTCATACGGTCCATATGTTCTGGAATCGCTGGAAAAGTAGCCGTCACTGTCTACCAGAATATTATAGGCTGAAAAACCTTCAGGTAAAGAGGGCAACACACTCTTTTTCATGCTGACGGTTGCCTCACCGGGCGAACCACCTGCCAGGGCTACCCTCCATGTTCTTCTCAATCGAACGATATTGGAATCCCCCAGGGGCACATCTGCAGAACTCCAGGCTGAAAAGTCTCCATTGTCATGACCAAAAAGCAGGAATTCATCATTGTCAAGGTCGTCGGCACCACTTACCGCCAGAATTCCTGCAGACTCAGCCTTCGTGTGTATATTATTGGCATTCACCCTGCCAATTCCTGCCACATCATAATAGAAAGAGTCTTTATAGGCATACAAATCATTTACTCCAAGATCTATATTATATTTTGCCGAAATATAGTTGTTCACGATGATCTCCTGTGCAAGATTGAGTGTTTTGTTATATTGTATCACCTCACTGGCATATCCATTGAAGGGCTCGCTTCCATCCCAGGAGGTCCCAATATTTAAGGCGCCATTACTCAAAAGCGGAGTTGTAACCGCATCAACCGTTTGGGAGGTACCATTTAATTCCAGGAAGTGAAATGGCGAGACAAGGAGCTGAGCTGCATGAAAAAGGTAGAATTCTCCATCTGTTAAAACCGGTCCATATCGGTCTGAACCCGTAAAACTGAAATACCTGTAATCGGAATCCATTGAGAGAGATGCAGTCTTGTTCGCAGCAGCATCACCTACTGAGATAAGCGTCTGCCTTTGAGCTCCCTCAAAAGCACCGGCAATGAACCAGTGCAACGGGGCATCGCCAAAATCGAGACTGCTTGTAAAAACATCATCAGACCCATCAAATTTCAGAGCTCCGAATCCATTGATCAGATCTTCATTAAAAGCAGGTTGATTTTCACTGTTTGCCTGAATAAGATGCTTATTGTTGCCAGACCGGTCTATCCATGTTCTCACCTTTTGACCATCAATAACCGGCTGATCAGCAGCGTTCAGCAAACCATAATCTACACTGTACCAGAACTCCAGGCTCAGTGAATCACCGACCCCACCTGGTCCGGTGAAACCGGTAACGGCTGCAGTCGGGTCAGTGGCACAGATGCTAAAATAACCGCTTTTGGCCTGTTCGCCGAACAATCGCACGTACAGAACATCCCCGGAATCTACCATTTCCTCTGTTAAGGTAACAGAAGGCATGACACCACCATCATCGATACAGGCAATGCGCTCGTCAGAAGTGATTGTTGCATCTGTACTCCTGTAGATATCAAGGATTGCATAGGTAAGTGTTCCCTCGAATGTCTCGATCTTCACCACCTCTGAAGGAGGCACTACCAGACGAAACCATACATCACCGCCAAAAAAGGTCTTACACGGAGGACTTCCCAGTGAGGTTGTGCTATAGGCACCTTTATTGGTGTAAAAAGAGGGTGAACATGTATTGCCGACGACAAGTTCCTCTGCATCAGACGGATCATTATTCAATGGTGGTGGCAGGGCAAATATCTCTGCCACCCAACCTGAGTCCACCAAACCGTCCGAATTTGAAACAAACGATAAAGTCATGCATCCATCGGGCGAGGTAAAACTGAATTCCGGTGTATCATTGTAATAAACTATGTACCCGCCTATTCCTGTATAGTTAACCTCCATATAATCATAACCCGTCCAGGTACCAATTCCAGGGGTATGTGTTCTAAACCCGGAGAAATCAAAGGTGATGGGATTTCCGTTTTCCGAACAAAAGTTTACATTCCAATTCTGCCCCTCATTATAGAGGCTATCTCCACCGTCGTCATAAAACCAACCAGAATTTGTTATAACGGTCTGACCGCTGGTAAAACCGTTATTAAGCCAGTAATCATCAGGATTTGTTTGTGTGTAAACAACCGGTTTAATTACTAACAGAAACAAAATCAATAATGCATATCTTAACATAAGGTCAAATATACATAATCCTGTTTGAATTTAACCATTATTCCCTGAGGCTCACTCAATAAAATCTACCAAAATGAAGTATTCCACCAAATTGCGTTCAAGCTGGTTAAAGGACAGAATTATTAGGCTAAAAACCACTATTAACTGCATATAGTCCATCCAGACTTACTTAGCCAAATGTGACTTTTTGACAAATCATCCCTACCGGTAGATAAATAGGGAATTACTTTATTTTTATTCCCAATTTTCATTTAACTCTCCTTCATTCTGTTATTTTTGTAAAAAAGTCTTTCGAATGGACAACGATTGGAAAAAGCGGTTGGGAGTGGTATATTCCACAGACGATAATTATGATTTTGTGCACCAGGAGGAGGCAGAGGAAGAGACACCGGACCCTTCACAACAACATCTGATTGTTTCGCTGGACAAGAAAAAAAGGAAGGGAAAAGCCGTAACTCTTATCACTGGATTCACAGGCTCGACAGATGACTTAAATGAACTTGGCAAATATCTAAAAGTTAAATGCGGAGTAGGTGGATCGGTGAAGAACAGGGAGATCCTTCTGCAGGGTGATCATTGCAACAAAGTGATTCAAATTCTGCAGCAGGAAAATTTTAATGTCAAAAAATCGGGCGGCTAAAAACAAAAACGGATGAGAATCTCCATGATTATCAGGACGAGCTGGCTATTCATACTGCAATTAACTGCATTAAATATGATTGCTCAGCCCCAACCGGAAAACACTATTGTCGATACCTCCTATTTCAGACCTGGCGAGGATGACTGGAACCTGATTGAGTCGGTTATTAATAACTCTTTCGCCAATACTGCCCTTTTACTGGAGCGTGGTGCCGATCCGAACACAACATCTTCAACCGGCAATTCTGTTCTGATGTATGCCGTGGAAAAAGGCAATCCGGATATCATGAAAATGCTGTTGGAGCAGGGAGCAGATGTAAATGCAACTGGCTATAACAAAGAAACTCCCCTATTTATCGCTATCCTTAAAAATGATTTCCAATCGGCCAAATACCTGCTTGAGCATGGTGCCGATCCAAATATAAAGGATGCATTCGGTATAACACCTCTAATCTATGCTGCTGCAACAAACCAATACCAGTCGGCCGATCTCCTTATCTTTTATGATGCGGACGAAACCGTTAAAGACGATCAGGGTAATGATCCCCTCATGGCAGCCGTCACTTTTGAAAACCTGGAAACCTCCGATGTCCTTCTTCAAAACGGACTCTCCCCTGATACCCGGGATAATGAGGGGAATACACCTGCAATAGTAGCTACTCAGAGGGGAAGATATGATATTCTGGAATTGTTACTCGACTACGATGCGGATGTCAACATTCCCAATAATAAGAATTACACACCCCTGGCCTATGCCATTACTTATGGCGATACACTTGCTGCCAGGCTTCTGATAAACGAGGGTGCTGACATTCACCATAATGTGGATAAGGGCAGAAATATGTTTGAATTGGCAAGAATCAGCGGTAATCAGCCAATGATTGAAATGATCAGCCTTGCAGGCGGAGTGCCAGGAAAAGGATTTGATTTCTCAGAGTTTCAGCTTGTTTATGGTCATTCATTCAACAGTACAGATTACCTGATGCAATTCAGGGTCGGAATCGAGGATATAAAAAATGGTTATTACTTTGAGACAGGATTTGATTCCAGACCTTTTCAGCTCAGGGTACAAACATATGTAAACGATACCCTTTTTCAGTTCCGTGAAAAGAGATCAGGATGGAGTCACACTGCTGGCAAATATTTTGAATTTTTTGAATCATCCTCTACTGGATTAAAATTATCGGCTTATGGTGCTTTGACCGGTTTTCTGTCATTTTCCGATTATCAGGGAACCTCCAATGATCCGGCAATTGATTACCGCCTGATTCCCTCAGTAGGGATGGCCGTTAAGGGCAATTATGTCGGTTTTAAAGCTGGTGCCGACTGGTACAGGTATCCAAATCTGCTGGACAGAGGACTGAAATGGAACATTTCCCTGATATTCCGTGTTAAATATCCTAAGATGCAGTATGATAGAAAAGAAATCAACTGGGAATAAAACCGAAATTGCAAAAGTGTTGTTATAATTTATCAGTTTAAAAATCAATCAAAATAATGAGATTCATTATCAAACTCGCGATACTGTTCCTGGTGATTCTTACCTTTAATTTAAGTGGTTGCGAACAGGAGGACCTCGCCTTCAATGTCGATTGTGACAATTGTCTCGATGCAATTCCCGATTCAGCTGATCTGATCGTACGTGTAACGATCAATGGAGAAAATCCTTTTGTTCCGCTAACTTACTATGAAGGCGATTACGAGGAGGGCATCATCATTCTAAATGATACAACCTGGACGGAGGAGGGACTGCTCAATTCAAAGGTTGGAGTCGATTATTCTGTAAAGGCGACCTATATAAAGGACGGTCAACCTGTTATTGCCATTGATGGCGACAGGCTCAGGGTCGCTGATGGTTCGGGAGATTGTTATCCTCCCTGCTATTTTATTCGCGGAGGATCATTTGATGTAAGGTTGAAAGAGTAATTGCTCTGTTCAGGTGCGACAACTCCGGCTGTTGCTACCTCTCCGATGGTACTAAGGCAATCTGCAGCAGGCCGGCAGCCAGCAATTCACCCCCGGTACTCTTTATCACTACAACTACAACCTCTTCATCCCGGACAGAAGCAAGATCCAAAGCCGTGAATACCCTGCTTTTTATATTCATGGTTGCTGAGAGCAAATTCCTGCCGGTTAGTGAAACAAACTCTACAGTTACCGGAAGAGTCAGGCGGTCTGACAGTCTGACAGAAAACTGGTCTGTAAAGGGGTTGGGATAAATACTAAGTATATGATCATCTGTTGGAACAAAGGTAGTATCATTCCAATATACTGAACCAGCTACACTGTTGTTTGCCAGTACACTGTCCTCCTGCGAAATAATTCTGTACTCATGCCAGCCATATCCAATCTCACCGTTGTTTTGTGAGATTAATCTGACCGATACCTCTGATGAATTTCCCGGTTCAAGTGATATGTCTACTGTATCGGAATTCACTGGTTCATCGTTAAGATAGCTGGTATAGTATAGCTCATCCACAGGTATATTACCCTCATTCGATACCCCGATGATCACATCTACATAGTGTGCGGGAACAGTGTCCAGTCTGTTCAGCCGCAATGCCAGGTCAGGAAATGCGTAATGCTCAAAAGCAATTTGCAACTTGTCATTTCCAGGATATCTGTCCCCTATTGCCATAACTTCTGAAAGGATGTTATAGGTCCCCAAAGCAGACAGGTCAAATGTAGCTGGCAGCTCAATTTCCAGCATCTCACCGGAAAGGATGGAATCGACAAATGGCTGCTCCAGCCAGTCTGAACCGTTTACACTATAGCCTACATGGAATCCCCGAACAGTATTTCGACCGGAATTCAAAAGGTTGAGCCTTAGCTGCTCATTCTTTCCGAGCGACTTCCCGCTCGAAGGTTCTTTCAACTGTAAAATGGCTAAATCAATGCTGTCGAAAGCGTGTGCAGGGAAGACCACGTTATCGATCCATGAAGCATCTTCACCCTTGATTGTATTCATATCTTTCTGGTACCTCCACTCAAGGAGCCTGTTCCCTGGCGCCAGGATATGTGCATAACGGTTCCACCCGGTTTCACCAGACCACTGTGCAACAAGAATATCATCAATGAAAAATTTCAGGTAGTCGTAATCCTCTTCAGAAGAGACCATATAATCGAAAACAACAGAATCGGTCTGCAATACTTCAATTTCAATTTGAAGTGAACTACTCGTGTTATGAGTGATCTTTCCGGACCGTAGTGACCAGGGGAAGCCATTGTGTATAACTGAATCCGGGGTCCATGCATTGCTACCGTTGATCCAATCGAATTCTGAAAGATCGCCGGTAGCAAAGTCTTCAAAATGCCTGTCAGTAACAATGAAAAGGCTGTCGTGTAGATTTATATGGCCGTCGCTGGACATCAATTGCATCCATCCGGCGACAGGTCCTGAACCGGCTGTTTCTATAACGCCTGATTTGCACTCCGCGTATATATGGCCGGGCTCTATCTCCGGTAACTGAAAAGGAGTAACCATCTCAACCGACAGGTCATCAACAGTTGTGAGGGAAATATACACTGTATCGGAACGGAAACTGCCCCTGTTTTCCACCTCCCATCTGAACAGGATCTGCTCGCCGGGTTCAATAATCCCATTGCCATTACCAAATCTCCTGTCATCCCACGTGATACCGGCAGAAACAAGACTGGGAGCATGAATGATCTCATCAAGGTAGACAGTGTTTCCCTGGGCCCCTCCGGCAATGCGTAAAGAGAAGGTGAAAGGAGATATATCCGGTGCAGTATCAGCTGCACTTAGCCTGAATACTCCGGTTATAATGAGGGTATCGCCGGGATCGATGGAGCCGATCATCAATGCCGAATCAGAGATGGAAATATAATCTTCCAGGCAACCAATGATAAGATTTCCGGACTGAACTGGATTATTGCCGGTATTTGTGAGACGGAGATCCAATGAAAAGCTTTCTCCGGCGGAAACCATGCCATCCTCACTTACCGATTCTGCGTTCAGCCCGTAACTAACAAGCTGAAGATAACCTTGCTCTCCGGATGTCCGAAAAATAGTATCCACCAAAGGCTGCCGGTAATCACCTGTTATAACCAGTTTCAAAACATCAGTTTGAAGCGTGTCGGGAATGCTTAGGTAAGCCCGGCCGAAGTGATCGGCGTACATAGCCTGCAGCAGACTGTCTCCTGCTGACAATGCAATATAGTCGTAAGCAGAGGCCCTGATACTTACCTGTGTTGCGCCGGGAGGAATGTCTTTCGGATATTCCACGGGAGAATCATCAGGTACACGGAACCAGGGAACCAGGCTCGGATCTCCCATAACCTGGTAAATCTCCCAATAATACTTCTTTTTACTGGAAGAGCTCTGCTGAACGGTCATATTACCGGCGAAGATCATCTCACCGAGGCTGGGCGACCAATCTGCAACAGGTTCATTCCCGAGATGAAACAGTTTATCATAGTATCCTGATGTAGTGGCCCCGTATTCAGGATTTGAGGAGATCGGACCAACACCGACCGACCAGAAATAGTCCTCATCCCAGTATGAATCGTTGGTACATCCGATATATCCTATTGCACCCTTCTCTTTCACCTTCAGCACTGCCTCCGCGAAACAATCGCTTGCCATGTTGAATTGATTGGTACTGCATCCGTTACCGATCATCAATCCAAATTTGTGAATGTTTTTCATCGTATCAATGTGCCCCAGCCTGAACGCCGGATCAAGCCAGCCGTAATTTGCCCCGTGTCCGGTGTAATTTACCAGGGCGGCACCTTCATCTATATCCTGAAGGATCTCATCGTCCATTAACGCGGCCGATGGATGCAGGTAAACATTCGCATTGATGCCGTTCTGACTGTTGAAATAATAACTGGAAGCATAGTTGATCTGCCCATTTCCCTGTACCATTGCATATTCTGCATCATATCCGGCGATCAGGATGGTTTTGTCAAGAAAGGATGGATCCGGAAACCGGAATTTCTCATACATGAGTATTTTATCTATAATATCTGTCAGCTCTTCACTGCTCTTCACAGAGATCCTGCCATGAAACATCTCGGGGAGATAATCACCCGGTCCGTCAAATGTTGTATAGTACAGGTCGGTTATTTGTCCTGCAGGCTGTGACAAAGGTACATGCTCAACATCGCCTGCTATCAGCAGGTATGAAGGCGGAGCATAATCTCCCGGAGGATTCTTATAGATTGATTGCATATAATTCTTTATATCGAGGTAGGTCGATCCCACTTCGGGACTTGAAGTGTACGCCTCAATAATCCTGTACCCCTTCTCCCTCTTCCATTGAATCAAAGGTTGAAGTGACTCGCTAAACATCGCATCTGAGAGAATAACCATGGTTACCGGCTCCTCCTGCACCAGCCGTTTTAATCCTGCGGAATACTGATCGCGTATAACCGGTTGAAGTGCTTTCCTGAAAGGCCTGGAACGCAAAGGGGTTCCGGAATCGTTATACCCGCCGGCCTCTACAGTGAATATCACGGAGTGATAGATGGTCAGCTCACGCTTTTCGGCATCGTATCGAAAAGGATTAAATTGCAGCCTGGCAATATTGATGCCCCTCATTTTACCTTCCTGTTCAAGCTTTATGATTGAAAAGTCTGCATTCTTTTCCGGTCTCCCCTCATCAGTAACAGGATGAAAACCGGGACCCGCATACCTGTCCCCTTTACGAACGGAAGGTTGAGCAGGTAATACAACAGCTGCCGCGAACAGGCTGTCCACCGAAAGAATAACAGAATCAACCGATACAACCTCGGTCCTGTATCCGGATGCAAGGTCTGCTTCAATGAGTACTGAAAAGACAGGCAGTTCAGGCATACCTTGCTCCCCTGTAGGAAATGCTCCGGGGATAGATAACCTCACATATTTACGGTTATTGTTAACCAGGGTATCGAATAAGAAAAAGGGGACTGAAAAATGGCCGGTAATCTCCCCCCTGAATACTGCTACTTCACTACGCACATCCCCCTCATAAAGAATATGCTTCATTTGTCCGCTGAGTATAACCGGAAACAATAAAACAAAAAGAATCAAATAGCTTAATCTCAGTGTTTTCATGAATTGCTTTCCATTTTCCCGTTGATAAAAAAGCCTGTCACGATAATACAAAACTATTACAAATAAAACCAATAGAAACCGGGAAGGTTGCCTTCACAGAAAATTAATTTCGAATTATTCGGCAATTAAACATATTTTAGATATTTTAGTTAGTTCATTAGAATGTAAAACCACATGATCAGGAGAACTTGTATCTTACTTATATCTGCACTCTATATCAGTAGTTTATCCGGTCAGATCAACCAGTATGGTGTTCCTCTAATAGAGAATTATCCGCCTGAAATAACAAGGGGAAGTGAGCAAAACTGGGCAATTGTGCAGGATCTGCGGGGAATAATGTATGTAGGAAATGATGACAAAGGAGTTCTTGAGTATGATGGAAGTGAATGGAGGTCAATTCCGGTGGCAAACAACAGTATCGTCAGGTCACTCGACTGTTCTGATGATGGGACGGTATATGTGGGCGCCGTAGCTGAAATAGGGTACCTGGCCCCCGACCTTGCCGGAAATCTGGCATACAATTCCCTGCTTCATTTGCTTGATAGCGCCGGCAGAAGTTTTTCCGATGTATGGAAAACGTATTGCGCGGATGATAAGGTATATTTTCATACCCAGAAATATGTTCTCCTCTATTTTCCAATGGAAGACACTATTCATGTTATTGATAATGAAAAGAATGTCCTATTTGGTTTTTATGAGCACGGCAAGTATTACATCGGCGATTTTTCCAAAGGATTGATCATATTGCAGGGAGACACGGTAATGACTCCGGCACCTGGTGGAGCATACTACCAGGGCAAGGATATTTACGGATTGTGTTCCTATGACGACGAGAATCTGCTTATAGGACCTACAGGCGAAGGGCTGAGTCTTTATAGTATCTCCACCGGTATGGTTGACTCACTGTTTGCAACTCCGCAAACCAATCAATACCTGAACCAGAATTTTCTGACCAGCCTTCAAAGACTCTCAAATGGTGATTTTATCGCATCAACGGTGGAGGGAGGGGTGGCTGTCATTAGCAGAAATGGGAAATTAAAAGAGATCGTCTCAAAAGATCAGGGACTGCAGGACCAAATGATTTACAGCACATACCAAACACCGGGTAACTATCCGTTATCGCATGTCTGGACCGCTATGAGTATCGGTGTAAGTAAGATCAGTTTTAACAGCGCATTAAGAAAATTTACCGAAGAAAGTGGTTATCAGGGTCTTATTCATGCCATCAACTCATTAGGAAATGACATCATTATTAGTACATCAATTGGTGTTTATCAGCTAACTGAGGTTGATCAGATGACCACTTTCATGAAACTTGGTACCACCAACCGTAGAGTATGGGACCTGGAAAAGTTTTATCTGGAGAACGGCGAAGAGGTTTTACTTGCAATTGGTGAAGGTGGACTAATGCAGATACACAGAAATGGTCGGTTTATTGATTTGAAAGATCTGTTTATTGATGATGTCGATGAAGAAGGTAGAGTTTTTTGGGGCTATTGTTTGCTCAGGGATCCTTTCAGACCAAACAGGATCTACCTTGGCATGGAATCCTCTATAAAATGCCTCTCTTATTCCAATGGAAAATGGAGCCAGGTGTTTTCTGTCACACTCCAGGATGAGATCCGTTCCCTTGCAATGGTTGAGGAGGAAAAACTATGGTTCGGTTCGCAACTGACAGGTCCGGGATACATTAGTCCGCTCAATGAAGATGCAGATAAACATTTTTTTTCAACAAGCCAGGGCCTGCCTGCAAATACAGACAATTCTGTATTCAGAGTTGAAGATGATATTCTTATCGGCACAAGGGAAGGTGTGTATAAAACCATGGTTCAGAATGACTCTTTGTACTTTCTTCCTGACACGAGTTTAAACAACTACCTTCCGGAAGGAGTAAACTCTATTTTGAATATTTACAGCAATGTTCCCGGCACTATCTGGATTAGTTTCGAGAACAGCATCCGTGGCTGGATGATTGCACTATTGGAATCAAACCCACAGTCGGGAAGGACCATAACAACCAAACCCTTTATGGGTCTTGAGAATTTTTCATCGGATGCCCTGTATAGCATCAATGGTAAGAACTTATGGTTCTCCAAATCAAACATACTGTACCACTATAGCAATGAAATTGAATTCGATAAAGATGTATTCCCCGCGCTGATAAGGAAGATCACCGTAGACGAGGATACAGTGATTTACAACGGAGCCTACCCGCTCATTACCGCCCAGAATAAATTCAGACTCGGATTGAGTCAGGATCCGAAGTTGATTCCAAATATACCATATACAAACAATAACATAGAGTTTCGCTGGTCGTCACCATTTTATGATTACGAGGACAAACTGGAATACAGCTATTACCTGGATGGCTTCTCTAAAAGTTGGTCGGAATGGTCCACTGAAACATACCAGGATTTTACCATACTTCCCCAAGGAACATACAATTTCATAATAAAAGCAAGGAATGTCTATCACGATGAGAGCCTGGTGGATTCCTTCTCTTTTGTAATCCTTAAACCCTGGTACCTCACTTTCTTCGCCTTCCTGCTATATGTAATTGCAGCAGTTATTATTGTTTATATCATTATAGTACTATATACCAGGCGACTAAAGAATGAGAATATTCGCCTTGAAGGTATTATCCAGGAGCGTACAACAGAAATAAGAAAACAGAAGGAAGAGCTTACCGACAGTATTGAATATGCCAGCAGAATTCAGCGTGCCCTGCTACCACCGGATCAGATGCTCACGAACCACGGATTGGACCATTTTATCCTTTTCAAACCGCGGGATATTGTAAGTGGTGATTTCTATTGGTTTGGGGTGAATGGTGGAAAGGTATTTGTCGTAGCTGCTGATTGCACGGGCCATGGCGTACCGGGTGCATTTATGAGCATGTTGGGAATTTCTTTTCTTGATGAAATTGTAATCAAATCAGGTATTGCTGAAACGAACGTTATTCTGGATGCCTTGAGAAATCATGTTATTACCTCTTTACGACAAACCGGTAAGAGCATGGAAGAATCAACAAAGGATGGTATGGATTTGTCCATGATTGCCATAGATGAAATAAACGGTACCATTCAATATTCAGGTGCCTACAATCCGCTCTATGTCGTTCGGGAACTAACAGAACAGGAGAAAAGTTTCCTGGTTGAAGGAAAAGAGATGGACCTTGAACGCGGAACAATATACAACGATTCGCATTTGCTTTACCAGGTGAAGGCAGATCACATGCCCATTGGTATTTCTGAAAAAGAACTCCCCTTCACCTCCAATATCATTAAAGAGAACAATGCAACTGTTTACTTGTTCTCAGACGGTTACCTGGATCAGTTTGGAGGACCCTATGGGAAAAAATACATGTCGAAAAACTTTAAAAAACTTCTACTTGATCTGCAAGGCCTGTCAATGAGAGAACAATATCAAAAACTCAATGAAGAAATCATTTCCTGGATGGGGAATGTCAGTCAGATTGATGATATTCTGGTAATAGGAATTCGGGTATCAACAGAGGGCAGATGAACCTACCTGACAAAATCATTTCAGCTACCTGGCATTTCACGGTAAGAATAATATGCAATAGTTGCAAAATGTATGATTATCAGAAATCCCGAAAATAGATCAACCCTGACCAGGGAGGAGCTCCTCGATCAAAGGAGGGAGCTAATGGCAAGTATCAAGTACGCGAGCTTTATTCAAAAGGCCATTTTCCCGGAACCAAATACACTTGACAAAATACTGTATGAGTATTTTGTCATGCACCTGCCACGGGATATTGTCAGTGGTGATTTTTACTATTGTACCAAAATAGAGGAATACATTATTGTTGCTGCCGGTGACTGCACAGGACATGGTGTGCCAGGCGCTCTCATGAGTATAATGGGAATATCCTATTTGAATGATATCATGAGCAGTAACGGTCCCTGGAAAGCCAGTAGAATTTTAAATCTCCTGAGAGAACGCGTTATGAAGGCCCTGCATCAGACAGGCATGGAAGATGAAAACAAAGATTCAATTGATATGGCACTTCTCGTATTTAATGAGGATACCGGAGAGTTGCAATACTCAGGTGCCAATAATCCACTTTACCTCATCAGAAGCGGAAAGCTGAAGGAAATAAAGGCTGATAAAATGCCAGTAGGTATTAATGCAATTGAAGAGGAATCATTCAATAATCACACTATACAACTGATATCCAATGATATGATCTATATTTTCTCTGATGGTTTTGCGGATCAGTTCGGCGGGGATAATGATAAAAAGTATAAATACGGACCATTTAAAAAGCTACTTACATCCATTGCTGATCAGGATCTTACAATTCAAAAACAGAAACTGACTGCCGAATTTCTTCAGTGGAAAGGCAGCAATGATCAGGTGGATGACATCCTAATTATGGGTATAAAGTTTCTCTGAATAAAACTTGGATGTAAATCATATTTTTTCACTATTATTGCCGTGTAATCCCGTTTGATTTATGAAACTCACAGCTTTCCGGATCAAAAATTTCAGGTCAATCAAAGACACGTACTGGCACGATCTGGCCTACGATAATATTACGTGCCTGATCGGACAGAATGAATCTGGCAAGACATCCATTCTTGAAGGACTCAAAGCATTCCACGACGGACACCTCATCGAAGATATGCTTAGAAGCGATCTGTCGATACCTCAGGTGTCATGCAGGTTTAAATTTGACCAGGAGAATATTGCTCAAACAATTGATACAGAACGACTTCATCCTGAAATATATGATAAGTTAAAAGGGCTTGAAACGGTAACGATCACACGTACCTGGGAGCCGGATCTTTCCAGCTACATTACTGTGGGTGATGAACTTTCTGAAGTATACAGAACTGAAGATGAAAAAATAAAAAACAGGGCAGAAAAAATAGAAAAACTGCTTCAAAAAACATTGAATGAAATTACCAGGATAAAGAAATGTGAAGAGGAGGCAAAAACCGCCTTAGCAGAGATCTGCCGAAAACTGGCAGAAAAGCAGGAACTTCTGAATGTACAAAGAAAAGGAACAAGGCCATTCTTTTCAAAGATAAAAAAGTCAACAGGCAGGACAGACCTGGAAAAAATAACTGCAGAACTGGATACACTGGAAAAGGAGAAAGAAATCAAAGAGAAGGAGTGGAACGAAAAAAATGAAGCATTAGAAAACCTGAAAGAAAAACAGCTGATAAATGAAAAAATAAGAGCTATTCAGGGTAAGATTGAAATGCAAAAGGATGAACTTGCAGACGCGAGGGAGAAATTCAGGCAGGTAAATGAACTTGCAGGAATCACCTCCTCAGAAAAGGAATTAAGGGCTGCAGAGGCTGCAAAAGAGAAATACCGACTTGATATCGAATCAGTTAGTAAGGAATTATCCCATAGCCAAAAGCAATATAATATTCTCCTGCTTACTGCTGAAAAGGTCTTCAATAATATCTCCTCCGAAGAGGCTGGAATAAGCGCAGTCAATGAAGTAAAGAGATTAGAGACATTTATAGGGCCCCGGGAACTTGGAGAAGCATTGTTTAAATCTGTGCCCCAGTTCGAAATGTTTGAGGATTTTAGCTCACTCCTGCCTAACCGAATTGATCTGGAGGATATCCTCGCCGGTAATACAGTTGTTGAAGGATATAAGGCAGCTATTAACTTTCTTACAATCACCGGTCTGGACTATTCCTTCTTTCAACAACCCTCCAGCAGGATCCTGAAGCAGAAAATAGAAAATCTGAATGGAGAATTAACGCTGAATTTTCAGGATTTCTGGCGTCAGAACGTTGGAAAAAACAATAAAATAAAAATCAATTTTGAACTGGCACATTACGATCATACCCATGAGGAAAAGAGCGGAAAGCCTTTTATTGAATTCTGGATCAAGGACGAAGCAGAACGTCTCTATCCGAAGCAGAGGAGCCGGGGAGTCAGGTGGTTCCTGTCGTTCTTCATGGAACTTAAGGCAAGTGCAATGGATAAGCACAAGATAAATAAACTGCTTCTTATTGATGAACCTGGGGTAAGCTTGCATGCAAGGGCCCAGGAAGATGTTCTGAAAGTGTTTGATGACATAAAGGAACATATTCAGATTATCTACTCAACACACTCACCCCATTTAATTGATGTAAATAATCTCTACAGGGTAATTGCTGTTCAGAGGGCTCTTGAAGATGATATGAACAGTGAAACCATAGTGTTAAATGCCAGATCACTGAAAACTGCAACTGCAGATACACTCAGTCCGGTTTATGCGATGATGGGCGCACGGCTGAACCAACAGGATGTGATCAAGTCTTACAATAATGTGGTGGTGAAAGATCTGGCCACGTACTATTTTCTGAAAGCAATTCTGTTACTCACAGGTTATTCCAAAAAGACGTGCTATTTTCTACCTGCATCAGGCGCAGCAAGTATGCCAATGATGATAAATATTCTGATAGGTTGGGGACTTGACTATATTGCACTTAATTTTGGAAATGAAGAAGAACGCTTTATTTATAACAAATTACGCAAGGAGCTATTTGATAACAATGTGGATTTAGCCAATCATCAATTGCTTCATTTCAGGGAATTCCCGGATGCTGAAGATATGTTTTCAACCATTGATTTTAAGAAGTATATCGTCCTTGTAAGAGAAGGTATAACTATAAATAATTCTGAATACCTGAAAGATAACAACCATTCCCGGGCAGTCATTGCCTCTAATTTCCTGCAGAGTATCACAAGGGGAGAAATTAAATTAAGTGACCTGGATGAGGAAACAAGAGATAATCTTCAAAATCTAACCGACAGACTTACCGAAATGTTGAAATAATGATCCCGGTAAAGATCATTCCGTCTCAATAAGTTTAATGTTAAGATCCAGTATTGATGCATAGTACTCACCTCTCTCCATGATGTCGTCATCACCCTCTTCATAGTACCAGTTGATCCTGAGGGAAGATCCCTTAAAGTCGATCCCTTTAATCACTTTAAGAATCTTAAGCATATACTTGGAAGTTCCACTGTTCAGGTATTCCATCGCAATATCAACTTCAGTAGAACGGGATGGAGCATTGCAATAGTTTTTTATCCAATCAAGGATATCATCGTAAAATATGGATACGTCTTCAGGAATGGACCTTCCTCTGAATTTTATAACTCCGGAGGGATCCAACAGAACATAAGGTGTTTTGGAAGTAGGTTGATGTTCGATCTTATCCATTCAAAACAAATTTCACTCTAAGATATATAATTTTTTCCTTTTTTACACCCCAGTCGTTCATGAAATTGTGATTCAGGCATAAGCCTTACCTGAAACCTGAATCAAAAATACATTCTTGCCCTTGGATTTGTCCCATGGCCTGCAAAATCACCGGAAATATACTTATAATAACCTGTTATCGCAATCATCGCAGCATTATCCGTTGTAAACCTGAATTCAGGAATATAATTGCGCCAGCCTCTTGAAGAAGACTCCTCCACTAACGCGGAACGCAATCCACGATTTGCCGAGACACCACCTGCCAGTGCGATCTCATTGATCCCAAGATTATCAGCTGCAGCAATCAGTTTCTCCATTAACATTTCAACAATCGTGCGTTGGAGGGAAGCTGCAAGGTCAGACCTGTTTTTATCTACAAACTGGTCATCCTTCTTTAGTTGATCCCTAAGGAAATAGAGAAATGATGTTTTCAGTCCGCTAAAAGAGTAATCAAATCCATTTACCCGTGGTTTGCTAAATGTAAATCGTAAATCATCTCCCTCAGCAGCAAGCTTATCAATGAATGGTCCCCCTGGATAAGGTAATCCCATGATTTTGGCACATTTATCAAATGCCTCACCAGCCGCATCATCAATTGTATTTCCAATAATCCTCATGCTCAAATGATCCTCAACAAGTACCAGCTGTGTGTGTCCTCCGGAAACCAGCAAACACAAAAAAGGAAATGAAGGTTGATGATCATCACTATCCGTCTGGATGAAATGCACCAAAACATGCGCCTGAAGATGGTTGACATCTATCATTTTAATTCCCCTGGCGAGAGAAAACCCTTTTACAAATGAAGTACCCACCAACAATGAGCCCAACAATCCAGGGCCACGGGTAAACGCAACTGCATCAATGTCTTCTATTCGAACCCCTCCCCTTTTCAATGCACTATCAACCACGGGGATAATATTTTGCTGATGCGCACGTGAAGCCAATTCAGGGACAACCCCACCATACATTTTGTGAACATCCTGTCCGGCAATTACATTTGAAAGCAATCTCCTGTCCCTGATCACAGCAGCAGATGTGTCGTCACATGAGGATTCGATTCCCAGTATAGTTATACTCATAGTATACAATAGCGCTGATTATTCAACTATTTTTAGTTTTTTTACGTTTTGTTTATAGAAGACAAAATTATTAAAAAGTTAGTAAAAACAGGGTTCGTTCTGCTGTTGGTCATGATCACCTTACCAGCACTGGGATTACTGTTTCTTCAAAACAAGGAAATTCAATCAGCCGTCTCTGAGTATCTGGCAGAAAAACTCTCAGAAGAGATAGATGGAAATATATCAGTGTCCGCTGTTCACTACAGCTTCTTTAAGAGATTGCAACTATACGACCTTTACATCGAAGACAGGTATGGAGATACCTTAATTTATTCTGAATTAACGAATATCAGGATTAAAAGATTTCGACCGGACAAAAAAGATATTACACTAAAAAAGATTTCGTTTGAAAATGCCTTCCTGCAAATATCTGTCGATACAAACAAGAGAAACACACTAAAGTTCTTTATCGACTCTCTTAAAAGAGATTTGCCACCTGAAGAGAGAACTGTCACAAATATTGAAAAGATAAGCTTTAAAGGATCAAGATTCAGAAGAGTTAATCGTTTTGCTGAACCCACGGCTTCATTGATAAACTTCAACGATTTGATAATCAACAATGTTGATATCAATATTGATGATTTTTTAATCAGGCATGATACAACTACATTAAAAGTTGTAAATGCCTCAGGCAAGGAGTTAACTGGTTTTATCATGGAAGATGTTCAATTTGATCTTTCATTGAGCAAAAAATTTATGACATTCAGCAGTGGTATGGTTACCACACCCGGGTCCAGGATCAACGCGACCTTGGTTGACTTCAGGTTTAACCGTCCACAGAATTTCAGACATGTATTTGACTCAGTTGATCTCAGGATCATCTCGGAAAGAACCAGGGCCGAATTCGAAGATATAGCATACTTTTTCCCGATCGTCAGGGACCTGAAAGGCAGTATCCTGGTCAATGTTGATCTAATTGGAAAACTGGGCGATATGCAGGGTAATGATATCCTGATCGAGTATATGGACAGCACACACCTTGATTTTGATATGAGACTTGCCGGATTGCCTGAAAAGGACAGTCTGTATATGGATTTTAACTTTCGTGAATTGAAAACAAATCCTGCGGAATTTGAAAAGCTCACCATCGCTTATATTCCAGAGAGCAACAGTATTAGCAGGTATTATAGAGAAATTGACCAGATCGTCTACCACGGAAATTTTAAAGGGTTTAAAAGGAATTTTGAAACCAACGGATCATTCGAAACCAACCTGGGTGATATCACTGTGGACCTGAAGATGCAACCCGATTCCTCAAAAACCTTTCAATTCAGTGGAAGCGTTGGCTCCAATGGATTAAACTTAGGTAAACTTGTATCAAAAGAATCTGTCCTGGGCAAAATCAAGTTTGATATCAACCTTGATGGTATGAACTATGATGGTAATACCAGTGCAGTTGTTTCTGGAACTATTGATACCCTTGGTGTTTTCGGATATAATTACAGTAAAATAGGACTCAGAGGAGATCTATCGAACAGATTATTTGACGGGTCGCTCTTTATCAAGGACCCAAATATCGATCTTCTATTTAATGGCAGGGTTCAGCTTGATGAAATTCCATCCTTCGACTTCACAGTTGATGTTGCTAACTTACGACCATATTACCTCAATTTAAGAGATGATGATCCATCTTATTTTGCCTCATTTCTTTTAAAAACAGACCTGTCTGGATGCAGGATTGATGAGATGAACGGAAGTGTGCATTTGGTGAACAGTTTATTTAAACGTTCCGGAAGTCAAATACAGTTGTATGACATTCTGCTGACCACAGGTAATACCCCTGATTCTTCATTTATGACGCTTCAATCTGACGCTGCAAAGGCAAAAATTTCCGGCAGGTATGTCCTTTCTCAATTACCTTGTGTAGTAAAGAGTATTATCAATGAGCACTTTGCACTGTTTCCGGATGAAGCACCAACTTTTGATCCTCAAACAGATATCACATTCAGCGCTGATATAGAAGAGAGTGACCAAATCATGAATTTTTTCTTTCCCGGGTTTATGATGGCTCAAGGGACAAAAATCAATGCAAGTTACACTCCTGAACATGGGAATTACAGCTTCCAATGTAAAGGTTCATTACCTGTTTTCGGCTATAATCAAATCCGAATGCATCAGTTAGAGTTTTCAGCCTCTGCAGATACCAACCAGTTAGATTTTCTGCTCAAGGGAAATCATCTGGCAATGCAGGGAAATAATTCCATCGGGCAGCCTGAACTGGAGCTGTCTTTTTCAAACAACAGCCACGATCTAAGAATCGAATGGCAAAACAATGACTTACCTCTTTACTCCGTTGATTTAAAAGCTGTTGGTGAAATTTCCAGAAACGAAGATGGAAACAGAATTTACTCGATGATGGTACACCCATCATTTTTTGTCTTCAACAATAAAGAGTATAATATTCCCCGGTCAGGTTTTCAAATACAACCAGAAAATGTGAATCTCGACAGTATCGCGATCATTGGAACTGATCAGAGTTTTCTGGCTCATGGCAATTACTCAGATCAACCGGACGATTCTGTAACTTTCACAGTGCAGAATATTAACATGCATATATTGAATGAATTGTATGAAAAACTTCCGCTGAATTTTCGGGGATCAATGTCCGGGGTCACTTCCCTCCGAAAGGAATCAGACAATATGATAATGACATCCAATCTTGTTGCGGAAAATTTTGAAATTAACGGACAACAATTTGGGAATACCGCATTTAATGCCGACTGGAGCCATTCCCGCCAGGAACTTGAACTGAAAGTTTTAACTGCAAATAATGATTTAAATGGTATTGATATTCATGGGAAATTTCAGCCGAAAAGCAAGCTTGTTGATATTAACATTGAACTGAATGAAATAGGCATGGACCTGATTGGACCCTATGTAGAAGGTCTTATAGATGAAATTGACGGATCCGGCAATATCCTGCTTCATGCCCGCGGACCTTTAGCCAGTCCACAAATAAATGGTACTGCTGATTTAATCGACGTAACTGCACTGATCTCTGAAACTCAAACGAGATATTACTCTGATGACAAGATAAAAATCAACAATAACGATCTTCATTTTCAAAGATTCAAAATTACAGATGAATTTGGCAATGATATCCTCATCGATGGAAATATAACTACCAATGATTTTTCCGACCTGTTGATCAATATGACAATGACAGCGAAGAATTTCAATTTCCTTAAAACCTCGAGAAAGGATAACGAACAGTTTTATGGCGACATTTTTGCCAGTGGTGTTTTTGAATTGAATGGACCTCCGGGACAACTTCGGATCAAGGCATCGGCAAACACGGAAAAAAACACCAACCTTAAACTCCCTTTATACAATCCGGCGGAGATTCAAACTACTGATTTTATTACATTTGTTCAATCAGATGATCCAGAAGTGAACGGCCTCAACCCGTCACGACAGATTTCAAACACCATAAAACTTGATATGGAGCTGGACATCGCTTCCAACTCAAGCATTCAGTTGATATTCGATCCAAAAGTAGGCGATATTATCCAGGCAAGCGGTAATGGCAGCCTTAAGTTTGAAATCGATGAAAATGGAGCATTCAATATGTTTGGCACAGTGATAATTCAGAATGGAGAGTATCTTTTTACTTTGCAGAATGTCATCAATAAAAGATTCCGTATACAACCGGGGGGCAGAATAAGCTGGAACGGATCTCCCAGATCTGCGGTTGTCGACCTGGAAGCAATTTACGAAACCAAGGCATCCACCTACAATCTTGCCCCGGTTCCCACAGAGGAAATGAAAAAAAGAATTCCTGTGCACTGTCTTCTTTCACTTCAGGGCGACCTTGAAAAACCTACTATCGTACCGAGGATCGTTCTTCCGACAGCTGAGCCGGAAACCAGATCGCTGGTACAAACAAGTATTGGCACTGAAGAGGAGCTGATGCGGCAGTTTATTTCCCTTCTGGTTATCAACAACTTTATCAGCAGCTCAGAATTTGATGTCAATTCTTGGAGTGGAACATCATCAGGAGTTGCCGGTGTAACGGCAAGCGAATTGTTAAGCAACCAGCTTAGCAACTGGCTCTCCCAAATAAGCAATGATTTTGATATTGGTGTAAATTACAGACCAGGGGATGCAATTTCAAGTGATGAAGTTGAGGTTGCTCTGTCAACACAACTTCTTAACGACCGTATAATTTTTACCGGTAACCTTGATCTCCTCACCGAGGAGGTCAGGTCACCACAAGGTGAAGCATCCAATATCGTGGGTGATTTTGACCTGGAATTCAAGGTCACAGATAAAATAAGTATAAAGGCATTTAACCGGGTGAATGACGACAGGATCATCCGTCCGTCACTATATACCCAGGGACTGGGGCTTATTTATCGAAATGAATTCGATAGTGTGGCGGATCTCTTTCGGAAAAACAGTCAGGAAAATCAGCCTGCAGATAATCAGGAAAACAATATTGGTGATGCTGTAATAAGGGACGATGACAAAGAACAGCAATAGCCACTAAGTCCCCAGGATCTTCATATGTTAAAAAGATTTCGAATATCTTGATAAGGTGATATACTACTTCATGTTATATCCCGTTTTTTTATATAAATTCGTCACAAAATAATACACGATATGAATCTATTTATCATTCTGCAGAGTCTGACCGCTGACTCTGTCATGACCCAGGGAACAGCGAAAGAGTCTTTTATCGATCTGGCTTTAAAAGGAGGTTGGGTCATGATCCCCATCGTACTGCTGAGCCTGGTTGCAGTGTACATTTTTTTCGAACGATGGTTTGCAATTAAAAAGGCAGCCAGTATCGATCAGAATTTCATGAACAGGATCAAGGACTATATTATTGACGGAAAAGTAGATGCAGCCAAAACCCTGTGTCAGTCGACAGACAACCCCGTTGCGGCTATGATTGAAAAGGGAATATCAAGAATTGGTCGGCCTCTGAATGATGTAAATGCTGCTATTGAGAACGTTGGCAGGCTTGAGGTATATAAGCTGGAGCGGGGATTGCCAACCCTGGCCAGCGTATCAGGAGGCGCTCCGATGATCGGTTTTCTTGGTACTGTAATCGGAATGGTACAGGCATTTCACCAGATGTCGACTGCTGGTAATAACATTAACGTGGGGGAGCTTTCCGGAGGTATATACACCGCGTTAATTACAACTGTAGCCGGACTGATTGTTGGCATAGTCGCCTTTTTTGCCTATAATATCCTTGTTGCCCGTGTAGATAAGGTGATCAACACTATGGAAGCCAGTTCTACAGAGTTTATAGATCTGCTGAATGAACCCGCAAAATAAAACCATCGATGGCCATCAGGAATAAAAACAGGGTGTTGAAAAATTTTCATATGTCGGGTATGACCGATATAGTATTCCTGTTGTTGATCTTTTTTATGCTCACATCAACCCTGATAGCTCCAAATGCAATAAAACTCCTGATGCCCAGTCCGGGCAGGGCCACAATTTCGACAGAACCAACTGTTCCGACAGTAACCGTATACAGCAATTCAAGGATCACGGTTGACGGACTCACTGTCCGGTTGGAAAATCTTGGTATGATTTTGGAAGCTAAGCTTGCAGGTCAGCCTGAACCAACTGTGAAGGTAGTAACTTCGCCCCAGGTATCAGTTGAAGATGCCGTGAAGGTGATGAACATTGCAGCAGATAAAAACTATACAGTAGTAATAAAACTACTCTGATGGCAATAGTTTCGAGAAATAAAAGAAGCATTAATTTTGCAATGTCGGGAATGACAGACATTGTATTCCTGCTATTGATCTTTTTCATGCTCACATCAACCCTGATAGTCCCGGCTTCAAAACAGGTAGAATTACCTGAGAGCAACAACCAGACACAGGCAAGTCCTGTACTGGTACTATCAATAGCAAACGATAAAACTGTGTATATTGAGGACCAGGCCTACAATATGGGTGACCTGGAGCCGGTATTAATCAGAATGCTTGAGCCTTTTGGTGAAACTCCAACGATACGGCTGAATGCAGACAGGGCATTGGTTATGGAGGAGGTATTTGCGGTCCTTAATATCGCGAAAAAGCACAGGTACAGGGTCATCCTGGGCACGAAACCGGTAAGTTAATTTAATTATGGCAATCAGCAGCAGAGGCCTAACAGGTACGATCATTGTCCATGGACTCATATTGGCATTGCTGATACTGGGTAGCCTGACCTTTCCCGACCCTCCGCCGGAAGAGGAAGGTGTACTTGTGAACTTTGGTACAGATGATACCGGATTTGGCTCAACAGAACCGATTGGTGATGAGACCAATCAGGGAACCCCGGAGCCCGAGACCGTGGAACCAATAACGGTTACTGAACCCGCCACACCACCTCCTGATGCAGTTGTTGAGAAAACAGCAGACCAGACACAGGATATTGAAGAGGTAGTTGTAAAAGAGGATCCAAAACCTACACCAGAAGAGATCCGTAAACAACAGGAACAGGCTGAAATAAAAAGGAAACAGCAGGAAGAGGAGCGCATCAGACGTGCAGAAGAAGAAAGAATCAGGAGAGAGAAGGAAGAGGAACGCAGACGCATTGAAGAGGAAAGGTTGCGCAGGGAGCAACAGGCGGACAGACTGAACAGAATGGGAGAAGAAACTTTTGGCCGCCGTGGAGTCGGGGATCAGCAGGGTACTGAAGGGGTAACCCCGGGCACCGGCACCAACCAGGGAGCTGTAACAGGTACCCCGGGTGCAACCAATTACGGTGATGGGAGTGGATTGGGTGACAATCAAAACTACGGTTTAGGCAGCCGAAAAGCTCTGGGAACGCTACCCACACCTGTCGTGGACAATTGCAGCGTAACCAGCAGGATTGAAGTTACGGTTGAAATACAGGTCGACCGCTCAGGAGCTGTTGTTGGTGCAAGTGTGAAACAGGCAACATTTTCAGATCCATGCATCAATAATGCTGTCCTTGCTGCTGCCAGGATAACAAAATTCACAAGCGACCAGAATGCCTCCTTCAGACAGACAGGCTGGATCAGGTATATAATTGAACCATAGTTATATTCCGGGAATCAGCAGCTTCAACGCTGCAAGCAGGATCGCTGCCATCAACATGTACCTGAGAAACCCCGCACCCCACTTAACGGCAACATTCACCCCTACCCAGGCGCCTGCCATGTTTCCTGCAGCAAGCAGCAATCCCAGCAATGTGTAATCCCATGTTAACAGATCGCTGTAAATGAATATGACAAGGGCGAAAGGAGTATACAACAAAACTATCAGCACCTTGATCCCATTGGCCTTCAGCAAATCAAATCCACAGCCCATCACCAGACCTGTCAGCAAAAAGAATCCGACACCCGCCTGAATAAATCCACCATAAAGTCCAATAAAAAAGAAAATCAGGTATTGTAAAGTTCTATTAAGCGGAGGCTGGTCCCTCCTGTCCTTCACCCAGCGATTCGGATCCACCAATACAATTAAAAACATCACAAGCATCAGTATACCAATGACCCTGTCAAGGGCGGGAGCTGAAATAACTGTTGCAAAAAAGGCCCCCAGCAAAGATCCGATTACTGCAGGGATACCGATTTTGTAATCGGTTTTGATATCCAGTACTTTCTTCTTCTGAAACCGCCTTACGCCAACAATGTTGTGCAATAAAATACCTATCCTGTTAATGGCGTTTGCATTGGTTGAGGGAATTCCCAGGGGAATGATTAAAAGCGGCAGGGTGAGAAGTGATCCGCCTGCAGCTACAGTATTAACAACTCCGGCAACAAACCCGACACCAAGTACGGCCAATATCATGTACCACTCCGGCATACCCTTCAGGCAAACATGGGATAATCATTCATCATCTCATTCACCTGTTGTTTTATTTTGACAATTTCCGCCTCATTTTCAAGATTAACAAGTACCCCGTCAATCATTTCTACAATAAACGGAATCTGATCATCCTTCACACCACGGGTTGTAATAGCAGGAGTACCAACACGAATTCCACTGGTCTGGAAAGGAGATCTCGAATCAAATGGTACCATATTCTTGTTTACCGTAATATCAGCTTTTACAAGTATATTTTCCACCTGCTTACCGGTAATATCGGGGAATTTGGAACGAAGATCAATCAGCATTGAATGGTTATCGGTACCTCCTGAAACAACTTTGTATCCCCTTTTTACAAATTCGCTGGCCATCACAGATGCATTTATCTTTACCTGTTGCTGATAAGTCTTGAATTCCGGTGTAAGCGCCTCACCAAAGGCAACTGCTTTGGAAGCGATTACATGTTCCAGTGGACCGCCCTGTATACCGGGGAAAACAGCTGAGTTCAGCAATGACGACATAGTTCGTACCTCACCTTTATTTGTCGTAATACCCCATGGATTTTCAAAATCCTTCCCTAACAATATAACCCCTCCCCTGGGGCCGCGAAGGGTCTTGTGTGTTGTAGTGGTAACAATATGTGCAAATTTCAACGGATTTTCAAGCAACCCGGCTGCTATCAGACCTGCCGGATGGGCCATATCTACCATGAAAAGAGCATCGATCTGATCCGCGATGTTACGCATCCTCGCATAATCCCATTCACGTGAATATGCCGAGGCGCCGCCGATAATAAGCTTTGGTCGCTCCCTTAGGGCGATCCGCTCCATTTCATCGTAATCAATCATTCCGGTCTCCTCTTTCAATCCATAACTAATGGCCCTGTAAAGAATTCCGGAACTGTTTACCGGTGAACCATGTGACAGGTGACCGCCATGCGACAGGTCCAGTCCCATAAAGGTATCTCCGGGCTGCAGGGCAGCCAGGAAAACTGCCATATTGGCCTGTGCCCCGGAATGCGGCTGCACGTTGGCATATTCGGCATCGTATATCTCACACAGCCGGTCGATCGCAAGCTGCTCAACCTCATCAACAACTTCACACCCACCATAATAACGTTTACCGGGATATCCCTCGGCATATTTATTGGTCAGACAAGAGCCCATCGCAGCCAGTACCTGTTCACTTACAAAATTTTCTGAAGCAATCAACTCAATTCCCTGCTTCTGTCGCTGATACTCCCGGTCGATCAGATTAAATAATTTTGTATCCGTTTTCATTGTCACCTGTTTAGAAATTTATAATTTGATAATAACGCTTCCAAAGTTAATCTTTAAAAAGAGAAATAAAAGGAGCAGGTGGAGAGAAATTCAAAACTCATTCTATTGATCATGCAGGTTGGCGAAACGAGAATGATTAAGGAAACATGCAATAAACTGAACAGGGAGTAATTGTAAGGCAGCAATGGTCTGAGCAGCAGGAATTTTTTATGTTAATGCGCTACAAACATCTACTGTCCTGTGCAAAGGCATGTCATGAGCTCGTCGTCGTACCTCCTCCTCGGTTCCGCCA
>CAZIIU010000021.1:0-56152 GCA_964539395.1 uncultured Bacteroidaceae bacterium
TACAACCAACTGGTGCAACCATTGTCCGACTGGTCGGGTCATGTGAAAAGTTGGGTTGATGACTCCGGACTGCCAGTTTGTGTGGTACGATACGAGGAGATGCTGAAGGATACATTTAAGACTTTTAGCAGGGCACTGGAGTTTGCGGGTGTGATGAAGAGTGAGGAGTCGATCAGGAAGGCTATTGTATCGAGTGATCTGAAGGCATTATCGGAGATGGAGCAAAAGGAGGGTTTCAGGGAGAAACCGATGGGCATGAAATCGTTTTTTCGTGAAGGAAAATCGGGAGGATGGCGTGAACACCTCAACGAATTCTCTGTTAATAAATTGGTCGATCGGCACTATGCTTTCATGGAACGATTCGGCTATCTGGAAGAAAAATAGGCGATTATTGAACTTATATATGAATTAATTACTAAATTTGTTTAAACACCGCTGAAAGACAGCAGTATAAGTTATGGGGAAAAGCACCGGGGCGGAGTTCACATTGGAGACGGCAGTAAAGCGGGATTCAGATCAGGAGTTCTCGATGATCGATGATGAAGTAGTGATGCTGAGTCTGAAGAACGGTGAGTACTATGCTCTGAACAGTGTGGCCAGCAGGATCTGGGAACTGATTGAAGAGCGTACTTCAGTGAGGGAGGTAGTGCACCAATTGCAGCAGGAGTATGAGGTAGACGGGGAAACCTGCTTGAAAGAGACGATGGAGTGTCTGTATGATTTTAGGGAGAAGAAACTGATAAAAGAAGGATAGCGTGATTCGGAAAGTTAAAGCATATTACAGGTACGTTATGTTGGTATCATTCCTGGTACTTAAATACCGGCTGTTGATATGGTTGCTGTCCGACAAGGCACTGATCAGCTACCTGGGGAAACGGTTTGATGCGCTGAGAAAAGGGTCACCGGTACGTCCGGTGGATTTTCCGGCGCACATTGTCACCAGGCGGGTCAACACAGTGTTGTGCCGTTTGTATCCCCGCACCAGGTGCCTGGTTCGAAGTGTTGTACTGAATGAGACACTGATGCTGCACGGTCACACCGGACAGAAGATCAAATTTGGCATCAAATATGAGGACAATCAGCTGCTGGCGCACGCCTGGATCGGCCCCGGCAGCGAATTTAAAACAATTTACGAACTATGATGAAAACAGAAAGAGATAAAGTGAAAAAGAAAGTTTGGGAAAAACCTAGAATCAGTAATCTTAAATTCAGCCAAACCTTAGATGGTGACTATATTGGTACAGCCGAGATTGGTATCTATACTTCATAACTATAAAAGAAAGATGCAATGAAACTAAAAGTAACCATTGGTTTTCTATTACTCTTCTTAGTAATTGAAATAAATTCGCAGTCTTGGACTAGTTCTAATATCCTGCAAGGAAACAATAATCTTTCTGAGATTTCATCATCTACAGATGTAAATAATAATATTTACACACTTGGGTTTTTTACATCAAACATAACAAGTGGAACAACTGAATTAACTACATACGGTTCAAGAGACTATTTTGTTTCTAAGTTTAATCAAACCGGCGAATTAGATTGGCTTAGACAACTTGGAGGGTCTTCTTTAGAATATGTAGGGGGAGGACTATGCACATGTGAAGAAGGGTACCTTTATGTTACAGGAGGATTTCAAAATGACCTATATTACAACCCAGCTGATTTCATATCCAGTGGTGGAGGTTTTGATATATTTATTACAAAATATGACATACTTGGAAATGTAATTTGGTGTAAAAACGTCGGTACCGGAGCAAAAAGTCAACGCTCAGAAACAATTATTATCAATAATAACGAGTTAATTATCACTGGTTTTTTTACTGATAGCATAACACTTGACAATGACACTACTCTATATTCAACAGACGGATTTGATGATTTTTTCTATTCCAGTTTTGATACTGATGGAAATCACAACTGGACAAAACAAATAAAAGGTTTGAGCAGCGTCCAATATGGTTCGATTTATTCAGTTATCCCAACAACAGATTCCTATTTAATGTCTGGAATATTTGCTGATTCAATTGTTTTGGAAAATGATACTATAGTTTCATTAAATGAAGGATATGATATTGTTTTATTTGAAACAAATCTAACTGGAAATGTTCTATGGCACAGAACTATTGGTAGTGAAGGATTAGATTATTCCTTCAGTTCAATTAAAGACCCTGATGGAAATATATATATTGGTGGTTATTATGGAGGTTCAATTCTCTCTGCACAATCAAATGAAACTGAATATACAACAATTGAAGAAAATAATGGGGAAACTGATTTGTTAATAATTAAGTACGACTCAGAAGGAACTTTGCAATGGATGAGAACAGCTGGTGGGATAGGTGTTGACAAGATTTTTGATATCGATTTCTTTGATGACAAGATACATGTTTCTGGCTTATTTATTGATAAACTCTCATGGGGTGGTATTGAATTAATTACAAATGGTATCGGTGATCAGGATATGTTCTACGGAAGCCTAGATCTAAATGGTAATTACAGAAGCGCGAATAGCTATAAGGGAAGAAATAATAGCTCTGAAGAGGCAAAAGCCATATTCTATTCTGACGAAAGTTTATTAACAGTTATCCGATCAAATTCTGACTTACTCGTATTAGGAGACAGTCTATATACAAATCCATCTCAAAACTATTTTATTGCAGTAGGTGCCATCGGCTGTCTTCCCATCAATATCACCACGTCGAAAACAAATGTTACAAGCTGTTATGGTGATGAAACAGGGACCATCTTTGTAGGTGCATCCGGCGGGTTTGGCGGACCTTTCAAGTATTCGATCGATAATGGCGATACGTATCAGGACAATGATCCGAACTTTCTGAGCGTGGCTGGTGGCGAGTATAACACCGTGGTGGTCGATAAGGAGAACTGCGCACAGGCAGGACCAACCGTTACCATCACCCAACCCGATGAGATCATTATTTCTAATGTCGAAAGCGACAATGTGTTGTGCAATGGCGACAACGGATCGATTACAGTCGAGGGAACTGGTGGCACAGGGAGCCTGCTCTTCTCAACCGATAATGGTGCTACATTCCCAAATGCCATAGGTTCCACAGCCGATCTGCCTGCCGGAAATTATAATGTCGTGGTGAAAGATGCAAATAGCTGCGAGGTGGCCGGACCAGCTGTCGAAATTACACAACCCGATGCGCTGGAAATCACAGGGGTGGAAAAAACCAACCTGGTGTGCTTCGAAGATGAGGGTGGTGCGATCACTATTAACGCTGCAGGAGGAACAACTCCCTACAACTACTCCATCGACGGTGGTACTACCTACCAGGAGGAGGCTGCTTTCAGCGGACTGGCAGCCGGCACTTATTCCATTAAGGTTACCGATGAAAAAAACTGCGAGATTACCGGCGCCGGGGTAAACATCACACAACCCGATGAACTCATCGTAACGGTCGACAATACAACCAACCCGCTCTGTAACGGTAACGAAGATGGCACCATCACACTGTCAGCAACCGGCGGATCAGCTCCCTACGAGTTCTCAATCGACAGTTTGGAAACACAAAGCAGTAATACCGACTATACCGGACTGAAAGCCGGTATGTATGATATATTTGTCGTTGATGATAGCGGCTGCATAGGAACAGCAGGTAAAACGGAGATAACACAACCCGATACACTGAAGATCATCCTCGTTAGTGTAACAAATATCACAAGCACCGTAGATGGTGAAATAGTACTCGAAGCCAGCGGGGGTACAGAACCATACACCTTCACACAACAGCCCGAAGGGATCTCTCAGTCTACCGGCACTTTCACTTTCGGTCCGGGCGAAGATGGCGTTTACAGCTTTGAACTCCAGGATGCCAATAACTGCGGCCCGGATGTAAAACTGGTACAGATCTACGACCTGACAAACATCACCGAACAGATGCTTAAAGAAGGTGTCATTTATCCGAATCCATCATCCGGACAGATCACCATCGAAATGAGAACTGAGAAACACGAATTGCTGATGGAGGTTATCACTATCAACGGAAAAATGATGCTGCAAAAGAAAGTGTTCAGCGAAGGTGGCAGGATCAACGAAACTCTCGACCTGTCGAACCTCCCAAAAGGAATCTACATGATCCGCATGGATAACAAACCTCTCTCCAGTGGCGTGATCCTTGAGTAAAAAACCTCTGTGTCAAACAAATACCAGGCGGGACCCCAACACGGTCCCGCTTTTTTTACCCATCCAACGCCTGACCTGTTTATGCCTTCTGACTGATTTTTTCTATCTTCGCATGCGAAACCCAAACCGACAGAATATGAACATCCTGATCCTTGGTGCAGGGGGCCGCGAACATGCGATGGCATGGAAGATCGCTCAGAGCCCGCTCGTCAACAACCTCTTTATCGCCCCGGGAAATGCAGGTACCGCAACATCCGGTACCAATCTCAATATATCCGCTGAAGATTTTGAAGCCATCAAGAAGGCCGTCATCCAACACAACATTGACCTTGTTCTTCCCGGTCCGGAAGCACCCCTTGTGGCCGGTGTGCACGACTTCTTCCTGAACGATCCGGACCTGCAGTACATCCCGGTGATCGGCCCATCGAAAGCTGGCGCCGCCCTCGAAGGAAGCAAGGATTTTGCCAAGGAGTTCATGCAACGCTACAACATCCCCACCGCAGCCTACAAAACCTTCACCCCCGAAACGATCGAAGAGGGGAAAAAATACCTCGAGACAGTTATGGCCCCCTACGTGCTGAAGGCCGACGGACTGGCAGCAGGGAAAGGGGTACTGATTATTGACAACCTCGGCGAGGCACAGCTGGAACTGGAAGCGATGCTCAAAGGAAAATTCGGAGCCGCCTCCTCCAAAGTGGTGATCGAGGAATTCCTCAGCGGCACAGAACTGTCAGTCTTCGTGCTTACCGACGGCGACGGATACCTGCTCCTTCCCGAAGCGAAAGACTATAAACGAATCGGCGAAGGTGATACGGGCCTTAATACCGGTGGCATGGGGGCCGTCAGTCCCGTACCCTTCGCCAACCGGCCATTCATGCAAAAGATCGAGAAGCGGATTATCAGACCAACGATCACAGGACTGCAGAAAGACAGAATCCCTTACAAGGGGTTTATTTTCTTCGGACTGATCAATGTGAACGGCAACCCGTACGTGATCGAGTACAATGTGCGCATGGGCGATCCCGAAGCTGAGGTTGTGCTTCCCCGAATCAGCTCCGACTTCGCAGAACTGCTCAGGGCGACAGCGGAAAACAGACTCAGAGAGACTTCCGTTACTTTCGATAACCGCGCCGTCGCCACTGTTGTCCTGGTCTCAGGAGGATACCCCGGCAGTTATGAAAAAGGCAAACCTGTCACCGGACTTGATAAGGTGGATGGAAGCATCGTGTTTCACGCAGGCACAACCTCCAAAGGTGACAACATCGTTACAAACGGCGGCAGGGTGATCGCAGTTAGCTCCTTCGGAAAATCCTTGAAGGAAGCCCTTGAACAAACCTATCTAAATGCTGAAACAATACACTTCGAAAAGAAAATGTTCCGGAAGGATATCGGGTTTGATCTGTAAATTCAATCAACAGGTTCGACCTGTAAACAGTCCACGCCAAACCAAAAACGATGCTGCTCAGAATCATCAAATATAATCGTCCGCAGGGAATCATCATTATCCCTGTCCTGATGATTCTGCTGTGGATCAACACATTCCTCAATCCCGAAACTCCGGAAGCGATCAACGCAATGCCTTTGTATGAAATGCTGTTCAGACCGCTACAAGCCCATCCCATTACCTCAGCCCTTGTAAGCATGGCTGTCTATGTCCTGATGATCATTCTGATTATCCGCTTCAACATCATCCATTTCCTGCTGGAGGAGCGCACACCGATGCCGGCGATCTTCTTCATTATGCTCACCGCCACCTACCCCCCGGCCCTGCAGCCCAACCCGGTCCTGCTGAGTGCTCCTTTTCTGCTGATCGCCCTTCTGATGGTGATCCGCGGAGATGAGCACCGGGCCGATCCGATGGCACTGTTCAATGCCAGCCTCATCCTCGCCGCAGGCAGCCTTTTTTACCTGAAAATACTCTGGTTCATACCATTCCTCTGGATCACCGCCACAATCATTCGTCCACTGAAATGGCGTGGAATCATCAATCCTATCCTGGTGCTAATTATGATGCTGCTGTTCGCCATTACCTATTACTGGGTGTTCAGGGATGACACCTCCCTGCTGAAGGATCTGATACACAGAAATCTCACCATGCCGGGAGGCAGGCTTCCCCGACTGAGCACCCGGGAAATGGTCCTTTACGGATATCTGCTGATTCTCATTATCATCACCAGCATTCACATGCTTAGTCACTACCAGTTCCGAAAGAACATCATCCAAAAGCTCTACCTGGTGCTGTTCATTCTCTTTATCTACGGGATCCTTTTTTACCTGTTCATTTCAGGCTACAGGAGAGAGCTGGCGGTTATCCTCGCGTTACCCCTGACCTACCTCTTCTCCAATTTTTTCTACCGCCAAAGGATTCATTGGTTCCATGACCTGCTCATCTGGATCTGGTTCGGGCTGATCGCCTGGCTTTATCTTGCACCACTTTTCGAATGATGATTCAGCAGGATTGAGCATATCACGTTCCGGATTACTGCCAGGGCAGACACTCAAGTCTGTACCCATTCACCTTAAGATGTTCAAGCACCAAAGGCAGTGCATAACCCAGATTTTTACTTGCCTTCACAGAGTCATGAAAAACGATGACTGATCCGGACTCCACATTGTCAATTACATTACGCACCACCTGCCTGCCACTCACCCTTCTGTCGTAATCGACACTCAGTACGCTCCACATGATAATCCTGTAACGCTCCCTAAGAATTTTCACCTGTGCCGGACGCATTCTTCCGTATGGTGGTCTGAACAGCTTCGATCCGATCATCTTCGCTGCACGGTCGACATCTGCCACATAGCTGTCCACAGAACTTCTGAATCCTTTTTTGTGCGACCAGGAGTGGTTCCCGACAGCATGTCCCTTTGCGATAATACTCTCAAAGATTTCCGGGTACTTCTTCACATTGCATCCGAGGCAGAAGAAGGTTGCCTTTGCATCATATCTCTCAAGCTGGTCAAGTACCCAATCGGTTACTTCGGGAGTCGGACCATCATCGAAGGTAAGATATACAGTTTTATCCACCCCGGGAACACTCCAGGTGAGCGATCTGAATATCCTGCCCAGAACAGGTGGTATCCGTGCAATGAGCATTTATAACCTGAAGTATTGTTCAAACACCGGAATATAGATGTCGACTTTCTCCTGCAACCGCCTTGAAACATCCGTCTCCCCATACCCCATTGCCATACTTCCCAGGGCATTCAGGTCGCGGATCATCTGCAGGAAATCATCCTGCATCTTCGGCGCTTTGGATGGTTTTGCACGTATCACCGCTGTATAATAATCAAGTTCCTTCACGGTCACCTCCTCCAGCTTTTCAGTGATCTCCAGTGCCTTCTCAATTGCTCCTGCAGCATAGTAGCTCTGTACCAACGGAACAACGGAGAAGTTAAACGGAACTAATTCATGCGGCATATTTTCCATACAGTAATTGAGTACCTCCAACGCTCGCTCGGTATCACCCTCATCGGCCAGTGCCCGGGCCAATGCTGCAAATGTATAACGGTACTTAATCGTCATCCTGAGATTATTCTCATCCATAAAAACATCCGGTTCATTCAGCCGGCCCCACTCAAACTCCTCTACCATCCGCTTATACATCCGCTCTGTATCCACCAGTCCGATACTTGCAGGATCTTCGACATGCACCGGTGCCAGCCTGTATGCCAGCCCCTCCTGAACAAACGCATTCTCCAGTCCGAGAAAATTATCACCCGAAACTGTATTTGAAAAATAGATCGGCCTCTCCCAGTTATTGTTTGCGATCATATCCAACTGGGCAATGCTGTTCTTGTAGATCACATCGTTCGGCAGGCGGAATCGCACCTCGTTGACCATTGCTCTTTTCACCGCATCGGTTTTCACCGCATCGCTGAGGTTTGCAGTATCGACCGGGATGATAAAATTTCTTGCCGGGATAAAGTATCGATTATCCCTGAACCGCTGGTCGTCTGTTGCCAAAAAGTCTATGGCATCCTTCAGAGGTACATAATCGGAATCAATGATCCGTATCCGGTCCTCCAGGCGGGACATTATCTCCTGCAACGCCTCCCTGTCCATCCTGATCTGCCGGCTCACCTCTTCGTTGTTAAAAGCACGCAGGTAGGAATAGAACCTGAAGGGATCCATATTACCACGCAGTTCACCGAACGCCTTATAATCACCGGCATGCGTCGTTGGCAGCAAAGAGCGTTCCACCAGCGCAGTGGCATCATCATAGAGCCGTACCACCACGTCGCGGTGCTTCTCCTCATTGGCCCTGTATTTCTGTCTGATCAAAGTATTTGAACTTTCCACCAGGTAAGCATAATCGCGCCGTCCATGTCTGTATTGTTCTTTACTCATACTAAGCGGCAGTGTGTCTGACTCATAGAACTGATACATCATCTGCTCAACGTACCAGTCGGCAGTTAGGTAGCTCAGGTTCACCACCCTGATATCGGTTCGGAACCCCTCCACCTCCTGAATGTACCAGAGCGGGAAAGTATCGTTGTCACCATTGGTAAAAATGATTGCATTCTCATCGCAGGAGTTGAGATAGTTTCTTGCGAGTGCCCGGGTGGTATATCTTCCCGACCTGTCGTGGTCATCCCAGTTCTCCACCGCCATCAGTCCCGGCACCATCACCAGCGATGCCAGCACCACCACAGCAGGTACAACAACCGATCGCCACTTATTGCGCAGGTACTCGATGATCGCCACGGTTCCCAGCCCGATCCAGATAGCAAAGGCATAAAAAGAACCTGCGTAGGCATAGTCGCGCTCACGCGGTTGCAGGGGCGACTGGTTCAGGTAAACCACGATGGCCAGTCCGGTTAAAGCGAACAGGAGCATAACCACCCATGCATCGTCCCACTTCCTCCTGAAGTGGAACACCATTCCGATCAATCCGAACAGCAGGGGCAGTACGTAGTACCGGTTATAGGCCTTGCTGTTTTTGACCGACTCGGGAAGATTATCCTGCGGACCGAGTCTCGCCTCATCAATGAATTTTATCCCGCTGATCCAGTTCCCCTTGTGCAACTCCCCGTGTCCCTGCAGGTCGTTTTGCCTTCCGGCATAGTTCCACATGAAGTACCGGAGGTACATATAGCCCACCTGGTATTTAAAGAAGAAGCGCATGTTCTCCCCAAATGTAGGGGGTGCTTTTGGTGAGTTCCTGTCGAACTGTATCTCTCCCATACGGCCGGTAACAGGCTGACCGTTGGCATCGGTGCGGACATTGTAAAGCTTCGACTCGCGTAGTTTTGCCCAGTATGTATACTCTTCCGCGTGGCGGTCCTGGTTACTCCACATGCGGGGGAAAAATCCCTCAAAAGCATTGGGATATACATAATTCCGGTCCTTCTCCACCGGAACATATTTGTCTCCCTCCCTGTAGTAGGTCGGGTTACCATGTTCGATAGCGGTCGGACGGGCATTAAAGTACGCTCCATGGAACAGCGGGCGGTCACCGTACTGCTCACGGTTCAGGTAGCTATTCAGGGTAAAGATCGTCTCGGGATTGCTCTCATCGAGTGGTGGGTTGGCTACGGAGCGGATCACAATCACTGCATAGGAAGAGTAGCCCACCACGATTACGAACAAGCAGAGGAACACGGTGTTCCAGAGAATTTTTCTCTTTTTATGTGACCGGTAGATCCCGAAGATGATCAGTCCGAATACCAGCAGCATATAAAAAATAACACCGGAATAGAATGGCAGCCCCATACCGTTAACGAACATCAGCTCGAAGCGTGAGGCGAACCAGGGGAAGCCGAGGATCACCATCTCGAGCAGCAGGGCGAGGAGCGCCACGGAGACCCCGATGGCGGCAATAAATCCCTTTATACTGAAGGTATATTTCCTGAAATAATAGATAAAAACCAGTGCCGGCAGTGTAAGCAGGTTCAACAGGTGAAATCCGATGGAGATGCCGATGAAAAGTGCGATCAGCACGATCCACCGGTCAGCGTAAGGTTCATCGGCAACGTTCTCCCACTTCAGCATGGCCCAGAATACGAAAGCTGTGAGAAAGGATGAGGTTGCATATACCTCTGCTTCTACGGCTGAGAACCAGAAGGTGTCCGAGTAAGTGTATGCCAGGGCAGCAACAGCACCAGCACCAAGTATTGTAACCAGGTCGCCAACATTATAGGTTTTGGATACACCGTATAACTTACGCACCAGGTGGGTGACCGACCAAAAGAGGAACAGGATGGTGAATGCACTGGCCAGGGCCGACAGAGCATTCATGGTAGCGGCTACCGCCAGCTCGTTCCCACCGGCAAAGAGGGTGAAAAACCGCCCAAGGATCATGAACATCGGTGCCCCGGGCGGGTGACCAACCTCCAGTTTGTAGGCCGTTGCAATAAATTCACCGCAATCCCAGAAGGAAGTAGTGGGCTCCATTGTAAGGAGATAAGTAACCGCTGCGATCAGGAAGACAGTCCATCCCGTAAGCAGGTTATAGAATCTGAAATTTTTCATGCCTGGTTATTTGAGTAGTGACAAAGATATATATTTTTAACTGAGTTGTCCGGTTCGACCAGTTACTTTAGCCCGTCACCCACCCGGTACCTCCAGGGTCTGCTCTTCCAATAATCGCCAGCGTAATCGATCCCGATGCGCGGATGTGTGGTATATGCGGGTGCTTCACCTGTCTCTTCGATCCATATACGTCCGGAGTTCAGCAGGCTCTCCTCATTGAAGGAGCGGTCGAGCGACAGTGTACGGGTAACCCGTCCCGGTCCATCCACGTTCGCCAGTCCCCTGATAAGCACTGCCTGCGGATCTCCCTGCCCGGAAGTCACAACATTGAGCATCCAGTGAATTCCATACACAAGGTACATGTAGAGGAGTCCGCCCTGCCCGAACATCACCCGTGTACGCGGGGTTATTCCTTTGCTGGCATGACAGGCCCTGTCGTCTGTACCACGGTACGCTTCAGTCTCGGTGATCACAAAACCGGCTGTCTCACCCGAGGGCATCACTCGAACCAGCCGTTTTCCAAGCAATGCCGGCGTTACCTCGAGTACATCACGGGTGTAAAATTCCTCTTGCAGCCTGCTATATTTCTCCGGTTGAACGAAGGTCATTTGATATATAATTTTTAAAAAATAACATTCCATCCATTCAACGCAAGAGCGACGACAACAGATTAATATAGCTTCCTGACGGGATTATCAAGCCATTTTCTGAAGAGCTCACCGGCCAGGGGCTCCTCTAATTTCACCATCTTCAGCTGTCGGTCACCAATCTCCTTCGACATCTCTTTATAGATCAGGCTGTCGTCGAAACCGGCCGCTTCGGCATCCTCCTTCCCTGAAGCAAACCAGACCCCGGAGATCCGGGCCCAATAGATCGCACCGAGGCACATCGGACAAGGCTCGCATGAGGTGTAAATCACACAACCTGAAAGATTGAAATCATCTGTTATCCTGCCCGCTTCCCGTATGGCCAGGATCTCGGCATGCGCAGTAGGATCATTGTCAGTCGTAACCCTGTTGGCGGCTTCTGCGATCACCATTCCATCTTTCACGATCACAGCCCCGAACGGTCCGCCACCCTCATTCATGTTACGCTCAGCCAGCTCTATGGCACGCCTGATATATTTTGAATGTATCATCAATGAATTCATTCGCCAGGCAAAGATAGTTGTTAACAGGCGGATGTGACAGAAATTCATTAATTTTTTACGATGTGTCGACCGGTCCGGTTGATCCACATATATGCAAAGAGAAGAAAAATGAGATCACCACTACAGAAAGACCGCAGACAGCAAAAAGAAGGGAGAAAGCTGCTGCTCCGGTGAAAAAAACTGATCCGGGTTAAAATGCTACACAAATCAGCAGTTGTTGTGAATGATGTATCCCCTCCCCGTGCACCATGTGAAAACTCCATCCAATCCGGGACTCTATCCGCGGATGCCGGAACGGGTCCGCAAAAAGATCGATCCGCCCGTAATTACCCGAACTGTAGAATGGGTCGCCATACCCGAAAACAATAGGAGTTCCGGAATAATAAACCCCATCCAATCCCACAATCTTATACCTCAGATCTGCGTTGAATATCATCCCCCTGCCGATAGAAAAATCCTCCGGTCTGTAACGGTTATAAGAGGAAAGATAGCCCACCGAAGTTTTAATGGTAAAAGGGATCGCAACGCTCTCATGAGCGTACCCGAGCAACACCGAAAAAATCCCGTTGTCCTGCAGCGGGATGCTGTCGGCACCATTATAGCTCTTTGCGTTATGGAACATGATCACCGACCCCTTCATATAGAAACCCTGCAACTCCACCCGCGAATCGAGACCGGCAAGGAACTGTTCCCGTTGCTGCTCCGACACCCGGCCTGTCCAGTCGATAAATCCGCTAACCTCTAGGGCCCCCTCTTCGTAAGAGATCCAGGCGCCCTCCACATTGGGCCTGTAATAACGCAGGGTATCGTTCAGAAAGGCATGGGAAAATGTAAGTCGCTCGTGCCTCGGAAAAGAGCCAAATGCCATATTCAGGTGAGGGGTGGCATAACTATAATAGAGAACCGGCTGCGGGTCGACCCTTAACAAAGTGCTGCCATGCTCATAGAGATAGCTGACACCCGCAGCAAAGCTGTGAACAGTATCAATTTCAAACAGCAGGGAGCCATTAAGCCGGGCGCCGAAAATGGTTTGGGCGAAAGCATACCTGGAAAAATACTCCCTGTTATCGAAGATCTGTTTAAAGGAGAAATTGTATTCGGGTTCCCTGGACAGGGCTGGTACCAATGCCAGGAGAAAACCATTGATCAGTATTATTCTTCTCATCTGTGTACCGTTAAGTAAACATCGGGTAAAGGTATGCAAATCCACCTGATGTTAAAAACCCTGCTGAAAGGTGGTTTCTGAAGCGAAAGTTTCCTCCTCTATCTTTCAGAAAATCTGAGGCTTAAGAATTTCACAAATAAATTGTTGATATATTGTTGAATTAAAAAAAAGATTTGTATTTTTGCGAACCACAAAAACAGGTGATAATTACTATCAGGAAAAAACAAAATAAGGTGGATACATTAAGTTACAGAACCGTTTCAGCAAACAAGGATACCGTACAGAAAGAGTGGGTGCTGGTAGATGCAACCGACCAGGTGCTTGGTCGTCTTGCGTCAAGAGTGGCAATGATTCTCAGGGGTAAACACAGGCCGGATTTTACACCGCATGTGGATTGTGGTGACAATGTGATCATTATCAATGCTGAGAAGGTAAAGTTAACAGGTAACAAGGCTGCACAACGAGAATATCTTCGTCACTCTGGTTATCCGGGCGGACAAAAATCGGAAACTGTTGAGAGCCTGATGAAAAGAAGGCCTGCAGCTGTCATTGAAAGGTCAATCAAAGGCATGCTGCCCAAGAACAGGCTCGGGAGCGAATTGTTCAGGAACCTGCATGTATTTGTCGGACCGGAACATCCGCATGAGGCACAGAAACCGCAAAAAATCGATTTAAACACCATTAAATAAGCATACATGGAGGTTGTTAATACAATTGGAAGAAGAAAAAAGGCGATTGCCAGGGTTTATCTCAACGACGGCAAAGGCCAGATCACTGTCAACAACAAAGACTACAAAGAATATTTTCCGTTCGAGCAACTGCACTACATCGTGGATCAGCCACTTAACCTGCTCGAGCTCAAGAACAACTACGACGTAAAAGCCAATCTGACAGGCGGAGGCATAAAGGGCCAGGCAGAAGCACTGCGGCTCGGTATCGCCCGGGCTCTGGTGGAGATCGATCCGGAGTATAAGATCAAACTCCGTTCAGTGGGTTTCATGACCAGGGATCCGCGTACCGTGGAAAGGAAAAAGCCTGGACAACCAAAAGCCAGGAAGCAGTTCCAGTTCAGCAAACGTTAATCATCAAATATTTAATATTCAATGCGAAACCGGCAGGACTTCCTTTGTGAACTACCTGTTGGTTGCCTAAGCAAAAATTAAAAAAATGCCAAAAACAAGTTTTCAGGAATTACTGGATGCAGGTGTACATTTTGGTCACCTGAAAAGAAAATGGAACCCAGCTATGGCTCCCTATATTTTTATGGAGAAGAACGGGATCCACATTATTGATCTGAACAAAACCGAAGCGAAACTCCATGAGGCCGCCAAAGCGCTTAAACAGATCGCAAAATCGGGAAGGAAGATTCTCTTTGTTGCTACTAAAAAGCAGGCCAAAGATATCGTTGCCGAGCGTGTTAAAGCGATAAATATGCCCTATGTTACCGAACGCTGGCCAGGTGGAATGCTCACCAACTTTCCAACCATCAGAAAGGCAGTTAAGAAAATGAGCTCTATCGATAAGATGGAATCAGATGGTACGTTTGCCACTTTGTCTAAGAGAGAGAAGCTGCAGGTTGCACGCCAGCGGGCTAAGCTCGAAAAAATGCTCGGTAGTATTGCTGATCTTACCAGGCTTCCTGCTGCCATGTTTGTAGTAGATATTACCAAGGAGTATATCGCGGTACGAGAAGCCAGAAGGCTGAACATACCGGTTTTCGCCATGGTCGATACCAACTCCAACCCGAGAGACATCGACTTCGCCATTCCGGCAAATGACGATGCCTCCAAGTCAATCGCACTGATCCTTGATTATGTCTGTGAGGCGATTTCAGAGGGACTTAGTGAGCGGAAGATGGAGAAGGAGAAAGAGGCTGTAACCGGCAGGGAGAAAAAGGGAGAGGGTAAACCAGAACCCAAATCGGAAGCAAAGGCACAGAGACCGCGAAAAAGTGCTGCCAAAGCCGAGAAACCGGCTGCCAGTGTTGCAAAGGAAGAAGCGAAAAAGGATGAACAAACCGCAGCAACAACCGGGAAGCAAGATGTAAAGGCTGAAGCAAAAGAGGAGAAGAAAGAGTCCGGCACCGCGGAGAAAGAGGTAAAGGCTGAAGCAAAAGAGGAGAAGAATGAGTCCAGCACTACTGAGAAAGAGGTAAAGGCTGAAGCAAAAGAGGAGAAGAAAGAGGAATAATAGCCAGGTTGATATAATTTGCTGTAAACATTACGGGCAATAGATTAATAACGAAAAATAAGATAGATATGGCTGAAATAAAAGCTGCAGATGTCAGCAAACTTAGAAAAGTAACCGGCGCAGGTATGATGGACTGTAAAAAAGCGCTTCAGGAAGCGGAAGGTAATTTTGATAAGGCAATTGAGATAATCCGTAAAAGAGGTCAGGCGATTGCCAATAAGAGGGCCGACCGGGAGGCAAGTGAAGGGACCGTTCAGGCAAAGGTGGAAAATGGATTTGGTGCCATGATCTCACTGAACTGTGAGACTGATTTTGTAGCCAAGAATGAGAACTTTGTAACATTTGCAAAGTCGATTCTCGATGTGGCCATTGCTGAAAAGCCTGCCGACCTTGAAGCACTAAAAGCGTTGAAGATTAATGGAAAGGTGATTGAAGAGCTGGTTACCGAACAGTCGGGAATTATAGGTGAAAAGCTTGAGTTGGCCTACTATGAAAAACTACAGGCCCCTTATACCAAAGAATATAATCATGCCGGCAACAACCTGGCCACACTGGTCGGATTCAGCAAGGAAGTGGATGAGCAGGTGGCAAAAGATGTAGCCATGCAGGTAGCTGCAATGTCGCCCGTTGCAGTAAGCGCGGATGATGTTCCGGCAGAAACTATTGAGAGCGAAAAGAGGATCGGTCGCGAAAAAGCTTTGGCAGAAGGTAAGCCGGAGAATATTGTCGACAAGATCGCAGAAGGTATGGTGAAAAAGTTTTTAAAGGAGAATACACTGTTGAGCCAGGAGTTCACAAAGGACTCAAAACTCACTGTAGAGGAGTATATCAGAAAATCGGATTCTGAAGCTAAGGTAACCGGTTTTATTCGGTTTGCTATTAAGTGATGTCAGCAAGCAACCTGATTGGGTTCAGCCAAACAGATTTTCATAAACTGCGGTAGCAGCCTAAAAAAAGGATGCAGTAATTGTAAAGAAACCAGGAATAGGGTCCTCTCAGCGCGGACCCTATTTTTATGTCCATTTAGAATTAATCCGGCAAAATCCATATATTCGTACAAATTCACAATCATGGCAGCATTCAGGAGAGTTTTATTAAAACTTAGCGGAGAAGCGCTCATGGCAGGCCGGTCCCATGGTATCGATCCACGTCGACTCAACGACTATGTGGAGGAGATCATCGAGGTAAGCAAGGCAGGTGTCCAGACAGGAATCATGATCGGCGGTGGAAACATTTTCCGTGGGATAAAAGGTGTTGACGAAGGATTCGACCGGGTGAAGGGTGATTACATGGGTATGCTCGCCACAGTAATCAACGGTTTGGCACTGGAATCAGCGTTTGAATCGAAAAAGGCCAGGGCCAGGTTGCTTACTGCCTTCAGAATGGAGCCGGTGGCTGAATTCTATTCACGTGATAAAGCGATAAATGCGCTTGAGAATGGCGAGATCGTCATTTTTTCGGGTGGAACAGGAAATCCCTTTTTTACAACCGACACCGCCGCAACGCTCAGGGCCGTTGAAATCGAAGCCGATGTGATGTTGAAGGGTACAAGGGTTGACGGTATCTATAGTGCCGATCCGGAGAAGGATCCGGATGCGGAAAAGTTTGATGAGATCACCTTCGATGAGGCCATAGAGAAAAACCTTCGGGTACTCGATCAGACAGCCTTTACCATGTGCAGGGAGAATGAACTGCCCGTGATTGTCTTTGATATGAATGAACGGGGAAACCTGAAAAAGCTGATTTCAGGACAAAAAATTGGAACTTTAGTGAAAATTTGAATAATTTAGGGACAGTTTTTAAAACCTGATGCTATGAGTGAAGATGTGGAACTGATCTTTGAGATGACCCGCGAAAGAATGGAGAAGGCACTTGAACACCTTGAAACCGAACTTAACAGGATCAGGGCAGGAAAGGCCAATATTCATATTCTGGATGGGATCGTAGTCGACTACTACGGTGCAATGACCCCCCTGAATCAGGTGTCGAATATCAGTACACCCGATGCAAAGACGATCGCCATTCAACCATGGGAAAAAAACATGATTGACAAAATCGAGCGTGCAATCCAGCAGGCAAACATAGGGATCACACCGGTTAATAACGGCGAAATAATCCGCCTCGGCATTCCCCCGCTTACTGAGGAGCGCAGGGTAAACCTTGTAAAACAGGTGAAAAACGAAGGTGAAAATGCCAGGATCAGTATCCGAAACAGCCGGCGTGATGCACTCGAAGAGTTTAAGCAAATGCAGAAAGACGGTCTGCCAGAGGACGATGCAAAGCGCGCCAGCGATAACGTGGAGGAGTTCACCAAAGAGTACTCAGAGAAGGTGGATAAAATTATTGAGGCGAAGGAGGAGGATATCATGACCATTTAATGCTAACCCAATCTATTATACGGACCGCAATCGGGACAGGGGCAATCCTGCTTAATTGCGGTCTTTTTTATGCCTTCACGCTGCTAATGGAATATGTATACATCCCAGGTGCGGAATCTGGAACCAATTCAGCAACTATTTTGCCAACAAGATGTTAGGAAAATACAGGATCATACTTTTCATTGTTGTGCTGATGCACGCCGGATTCCTTTTAATCCAGCTACTCCGGCAAAACTACCTGCTCGACGATTCCCGGGAATACCTGCTTGCGGCCGACAATCTGCTCAACAATGGGATGCTCTATTGCGGAAGTATGGAGAAGGCGATTGATCCTGCGCTCTTCACCAAGCGGCTGCCGGGTTATCCTGCATTACTGGTCATTACGCACCTTTTAACCACCAGCCTGGTTCCGGTAATCGTACTGCAGTTGCTTTTATCCCTGGGTTCCATCCTTATAATGATGAAACTATTTTCCCCGCAGAAAGAGGGAAACCCTGTCCTTCTGTTGATGCTGCTCCTCTTCCCTGCACAATTTATATACTCCAACATGATCATGACGGAGATACTCTTTCAGTTCGTTCTGATGCTGGCAACATACCAGCTCTTCCGATATATACAAACAGAAAGGATTAACCTGCTCTGGCTCTACCATATTCTGCTGATCATCGCCATCCTCATCAAGCCGGTGATGTACCTTTTTATCCTTCCGAACGTGATCCTGTTTATCGTACTGTACTACAAATCGCGGCAGCGTCTTGTGTTGATATCCTGCTTCGTACCGGTGATCTTCGTGATCATCCTGGGAGGGATAAACCAGCAGCGAACGGGATATTACCATATCTCCAGTATTCAGCAGATCAACCTTGTCGATTATAACCTCTACTACTTTCTGATGAAAAGGGACGGAGAAGAGGCCGCCCGTGCAGCGAAGGATCAGATTCATACATTATGCGATGCGCAGAAAAACTTCAGGAAGAGATCGGAATGCCTTACAGCGTCGGCCACAGCGGTGATCCGGGAGGATCTGAAAGGATACTCCGTTTTTCATCTGAAGGGAATGGTGCGGTTTTTTATTGATCCCGGCCGGTTTGACCTGTATAATTTCTTCGGGATCGAAAAGGAGCGAGGAAAAGGGTTCTTGTATCACCTGAACGAAGGAGGATTGAAAGGGGCTTGGAAATATTTTATGACCCAGCCTGTGCTGGTTATAATTGCCCTGGCACTAATCGCCCTGGTAAACCTGTTGCGTCTTTTCGGGTTTATGGCTTTCCTTTTCAACAGGAGCTTCAAACCGGAGTTCCGCCTGTTCCTTTTATTACTGGTTGCTTTTCTCGCTTTCGCCACCGGACCGCTCGGTGCCTCCCGCTTTATGCTGCCCGTTGTACTGCTTCTTACAGGTGCCGCCGCCGTTCAGTACGGACACTGGATTAAGAACTAATCCATCTCCAAAATCCTGTACAGCTCGTCCAGGTCGGGTGAAAGGATGATCTCGGTTCTTCGGTTTTTTGCTCTGGCTTCAGGTGTATCAGATGGATCAACCGGCACGTATTCTCCCCGTCCGGCCACCGTGATCCGTCTTGGATCAATTGATCCGGCATCAAGTAAAATTCTAACAATAGAGGTGGCCCTCATCACACTGAGGTCCCAGTTATCCTTTATCGACGAACCTTTTCTGAATGGAACATCATCGGTATGACCTTCGATCATAATACTAATATCGGGATTCTGTGCCAGTACCGCTGCAAGTTGCCTGAGCGCCCGCTGTCCGTTCTGGTCAACCACTGTACTTCCGGAACTGAAAAGAAGCTGGTTTGCAAGCGACACATACACCTTCCCGTTTTTCTGTGTAACCGTCAGCCCCTGTCCTTCGAAACCCAGCAAAGCATCAGCTACGGTCTGCCGCAACCTGTTCATCAGCCGGTCCTTCTCCTGCATCATCTCCTCCATCTCAATCATCCTTGCATTTCTCGCCTCCAGTTCGGCCCTGAGGCGGGTCAATGACTGCCGCTGTTCGGACACGTTCCCTTCCAGTTCGGCCAAAGCATTTTGCTTACGTGCCAGATCCTCCTGCGCGGTTTGAAGTTCGTTCAGCAGACGCCTGGTTTCCCGGGCGCTCCCCCGGAGAAGGGCGTCGTGCGACTCCTGCAAGTCTGCGTACTTCCGTTCCATCTGCACAATCTCATCCTGCGCCTTATCAATTTCCCTGTGAAGACGGATACTGTCCTTGATAAACTTCTCCTTTTGTGCCAATACCTCCCCGATGTTTGCTTTCATCTCACGGTTCTCCACTGTGAGCTGCTCATTCTCGGCAAATATCCGGTCCCGGTCCTCCTGAAGACTGGTACGTTTCTTTTCCGCTTCGCGAAGTTGTGTAGCAGGAACACAAGCAAATATTCCCCCGGCCAGCACTATATAAATGAAAAACTTCCGCATAACTTTCACTCCTGGTATTTATATTGAATCATAAACAGGTCGAAGAAGTTGTTACCCCGAGGCAGCATTCCAACTTCCCCATCACTATAACGTATGAGATTGTTGCAAATTACATAAAAATCCGGGCATGTTAAATTACATTTTTCACTAAACGGATTAAGATATCAACATCGGGAGAATTTCTTATCTTTGCAGGACCAGAAAGCGTATCAATGGGTGCAGAGAATGAACAGTTTCCATTGCTCAGCAGAATCGACAGTCCGGCTGAGATGAAGGGGCTCTCTCCTGAAGAGCTTGTAAGCCTGAGCAATGAGCTGAGGGAGTACATTATTGAGATTGTCTCCTCCAACCCGGGTCATTTCGGGGCCAGTCTGGGGGTTGTTGAACTCACTGTTGCGCTTCACCATGTTTATAACGCTCCCTATGACAAAATAATCTGGGATGTTGGTCACCAGGCCTACGGCCATAAGATACTCACCGGGCGACGCGATATCTTTCATACAAACAGGAAATACAAGGGCATAAGCGGTTTTCCGAAGATAACCGAAAGTGAATTTGACGCATTCAGTGTGGGGCACTCCTCCACTTCCATCTCAGCTGCACTTGGTATGGCTGTGGCGAGAGACCAACGGGGAAAAGACAATAAAATAGTGGCGGTGATAGGCGACGGCGCTCTCTCAGGGGGAATGGCTTATGAAGCACTGAACAACGCCGGTCATGAAAAGAAAGACCTGCTGGTAATCCTCAACGATAATAATATCTCAATCGACCCCGGGGTGGGCGCCATGCAGGAGTATCTGCTCGATATCACCACATCGAAGACCTACAACAAGGTAAAAAACGATATCTGGAACCTGCTTGGTTCACTCAACAAAATAAATCCTAACACCCGGCAGTATTTTCAGAAGATCGAAAATGCCATTAAATCGATCATCCTCAAGCAGAGCAATCTTTTCGAGTCGATGAACTTCAGATATTTTGGCCCGGTTGACGGTCATGACGTAATCCACCTGGCAGCGGTACTGCGCGATATCAAGGATATTCACGGTCCGAAACTGTTGCACGTGCTTACGAAAAAAGGGAAAGGCTTCCCGATGGCCGAACTGAACCAGACCCAGTTTCACTCCCCGGCCTCCTCTTTTGATAAGAAGACAGGTGAATTTTTTATCAATAACCCTTCTTCGCAGTCGGCACGTTACCAGGACGTGTTCGGAGAGACGATCCTGGAACTGGCAAAAAAGAATAAAAAAATCGTTGCCATTACACCGGCGATGACCAGTGGATCGGCCCTTACGGGAATGATGGAGGCGTTACCTGAAAGAACATTCGATGTGGGTATTGCAGAACAGCATGCAGTTACTTTTGCCGCCGGACTCGCCATCTCCGGAATGGTGCCATACTGTACCGTTTACTCCACCTTTCTGCAGCGGGCCTATGACCAGGTAATACACGATGTAGCTATCCAGAACCTGCCGGTTGTATTGTGTGTCGACAGGGCAGGACTGGTGGGGGCAGACGGGGCAACACACCATGGGGTTTACGACATGGCCTACCTGCGATGCATTCCGAACCTCACCATCGCTTCACCCATGAATGAGATTGAGTTCAGGAACCTGCTATTTACAGCCCAGCACAATGTGGAAGGACCGTTTGTGATCCGCTATCCGCGAAGCCGCGGGATAATGAAGGAGTGGCGGGAGCTGTTTACAGAGATTCCAAAAGGCACCAGCCGGATGCTGCGCGACGGCGATGAGCTCGCCATTATCTCGATAGGGCCGATAGGGAACGAAGTGGCAATGGCCATCGATGAGCTGGAGAAGCTGAATCTCAGCATCGCACATGTCGACCTGCGGTTCCTTAAACCGCTGGATGAAAAGCTTCTGACACAATTGCTCAGCAAGCATAAGAAGGTCATTACGATTGAAGATGGGTCTGTAAGCGGAGGCATGGGAAGTGCTATTCTGGAGTTTATCTCGGAAAAGGGACTGCATACTGAGGTGAAAAGAATGGGCATACCCGATAAGTTCATCGATCACGGAACCTTGGAGGAGCTTTACCGGGAGTGCGGCATGAACCGACAGGGCATTATTCAGACTGTCAAGGTGGTGATCGGATCAAAGGCCCTCTTCAAAGCAATATAGCGCCTGCCAGCTATGTCCGGTGTGAACCCATAGGGCTGGCATATTTGCCCGACGGCACAATCGCATATATCAATCATCTCCTGTACCTCGCCGAGAGCCTCCTGGTATATCTTCCCCATTTCGTTCGTGACGAGGCAGGCAGGTCCTGTTTGCGTCCACTCAGTGCCAAACCGATTTGGCGAACCACTTCACCGCGGAGGGGGGTGGGCACCCTTTTCCAGGAATCGAAGCCCTTCACGGCGGTCCGAATTACCTTCTCCAGGTCATCGTGTGATGCATTAATTACTGTGGCAATCGGTTTGCTATCAATGGGTGATTCCGAAACAGTTTTTTCGCCTTTGCCTGAGAACCATGCCCTGCCGGTACAGACACCGCTGTTTTTTGCTTCGATACCAAGACGTCCTAACACCTCTTTTGTTTTCTGGGTCAACTCCTTATCTACCCTACTATCTGTACTTGTCAGTATACAAAAATATAAATGTAAGCACGCGCAACAGATATTAAAGAACATGTTAACTAAAAAACACAGTGAGACAGAGCAAAGACCTTAGGAGAACAAGATAACAAGTTTGTTATAAATATGAAATTATATTATCTTCGCAAACCCAAATGGTTTATACGGACAATTCCGCTTTCCGGCTGACAATACAGGTCTTTTTATCAATGTTTTGTTGAAATAAGTCTACGGATGGAATGCCCGGATGGCAGGACCGACCGTATAGAATTGCTCCGGCGGAGCAATTTAGGGAGGGGCCGGATCGCAGGGATGGCCAATTCCGCCATCTTAAAAAAGGGAATTTTATTTGCGCTCTTTAGGTTGTATATTAAAAGGTCTACAGATGGAATGCCCGGATGGCGGAATTGGTAGACGCGCTGGTCTCAAACACCAGTGGCCGCGAGGCTGTGCCGGTTCGACCCCGGCTCCGGGTACAGAAACGGAAGAAACGGATTTTTGATCTTGTTCTTCCGTTTTTTTATTTTTCTAACTCGTTGCTATTCTTAAATAACGGCTCGAGGACTTTTACCCAACAATGATATTCCGAGGATTGGGCGACTCCGGAATATTATTTGTTACCGGATGCAGATGCACCCAACCCAAATCATTAGCTCAGCTGCACTTGCGTAAACGTCATTGCTGGTTTTTATAGAAGGGTCCGATAACGATTTCTCCTTCTCTGTTGATATAGGCCACCCGGTCATTGCTGAGCATGACCAGGGCCAGTCCCTCGTGAAAGGCATAGACATTGTTGAAGACTACACCGAAAGCATTCTCCCCTTCTTCGTTCATGTAATACCACCATCCGTCCTTTTTAGCCATGCAGAGGTCGGGCTGACCGTAGAGGTCCTCCAGCCGCATCCTCATCACCTCGTTTCCATCTTCGTTAATAAGCAGATGGTGCTCATTATCCTTGCAGACCGCATATTTCCCAAAGGCTTTACGCCAGCCGGAATTAAACTGAAGGCCGTTCTTCAGAAATTTCATGGTACCCCGCTCCAGATCATAACTGAAGAGTTGTCCACCGTCCACAACAAAGAGATTGGGATTGTCCGACCGGATGTTGTAGAGAACATGATCATATTTCAATGGGAGTTGGACCTTCCCATTCATATCAATAACACCTTTCAGATTGCTGTCTCTGGAATTCACCTGCCAGTAGGGAATGCCCTTAATCTCGAAGTAGCGCATGAAGCCGATATCGGAGGCAATGGCTTCCACGGATTTTGCACCCCTGAACATACGATAGAGCCTGCCGTCCTGGTCCAGGGGGAAGAAAGTTTGGTTATCAGGCGTCTGGTATATGTTCTTCAGGTTCCTAACGGGAACCGGGAATACTTCGCCGCTGCGGGTATCCCAAACATGATAGTTTTCTGGATTCTTTACCTCAACGAGAAGGAGCAGTCCGTTGTCCATGTACGAGGCAAAACGGTACTTTGATTCCGGTAAGATGATCTTGTTGCCGTGCCAGTCATTCATATAATAGAAGGTCTTCCCTTTATCCATGTATCTTTTGGGGTAACCAACATTGCGACTCCGCTGGTAAACATCATACCAGGAATACCACCAATTCAGGTAGTCATCTATATCCACCTGTAAAGCTCCTCCATTGTTGGGGCTCAGCTCTCCTTTCCGGCTGACCATCGAGAATCTGCCATCTCTGGCAATGTGAAAAAGGAAGCTGTCATCAATCTTCTGACCCGGTGCCAGAAGTCCTTCCTTTGTGTATTTATAATCCTTTGATATTTTTTGAGCGATCGGGGGATTCCGGTCCTCAGGCTCAAAACCAACCCTTACGGCCTCGGGCACTTCAGGCCTTATTTCTTCAAAGAAGGAAAGCACCCGGAAAGGAATTTCCACTTCCTGACCGGGGTTCTTGACCAGCTTTCCACCAACATTATTCAGTTGCGAAAATCCACCATCTGATTGGACATGGATATTTGAACAACCAATTTGGTAGTCGGGCTTTCCAAAAGCAGGCCCCAGCGGCAGATCCATTTCTTTCCATATCTCGCTTGCCATGCGACTGACACATTTCAATTGCCGGTCCACCAGGTAAAAATCACGATCACCCAAAGGTGACTCCTCATAGTATGATTTCACCCTTGAATCCTCATAATCGTTGTAATCATTCCCGAAAAGGGTTCTCAGATCAGCCTCAATACGGATTCGCTTGCTCAGTCCGATCAGGCCCATGTTCCTGCTTTCATTCCATATTGCCTCATGATAAAGGGCAGGCAGCACCTCCCGGCCATTCTTATCCACCAGTCCCATGCGCATTACTGCTTCCCCGTCTAGGGAATACACCTTACCCACCCTGGAATAGGTGCCCATACAAACGTATTCATTATAGCCACGATCCAGGGAGATGATCTCCCCTCCGTCCCAGTCAAAAAGACCAATCACCGGAATACCGATCTCATGCTCCTCTGGATCCTCCCAATCTCTCCTGATATAACCCTCCTCATATGTGTTGACCCGGTGTCCTTTGGCCAGTTCCATTGCATCATCAAGCTGGTACAGGATGGACATGGCATTTTCAAACGGATCGACAAAGTACATGCGACCCTCCCTGGGTGCCATGACCATTTCGAAATTCTCATTCATCATTAAACAGACACTTAGCTGCCTGTCATTGTCATAGATTGGAAAGATAATCCGATCCTTGTTACGTAGCGGATTGCCATTGTTCGAAATCCCATCGGCAAAGTCCAGGTACTGTCCCCTCGTATTGATCATGTAATGCTCATTATCCTTCTGCACGGCTGCAAAGTCCGTTTCTATGTATCCATCTGATATAAACGGCGCAGCGCTGCTGAATATGAAAGGCATCACCTCCTTGCCGGAAGCATCAAGATAACCCCAAAGGTCCTCCTGGTTTTTTGCCGGCAGGAGCCCGCTGGCGTAGGTCCCGGTGTACTCGTATTTCATCTCCACAACAATTTCCCCATTCCGGTTGATGATCCCCCACTTTTTATTATGTCCGATCACAGAGGCAAAGCCATTCGCAAAAATCATAGCTTGAGAAAAGCGGTCGGAAAAGGGAATAACGATCTTATTTTGCTCGTTGATATAGCCCCACTCCCCACGTTGATTCTTAACCGCGGCAATCCGGTCAGATCCTTGTGAAAAATATCCGGCTTCAGCATATTGGGGCTCTATAACAAAAGCAGACTGGGAATCGGACCAGAAGCCATAAAGTTTACCGGTCGCCGTTCCTGTCCACCTTGGTCTCTGGGCATGCAACTGCATTGCAAAAACAGAAATAAACAGGACCAATATGGTCATACTAAACAAATTTTTTGAGCGCATGTTTCAAAAATTGGTGAATCTCTAACTTACCTAATTTGAATGGAAAACCTGTTAAGCCAAGGTTAAGAAAGTAGTTACTGATCAGTTTTTTTCCAAAATCACATGAGTACAGGAAAATAAGACCAATATTGAAGAGTTTGCAGTTGAATCGGAACTTTCGACCAGTATATACCGTCTGAAAGGGTGAAGGTTCAGCATTTCGATTCATTTTATACAGATCGATTTAATGCAAGTTAATGAACACTTCACACAAAGTCAATTTGCCAAAATTCTGTACAAATCTTTCAAAATTGGTTCGTAAAATTGTCCGGTTGGGGGTACCAACCTCGACATTAGTCGGGCTTTTTCATTTTAAAGGCTATTACCGGGATAGGCTATTCTCGTGGAATAGTTCATGGTCATTGCAAGTCTTTGCACATTATTTTTACCAATTAAATGTAACTTTCCATTTTCCACCCTAACTAAATAGAAAAACAAAAGAAATTGACAAAAGAAAAGACTTTTAATAAAATTGTTTCGGAAAATAGCGATCGGATCCGCAATATATGTCGCTACTATAATTCGAACCCGGAAGATCAAAAGGATATGTACCAGGAAGTACTGGTTAATATCTGGAAAAGTCTCGATAACTTCAGAGGTGATTCAGCAATAAGTACCTGGGTTTACCGTGTGGCTGTAAATACGTCACTAGGTTATACAGGGAAAGTTTTCAGGCATATGAAACTCTTGGTAAATGCCGATACAAAGAATCTTAATTCAGTTCTTGATGATGGAAACCTGATAGAGAAACTGGAAGAAGAAAACCACCTGGAGAGACTTCAATCTGAATTAAATCAGTTGTCGGTAATCGACAAAGCACTTATTTCGTTAATGCTCGAAGGTTTGTCTATGAAAGAAATTGCCGATGTAATTGGTATTACAGAACCAAATGTGAAAGTGAAAATTCACCGGATAAAACAGCAACTAAAAAAAAAAGTGAAAGGTAAAAACGATGGAAACAAATAATCAGAATTCAAAAAATACTAACCTTAATCAGTTAGTAAATAGGTTAAAAGAAAAAGATTCAAATTATGCTACGTTCAGCAAGGCTCTTCGGATTATGTATTTTATCCTGATTCCACTATACACTCTGACAACCATATGGGATTATTTGGATGAAAAAAACAAAGATGAATTAATCGGAGGAGGCCTGTTTTTGATTTCATTCATCATTTTTATAATCATTCTTACAAATTATTATAAAAAGTACAGAAACATTGACTATTCTTTACCAACAATCAGCATGTTGAGAGAGGCAGCCAATAGGTATAAGCCATTTCAATGGAAATCAGTTTGGAGCATAATTGCAATTATCATAATGGATATTGGACTGATATTTGACTGGAAAGATGAATTTCCAATATTTTTTAGTCAGGCAGTATTTTTTGGAATTGTGATACCGGGTATTATTATTGGCTTGATAATATGGTATAAAAGATACAAGCCAGTTCGGGATGAAGCATTAAAAATGATAAAGGAAATTGAGGGAGAGTAATACTTCTCAAGGAAGATCCATATCGTTAATGAAATTCTACACTGCAGAAATTGGTTTGATATCCAAACTAAATGCTCCGGACATTTCTCCATGTTCCAATAAAACTAAATAAGTACTGGCCAAACGAACCAAACCTTACTAAACTTATTAGAGATTAATGCCATTGAAAATCCAAATACTCCCGGCGCTGGTGTTCCTCCGTCTGTTATGGCAGGCAGTAAGGGCAATATGTAAAAACCCTGCGCTCCGTAATGGGTAAATGCCGGATGATTATTCATTTTCACTGTCTGAATTAAACGGTTATTAATTAGTTCCGTTCCACCGCAGATAGAACTATAATACTACTAATTGTTATTTAAAAACAGCTTATCTGTTTAAACCTCAGAAAAATTCCCCTGCCCCCTCGCCTTCCGGTTAAAACAACTATCTTTGCAGATCAGAACAATTGCATTGAAAAATAGTATGATACAAGAAAAAAAGCAGTTATTAACAGATAAGCGTTATCTGCAGATGGCAAGGATTTGGGCCACTAACTCTTACTGTAAACGACGCCAGGTCGGTGCGCTGCTTGTGAAAGAGAAAATGATTATCTCCGATGGATACAACGGTACCCCCTCAGGATTCGAAAATGAGTGTGAGGATGAGAATAATCATACCAAACCATACGTTTTACATGCAGAGGCCAATGCCATCACCAAAGTGGCCAAATCGAACAATAGCAGTGAAGGATCTACCCTTTACATCACAACTTCACCCTGCATTGAATGCGCCAAACTGATCATCCAGGCCGGGATCATCAGGGTTGTCTTTACTGAACAATACAGGATCAACGACGGACTGGATCTACTTGAACGGGCAAAAATTGAATTGGTACATATAGAAGATATATCAGATGAGGATATTTAAGAACAGAGACAGGCTTATCATATTCGGTCCTATTATCATCGCAGTAACGATGGTAACCGGGATCATTCTGGGTAATGTTTTTACGCAGCTAAGGTTACGATCACTGATCAACAGCGAAATCTCACGGCAGACAAAAAGTAACAGGATTGGGGTCGGTTCCGGACATGGTCTGAGCTTTACATCGAAAAACGACAAGATCAATTCAGCACTCTACTATGTACTTAACGACTATGTCGACTCGGTACCCTTTGGAGAAATCACCGAAGATGTGATACCCTCTATCCTGAAAAACCTCGATCCCCACTCTGTATATATACCCGCAAGCGATTTTGAAAAATACAACGAACCGCTAACCGGAAATTTCAGTGGCATTGGCGTTCTATTCAATATGAACGAGGACACTGTCGCCATAATCCGCCCCATCCCCAACGGTCCTTCCGATATGGTAGGAATCTTACCGGGTGACCGCATTGTGGAGGTGGAGGGACAAGTTGTTGCCGGTGTAAATATGAACAGTGATGATATTGTATCAATGCTCAAAGGTGAGAAAGGAACTACTGTGAAGATCAGGGTGAAACGAAAGGATGAACCCGGGCTGATCGACTTTGAAATCGTGCGCGACGATATTCCCATATACAGTGTTGATGTGCATTATATGATCACCGATGAAATCGGGTATGTGAAGATCAGCAATTTTGCACAAACTACCTACCAGGAATTCATGACTGCCGCACAGGATCTGAAATCGAAAGGGATGAAAAAGATCATCGTCGACCTCCGCTCAAATGGAGGAGGAATCATGGATGCAGCTATCAACATTGCCGACCAGTTTCTTGAAAACGACCGGTTGCTGGTCTATACCGAAGGAAGATCAAGGCCCCGCAAAAATGAATATGCTACATCCAAAGGTATTCTTAAAGAAAATGATGTGGTAGTGATCATCGACGAGTTTTCAGCCAGTGCAAGTGAGATCCTGGCCGGTGCAATCCAGGACAATGACCGGGGATTGATCGTTGGCAGGCGCTCCTTCGGTAAAGGACTCGTTCAGGAACAGATGTCGTTCCCGGATGGCTCGGCGATCAGGCTCACGGTAGCCAAATACTATACCCCTACCGGAAGAAGTATACAAAAACCGTATAATGGCGATCTGCATGTTTACCACAATGATATCGCACAGCGTTACATGCACGGAGAATTTGAGAATAAGGATTCTATTACATTCAACGATTCGCTTAAATACTATACCCCCGCCGGTAAAGTGGTCTATGGCGGAGGCGGAATCATGCCCGATTACTTCGTTCCCGTTGATACAACCTATTATTCTGAGTACCTTAACCGCGCCACCAACCTCGGTCTTCCTCACAGATTTGCATTCCAGTATACCGATCTGCACAGGGATGAACTGGAACAGCTGACCTCCGCTGAAGAGATCGTTGCATACCTTGATGAGAATGAAATCAGGAGGGAATTTATCCGGTTTGCAGAATCAAAAGGGCTCAGGACCGATGCAGCAGGACTGGCGGTTTCAGAAAAATTCCTGCTTACCCAGATCAAAGCATATGTGGCAAGAAATGTCATCGATAATGCCGGGTACTATCCAATCATCAAAGAAATCGACCAAACCCTTAAGGTTGCAATCGAAACGCTGGAAAAAATGTAAAATGATTTCCCTGTTACCCACATCGGGTAAAACCGATCTTCTATAACATTTTGTTTATCAATTGTTTACTTTAGCAATTAAACCTTTTGGATTTCAATCTATCCAAGTGGCAAATAATTGTTTAATCAAAACCAATAACAGATGAAAGCAACAATGAAAAAGGGAATACTGGCACTTTTTGTCTCAGTAATAACGATGACAACAGCAGGTGCACAACAACCTTTCGGTCGCGGTTTCGGACCCGGACAGGGATGGAACCAGGGATTCAGACCGGGGCCAGGTATTGAGAGTTTGATTTCCGACTTAACGGACGATCAGAAAGCTGCATTACAGCAACTGAGAACCGACCACTATGCCAAAATGAAAGATCACCGCAACCAAATGGGAGAACTAAGAGCCAGGCAGCGTACAATTATGTCTGAGTACAATATTGATGATAAGGCTGCACAAAAGTTGATCGACCAGAAGACAGAACTCATCAACAAGCAGATGAAAGAGCAGGTTGCCCACAGGATGGCAGTAAAAGAGGTCCTGACTGAAGAGCAGGCATTACAATGGGAGGGATTGATCGTCAGAAGACAGCTAGCTAAAAGGAAAGGTAAACCCGGACTGCAACGTGGTGGATATTACGGCTACAGACCGAACCACGGTCGGAATTACGGATGGAAATTCTGAATCCCTTATATTGAGCCTGACAGGGCTGGATCTTGTAACTAAATCCTCTTAGCCGCAGGTTTCTATTTCCCTGCAGATTAATCAGACCGCCGGATAAACTGTATTTTGATACGGTTTTTCCAGCGGTTTTTTATCGTACACTGGCAAGGTAATCTGTCATACCAGAATATGCACAATCGGGCTCCTCGATAAATCCCAAATGACCAGATCTCTTCAGCACGGTTACAAAGGCATGAGGCGCCAGTTCAACAAGTTTTTCAAACACCTTCCTGCCGATATAATTATCCCTTTCACCCCAAATGATCATCGGAGGTGGTTGCCTTCTCTTTAAAGTTTCTGAATGGTCCCTCCGAACCATCATTCCCCTTAATAAAGCCACCGTACCCTCATCAGGGGACCCGGAAGCGATCTCAATGGCACGCTGAACCGATTCTTCCATACTCTCAAGGTGTTCACCGGCAAATGCCTTCGGGATATTGGTCCGGATGATCTGTGATTTTTTACCACACAGAATCAGGCTGATCTCCCGTTCACGGTTCTCTCTCTTTTCATCATTATCAGCAAAACAGGTGGAATGAAAAAGACAATATCCGAGAGTTCGCTCCGAAAAAAGATGAACAAACTCCATGGTGACATACCCCCCCATGGAGTGACCAATAACAACTGCTTTATCAATGTTCTCAGCATCCAGAACAGCCGCTGCAACCCGGGCCATTTCTCCCATTTCGTGCACTTCCCCGAGAATTCCCGATTTACCATGTCCGGGTATATCCATACAGATTACCCTGAAGGAACCAGTAAACCGTTTGGTAAAAGTGTTCCAAATCTCCAGTGATTCCAGGTACCCATGCAAAAACAAGAGGGTGGTTCCGCTTCCTTCAATTGAGTAATGGATGGTTGCTCCTTTGTAGCCCAAAGTCTTAATCATACCGGTAATTTTATCCCGGTAAATATAAGACGACAATCTGAAGTTCTTTTTCTGGAAACAAAGAGAATGAGTGATTTAGAGTGATGCTAAATAAGCAGGTTACGATTTGCTCATGATCACCTCAATGGCATCCGGATCCATTGGGATATCAGCTGAGAGGTTGACTGGTCCCTCCTCGGTGATCAGCACATCATTTTCCAGCCTTATACCTGTTCCCTCCTCACGGATATAGATTCCAGGTTCACAACTGAGCACCATTCCCGGACCAAATGCAGTAGAGGGATTGAAAGGGTCATGTACATCGATCCCGATTGAATGTGAGGTCCCATGCCAGTAATACCTTTTCCATATCGGCAATTCTTCCGTATGCTTTTTTACATCACGCCTGTTGTATAGCCCTAACTTGATATGCTGTTCCTGCCATAATTCCCCCACCTCCCTGTTAAACTCGCTCAGAAGCTTACCGGGGATCATCAGTTTTAAAGCTTGCTGCATAACCCGCAGGTTTGCATCATACAACGCCCTCTGCCGCCTGTTGTAACGTCCGTTCACAGGCACTGTCCTTGAGATATCCGCAGCATAATACTGCCAATCGGCTCCGAAATCCATCAGAAGCAGATCACCATCTTGACATATTCCCCTGTTATCATTGTAATGGAGAACCAGTCCGTTCACACCTGATGCAATGATCGGTTCAAAGGCATTTGTACGCGATCCCTGGGAAAGGAACTCAAAGGCGAGGTGGGCCTCAACCTGGTACTCGAACATGCCCGGTTTCAAATACTGCAGCACCCTGATAAATGCATCACCTGTGATACTAATGGCCCGCTTTATCATCTCAATCTCTTCATATTCCTTATACATCCTGATTCTGGTCATAAGCGGAGCCAGCATATGTTCTTCCAGACCAACAATCCCCGAAGCATGCTCAATTCTGATCTCTGCCTCATTCGAGGGAAGGTCTGTCTTCTCCACCGGATCCGGTGTGCCAAAATAGATGTACATACAATCCCTGAGTACCTCGCGCATAAACCGGTTCATCTCTGACTCTGTCCTTATATCTTCGATGCCAGAAATTTTGCCAGCCTCTTCCCTTGTAATACGGGGACCCTCATACAACAAAGTTTTTTTATCTCCTTCAGGAACAAAAAACACCTCCTCATAACTATTCGGACTGCCAGCAGGATATATAACCAGTGTACAAAATTCCCGGCTGACACCCGAAAGGTAATAGAGATCGGACGATTGCCGGTAAGGGTAATGGTGACCGCCATTTCGCATCACTGGTCTGTTTGATGATATAATCACCACCGAAGCGGGCAGCAACAATTCTTTTAATTTAGAACGGTTCTTAATAAATAGCGAAGGTGGTAGTATATCCATAGTATTTTGTACAACTATTTAATTAACTGATAATTGTATATCAGCTGTTATATATTTCCTCATGCGCAAAAGCATAGAAATCAACCCGATAAATTTATATATTTGTTTCTCCTCACAATTATAGTTTCGTTGCAAGTTAATTAACTTCTTTTAATCTGCTGAATATGTCTACTATTTTCACTTCATCCATTGGCAAAAAATTCCTGATGTCGCTGGCAGGTCTGTTTTTGATCACTTTCCTGCTGGTTCACATGGGTATCAACATCCTGGTTATCCTGTACGATGATCCAATGGTATATAATAAGGCGGCGCATTTCATGTCAACAAACAAATTGATCAGGGTGTTTGAGATAATCCTTTTTGGCGGTTTCCTGCTTCATATCATCTATGCATTGATCATCCAGGTTCAAAACTGGATTGCCCGTCCGAAGCGTTATCATAAAACAACCCTCTCCGAAACATCGGCATTTTCGAGATGGATGATCCATACCGCTGTTATTATCCTCGTTTTTTTGGTGATCCATCTGTCCGACTTCTACTTCAAGGCAAAATTCGGACGTGCCCCTGATATTGTGCTCGACGGTTTGCATTATCATGACCTTGCAACGATGATCAGGGAAAAGTTCATCATCCCCGGTTTTGTGATCTTCTACATAGCGAGCTTTGTTTTTCTGGGTTTCCACCTGATCCACGGATTTCAAAGCGCATTTAAGACACTCGGTCTCAACAACAAGAAATACTCACCGTTCATCCAGGCATTAAGCATCATCTACACCATCATTGTAGTTGCCGGATTTACTGCGATACCATTAGTGATCTATTTCCATTAACACAAAAACACATTATACCAATATGAACCCATCATCGACGAAAAAATATTTTCCAGTGGTACTTTGCAGGAAGACCATAAATAAACATACCGTTAGCGAACCGTATAAGATTGATGATTAATCATTTAGAAGTAATTAAATATAGAATTTAAATACATGAGACTAGATTCTAAAATTCCGGATGGTCCTTTGTACAAGAAATGGTCCGATTACAAGTCGAATCAAAACCTGGTGAACCCGGCCAACAAGCGAAAACTCGAAGTGATCGTGGTAGGTACCGGGCTTGCCGGAGCATCAGCTGCAGCTTCGCTTGCTGAAATGGGTTTCAGGGTGAAGTCCTTCTGCTACCAGGACAGTCCGCGCAGGGCGCACAGTATCGCCGCTCAGGGAGGAATCAATGCTGCAAAAAACTACCGCAACGATGGTGACAGTGTTTTCAGACTGTTCCACGATACGATCAAGGGAGGCGATTACAGGTCGCGCGAAGCGAATGTTTACCGCCTGGCCGAGGTGAGCAACAACATCATAGACCAGTGTGTAGCCAGCGGTGTACCCTTTGCCAGGGAATATGGCGGAACGCTTGATAACCGTTCATTCGGCGGCGCATTGGTGTCGAGGACTTTCTATGCCAGGGGACAAACGGGTCAGCAGCTGCTCCTGGGCGCTTACCAGGCACAGTCACGGCAAACCAGGCTGGGGAACATAGAACTGTACCCGCGGATGGAGATGATGAACCTGGTAATGGTAGATGGAACAGCCCGGGGAATCATTGCCCGTGATGTTATCACAGGGGCGCTGAAAAGATTTAGTGCCCATGCAGTTGTATTGGCTACCGGCGGTTACGGTAATGTATTTTTTCTGTCGACTATGGCGATGGGTGCCAATGTAAGTGCCGCCTGGCAGGCCTATAAGAAGGGAGCTGCATTTGGAAATCCCTGTTTCGTACAGATCCACCCCACATGCATTCCCGTACATGGCGATTTCCAGTCGAAACTCACACTGATGAGTGAAAGCCTGAGAAATGACGGAAGGATCTGGGTACCCAAAAATAAAGAAGATGCTGAGAAGATCCGGAAGGGGGAGATCGCTCCAAAGGACCTGCCTGAGGATGCCAGGGATTACTACCTTGAGCGACGGTATCCCGCCTTCGGAAACCTTGTTCCGCGTGATGTGGCTTCAAGGGCTGCCAAGGAGCGGTGCGATGCCGGATATGGTGTTGGTTCAACAGGACTGGCGGTATACCTTGATTTTGAAGATGCCATCGCAAGGCTGGGGAAAGCAACCATTGAATCCAAATACGGCAATCTTTTCCAAATGTATCAAAAAATAGTGGATGAGAATCCGTATGAATCACCAATGATGATCTATCCGGCCATACATTATGCAATGGGTGGATTGTGGGTAGATTATGAATTGCAGACCACTATCCCCGGACTGTTTGCAACCGGTGAGGCCAATTTCTCGGATCATGGTGCCAACAGGCTTGGAGCATCTGCTTTGATGCAGGGACTGGCAGACGGGTATTTTGTACTGCCTTATACCATCCAGAATTTCCTCGCGCACGAGATCAATATACCTCGTTTCTCCACTGAAACAGAGGAGTTTGAAAAAGCAGAGAAAGAGACACTTGAACAACTAACCAGGCTTATGGATATCCAGGGAACAAGATCTGTGGATACGTTTCATAAACAGTTGGGTAAGATCATGTGGGATCATGTTGGCATGGCACGGAATAAAGCGGGCCTTGAGATTGCAATCAGGGAGATACGCAGCCTTCGGGAGGAGTTTTACAGGGACCTCTTTATTCCGGGGAAACTCGACGACATAAATACAGAACTACAGAAAGCCAGCAGGGTGGCAGATTTTCTGGAGCTTGGTGAGTTAATGGCCATCGATGCACTGCACCGGGAAGAGTCATGCGGCGGTCATTTCCGGGAAGAATATCAGACCGGGGAGGGAGAGGCCTTGAGAAATGATAACGATTTTACCTATGTGGCAGCCTGGATGTACAAGGGTAATGATGTGAAACCTGAACTGATCAAAGAGCCATTGATCTTCGATACGATTGAAGTTAAACAAAGAAATTATAAATAAAAGCTTTTATGAACCTGAAACTGAAAATATGGCGACAAAAAAGTGCGTCGGTAAAAGGGAAGTTCGTCGACTATGACATCACCAATATATCACCCGACAGCTCGTTTCTTGAGATGCTCGATATACTGAACGAACAGCTGATCTCCAAAGGATTGGAACCTGTGGTGTTTGACCACGACTGTCGGGAAGGAATCTGTGGATCATGCGGCATGTATATCAATGGTCGCCCGCACGGTCCGGATAACCTGATATCCGTTTGTCAGCTTCATATGCGTAAGTTCAACGATGGAGACACCATAGTCATAGAACCATTCCGTGCCAGGGCGTTCCCGGTGATCAGGGACCTGATGGTGGACCGGTCTTCTTTTGACACTTTGATCCAGGCGGGCGGGTATATTTCAGTAGCAACTGGAAGTGCCCCCGATGCCAACACAATCCCAGTGAAAAAGGAGCATGCCGACCTGGCCATGGATGCTGCTGCATGCATTGGGTGCGGCGCCTGCGTAGCCGCATGTAAAAATGCATCGGCTATGCTATTTGTCTCGGCCAAAGTATCCCACCTCGCCCTGCTTCCACAAGGTAAGATCGAAGCCAAAAATCGGGTTGAAGAGATGGTGGCCAAAATGGATGCGCTCGGATTCGGGAACTGTACCAATACGGGTGCCTGCGAGGCGGAGTGCCCAAAAGGGATCAAGCTTACCAATATTGCAAGTCTGAACAGGGAGTATTACAAAGCCAGGCTGTTCTGAAAGTATGTACCCGGTTCATCCAGTTCACAGCATTCAACTGCAAATTAACCAACACCCTGCAAACACTCAGTTGTTCATGGTCTCTTCCACTTCAGCAACCGTTTTGGGTATGGGGGTTCCAAGTACCCTGTGACCGGTTTCGGTAACCAGCACATCATCCTCGATCCTGACTCCTCCCAGTCCGATAAACTTCTCAGCCTCGGTATAGTTGATAAACTCCTTGTGCCTTCCCTCTTCCTTCCATAAGTTTAAAAGGGCGGGTATGAAATAACATCCGGGTTCAATAGTAAATACAAACCCAGGCCTGAGTTCCCTGCCCATCCTCAGGAAGGCCAGTCCAAACTGATCGCTGCGGTGAACCGTCTCGTCGTATCCCACGAAATTCTCACCCAGGTTTTCCATGTCGTGGACATCCAGTCCGAGCATGTGTCCCAATCCGTGCGGAAAAAAGAGCGCATGTGCACCGGCCGAAACAATATCACTGATATTCCCCTTCAGAATACCCAGATCCTTTAATCCCGAAGCAATGGTCCCTGCTGCACCCAGGTGAAGATCCAGGTTCCTTATCCCGGGCTTTGTATTTTCAATCGCCTCTATGTTTGCCCGAAGTACGATTTCGTAAACGGCTCGCTGTCGCTCATCAAATATGCCGCCAACCGGGAAGGTCCGTGTGATATCGCTCGCATAACACATCACGGTTTCGGCTCCGGCATCGGTAACGACCATTCGTCCTTCAACGAGCTCCTTACTGTGATCGTGGTTATGCAGGGTTTGCCCGTCCATACTCAGGATCACCGGAAAAGAGACAGTTCCGCCGTGCGACAGTGCGATCCCCTCTATGGCCCCGGCCAGCTCGCGTTCAAAATTTCCAGGGAAACCCATTTTCATCGCAGTAGTGTGCATGATATGGGCCACATCAACGGCCCTCTCAATTTCCGCAATCTCATATTCATCTTTGATGTTCCGCAATGCAACAACTGCCTTGATGAACTCCTCCGACACGAAATTCTCAACTTCCCTGACAGTACAATCAAGCAGATTTGCAAGAATTAAAACATTATCGCCCCTGTATGGAAGAAGGATGTGAATTTTCCTGCCCTGTGAAATTGCTTTTTTCAGATCCCTCGAAAGATCGCTGTACGACCTGTTTTTTTCAACGCCCACCGATGTGGCAAGCTCCTTCATTTGCTTCTGCTCTCCCATCCAGATAATATCATCGATGGAAAGATCGTCCCCGTATAACAGATCCTCACCGGAGTCAAGATCACACACACCCGCCAGTCCGGGCTGACTGATTCCAAAAAAATAGAGGAAAGAGCTGTCCTGCCTGTAGCGGTATGTGTTGGCCCTGTAATTCATTGCACTCTCATTATTGCCAGGCAGCAACAACAATCCGGATTTTACCAGTTCATGCAATCTTTTTCTTCTCTGCCGGTATACATCTTTCTGAAACATTTATTGATCTTTTAATGGTTTTCAAAATTACAACTCTGTTGTTAATAAAGTGTTTTTTATCTTCCAAAATATCCCTTTTTTTGTGAAATTCCGGCTTTTCTTTCACATTAATAAGCACTATTATCCGCACTAATCGTGAAAAAATATAACTTTTTCAAAATCAATCCGTAAAAATGTGCGAACAGACTTGCGTGGTTATATTAAAACATTACCTTCGCAAAAAGAAGTTATTTTATTAACACTTTATTAACAAAATTATGCCATACCGCCGTCTGCCGAACACTGATAGTGCCAGAATCAAGGCCCTCAAGCGGGCCTTTGAGAAGGGGTCTGAACTGCCACCCTTCAAGCTCGCCTTCAGTCAATCTATGTACCATCGGGTAAAGTCAATTCTTCCGGCCTTCGAGAATGCGATCAGTGAGCATCGGAATGCCATGAACCTTCATGCCGAGAAAAACAAGGATTACTACATGAAAATGAGGAAAGCAAAGCTATACATTTCACATTTCATCCAGGTAGTTGACATGGCCATTGCCAGGGGCGAGCAGCAAGTGGAGGTCAGGGTCCAGTACGGACTGAACATCAATGAAAAGAAGCTTCCCGGACTTACAACAGAGGAGGAAATTATTAGCCGTGGCAGTAAGCTGATTGAGGGGGAGCAAAACCGAAAGAACAGCGGATGCAGTCCGGTTACAAATCCAACCATTGCGGTCGTACAAGTTCATTTCGACAAATTTCTCGAGGCCTATAACAACCAGAAGGGGTTGAAACGAAGAACCCAGCTGGCCCACGAGAACCTGGAAACTCTCAGGAAGAAGATCGACGGCATAATTCAGCAAACATGGAACGAGGTGGAACAGACGTTTAATGGTCTGCCTGAGGAGTTAAAAAGGGAAAGGGCCTCCGATTACGGGGTAGTGTATGTGTTTCGAAAAAATGAAATTGCCGGATTGGACCATATTTATGAAAAGCAATCGGAACGATTCGGCTAAAATCCGGATCAAGTCTAAAAAACAATTTTAGCCTGATTCTCTTTGTTTTATACTTACTGTTTTTACCCATATATAAAGCAGGGCGGCTACAAGAATAAGGCTCATTAGTGCAGCTGCAGGCATCATCTCCATGGTGCCGATCTCCTCGAGTGAATCGTCTGTAAGTTCCTTCATATAGAAATAATAAAAAAGCACTCCCAAGGTGTTGTTTACAAGATGGGCAATTATGGGATACCATATCGATCTCCCATAGTGGAATGTGTATCCCAGCACCAATCCGAGAAAAAACCTTGGAAGAAAGGAGTAAACCTGTAAATGCACAAGGCTAAAGATGGCAGAGGCCACGATAATGGCAACATGGGGGTTTCTGAACCAGTCTGACAAATGTCTCTGTATCAAACCTCTGAATACCAGTTCCTCTCCTATCGCGGGAATCAGTGCAATCATAAACAGGTTTACCATTAGTGCACCAAGGTTATCTGCCCTGATCAGGGTCATCATCAGCTTTTCAGTCTGGGCTTCCATCTGCCTGAGATAATGCTCAACACCGCTTAACGGTAGTTCGAACCGTTGGTTCACATCTGTCAGAAAATTTACAAAAGGGAGTGCTGCGATCATGATCACGATAATCAGGATCACAGGTTTAAAATCACTCAACCGTCTGAAAGGAAAATAGCCAAGCCACTTTCCAGTGTAAATGAATGATAAAAGCAGGCTGCTGATTATAAATGAGCCGATGGCACCTATGATCTGAACCAGTTTAAAAGCATTAATCAGGGACTGATCCGGATTGTCGCCCGACTGTAAAAGATCGGTGATTGACACATCATAAATCAGTGTGGCCAGGACGATACCCAACAGTTGAAAAATCAGTCCGGTGATTATCACCCCCAGTGAACTGAATATCAACATGGCGAAGGGAGATAGCCCGGACATTCTGGATTTCCTTTCGTAACTCACTCCTAAATGATTTAAGTCAATAATTTTCTGTATAGTGCTCCTGCCGGCCTCACTCTATAACTCGCCGTTATGCACTGTTGAAAAACCCTCCTGAATTATATCAGTGTCACTTCTTACAGTTGCTTTTCGTATTTTTGCAACCGACACCTTTTTGTATCCGGCAACTTTGAAAAAGGTATTGCGAATGTACTAAAAAAGGATTGAACAGAAATAAACGTTACCACATTGAGAATCGGAAAACTGGAACTGGTTGATCGCCCTTTGCTGCTGGCACCTATGGAGGATATTACCGATCCCTCATTCAGATATATATGCAAGAAATTCGGAGCTGATGTGATGTACACCGAATTCATCTCCTCAGATGGCCTTATCAGAGATGGCACAAAAAGTGTGAAGAAGCTGCAATTATTCGATTACGAACGTCCCATCGGAATTCAGCTTTATGGCCATGATGTTGCTTCGATGGTTGAAGCAACACATATTGCGGTTAATTCAGATCCTGAGCTGATCGATATCAATTATGGGTGCCCTGTCAGGAAGATCGCCAATAGGGGAGCAGGTGCCGGGATGCTCAATAACCTGCCGCTTATGATGGAGATGACACGTGCGATTGTGAATGCATCTCCTATTCCGGTCACGGTCAAAACAAGAATCGGTTGGGACGAAAACAGTAAAAATATTGTTTCAATTGCTGAGCAGTTGCAGGATTGCGGTATTGGTGCCCTCACCATTCACGGTCGCACCCGTGCACAATTTTATAAGGGCAATGCCGACTGGAGCCTGATCGGGGAGGTGAAAAACAATCCCAAAATGGAAATTCCCATTTTCGGAAATGGCGATGTCGACTCTCCCCACGTTGCTCGAGAGATGTATAACAGGTATGGAGTGGATGGCATCATGATAGGCCGTGCTGCGGTGGGACGGCCATGGATCTTCCGCGATATAAAGCATTTCCTGGCAACAGGCGAACTGCTTCCTGACCCGTCGGTCAGGCAAAAAGCAGATATTGCAGAAGAGCAGTTCAGAAAATCGCTTGAATGGAAGTCGGAACCAGTGGGAATCTATGAAATGCGGCGTCACTTCTCCAACTATTTCAAAGGGATACCCAATTTCAGGGAGACACGTTTCAGGCTGCTCACCTCGCTGGATGTGGAAGAGATACTGAAAATTCTTGAGGAGATCAGGAGCCGGTGGGGTGACCTGTGTACGAACAACAAGTCGCATTTCTGGTCGGAATAATTACCTGTCCTTTTACCGAAGATGATCCATGTTATAATGCAGTCCTCTGCTCTCCTTTCGGTTATGTGCCATTTTTATTACCAGGTAACCTACATTGATCAGGTTCCTTAGCTCAAAGATCTCCTTCATGGGTTTTGAGCTTTTATAGAGCGCTTCGGTTTCATGGTAGATGATCTCCAGCCTGGTGGTGGCACGCTCCAGCCTTAGATCGGATCTGACAATTCCGACATAATTGCTCATGATCTGCTGCACCTCTTTCTTGTTTTGTGTAATAAGCACCATCTCTTCATTATGAATCGTCCCGCTGTCGTCCCAATCTGGAATTCCTTCTTCAAAAGATTTTGTTTCAGTATATAATATTGCAGATTTTGCGGAGCGGTCGGCAAAAACAACTGCCTCAATCAGTGAATTTGAGGCCAGCCGGTTGGCTCCGTGCAGGCCGGTAGAGGCTGCCTCACCTACTGCGTAAAGCCGTTTGATCCAGCTCTCTCCATGACTGTCAACACTGATGCCCCCGCAAAAATAGTGCGCTGCAGGAACAACAGGGATCATATCCCTGGCTATATCGATCCCCAGTGACGCACACTTTTTTGTGATATTGGGAAAATTGCTCTTCAACTCTTTGCCCTCCAGGTGGGTGCAGTCGAGATATACATGTTCACTACCCGACATTTTCATTTCATTATCGATCGACCTTGCCACAATATCGCGTGAGGCAAGGCTGCCCCGGTCATCATAGTTATTCATAAAATCCTCTCCCTTCACATTCCGCAGAATACCCCCGTAGCCGCGCAGTGCCTCGGTGATCAGGAATGATGGGGTCTCCCCGGGATTATATAATGAGGTTGGGTGAAACTGTACAAACTCCATGTTATCGATGATGCCCTTTGCGCGGTATACCATTGCAATTCCATCGCCGGTAGCTATCGGGGGATTGGTTGTGGTTGCGTAAAGCTGTCCCGACCCCCCGGTAGCAATGAGGGTTGCCTTTGAAAGGAACTTCATTACACTATTGTCACGGAGGTTCATAATGTAGGCACCGAAACACTCGATATCGTTGAACTTTCTCTTCACTTTTTGTCCCTTATGGTGCCTTGTGATAAGGTCTACGGCAAAATGATTTTCATACAGGTCAATGTTTGGATCGCGGCGTACCTTCTCAGAAAGTGCCCGCTGAATCTCTGCACCGGTATTGTCCTTATGGTGTAGAATCCTGTTTTCAGAGTGTCCGCCTTCCCTTCCGAGGCTGTAGGTACCGTCCGACTCTTTGTCAAACCGTGTTCCCCAGCTAATCAGCTCATCAATCTGACTGGGGGCCTCCTTCACGACCATTCGCACGATTTGTTCATCACAGAGCCCGTCCCCTGCAGCAAGGGTATCCTGCACATGTTTTTCATAAGAGTCGGGCTTATAGGTAACAGCAGCGATCCCCCCCTGAGCATATCGCGTATTTGTTTCCTCCAGGGCAGATTTGGTTATAAGCGCCACTTTTCCTTTCGTAGCAACCTTCAGAGCAAAACTAATTCCCCCCAGTCCGGTACCGATAACCAGAAAATCATACCGCTTCTCCATGCTGGTAAGATAAGTCAAAATGATAGTCCAAATATAGCAATTATGAATAAGAGATGTTATTTTCCCTGAGAATATGAAGGATTGACACCGAAACTTTTTTCTTGAACCAATATTTTTAGACTTTCACATTTTGGATTACTTTTGTGGTTCACAAAAAAACAAGCTGCAATGGCCCGGGAAGATCTGTTTAAGAATCTTATTTCACACTGTAAGGAATACGGATTCGTTTTTCCATCGAGTGAAATATACGATGGATTAAGTGCCGTCTATGACTATGGACAAAATGGCGTAGAATTAAAAAACAACATAAAAAAATACTGGTGGGATTCAATGGTGCTCCTGAATGAGGAGGTTGTGGGACTTGACTCGGCGATCTTCATGCACCCAACTACATGGAAGGCCTCCGGACATGTAGATGCATTTAATGATCCCCTTATTGACAACAAGGATTCAAAAAAACGCTACCGTGCCGATGTACTGATTGAAGAAAAGCTGGCCAAATACGAGGAGAAAATAGAGAAAGAGGTTGAGAAGGCTGAAAAAAAATTCGGTGAGTCCTTTGAAAGGGAGCAGTTTATAACCACCAACCAGAGGGTATTGGCAAACAGGGAGAAATATAACCTGCTGAACCAGCGGTTTGTAAAGGCGATAAATGACAGCAACCTTGGTGAATTGCGGCAGATTATCATCGACGAGGAAATTGCTTGTCCGCTTTCGGGATCAAAAAACTGGACCGAAGTCCGCCAGTTTAACCTGATGTTCTCCACAGAGATGGGGTCAACGGCCGAGGGTGCCTCGACAATCTTTCTGAGGCCCGAAACGGCCCAGGGAATATTTGTCAACTACCTGAACGTTCAGAAGACCGGGCGAATGAAGCTTCCCTTCGGGATCGCCCAGATTGGCAAGGCATTCAGGAATGAGATCGTGGCCAGGCAATTCATCTTCAGGATGCGTGAATTTGAACAGATGGAGATGCAGTATTTCGTCAAACCAGGTTCGGAACTTGAGTTTTTTGAAAGCTGGAAACAGAGAAGGATGAAATGGCATCGGGCACTGGGATTCGGGGAGGAAAATTACAGGTTTCACGATCACGACAAGCTGGCGCATTACGCCAATGCTGCAACAGATATTGAATTCAAATTTCCCTTCGGCTTTAAGGAGGTGGAAGGGATCCATTCGAGGACTGATTTTGACCTCGGGGCACATCAGAAATTCTCCGGCAGGAAAATACAGTATTTTGATCCGGAAACCAATGAGTCGTTTGTACCTTATGTAGTGGAAACCTCTATTGGACTCGACAGGATGTTCCTGCAGATCATTACCGCGGCCTATTGCGAAGAGACCCTGAAAAAGGAGTCCGGATCTGAGGATCAGCGTGTGGTAATGAAATTGCCGGCGGCCCTTGCACCGGTTAAACTTGCGGTTTTACCACTGGTTAAAAAGGATGGATTACCGGAGAGGGCACGGAAGATCATGGACGAGTTGAAATTTGAATTCAATTGCCGGTATGAGGAGAAAGATTCAATTGGGCGCAGGTACCGCCGGCAGGATGCTATCGGAACTCCCTATTGTATTACAGTGGATCATCAGACAATGGAAGATGATACCGTAACAGTGAGGCACCGCGATTCGATGGAGCAGGAGCGGATAACCATCAATGCATTGAGAAAAACCATAAAAGAGAAGGTTGACATGACGACCCTTCTGAAAAATCTCTAAGATCATGGGTTCACCATGAAAAGGGTATTGATTATAACGTATTATTGGCCCCCAAGTGGAGGAGCCGGTGTGCAACGCTGGCTGAAATTTGTAAAATACCTACCCCAATACGGTTGGGAGCCGGTTGTAATAGTCCCGGATCCGGCTCAGGCCACCTATCCTGCAAAAGATCTTTCACTGGCCGGAGAAACAAACAGCAGCATCCAGGTGATTCAAACAAGGGATAACAGTTTGTTTAAATGGTATAATTTTTTTGTCAGGCAGAAGAATGTTCCCTCAGCAGGTTTTTCAAACGATGTGGGCAAGGTAACGTTCATTCAAAAGATAAGCCGCTTTATTCGTGGCAATTTCTTCCTTCCTGATCCCCGTCGTGGATGGAACAGGCATGCACTTAATGCAGCCAGAAAAGTAATCCGGGAAAGGGAAATCGATGCGATCGTAACCACGGGTCCCCCGCATTCCACGCATCTTGTCGGAGTGAGGCTTAAAAAAGAGAGCCTTGTTCCCTGGCTGGCAGATTTCCGGGATCCCTGGACAGATATCTACTATTACCGTGATTTTTATCCCGCATTTCATGCCCGATGGATCAATGCCAGGCTTGAGAAAAAAGTATTGAGCTGTGCAGACCACGTTATCACCGTTAGTCAGGGGCTACGGGATATTCTTGCCGGAAAGCGATGCAGCATCGAACAAAAAATTACTGTGATACCGAACGGCTTTGACGAGGAGGATTTTCAGAGTATTCCCCAACCAGTTGGTGACCCTTTCACAATAACCTATGTCGGAACGCTCTCAGACGCCTATCCCATAGACACATTTATAAGTGCTATAATTGAATTAATTGTATCCGGAGCTGATCTGCGCCTGCGCTTCATCGGTGCAGTTTCCAATATTCAAAGAGCCAAATTAAGTGCAATTCCGGATGATCACCTTGAATATATCTCCTATGTTGACCATGATAAGGCAATTGAGTATATGGGTTTTTCCAATGTACTTCTCCTTGTTATACCCGAACATTCATCTGCCAGGGGTATTGTAACGGGCAAATTATTTGAATATATCGCATCCGGGCGACCTGTTCTGGGAATTGGTCCTGAAAATGGTGATGCTGCCATCATATTAAAAGAGACCAATACAGGTGTAATGATAGCATCAAATGATAAGAAGGGTATATCAGGCGCTCTTGAATCTCTCCGCAATGAATACATATCAGACAGCAAATCAATTATTGTGTCATCGAATACCGAACAATATAGCAGACGGATGCTTACCAATGAACTCGTAAGAATCCTAAATCACCAAAGTCGGGTATTATGAGAGTATTAATGGTACTGGAATCAGATTTCCCACCCGATCTGAGGGTTGAAAATGAAATCGCTGCCCTGGTTAAAGCCGGTCATGAAGTGCATATTGCCTGTATAAGCAAAACACCGGGTTTTCGCATTCCGGACAATCCAGATTTCACTATACATAAAAAACATATCCCTGTATTGATATACAAAGCAAGTGTTGGTGCCTTGAAATTTGATCTGTATCACAGATTTTGGCGAAGGTTTTTAGTTGATTTGAATGCGGAGTTCAAATTTGATGCTGTTCATATACATGATCTTCCCCTTGCAAAAGTGGGATACTATTTAAAGAAGAAATTTGGTGTCTCATTTGTGCTAGACCTCCATGAAAACTGGCCAGCACTGCTTGAAATCTCAAGTCATACGAAAACTATTCCAGGCAGGATACTCTGCTCAATTAAACAGTGGAGGAGATATGAAAAGAAGTATATCTCGCTGGCCGATCAGGTCATTGTTGTTGTTGAAGAAGCAAAAAGGCGTTTGATAAATACTACTGGGGCCGTACCTGATAACATTTCGATTATATCAAATACCCTCAATACGGAACTTTTTGATTTTCCTGTCAGGAGTAAAGACCCAAATCATATAGTAATGATTTATGGAGGAGCTGTCAATTACCACCGTGGTCTTCAATGCGTCGTTGAAGCCCTGTCTGAACTCATCCGGACCTATCCAAACCTGGTTTTATGGATAGCGGGTACAGGTAGTTACATTCGTACATTAGAAAAGATGACAGAAGAGTTGCATATAGAAGAGCATGTCCGTTTCTGGGGTTGGATGCAGCAAAAAGAACTGATTGAAAAAATCTCTTCGGCAGATTATGCCCTGATACCCCATATTCAGTCGCAACATACAAATGCCACCATTCCACACAAAATATTTCAATATATGTACGCCGGGATTCCTATAATTGCATCGGATTGTGCACCGATCAAACGAATTATTGAAGAGACCAATACTGGCATAATCTTTCGAAATATGGACAGCAGGGATTTTGCCGAAGCATTTAAAAGAATCCATGAAAAGGAGGATATTAAACAAGGTATCAGGGAACGCGGTAAGAGATGGGTGGAAAAAAAATATAACTGGATTTATGATTCAGAAACTCTGGTTAAAGTGTATGACGGGCTCCACGGTTAAGGCTGTTACACTCTTTCACAATAAACTATATAATAGCGTGGGTAAAAATGTCTTAGCAGGGGTCTTATTCCTATGTTCATCCAATGTGCAGATTTCCACGTCTCCGATTTAATTATCTTCCATCCGGATTTCTCAAGGAGATAATTGAACTGCTTAATTTCAAACTCATGATAATGCCGGTCCCATTCATCCTTTTCATTCCAATATACCGGAGCAAACCACAGTTTTAAGGGAACAGAGGCTATAAGACGGCGTTGCTTCAGCGCTCTTAATATATTATATGGAGCAAGTAAATGTTCAAATATTTCAAAGGCCGTTATTACATCAGCATCATAATCTATATAGCTGGAATAATCCAGATCAAGATCCTCTCCTTGTGTATTATCAACATGATAGCCTTGCTCTTCCAAAATCCCTGAAAAGGCGTTTCTGGTTCCCAAATCCAGAATCCTGCTCTCTTTACTGATAACCTGTTCAATAAAACGCAGGGTTCGTTTATACCTCTTGTCAAGCAGTGTTTTAGTAAAATTCATATCACACATTCTAATTCAAATTGATACTTACCATATGTCAGTTAAGATCCTCCCCTTTTTGTAAATCGTAAGTAAACATGTCGTAAAATTTCCCAAGGCTGGTCTGATACTTTTACCATCAAAATTGCTCCAAAATAGAGGACAGTCATGATAAAACTTCGTATAAACATGTCGAGCAGGAAATGGCTCTGTGGAATGATTCCCGCCAGAAAAAAAACAGATACAATAATGATAGTAAGCCATAAAAATTTAACATTATAAGGCTGAAACCCAAAAATTTTCCGAATCAGAATAAACCTTATCAGGGAAGTAATCAAAATAGATATAAAAGCGGCCAATGCTGCTCCGGTCAGCCCAAATACCGGTATAAAGATCATATTGGTAAAAATGACCAATACAAGAAGAATAATCATCAGCCAGTTCTGCCATTTATACGCCGACGAAGTGGCAATAATCTGGGTACTCATACCTGATAACATAATTACCAGGTTTGCAGCCCCGATTATAAGAATAACCCATTTTCCTGAGGCATATTCAGGTGGAAGGAAGTGGAAAATATTACTGGTATTTACAGCGATTCCCAGAAATATCCAGCCACCCAGAATATATTGGCTGATGCTGCTCTTTTTGTATAAGTCATGTATCGAATCGTAATCCTCGCCCTTCCAGAATTCAGCAATTAAGGTCGAAGAGATTTTCGACATGGCCCTGTTGGGAATCTGCACCAGCGTACCAAAATAGAAGGCGATAGAATAAATACCAGCTGCACTTAGTCCGAGGTATTCATTCACCATAATTTTATCTATGTTAACAAGCGCAATTCCACTAATACCAGCTATAATACCATACAGCGACACTACTATTATCTCCTTCCTGAAGGCTGGGGTCACCCACGACCAGTCGGGTTTAATCGATACCTCTCTCCTGAGTATCCATAATAACGCAATAAATAAAGGGGGTAATCCAAGAATTAACACATAGGCATAAATAAATATATTGAAGGATATCAGGTTGAAACTGAACAGAAGTATTATAACTAGGTTACAGATCCTTACAACAACCTCTTTCATGAAGGTACCAAATGTTGCGTTGAACAGTACCCTGTTGTATGTATCAAACAGTAAATGTGCGAGGGTGACCAACATTAAAGGTACCAGAAGATCAATATAACGTGCCAGTAATGCAGACTTCTCCATGTTGCTTTCAATCAGATACCCCCTGAAAACAAAGAAGAGGCCGACTGAGAGGACAAATCCGGTAAATCCTACCAGAATCATCAGGAAAGGATAGCCGTTGTTATTTTTATCACCACTCCTGAAATAAGGAAAAAGTCTGATTGTTACATTATTAAATCCGAGAGTCCCAATTTGGGAAATGATCGCAGCTATGGAGATAAGAACCTGTGTAAGACCAATCTGATCAGATGTGAAAATTTTAGGAGACAAAATTGCCACGTTGACGAATCCCAGCAAGGTGCCGACATAGGAGTAAAGCGAACCCTTAAAGGTTTGGCGTTGAATAATGCCCATGGATTATATGATACAATCTTACAGATCTTACTTTGCCTGACAAATGTACAAATTCATTTCAATCATCTGGAAAAATTTTTTTCCGGGAAATATCTCCCAACTATCTGTTTTGGGAAAAACCAAAGTATATGCTATTGTTTTTTTTTAATTCATCTGAATTCCGGAATTAGTTTTTAATTTACAGGAGAAACTCTATTTATTGCTATTTTTGTTACGTACCTGAAATAATCTGAATTATGAAGAAAAAACCATATCTCTCCGGATCACTGCCCTATTTCTTTGCAATAATCTTTTTTCTTCTGCTCTCCTATGCATATTTTCCTTCTTTACTTGAAGGGAAACGTATGAGCCAGCATGATGTTAAAACTTTCAGGGGAGGAGCAAAAGAGATTATAGACTATCGGGAAGAAACCGGTGAGGAGGCACTCTGGACAAACAGCATGTTCGGTGGTATGCCCGCTTACCTAATAAGTGTCAGGTACAAAACAAATCTGATTAAACAGTTCCACTTGCTCATAGAAGCTATCCCTCGCCCTGCCAGTCAGTTATTTCTTTTATTACTCGGTGCATATATACTATTCCTTGTATTAAAGATTAATCCATGGCTAAGCATGGTTGGTGCAATTGCATTTGCATTTTCTTCTTACAATTTTATTATTATTCTTGCCGGTCATAATACAAAAGTGATTGCAATAGCCTATGCGGCTCCTCTGCTGGCCGGGGTTTTTATGGCCTTCAGAGGCAGGCGAATCCTGGGAGCAGCATTAACCGGCGTTTTTTTATCGCTTCAATTATTGGCCAACCACCCTCAGATTACATATTATACCCTTTTTATCGTCCTTTTCTTCGGAATCTCAGAGCTGTATTTTTCAGTTAGGGAAAAGAATCTTAAAGATCTGTTTATTACCGGGGGAGTATTAATTGTTGCAGTTGTTTTTGCTCTATTGAGTAATTATAGCAGCCTGGCAACCACCATGGAATATTCACCCTATTCCATGAGAACAAAATCGGAATTGTCTGTCGATGAGGTTGACAAGACCGAAGGCTTAAACCTCTCGTATGCCACCGCCTGGAGTTATGGAATTGATGAGACCTTGACCCTGTTGATACCCGGGTTCAAAGGCGGTTCGAGCGATTACAACTTGTCGAAGAGTTCAGATACCTACAATGCACTTTCCAGGCTTGATAAAAACTTTGCCAATAACTTTATTGAACATGTCAATATGTATTGGGGCACCCAATCTTCCACATCCGGACCGGTTTACCTGGGAGCAATCATTGTCTTTCTTTTTGTATTGGGGATGTTTATTCTTAACCACCGCTTTAAATGGTGGATCCTGGCTGTATCCGTTCTGGCAATTATGCTTGCATGGGGCAAGAATTTCATGGCCCTGACAGAGTTTTTCATGCACAATGTACCTGGCTACAACAAATTTCGTACTGTTAGCATGGTCCTGGTAATCCCACAAATCGTCATCCCCATTCTCTCATTAATTACCCTGAACACAGTTCTGTTTAAAGACGTTGAGAAAAGCAGGCTATTGCGCGGGCTAAAATGGTCGGTGGGAATCACTGGAGGACTGGCATTTATATTTTTGCTTATTCCGTCACTTGCAGGGAATTTCAGTTCCCCGAGTGATCTGCGAATGATCAATGCAATCTCAGGCAATAATTCAGAAGTCCGACAAATGTTAACAAACACGCTGTTGCCGGCGCTTGAATCTGACCGTGAAGCAATGCTAAGAACTGACGCCTTCAGGTCTCTTATTTTTATATTGCTTTCAGCAGGACTAATCTACCTATACAGGATAAAGAGTCAAAAAATAAACGAAAAATTACTGATAGCTCTGTTTGGTCTGCTTTTCCTTGCAGATATGTGGCCGGTGAATAAAAGATTTCTCAACGACAGCGCGTTTGAACCCAAATCAAAAGTGAAACAACCCTACACAGCCACACCGGCAAACCAGGCGATACTGCAATCCCAGGGATTGAATGAACGGGTGCTTAATCTTACAACCAGCCCCTTCCAGGAAGCACACACCTCCTATTTTCATCAGTCGCTGGGCGGTTACCATGGTGCTAAAATGAGGAGGTACCAGGACTTGCTTGATACTCATTTAATGGATGAAATCTCGATGCTGATTGGTGCGCTTCAGAGTCAGAACCCTGATTCAATAGACGCCACCCTTAAAGATCTCAATGTAATGAATATGCTCAACACCAAATTCATCATTATAAACCCGGAGGGAGTTCCCCTTATTAATACAAGTGCCATGGGGAACAGCTGGTTTGTGAATAATGTCATTTTTGCAGAAAATGCTGATGATGAATTAGAGAAAACAGTGGAAATTGATATTGGATCCACTGCAGTTACCGATATAAAGTTTAGTGACTATTTTATGAATAAAACCTTTAAGGAGAGTACCACGGACCGCATTGAACTCAAAGATTATCTTCCCAATAAACTAACATATTCTGCATACACAGAAAATGAACAGCTTGCTGTCTTTTCCGAAATCTATTATCCAAAAGGTTGGGAAGTATACATTGATGGAGAACCCACAGAGCACATAAGAGTCAATTATCTGTTGCGCGGATTAATGATTCCCCCGGGTGAGCACACGATCATCTTTACCTTCAGGCCAGACACTTATTATAACGGAGAGAAAGTGTCCCTGGCGGGATCCCTGGTATTAATCCTCTTGTTAATCGCGGCAATATTCTATGAGTACAGAAAAAAGAATTTAAAATTAGTATCTTCTTAACCACCGGTATCTCCTTGCATCATCTCCAAATTTATAGGAGATGGAAAGCTCATGCGTTCCATAGTTGAAACGTTGTATTGAACTAAATGAAAAATCGAATGCATACCCGATAAACAATCCCTTACTGCGCATTCCCAATAAGGTAATGACACTGCCATCGGTCCTGATTGCCAGTCCCGCCCAGAAATCATCCAACAGATACACCTTTGCACCCAGGTCAACCTGTGGTATCCATTGCTCAGTAGTCTTTAGCATGATGTTGGGTTCAATTGCAATATTTGAACCAGCAGGCAACCTGTATCCACCCATCAACCAGTAGTGGCGAAGGACTCTTATATCGCTGGTATTTCCTCCTATATTAACCTTCGATTGAAAAATATTATTCACACTTGCCCCTATAAAATATTTGGCATTGGTCAGGTACATTCCAAAATCGACATCGGGAATATAACCCACATCACGTATGCCAGCATTAACCAGTGGATCCTGATCCCTTCCAAAGGTGAGATTCTCCTCAGCAATCCTGTATTGAAAAAGTTTTCCTGCCAGACCGAAGGAGAGCTGATTATTGCCCATGATAATATGATAACTATATGTAAACTGCAGGCCGGTCCGGGCCATATTGCCGTTGGAATCGTTTATCGCATAAGCTCCCAGTCCGACCCTTCCCTTCGTACTAGGTAACAGCATGTTACTTTCTCTGACGGGATGTCCGATAATGCGATAGGAGCGCTGCATAATCCTGGTTTGCCATGAAGCTGAATATGTTTGCGGGGCATCCCTGAAACCGATCCATTGCTGCCGGGTGGTTGTATTTATCGAAGTAAATCCGTCAGACCCCGCCATCGCGGGATTCAGAATAAAACCATTCATCACATACTGACTGAAAATAGGCAGCTGCTGGCTGTTTACAGGCAGGCAAAACAACGCCAGCAGCAATATGATACTATATTTGCTACCTCTTTTCAATCTTCTTCAATTGTCCGCAATTATACGCATTTAACGTATAATTGTTACATTGCCGGTAACTGGCGGATCGCCATTGCCAAGGTCCAGTACGAAGTGGTACGAGTCTACCGGAAGATCCCTTCCCCTATATGTTCCATCCCATGGTTCATCAGCGACATTGTCGGTGTAATATACCAATTCACCCCACCTGTTGTAAATCCTCAATACAGCATCCGGAAAGAGGTACATGTCGTTTACTCCATCCTCATCATCATCCAGTATCCAGACATCATTCGCCCCGTCGCCATTGGGCGTAAAGGCATTGGGAAGTGAGAGACACGACAGCCTGAAGGCCTCGATATATGCTGTATCGACCAGACGGCAATCGTTACCGTCGACCAGGTCAATAATAAAGTTGCCCGGTGCAAGGTTATCAAAATAATAACTCGTTCCACCATTAATAAAATAAGGTAATGTACCTCCGTCGACCCGGATAAGGGTGAGGGTTCCGTCTGCCTTGTCCTTACATTCCGCAGGTGTGGTTTCATATTCAATTGCCAGTGGATCGGGGGCAATCAATTCAACCACTGTTGTGTCAACACAATCATTCGCATCCCTGATCACGATAATATACTCGCCCTCGGGTAATCCGTCAAACTCGGGTTCCGGCAGGTTTTCAACCCCATTCAATGCATAATTGTAGATGGGCGATCCGGTAATGGGTGTACCTCCCACCACCGACAGACTGATCCTGCCGTTTTCATTACCTTCGCACAAGGGATCCCATGCGGTATAAGTAACATCGAGGTCTGCTGGCTGGTTCACCAGCTTCGCTGTATCGAACGTACAACCCGAAGCATCCTGTCCGCTCACGGAGTACAAACCTGCGGGAAGACCCGAAAGAGTATACTTGTTATTGTCTTCCGGTCCGGTACTCCATGTAAAGGTATAATTCTGATCGTTCCCTCCCGTAACAACCAGCTCTACAACTGCATCCGATGCGTCATAACAGCTGATATGTCTGCCGTTATAATCGCTTCTGACAACGATCTCCGGCATGATTCTGCTCCTCTGTCCCAGGTAAATACTGTCACTTACCTGGCAGTTATTTGCATCCCGTACTTCAACATAATAAGTTCCTTCGGTTACACCGGTAAGGTCCCTGCCGGTAAATGAGCCTTCCCACAGGTAAGTATATCCTCCCACACCGCCATCAGGGGAGATCCGTATAGAACTTGTGTCGCCGTAACATTCAATAAGCCTGGAAGGATCGGGATTCAGAATGATCGTGTCGGGATGCTGCAACTGCCATTCATAGAAATTCTCACAGCCGTTAGGGTCGGTCATGGTTACGGAATAATAGCCCTGTTCAAGTCCGGTAATAATTGTATCTGTCGCCGCACCGATTTCTGACCAGTCATAACTATAAGGCCGGGTACCTCCTGAAGGCAGAAGGCTCACCCATCCGTCGTTGCCGTTGAAGCAGCTTATCTCAAAACCATTTCTGAGGGAATTGGCCGGTATGGCCAGGAGAGAATCGGGTTGTGCAAGCTCTGCTGAATCCCTTTCGTAACATCCGATCTGGTCCGTTATTGTAAAGTAGTACTTGCCGGCGGGCAGGTTGACCTGGTCCTTTGCTGATGCGTCGTCGAGTGTAACCCCTGTTGGTGGTTCCCACATATATTCATATGCTCCGGGCGCATCTTTGGTCCCACCGCCTGCAATGTTTTCAAGGTAAATGAACCCGTCTGTCCTCCCATAACAACTTATGTTGTGCAATCCTTCATACCCGCTCATTACTGTATCGTATGTGATCCGGGAAGACTGGTAAAGCTCGATGGTGGTGTGGCCGCTACATCCGAATGCATCGGTTACCTCCACAGAATACACCCCGGCTGACAGATCCGAAAGTACGCTGTCCGTACTAATGATACTGCCCGACCACATAAAATCATTGTCCAGGTATTCAGTATGTCCTCCCAGGTATTGCAGGTTGATCTTTCCGTCGGATTTTCCATAGCAGCTGATATCCCAGTCGCCCGGATACTGATCACCCGGATCGCGTGCAAAAGAAACGGGATCGGGTTGTGTAATTTCAATAGCCACAAGGGAATCTGCACCCTGACCTACACCCAGCAGGCAACCGCTTGCATCACGCAACCAGTAATAGTATGTTCCGGCGGGCATGTTTTCAATATAGCTGGTATTGGTAATCGGGGTCGTATCTTCCGGATCGGTAAACCATTTATATGTATAGGTATCCTCTCCGGTTCCTCCTAAGCCGATAATTTCAAAATAACTGTCCGATTCACCATAACACGAAACATGATAATTTCCGTATTTCTGTTCCACAAGCGTATCGGATCCAAGCCTGTTGGCTGGCGGGATCACGAACAATGTGTCGAAACTGCAGCCATATACATCTTTAAATGTTAGTTTAAAAGTTCCTGATTTAACGCCTAGCAGATCTTCGTCGGTACCCACAGGTAAACCGATCAGGATATACTCCCATAAATAATCATCATAGAATGCCCCGGTTTTTACCCCTCCCGAAAGGTCGACATAGATCTCCCCGGTCGGATCATCTCCATAACATTGCGGACTTACGATTGTAAAATCATCTATAGCCAGGGTATCCGGCTCTGTCAACTCAATCGTGTCTGAGAAGAAACATCCGATCGTATCGGTTACAAAATATTCATAAATGCCGGCCGGCAGCCCTTCGATCAGATCGTCTTTCGCCTGTTCTGTCTGCAATTGGGTCCCCCCATCATCCTCCCAAATGATACCGTAGGTGTATCTCAGGTCACCTCCCTGCGGCGTAAGTTCAATCTCTCCGTCGGAATACCCATGACAGGTGATATTAAAGAACCCGGGATCGAGTATCTTGGGCGCTTCAATCGCTGTAAGCACCGGAACGATCTTCACATTCACAGTGGTATCAATTCCGTTGTAGCACCCGGTCGATCCATACGCATTTTCAATGTACGGGATAAACCGGTAGTTAAGCTCCCTGATCTGGTTATCAGCATGCGATAGGGTATTGGTGAAATTGGCGATCCCCAAGCTGTCGGAGGTCGGGGTTTCTCCATTGATGATCCCCACATCACCGGTTACTTCCAGATGATATTTAATGGTACCTGTTGTAAGCTGGTAGTTATTAACCTCAAACAGCACCTCGTACCCGTTACAGAACGTCGTATCACTCGTAATAAGGTCATTGGAGATTCTCAGGTAAATATTCGGTGTCGGGTTTACGTAGATCCTGAAGACCGTATCGCGGTTCGTGCCATAGTCGCAGT
>CAZIIU010000022.1:0-52070 GCA_964539395.1 uncultured Bacteroidaceae bacterium
ACTAACCTATTGAGCTTTAAATCCCTGCGGATTTTGAACCATATCACTAGTTGTAATAGCCTCGACAGGAATTGGTGCTATGTATTGTTTCCAGGTTATATCAGTGGTGACCAGCTCAACCTGTTCAGTCGGATCCCTGTCCCGGGCTACCTGAGCAACTGTTTCTGTCCGCACTAAATCCCACCAGCGTTTGCCAAGTTCTCCTGCCAGTTCCCATGCTTTTTCCTGCATAATTTCATCGGCAGTGGCAGTGGTTACGTCAACTGTAACATCGGGTGTATCGTAGGGCAGCCCCATTGCCCTTCTCTTCACCTGGTTCAGGGCTTCAAGCGCTTCTCCCGTTGCAGTACCTCCATTTGCCCGTGCTGCGGACTCTGCATAAAGCAACAGTACCTCAGCGTATCTGAAAAATTCAATGGCCCTGAAACTAATCATTCGACCACTAAGTACTTGTGAAATATCTGACCCCAAGTTGTGTTTTTTATACATAGGATGAAATCTTTCAGCTTCCTCCCAAGGAACGGTAGGGGGATCATTAGGCACAACTTGTCCAGCAAAAACCTTTCTGTTGGGGATCTCCGTATAGAAAGTAATATCCTTTCTCAGCCCTTCCGGAAAATCATAGAAAAACTGAAGTTCAGGGTAACAATCTGACCAGCCCCGAGCCATGTGAAAACTGAAATGCTGTGGAGACCAATTGATTATTTTCTCTGATTCTGAAAAGTTTACAGAAAAGACGGATTCCAAACTGTTTTGGTTTTCATATAACCATAGTTGATCAAACGGAAGCAATGTAAAATAACCCATATCTATTACATCCTTGGCTTTTTGAGCAGCCAATCCGTACTTTGCCTCATCTTTTATTGGCCACCCGGCCCATGTCATGTAAAGCGTAGAAAACAAGGTTTTTGCTGCCGCCTTGGAAACCCGACCAACGTTGGCAGTGGCTCCTGGGTCCGGAAGATTCACCTCAGCAATCTCTAAATCATCCTCTATATGCTGGTAATTTGCCAAAACGGTAGCTCTTACTTCCTCACCGGTTGGCGTCATTCCATCAAGAATTATTGGCATGTTACCCCATCTTCTTACCAACTCAAGGTATGACAAAGCCCTGAAGAAACGGGCCTCGGCGTCTGCAACTTTTACAACTTCCTCGGGAGCGGCTGATTCCTTTAAACCATCAATTATCGTATTGCAATAATAGATCGTCTTCCAGCATTCATCCCATACAATGGGAAGCCATGGTATATCAGAGTTCTCTCCATTTCCATAATCAAAACGATCGAATACCCTGAGCGGAGCCTTATTTCCACCCCACCAGGTTGTGAAATCGTCTGCACCATAGCAGACATGAAAAAACTGGTGCGGACGCTCGACTAACTTACTGAATTGACTGTAAACAGAGGTTAAAGCTGTTTCGATTGTTCTCTCATCAGACAGGTCTTCCAGATTTATGATACCGCTTAGATCTTCTTCAAGGTCCATACATGCCTGGCCACTGAATAATAATGCACAAGCCAGGACAATTTTCACGAATAAACTTTTTATATTGCTCATTTTATTCTGTTTTTAAAAATCATTAAAAAGTAATTTTAACTCCTGCAGTAAATGTCCGGGAAAGAGGATAAGCATCTACATCAATTCCGACATCAATATCGCTAAGGCCGAAAGCTGTTGATTCGGGATCAAACCCGGTATACTCTGTAATTATAAAGGCGTTATCAACACTTCCATATATACTCAATGCATCCAGTCCAATAGCATCAAAAGCAGAAATGTTCTTAAAGGTATAGCTTAAACTCACATTTTTCAGTGTTAAAAAAGAGCCGGATTCAATAAAAGCACTTGATAATGCCTCTGTTCCATCGCGGCCTGACGGAATAGTATTGCTTGGATTATCCTCAGTCCACCTGTCCTTATAATCGGCATGGGTAGCATGAAACGTCCGGGTACCAAGAGACATCATCCTTGCACGTTGAAAATTATATATGTCGTTACCCACCGAACCCGTAAACAGGTAGTCCAGACGAAGTGACTTCCAGCTTATGCTTCCATTCAATCCAAATGTAAAGTCCGGGCTACCATTTCCTATTGTGACAATATCATCGGTAGAAATCAATGTATCTTTAACCCCTTCCCCTTCAGGTCCGTTGATATCGGCATATTTTGCATCTCCGGGTTTCCTGTTATATAATGCCGCTTCATCTTCTTCTCCTAACTGATAAACACCTTCGAAAACATACCCCCTTAAGTTAGACATAGGCTTACCCTCTTCCAGGAGTGAGGGAGTTACAGGCAAATAAGTACCCAGGATATTGGTCAATTCCCCTTTTTCAATAGGTTCTCCATTAACTAATTCCAACACTGTATTAACATTCCTGTTGAAAATCAAAGTGTTGCTAATTCTCCAATCACCCGTATTTACAGCATTCCATTCTATAACAAACTCGAAACCCTTGTTTTCCATTTTACCAACATTTTCTGTAACTACGGTTGGTCCTACGAATTTTGGTAAATCCCGGTCGAGCAACAAATTGGATGTGATTTTTTTATAGGCATCGAAGTAAATAAGCACTTTGTTGTTCCACAATCCCAGATCAAGACCAATATTACTTTGAGCGGTTTCTTCCCATGTTAAATCCTCGTTTGCCAACCGATTTGAAGGTGCCACACCAATGGTTGCCGCATCACCTGTAAACGGATAATTGTAAGGCAGTCCGGTGAGTCCGATTGAACGGGTGGACAATGCTCCAACAGCCTGACTACCGGTAATACCATAACTGGCACGTATTTTTAGGTTGCTGATCGTCTCAATATTATCCATAAATCCTTCCTGAGATACACGCCATGCAACAGAACCGGACGGAAAGTAACCCCATCTGTTTCCTTCACGGAATTTACTCGAACCATCGGCCCTGAACGAACCTGTTATTAAATATTTATCGGCAAAGGAGTAATTTACCCTTCCCAGAAATGATTGTAAACTCGTACTGGTCTGACCGTTATTGATCACAAGAATCTCCCCAAGGGCCATGTCTTTATAGGTTGTAACATCAGAGAAAAAATCAGTTGCCCGAAGATACATTGATTTGCTTTGAGAATATTGCTGCTCATGTATGGCATCTAACTTAATACTGTGGCTTCCTTTATTACGTAACGCATAGGTTAATCGATTTGTATTCTGTAATAAAATATTGGATGGAGAACTCATCTCTGCAGTTCCCTGGTTATTTACAATTAGCGGAATATAGCTGTTGTTATCGCGATTGAGATAATCAACACCTCCCGAGACATTTAGTATGAGGTTCTCCATAATTTTCAAATCCACATAAGTATTTGCATTCAGGCGGTTATCAAAATTTTCAACCAAATTCTCATTGGGTTGAATTACCGGATTTAACTCTCCGTTTCCAACATTTTTGATAGATGTATAATAATAATCCCCATTTTCATCCTTAATCGGTGTTGTTGGATCATATGATAATCCATTTGACAAACTGGTTCTCCAACCGTATTGCTCTTTTCTCGAACCTGAAATGTTGGCCCCGATTCTCAGATTATCTGTCAAGCGGGCATTCAGCTTTGTCCGTAAAGTATAGCGCTTAAAATTTTGATTGATAATCGTTCCATCTGCATTATAATAACTTCCAGACACATAATAATCCACATCATCATTTCCTCCGCTAAACGAAAGTTGATAGTTTTGCGATGGAGCTGCAGTGAATATCTCATCCTGCCAGTCTACACCTCCACCATCTTTTAACGCCTCAATTTCCTCAGGAGTATATACCTCTACCCCTTCAGCAAAATTTACCCCTTCGGCAAATTCCCAGGGTTCCATCATAGGCAACTTCTGAAAAACATTGGAAATCCCCTGAAAAGTTTCAAAGTTAATGGTTGGTACTCCTTTCCGTCCCGATTTGGTGGTAATAAGAATTACACCATTTGCACCCCTCGAACCGTATATGGCAGTTGCAGAAGCATCCTTCAATACCTCCATAGACGCAATATCATCAACATTAATACTACCAATGTCACCAATTGTAATACCATCCATCACATAAAGCGGGTTATTGTCTCCTGTAATTGAATTGACCCCACGAATACGGATTTTCATGGGTGCCCCGGGAGCACCGCTTGTCTGACTTACCTGTACACCAGCCGCCCGGCCTTGCAGGGCCTGATCCATTCTTAGTATGGGTTGCGCTTCATATTTTTCGGAACCAACCGACATAACAGAACCGGTAAGGTCTGATCTTCTCAAGGTTCCATAACCCACAGCGACTACCTCTTCTATTCCAATGGCATCAATCTCCATCGTAACATCAATACTTGTCTGATTCCCCACTGGTACTTCTTTTGTTATCATTCCAACAAAAGAATACATTAGTGTGGCACCTTCGGGTACATTGGAAAGAGAATACATTCCATCCCGATCGGTAATTGTACCTTTTAATGTTTCTTTAATTACGACAGAAACTCCGGGAAGAGGCTCACTATCATAGTTAGTAACCGTTCCGGAAACAGCCCGTTGTTGCTGTCCAAATGCCTGCTCACCTGTCATGCATAGAGCCATCATCATCACAAGGCAGAGTAGATAAAATTTAAGTTTTTTCATAGGTTTCATAGTTTTATCATTAGTTAGAATAAAAGAAATTTAATAAAATTCTTCCTAAATTTTAACTATTTATTTAAATATACCAACTAATTTCAATAAAATTTTTTCCGCAATGCTTTGCGGTTTGGATAAATATGCCTATTCTTATGTCAATTTGATCTGTGGTCTTGTTATTCGGTTGACATATGAGAAAAAAACATGTTTCATTAAAAGATATAGCGGGAGAGTTAAAGGTTTCCATTTCTACGGTATCGAGGGCGCTGAAAAACCATCCGGAAATCAGTCGGGAGCTCACAAAAAAAATACAAAAACTGGCCAAAAAAAGGAACTATTCCCCTAACCCGCTTGCTGTGGGACTTTTAAGGCAGCAAACAAAAATGATCGGCGTGATAGTACCTGAAATAGTTAACCATTTTTTCTCTTCCGTAATTTCAGGCATTGAGTCAATTGTCGAAGAAAAAGGTTATTATATCATCTTTGCTTCTTCATGTGAATCATACAGAAAAGAGGTGAAATCGATAGAAAGTTTTATTAACCTGCGGGTTGATGGCCTGATTGTCTGCCCGAGCCGTGAAACAAAAGACCACACCTATTATAAAAAGCTTATTCGGAATGAAATGCCCCTGGTATTTTTCGACCGGATTTGTGAATCGATCAATGCCCCCACAGTTACAGCCGACGACACTGAAGCTTTAAAAACCGTTGTCCGGCATTTTAGCGACATTGGCCGTAGGCGAATTGCCTGTATCTCGGGTCCGAAAATACTTAGCACTTCCAGAAATCAAAAAAGAGGATATATGGAGGGATTAAAAGAATGTGGGATGGAATTTTACCCTGAATTACTGGTAGAATGCAAGTTAAGTGCAGATGATGCAACAATTGCAACAAAAAGACTGTTGAAACTTAGGGAGAAACCAGATGCTATTTTTGGTGTCAACGATGCGGTAACCTTTGCAGCCATGAAGGAGATAAAAAGGCAGGGACTAAACATTCCCGGTGATATTGCACTGGCAGGTTTCACTAACGATTTTCATTCAACTCTTGTCGAACCGACCCTTTCCTCGGTTACCCGCCCCTCCTTCGATATGGGAAAGGAAGCAGCCAGGCTCTTATTCAAATGGTTGGAAACCGGAAAAAACTTTAACGACCAGGTTGTCCTGCCGACAAAGTTTAAAATCAGGAATTCTTCACTACCTCCGGATCATCCATTAACCAACACTATTTTATAACATATTTCTTTCTATTGCTATTACGATTCGGTTAATTAAATTTAAACTTTCCAAGTATATTGTAAGAAATTCTTTAAAATCACAAGTGAATGCTGCAGATACCGGATAAATAGCAACTGGTTGGAATCTCATTTTGAATCTGCTTTCCCGGAAACGATGCGTTCAGCAACAATTAAACTACAATGGAAGAAGCACTGCAAATTGACAAGCTCGACAGAAAGATACTGTCACTAATCACAAAAAATGCAAGGATCCCGTACCTCGAAGTGGCACGCGAATGCAACGTCTCTGGCGCGGCCATTCACCAGCGCATCCAGCGGCTGATGAAACTGGGGATCGTCTCCGGCTCGGAATTCACTATCAACCCTAAAAAGATCGGTTTTCACACCTGTGCCTATGTTGGAGTATTCCTCGATAATGCCGGACTCTACCCCAAAGTCGTCGAGCAACTGAAGAAAATACCGGAGATCACACAGTGCCATTATATCACCGGTGGATACTCCGTTTTCATAAAAATCTATACAAGAAACAACGAAGACCTCAAACATGTGCTGGTAGAAAAACTACAATCGATCGAAGGTGTGTCCCGTACCGAAACTTTTATCTCCCTGGAGGAGAGCTTCAGTCGTCAGCTCCCTCTTGAATAGCTTCTATCTCATCCGCTGCCGCACCACCTCGTAGAGGATAATACCTGCAGCTACCGATACGTTCAATGATCCTATTTTGCCGTACTGGGGGATCGAAACGGAATGGTCCACGTACGGTAGCAACGCAGGTGAGATGCCTCTGTCTTCCGACCCCATAAGGATCGCTGCCGGAACGGTGAGGTCGGTATTGTATACACTCTTTTCCGCATTCTCAGAAGCAGCATACACCTGCAGTCCGCTCTCCTTCAAATACTCCAACAGCTGCCGCAGGTCAGGATGCCGGCAGACCGGAATACTGTGCAACGCCCCCGCCGAGGTTTTTACCGCCTCGGCCGTGATACGCGCGCTCCCCCGGTAAGGCACCACGATCGCATCTACACCTGCACATTCGGCCGTGCGTGCAATGGCACCAAAGTTACGTACATCTGTCACCTGGTCAAGCACCAGTACAAATGGTGTCTGACCCTGCTCAAAAACCTGAGGCAAGATGAATCCGATATCGCCGTAACTGATCTCCGAAACAATGGCAATCACACCCTGGTGATTCTTCATCGTGATGCGATTCAACTTCTCCGCCGGAACGTGCTGAAAGGGTACCTGCTCTGCAATGAGCCTGCTGCGCAACGCCCCAAGCAGATCACTGGTACCGCGCGATCCCCTGATAAGGACTTTTTCGAGTTCACGACCGGCATCAAGCGCTTCAGTCACTGCATGGATTCCGAAAATAATCTGATCCTTCTGTTGCTTCATCACTTGTTAAACGAGTAAATCTTACCCTTTCGCCAGCTACTTACCGCCGAAGCCCAGTAACCCAGCGACCTGCCGTCCTTCTTCCAGACCAGGTCGTGGTTGGAATGAACTCCGGGGCGTCGCTCAAATACAAATTCCGCCACCTTTCCCTGCCGACTTGACAGATAGTACCAGCGTTGTTCATTACCGCTGTCGCGTATCCGGTCGGGCGGACCAAGAAGTATATAGATCATGCCGCGGTCGCTCTTCCACCCCTCACGCTCGGTGGTAAAATAGAGGTTGGAATAAAGCACACGGTTGTAGTATACCCTGATCAGCTCACGCGAACGATCCAGGGAGGAGGTACGCTGCAGCCAAAAATCGTCTACCGCCCTCTTCCGGTTTTCCTGGTTGCGCATCCGGCCATACTCTGTAAGTGTCGAGATGTAAAAAAGCGGCTCTAACAGCGCCGTCTCGGTCTCAACCTTTGGAAATCCCTCCCCGAAATTGTGGAGCGTAAGCCCTTCTCGGCTCAGCGAATCGATCCGGAAATGGTAGGTCCCCTTATCAGGAAGGGTAAAGACTGTACTCTCAGAATAAGCCAGTGCAACCGTGGTGTCCAGCTCGTAGGGAAAAGCCGGTGGAGAATCGGTCGTTATGGGCGGTCTGGGCATATCATCGCGCGTTTTAATATAATCGATGTAGATCGAATCGCGTCCCGGCAGCCTGTAGCTTATGCGGAAAACCTCACCGGGCGACATATAACTCCGGAACCGGGGGTAGCCGGTGGTTGCAGAGACCACACTGAAATTCTGAGCCGACAGAATTCCGGTCTTATCAACATACATGTACCTGAGGCCGATGGTACCGCGCTGCTGATCGCGTGACTCCAGCCGAACCAGGTACTGCTTTCCGGCGGGAAGACTGAGAACCTTTGAGGAGAAAAAGCCTGAACGCTTTTCATCCTCCCGGCTCAGCTTTACTTCGAAACGCAATGAGTCGGTCTGCCCTAAAATCATTCCCTTCTCATCCAGTTCATAAATCACTGATGTGATCTGCACCAAAGCACGGTATTCAGCCTCTTCATTGGCCTGGTTAAATAGCAGTTCACCCGGAAACAGCCTCATATACATGGAGGTCATATTGTCGCTGATATGGAAAAACCTGTATTCCGTGTTCAGTGAGAACTCACTCGGGTTGTACAGCGCGGCAAACTGCTGCGATGTCACCGGCGTATTCTTCGTTGTGTTACACCCGGTAACAATACCCGTGAGCAGGAGTGCCAGTATGCTGTTTCTATTTATCCTCATCTTTCTGATTGTAAAATACAGCTTTTTCATCGATTTAAATAATGTGTAACGACAGGCCGTAAAACGACATCACCGGGATTGCTCCATTCAGCCTTCCTTTAGGCTTTCCAGATGCGCCACGGCCGACTCCCACTCAGCCATCAGCCGATCGAGCTCAGTGCGCCGCTTCTCATAAGTGGTAAACAACGATTGATCCTCAATATTGCCCGGATCAGCCATTTTTTCACCCATCGCCCCCAGGTCCGCCTCTGTTTCACTGATCTTCACCTCAAGACTGTGTACGAGCCGCTCTGCCTTCTGCACTTTCCTGTCATAATCCTTCTTCTCTCCATAGCTCATACCCCGCGTATTCCGAAGTCTCTTACCGACTGCCTTGCCGGAGGCACCTGTCACGCTTTTGTTATCTCTTTCACCGGCTGCTGCTGCACTGCCCGCTGAGCCCTGCGCCTCGGCTCCGACCTGCTTAATGTCCCGTACCTGACCGCCCCGCCGCTCAATCTCCCTGATAGAGGAGATTTTACGCTTCTCCAGGAAATCAAAGATCCCTCCATCGTACTCCCTGATCCCCCTATTCCGGAACTCAAACACCTTGTCGACCAGTCCGTCGAGAAACTCACGGTCGTGCGACACCACGATCAGCGTGCCATCGAACTGCAGCAGCGCATTCTTTAGAATATCCTTCGAGCGCATATCCAGGTGGTTCGTCGGTTCGTCAAGGATCAGCAGGTTGAACGGCTGAAGGATCATCACCGCCAGGGCAAGTCGCGACCGCTCACCGCCCGACAGCACCTTCACCTTCTTATCAATGTCATCCCCACGAAACAGGAAAGCCCCCAGAATATCCCGCATTTTCGTACGTATGTCACCCACAGCCACCCTGTCGACCGTCTCAAAAACGGTCCGTTCACCATCCATCAATTCATCCTGGTTCTGGGCGAAATAACCCAGCTCCACGTTATAGCCCAACTGCAGCTTACCGCCGGATTCTGTCAGTTCACCTACGATCATCCGCGAAAGTGTTGTCTTCCCTTCACCGTTGCGCCCTACAAATGCCACTTTCTCTCCACGCTGGATCACCAGGTCGACCGCCCGCAGCACTTCATGATCGCCATACCATTTCGAAAGGTTCTCCGTTTCAACCACTACCTTGCCCGACCGTTTCGACGGCGGGAATTTTAAATTCATATCGAGCCGGTCCTCCTGCTCCACCTCGATCCGGTCGATCTTATTGAGCTGCTTGATCCGCGACTGCACCTGCACCGCCTTGGTTGCCTTGTACCTGAAACGGTCGATAAACTTCTCGGTATCCTTTATCATCTTCTGCTGGTTCTGGTAGGAGGCCATCTGGTGGTCGATCCGTTCCTCTTTCAGGCCGATATACTTCGAGTAACCCACCTTGTAATCATAGATCTTTCCGAGCGACAAATCGAGCGTCCTGTTGGTTACGTTATCGAGAAACACCCGGTCGTGCGATATCACCAGCACCCCGCCCTGAAACCCTGAAAGGTAATTCTCGAGCCATTGAATCGAGTCTATATCGAGGTGGTTGGTCGGCTCATCAAGCAGGATATAATCGGGCTTCCTGAGCAGTATCTTCGCCAGCTCGATCCGCATACGCCATCCACCGGAGAACTCCGTTACCGGCCGGCCCATATCTTCCCGGCCAAATCCCAGTCCGATCAGCGTCTGTTCAATATCTGCATGGATCGCATGACCGCCTACCATGTCGTACCTCTCATTCAGCATGGTCAACTGTTCAATCAGCTTCATATAGTTGTCCGACTCGTAATCGGTACGCTCCTCCAGCTTCCTGTTGAGGTCGGCAATCTTCGCCTCCATCTTCAGGATGTTCCCGAACGCCTGCATCGTTTCATTATACAGACTCCTTGAACCCGAGTGACGCATCTGTTGGGGCAGGTAACCGATATCGATATTTGCCGGCCGAACCACCGCTCCCTCATCCGGCTGCTGCCTTCCGTCGATCAGGTTCAGGATGGTGGTTTTTCCCGCACCATTGCGCCCTACCAGCCCTACCCGGTCGCCCTTGTTCAACTGGAACGAGACCTTGTCAAAGAGTGTAAATGCTCCGTAACGTATGGATATATTGTCAATTGAAATCATATTCCCTCCCTAAAATCCACCACCGGAATGATGGCATAGTCATAACCCCACATCAAACCATGTAATGGCTCTATTGTTTTTACCTTTCCCGATATACAAAACATTTTATGAGCTGGACAGGCCTGCAACAACTGCTTAACCCGATAGATCCGTTCACCGTAAAGGTTTCTATCTATGCCGCTGTTGTTCCCCCAGGCAAGCAGAACATAGTCACTTTCCTCAACCACCGATCGTATCACGCGATCGTTCTCTTCACCGATCACACTAACCGGACCCTCCTCCCTGAAGATGGTATCAAGATCGCCCGAATCGGTGGCCCGGTAGGCGAAAATATTAAGTATATGAAGCCGTCTTACATCAGCAAAACGATGGTAAACAAAGGTCTCCACCTTCCTGATAGTAGCATCGGCCATCCACTCATCTGCCGCGCTTGGATTCTTAAGGATCACTGCTGCAACCTTTTCCCTGCCACAGTCCAGAAGCGTGCTGTTGTATTCCATCGATAAAAGATACCTGTACTTTCTGTCTGCTGAAAATACCGCCTCGATTGCGCTCAGATTAACTGCTTCAAAATGTGGTATTTGTCGTCCAATCCGTGCCATCTTTATTCAGTTCTGCGAACAAATCTGATTACTGTTTGTAAATAATATAATACAATAAACCCTTAACAATGAAAAAAATGATAACAGGATTGATCATCGGAATTATCTCCGGTGCAGCTATTGCGCTTCTGATCGCTTTTTACAGTTCACCATCAATGATACTTAAAGAGAACAAAAGTAAGCATGATTTTCAAACAACAATAGCAGAATTAGAAAAATCGGTGGAGGTACACGGATGGAAAATCCCCCATGTAAATGATCTACAGGCCACGATGCATAAATTCGGCAAAAAAGTAGGGCAGGTAAAGGTCTACGAGATATGCCAGCCCGATCATGCATACAAAATCCTCAGTCAGGATAACGAACGCATCGTCTCCAACCTCATGCCCTGCCGGGTGGCGGTGTATGAGAAATCCGACGGGTCGGTGTATGTTTCACGGATGAACGCCGGATTGATGGCGAAACCAATGGGCAGGATCATCCGCTCCACCATGTCGGACGCTGCCCGCGAAACCGAAATGATCCTCGATCCGGTTATTGAGCAGTAAACCAGAGTTTCCCGATTTGAGTTACGAATAATGTGAAACGCAACATGTGAAAGAAAATGTTTTATTTGCAACCGGGTTAAGGTATCCATCTTTTTCCAAAACCAGATCAACTTCATTTCCGGCAGTGTCGCGCAAGTAATGCATTTAACCATATTGGCACTCACTCTTTTTAACTGGCATACTGGAAAACTTTTACTCTTCCCGGGTACACTCTTTTTCCTGATCCGACTCAGCTAGATTCAATTCTTTTCTTATGGCTTCATGAATATATTGATTCAATGAAATGCTATCTTTGTGCGCATAAAACCAGATGATGGGAAGAAAGAAACTACCTGCATACCAGGGTGTTACAATTGAGGATATTGCTGCTGAAGGTAAAGCCATTGCCCGCGTCAACGACATGGTTGTGTTCGTGCCGGGAGCGATCCCCGGCGATGTGGTTGATCTGCAGGTAACGCGCAAACGGAAAAAATACTGCGAGGCAAGGGTTATAAAATATATCAGCCACTCCCCCATGCGGACCGATCCGTTCTGTTCCCATTTCGGAACCTGCGGCGGCTGCAAATGGCAGCACCTCCCCTACCCTGAACAGCTGAAATACAAGGAGAAGCAGGTATACGACGCGATGATGCGGATCGGAAAAGTTGCTATTGTGGAAACCCTGCCCATTCTTGGTGCAGAAAAAACGGAGTACTACCGCAACAAACTCGAATATACCTTCTCCAACCACCGGTGGCTCTCCGATGAAGAGGCGGCGTCTGACCATGTCATTGAGAACAGGAATGCCCTGGGATTTCATGTAGCCGGACGGTTCGACCGCATTGTGGATGTAGAGAAATGCTACCTGCAGGAGGAGCCGGGCAATTTAATACGTAACACCATAAAGGCGTTTGCCCATGAGAAGGGACTCAGCTTTTACGACCACATTACCAATGACGGACTGCTCAGGAACCTGATTATACGCAATACGACCACCGGAGGGTTGATGGTTGTGCTTTCAGTTCAGTATGACGAACCTGTAGTTTACGAACTACTTAACGATCTCTACAACAAAGTGGAGGGGATCACCAGCCTGATGTATGTGATCAATCCAAAACTGAACGAGACACTGTACGACCAGGATATAAAAGTGTTCAAAGGGAAGGACCATATTATTGAGGAGATGGACGGACTGAAGTTTAAAATCGGACCTAAATCCTTTTTCCAGACCAATACGCTCCAGGCGCTGCAGCTCTACCGAAAGACAAAAGAGTTTGCCCGGCTTACCGGCAGTGAGACCGTCTACGACCTCTATACCGGTACCGGTACCATCGCCAATTATCTGGCCGGTGCAGCCAAAAAGGTGGTTGGCATCGAGTCGGTACCCGAAGCGATCTCCGACGCGGAGATAAACGCTGCACTGAACGGCATCACCAATACCGCTTTTCACACCGGCGACATGAAAGATCTTTTTACCAAAACATTTATAGAGAACCATGGACACCCGGATGTGATCATCACCGATCCTCCCCGTGCCGGAATGCACCCTGATGTGGTGGCCCAACTGATCAAAGCTGCCCCGCAGCGGATCGTCTATGTAAGCTGCAATCCCGCCACCCAGGCCAGGGATGTTCAGCTGCTGTCGGAGGACTACAATATACTGAAGAGTCAGCCCGTGGATATGTTCCCCCACACCCACCATATTGAAAACATCCTGCTGCTGGTAAGAAAAACCTGATCCTTGCTACACAGCTTTTTTTACAGCCCGTGATTGAAACCTTGTTGAATGACCAATGCTGACCGCCGGGGGGAAACTGTGGAATAACTGCGACCTGCTTTTTACTTAACTCCCCGCGGTAACTTCGCACCGGGCCAGTTGTCACCAAAATCCACCCAGTATTCAGCAATCGTGCGCCTGATATCACGCCGCAGGATCAATATCCCCAGCAGGTTAGGTACGGTCATCAGTGCAATCGTAATATAAGACAGGTTCCAGACAATGGTGGTATCGGCAAAAGAGGCAATGAAGAATGCAAACACATAAAACAGCCTGTAGACAATCACATACCGCGCACCAAACAGGTAGGTTACCGCCCGGTCGCCATAATACGACCACGAAATCGCCGTGGAGAAAGCAAACAATAACAGTCCGATCGCCACAATATACTGACCGGAGTCGCCCAGAACACTTCGCTTGAACGCCTCCGTGGTAAGCGCCGCGCTGTGTATCAGCGATTTGCCATAGATGTAGAAGTTTTCAGCGGTAAGATCCGGTTTTCCCCGGTCTACCCCGATTAAACCGGTGTAAAGTTCATCTCCCACGTACACCCGCACCTCCTCTGCAAACGACTCGGCATGAAGGATCGTAATACCGCCGGTGGTTATCACCCCCTCCGACACCTCGAGCGTTCCCCCGAAACGCTTGAGCGTGGTGTCGTTGCTGAAATAGCGACTGAACAGGTGAATACTCTTCTCATCACCTTCATCGTAAACTCCGGCAATAATCTCCAGGTCGGCCTGCTCAAACCGGTTGCCGATCTTCTCTTTCCATACCCCGGAAGATAGGAGTACCAGTCCGGTTAAGGTGCATATCAATATCGTATCGATGAACGGTTCAAGGATCGCTACCATCCCCTCCGACACCGGCTCATGCGCACGCGCTGCCGAGTGGGCGATCGGCGCGGAACCCTGACCCGCTTCGTTAGAAAACAGGCCGCGGTTTACCCCCTTGTTAAATGTAAAAGCAAATGAAGCCCCAAGGAATCCACCAACTGCCGCCGTGCCGGAAAACGCATCGGTGAAGATTGATAGAAACGAGGGAATGATATTTTCATAGTTGGTACCGATCACCAGTACTGCACCAGCCACATAGATGATCGCCATGGCAGGTACGAGCCGGGAGGTAACCTTCGCGATCCGTCTGATTCCTCCGATGATAACCAGTCCGAGCAGTATCGCCAGCACAGCACCGGTAATGATATGTTCAATGCCGAACGATGAATAGAGCGCCGCAGAAATGCTGTTGATCTGTGGCAGGCTGCCAGTACCGAACGACGAAAGGATCGTGGCGAATGCAAAAAAGGCGCCAAGTACTGCACCGGTCCTGATCAGCTTCCCTGAGCGGGTTTTAACATTCAGCCGCTTCTTCATGTAATACATCGGTCCGCCAGATACTGTTCCGTCGGGCAGTATATCCCTGTACTTGTGCGAGATGGTTACCTCAACAAATTTTGTGCACATACCAAAAACAGCAGTGATCAACATCCAGAATAGTGCCGCAGGTCCACCCAGGTGGATCGCCAGGGCCACCCCCGCTATATTTCCCGTGCCGACCGTGCCGGAAAGCGCCGTGGTGAGCGCCTGGAAATGGGAGGTGTCGCCAATATCCCCCTTCCGGTCGAACCGTCCGGTTACGACCCGGAGCGCGTGACCAAAATAGCGGATCTGCGGGAAACCGAGGTAAAATGTAAAAAAGACCCCTGTAAGCAACAGAAGGTAAACAAACCACCAGTGACCTCCCAGGTAGTCGTTCAAAGCCAGAAGAAAGCTATTGACCTTTTGCATAAAAGAACTATTTTTGGTTGTAATTGTTAAACATACATAAAATCTGCATATCTTAACCTCTCATTCAATGAACAAAATTAATTTCATTCTTGGTTACCTGGCGGATCTCAAGGATAATAACAACAGGGAGTGGTTCCATGCAAATAAAGCTCGCTATAAAGAGGCCGGCGAGATATTTCATGCTATGATACAGGATATTATCGATAAAGCACAACTCCACGATTCAACACTGCTCGATCTGAAAGCCAGGGATACTATCTTCAGAATCGCCCGTGATATCAGGTTCTCCAGTGACAAAACCCCATATAAGACCCATTTCGGTGCTTACGTAGCGAAGGGAGGCAGAAAACGTACACACGCCGGGTACTATATCCATGTGAGTAACGACGATCCCTTTATTGGCGCCGGCGCCTGGGGACCAACAAAAGACCAGCTACGGGCCATCAGGCAGGAGATCGTGCTCAGACCGGAGGAGATCAGGTCTATTATCTCGAATATGAACTCAATAGGTTACGGGCTGTACGAAGGAGACAAAATGAAAAGGGGACCGAAAGACTTCCCAGCCAATGGTCCCGCTGCAGAACTTCTGAAATACAAACACTTTGTACTTACCTGTGAACTTAAAAAGGAGGAGATGCTTTCTGATGATTTTACATCGCACGTCGCCGGCCGGATCAAAAACCTGGTTCCGTTTAACAGTTTTATTAATACGGCGCTGGAATTTGCAGGGAATGAATAGATTATGTGTTGTGTGACTTTTATTACATACCATGTTTCCGGAACTGTGTACTTTTGTAGTGTCAGTTGACTAAATAAAGAGCAACTAAACAGATCAGAACAAAGGTATTGGAACTTGTCCGGTCTTATTGCACCGGGCACTCAAACACAAAGAACCAAGAACATTAAACAGCAATTAAATGAACAAAATAGTTATGAACATGGAACATTTAACATTGGATACTTTCAAGGAAAAGGTTTTTAATTTCGAAAACAGCAAAGACTGGAAATATGAAGGGGATAAGCCGGCAATCATCGACTTCTATGCTGATTGGTGCGGACCATGTAAGATCGTTGCACCAATCCTGGAGGAACTTCAGGAGGAATATGGTGACAAGCTGACAATTTACAAGGTAAATACCGAGGACCAGCGGGAATTGAGTTCCGTATTCGGCATTCAGAGTATTCCATCACTGCTTTTCATTCCATTGGAGGGACAACCTCAGATGGCAATGGGTGCTTTACCGAAAGAGACCTTCAAACAGGCAATTAAAGAGGTTTTGAGTGTAAACTAAATTATCCGGGAATTACCTGAAAGCCGGTTACAAGCCAATCGGAATTCAGCAAAAGGTAAAGCCCTGGAAATAAAAGCGAAGCAACTATTTTTCATGCCAATAAAATTGACAACTATGAATATCATGATAAAGAAGTATATACTGGCGCTCATTATTGGGTCATTTGCGGTGACCGGCTGTGGAAACAGCAGTGCAGGAGAGACGCAGGGTGACACAGTCAAGGGAGCCGCCATTTCAGAAAATATGGCTGCAAAAGAGCCTATAACCAGTGAGAAAAAGAATAAAGACACCTCGGAAATAGGTACAATCATGCTTACAAAGGCAGATTTCCTGGAGAGAGTGATGGATTACGAATCCAATCCTTCGGAATGGGTGTACAAGGGCGATCTTCCTGCATTAATAGATTTTTATGCCGACTGGTGCGGACCATGCAGGATAGCTGCACCGATCCTCGAAGAACTGGCAAAAGAGTATGCAGGTGAGATCTACATTTATAAAATCGATACCGAAGTGGAACGCGAACTGGCATCCGTTTTTGGCATCAACAGCTTACCCTCTTTCCTTTTTGTGCCTCAGGAAGGAAGACCGAGCATGAGCAATGGCATCGCCCGTACTCCTGAGGAGACAAAAAAAATGTTCTCACAGATGATTGATGAAATTTTGCTGGGTAAAGAAGCACCTGAAGCAGCACTATGACCTCATCTCTGTTACCAGCAGATTATTTTATTGTTAAAGACCGGGTTGCAGCCGGTCTTTTTTTTACTTAAATAAACATATCTGCGTATCTTTACGGGAAATTTTGAGCAACATTACATGAAATATATTGGTCCCCATGTGAGCGCAGCAGGCGGTGTTGAGAATGCACCACTGAACGCGGTCTCTTTTGGTGCCACTGCATTCGGACTTTTTACCAGGAACCAGCGGCAGTGGAACCCCAAACCCCTCGAAAAGGAAAGTATCTCCAGGTTTATCGAAAACTGTGAAAAACATGGATTTGGTCCGGGACAGATTTTACCGCACGACAGCTACCTGATCAACCTTGGTCACCCGGAGAAAGGCCCTCTGGAAAAATCCCGGAACGCCTTCCTCGATGAGATGCACCGGTGTAAACAGCTCCGTATTGACCGGCTTAATTTCCACCCGGGGAGTCACCTGAACAGAGTAACGGAAGAGGAGAGCCTGAAGATCGTGGCCGAAAGTATCAATATCGCGCTCGACAAGACAAAATGTGTCACTGCAGTAATAGAGAATACTGCCGGACAGGGTACCAACCTGGGCTACACTTTCGAGCACCTGAAGTTTATCATTGACCATGTGGAAGATAAGGAACGGGTGGGTGTATGTATCGATACCTGCCATGCTTACACAGCCGGCTACGAGATAAAAAGCGAGGAGGGCTTCAACAGGGTGTTCGGCAATTTTGATTCGATCGTCGGATTCAACTATCTCAGGGGCATGCACCTGAACGATTCGAAAAAAGAGCTTGGCACACGGGTCGACCGGCATGAAAACCTCGGGGAAGGCTTCCTGGATCTCGATGTTTTCCGGAGGATCATGAGCGATGAACGGTTCGACAATATCCCTTTGATCATGGAGACTCCCGACGATTCGAAATGGAAAAGGGAGATCGAACTACTTAACAGTTTGCAGAACGGATGAGAGCAATTACTGACAACATTCCGGAATATCAGCGCCATCCTGAACAATCCGCAAAAACAACACAATCGATTATCGTACAATAACATAAACCCACCCTGATATGAGACATGAAAGATCACACGCAAAAATCATTGCAACAATTGGTCCCGCCTGTGAGGATAAAAGAATACTGGAACAGATGTTCCATGAAGGCATTGATGTTGTACGCCTGAACTTTTCACACGGGGATCACGATGAACAGCTTGCACGGATAAATATGGTCCTGGAACTCAACAGGGAGCTCAATACAAACGTGGCACTTCTGGCCGACCTGCAGGGACCAAAGTTGCGGGTGGGAGTGATGGAAAACGACGAAGTATTGCTCCTGGAAGGCCAGCAGTTTTTGCTCACTACTGAACAATGCATCGGCAACAATGAAATGGCCTGTATTAGCTATGAACTTCTTCCCAATGATGTGAAAAGAGGCGACCAGATTCTTATCGATGACGGGAAACTGAGGCTGCAGGTCACCGGCACAGACAACCATACCACCGTCACCACAGAAGTAATCATTGGCGGACCACTCTCATCTAAAAAAGGAGTGAACCTACCTGGAACAGAAATATCAAAGCCCAGCCTTACCGAAAAAGATAAAGAAGATGCGATATTTGCCCTGAATCACAACGTTGACTGGATCGCACTTTCCTTTGTAAGAAAGGCACAGGACATCCTCGACCTGAAGGAGATCGTTGCCGAATCGGGCAAGAATACCGGGATCATCGCCAAGATAGAAAAACCACAGGCACTGGATGAACTTGATGAGATCATCGCCGCAGCCGATGCGGTCATGGTGGCTAGAGGAGACCTGGGAGTTGAGGTCGACTTCGACAGGGTGCCACTGATACAAAAAAGTATTGTTGAGAAATGCATTGCCATGTCGAAACCTGTAATTATTGCTACACAAATGATGGAAAGCATGATCAACAATCCTACTCCCACGAGGGCGGAGGCCAACGATGTGGCGAATGCTGTACTCGACAGCGCCGACACGCTGATGCTCAGTGGTGAGACCTCAGTGGGCCGATACCCTGTTGAGACGATCCGCAACATGCAGAAGATTATCGACGCCACTGAATTCAGGGGTTCCTACTGCTCAAGAAAAAATCCTCCAAAATTGCTCAACCAAACATTCCTGCAGGATTCTGTATGCTATAACGCTGTGGAAATGGCTGAGCAGACAGGCGCCGCCGCAATCATATGCCTTACACATTCCGGCTATACTGCCTTTCGCATTAGCTCGCACAGGCCAAGAGCCAATATTTTCACCTTTACGTTAAACGAATTGCTTCTGCGGCGTATGTCACTCGTATGGGGTGTGCGCGCCTTCTATTTCGCAGATTGCGGAAACATCAATGACTATGTCGAATACTCGATCAATTTCCTGCTAAGCCAGAATCTGATAAAAAAGAATGATCTTATAGTGCATGTCGGCAGTATCCCGATTATCGAGCGCGGAAAGACCAACATGATTAAACTGAGTGTTGTAGAATAGATGGTTTTACAGAGGATCTCCCTGGTCCGAACCACCATAACCCGGGAATCATCTATTGTTGACAGCCACTAATTACTGATCTCCTCAACCACGGAGTAGCCCGTACTTTTTCCCTTTTTATTGAACGACTCGGACTTGATCACACCGTGCTTCTTATTATAGTATTCAGCCGCACTCGACCTAACTTTGACGAAACCTACCTGGGATAGCATATCGTAAGTAATTTTCAGACATTCAAAAGATCCGGCAGGCGTAACAACGGTCTCTTTACTGTCTACCTTCCTGTTCGAAAGAGTAACTGTGATGGAAACTTTAATGGGTGTTCCGGTATCTACTGTCACTGTTACCGCTCCATCGTTTAACGCATCGCCGGGGGATGCATTCTTTGGAATGGAAAGGTCATCTGCAACCACATCTATCTCCATGTCCTCATAAGCGGTCAACATGGAAGGATCAACCAGCTTGCTCATATCGACCTTCACATCACCGTTGACACAACTCACTTCGAACTCACTTTCAAATGTATAATCGTCGTTATTGTCATAAACCTGATGAAACAACAGCGAAGTTCCACCGGGGATACTCCTTCTTTCCTTTACAGTGGTAACCGTAAAACCGGCAGGCTTATCCTTGTTGTCGTAATGGACCATCTTCGTGGAGGTCCCCTCCTTATAATCGCCATAGATCGTACAATCCTGTCCTGAAGCAGATAAAAAAGAGAACACCTGTAACGAAACAATGATCAACAATAAATAATTCTTCATAACTCATCCTTTTTTGATTCAGAATAAAAGTAATGAATAATAGTGAAATAACCGGTAAACCACCTAAAATTCACTTAAAAATGTGTAGAAGATTTACACGGTTCATGGAAGTATTCTCCCACCTTTTAAAAGTTTAATCGCAATGAATACCGCTCCGGATCACATTTTCAGACGCAATTATTCTGTATACATTACTGACTATGTGTATGATACCCTTCTATAGACAACAGACTTTTAACCTTTCTGCAATTCATGGTACGAATATGGCAGTAACCCCTGTGAATCAGAAACTCAATTGTATAATTCTAAAATATAAAAAGTCGGGAAAATGAAAAACAGATCGATTGTTATCACAGGAGGTTCAGGTGGAATAGGTCTCACCACCGCAAAATTATTTCTGCGCGAGGGTGCCAAAGTGTTGCTTGTAGATATTGATGAGTCTGCTCTTAAAAAGGCTTCTGATGAAAACAAGTCCTCCGACCTGCATATCTTTCAAGCTGATGTAAGTGATGAAAGTCGTGTAAAAGCCTACGCCGAAAAAGCGCAGGAGCTGTTCGGCCATGTTGATGCCTTTTTCAACAATGCAGGTATTGAAGGCAAAGTAGAGTCATTAGAAAACTACCCAATGGATATATACCATAAATTAATGGAGGTTAATGTGCATGGTGTCTATTACGGGCTCCGGTATATTTTCCCCTTAATGAAAGAAAAAGGAGGCTCTGTTATCATTACCTCTTCGGTAGCGGGGTTATCTGGTACTGCCAATGTACTTCCCTACGTAACCAGCAAACACGCGCTTGTAGGTATGATGCGTTCAGCAGCGCTTGAAGGTGCACCTTTCAATATCCGGGTCAATACAATTAATCCGTCTCCGGTCGACAACCGCATGATGGAATCGCTGGAAGAAGGTTTTGCCCCGGGGGAATCCGACTCGGCAAAGAAGAGCTTTGAGCAGTCGATACCATTGGGACGCTATGCAACCAATGAGGAGGTCGCTCAACTGGTGATGTTTCTTGCAAGTGAAAACAGCAGTTTTATCACCGGGGCCGTTATTCCGGTCGACGGTGGCATGACTGCCTGACTGGAGGTGCTTATTATAAATGGTTATGAAATTCAAATGTACCTAATGCATTTCAAAACGCTGCATTGACCAATAACAACAAACACTTGATTTTAAATGCATTCAATTTACGTTCACTCGATGGGTCGGCATTCAAAATCGGCTTCTTTTCAAACAAGTGGATTACTGCCGCCATGATTGCCTCACTTTTAATGCAGGTGGTGGTAATTAAGGTACCATTCTTCAGGAATCTTTTTGGATTCGGAAACCTGCCTGTACCAGACTTCCTGGTAATTATTGCTGCATCATCGCTTGTGCTGCTGGGCAGTGAGTTGTACAAATACATAAGATACCGTACAAATCTGTTCTGAACGCAAATTGGCTCACTGGTGGTTTCCTCATTGAATACCGTACTTTCTCCGGACCGCAGGAAGCTCCCGCAAGAGAGCTTCAATCTTAACCCATCCTCCATGCGCCGGTAAAACTGTTTTTACCCCGCTTTCGATATAGCGCTCCCAACTATGCAATACTCCCGCCTTATCATTCGCAAAGGGAGGAAAGCATGTTTTCGAGTTGATCCCCAGTACATTGTCTCCAACAATCGCTTCGCCCGATTCAAGCACAACTGAAAGCGAACCGGCTGTGTGTCCGGGTGTGTGAACAACCTCCCCCGGGATTCCGTAGCCGGCCAGGCTGAACACATCATCCACCAACAGATCTGGTTCTACTGCCGGATAGTAAGAGAGCCTGCGGGCAAAAACCCTGCTCAGTGCAGTGAGGAGTTTCCCCTTCCACCGGGTTCCCCTTGGTAAAGGTGTTCTGCCCTGCCGCAAAAACCCGGCCTCCAACCTGTGAACAACCAGGGGTGCACCAGTTAGCTCTTTGATTCTCCGGGCCCCTCCCGCGTGATCGAAATGGGTATGAGTGAGTATAATCAGGCGTAAATCTTCCGGGCGTTTTTGTAACTCAGACATTGCCTCAATAAACTTTCCCTGGGTTCCGGCATGACCTGTATCGACAAGGACAACAGAATCCCCTGAGTATACAAGAAATCCGGATGCATAGGAAAACCTGATCCTTTTTATCTTAATCAGGGTCATACTACTTAACAAAGAAGTCCATCATTTTATTATCCCCCAGGTAACACTCCAGGTGATCGCCAATCTTTACCGGGCTCACCCCAGCAGGGGTTCCGGTAAAGATAAGATCGCCCGTCTTGAGTGTCATGAACCGGGATACATAAGCAATGATACGGTCAAAGCCAAAAATCATATCCCTGCTGTTGCCCTCCTGCATAGTTTTCCCGTTAAGATCGAGATGGAAACTGATGTTTCCGGGATCCCTCAACTCAGACAAAGGGATAAAACTGCTCACTGGCGCTGAATAGTCGAATCCCTTGGCAATCTCCCAGGGAAGCCCCTTATCCCGCATCTCATTCTGTAAATCGCGCGCCGTAAAATCGACCCCCAACCCTATCTCCCCATAATAGCGGTGCGCATATTTCTCCGGAATACTCCGTCCGAGCCGCTGGATCTTTATAACCAGCTCAAGCTCATGATGCACTTCCTGCGAAAAATCGGGGTAAAAAAAGGGTCTGTTGTTCAATACCAACGCCGAATCAGGCTTCAGAAAAAAGACCGGCTTCTCAGGAACCGGGTTATTTAACTCCTTCGCGTGATCAATATAATTCCTTCCAATACAAATAATTTTCACAGCTTTATTTTTTTCTGATTACATTTACAACAGTCCGAAAGCATCCGCCTCAACAGGTTACTACTACCGGATACAAACAACCTGCAAGGGTTTTAAATACAACACGGCTCAACCGCTTTTCAACGCCCTCAGTTTAATCGACGTAAGTACCTTCTTTGTATATAGCGGAAAATCTCCCTGCATCATCCATCCATAATATCCAGGATCACTGACCAAAACCTCCTCCACCAGCCGGCCCTTATACTTGCCAAAGTTGAATACCTCTTTATCTGTCTCATCATAAATGATCCTGCCGGCAAAATCAACGTTCCGGTTGTGGGCAGAAAATTCTGCCAGTTTTGAAATATCATTTTCCAGTACATCATAATGATCCAACTGGGCCTGGAGGATTTCATATGTTGCCCTTGTATCGGCCTCTGAACTGTGCGCATCGGCAAGCTCCCTGCCGCAATAAAACTTCAGGGCTGCCGACAGGGTGCGTGGCTCCATCTTCATGAAAATCACCTGCACATCAACAAATTTCCGCTTTTTCAGATCTATATCCACACCCGCCCGCAAAAATTCTTCAGCCAATAATGGGATATCGAATTTCACCGAATTATATCCGGCAAGGTCACAACCCTCAAACTCCTTTGCCAAAGCTTTGGCAATCTCGTTAAAAGATTGCGCATTTTGAACATCCTCGTCTGATATACCATGTATCTCTGTGGATGAAGGCGGGATAGGAATACCCGGGTTTACCCTGATTGTACGTGAAGTCTCATTCCCGGTAAGATCAATCCGAAGGTAAGATATCTCAACGATGCGGTCGCTCGCAACATTGATACCGGTTGTTTCAAGATCAAAAAAGATTATCGGATTCTTCAGGTTCAGTCTCATCAGTATAAAATATTTATTTAAATACTTGATATATAATTATTTACTTGTGTTATAACCTGCTGGTTTCGCATTGTTTTGCATCAGTGCTTTGATTAAATAAGTTCGGTGAACCCCGAGCAATGAGCACTCTTTTTTTCGCAACAAGATGGTAGAGAGCGTTTTGTTGTACTTTAATTCCCGACCGATGGTTCCTATAAAAAAAGAAAGCTGCTTTGGATTGCAGCTTTTCCATACGATGACTGTTCAGGAAACTTCCGGAATCGACAACGGGGATATGCGTATGACCGGATCGCCTATGCATTAATCATCATCGGCATCAGGAGCATCAGGGTGTCCTCGCTGTCGTTTTCAGTCGTCGCAGGTAACAGTATCCCGGCACGTGTGGGATCCGACATTTCAACCACGACATCCGGTGTTGCAAGGTTGGCCAGTATTTCAATCAGGAAAGTCGATTTGAAACCAATCTCCATATCATCACCTTCGTACTGACAATTCAGTCGCTCGGTACCTGAGATGGAAAAGTCAATATCCTGTGCTGAGACGGTCAACTGGTTCCCGGTGAGTGACAGCTTCACAAGATTGCTTGCCTGGTTTGAAAAGACAGATACCCTCCGGAGAGCATTGTGAAACTCAATCCTGTCAATTGTCATTTTAAAGGGATTCTCGGTCGGGATTACGCTGTTATAACTGGGATAGTTGCCCTCAACGAGCCGGCAGACCATTTTATAATTGGTAAGTGTAAATGCAGCATTCTTTTCATCAAACTCCAGTTTTACCATGTTTTGCTCCCTGGGAAGAATATTTTTTAGCAGACCAGCAGGCTTTTTCGGGAGAATAAATGATGCCCGGTTTCCGGCAGTAACATCCATGCGGCGGTAACGCACAAGTTTGTGGGCATCGGAGGCCACGAAAGTAGTATCGTCTTCAGACAGCTCAATAAAAATACCATTCATCACTGGTCGCAGTTCATCATCAGCGGTGGCAAAAATTGTTCTATTGATACCTGACAACAAAACTTCGGCGTCAATATCCATCTCCTGCCTCTGCTCAGCCTTGATTGCGGGTACCTGTGGAAATTCAGCAGCATTCTGACCCGGAATTGTGAATTTACCATTCTCCGACTGGATCACAACCATCATTGTGCCGGCATTAATCTCAAAGGTGAGTGGAATTTCCGAAAACTCCTTGAGTGTATCGGTTAACAACCTGGCAGGTATTGCAATCTCGCCCGAACCGTCAGCATTCTCGAGTGTAAGGGAAGTGATCAGGGTGGATTCAAGGTCGGATGCGGTAATTTCAAGAACGCCACCATCGAGGGAAAAGAGAAAATTATCGAGGATTGGCAGGGTATTCTTGCTGCTTATCACCCGGCTGACAGCCTGGAGGTGGCTGAGCAGTTCCATACTGGACACTACGAACTTCATATAATATCAGGTTTTTATGAACTTACTAAAGCATGCGATACAAGTAATATTTTCGACTACCAAGTATACAAAAAAAATGTTAAACCCTCATCATCAGTAAGGAATATTTCGATGGTAACTTTGAGCCCGGGGAGAACTATGATTGAATCCGGTATTCTTCCAAGCCCCTCATAAGCAGATCAAGGTAGTAAAAGTTCATTGAACGGTAACCCGGCATTTTACTGAAGACCACGATCGCTTCAAAAATATCGGGGGCATCTTCACCTGGTTTTGTCCACTGGTACACTATAATCGAGTGGACCGTGCCATCAAATTCCGTGACCTCTACGGTTGCATAAGGATACGCTCCCATCATCCCGGGTTCAATATTCTCTTCAGGAATAACTCCATTGTACCGAATAGCATTAAAAAATGAGAAAAGCATCCTGATTTTCCTCTCATCCACATGTTCTGTCATCTGTCGCATCCCTTCCAGCTCCGTTACACTGATATGATAATCCATATCCTGTTCAGCACGGAAAGGTGTGCCATGGTGAGGATAAACAGCAACCGATCGGATCTCTGAAGGCAGAAGGTTTAACACCAGGTGCTGCCTGTAATGATCGCGGTTGCCTGAGAATATCTTCTCCAGAAAATATTCCTCATAACCTGCCATCTCAACACCGAACGCTCTGTCTGTGCCCGGAGCGCATACTGCGTAACCGTTGATAGTTTTACCAAAATAGAAATGCCCGAGCACCCTTCTGCTCCCCGACATAATGAATTCGGTAAATCCTTCCTGCATTACATCGTTGCAATGTGGCAGAATAGCTGTCAGCCGCAATAATTCAGTAGCATAGAGAAGGTTATCCACCGCCTCACTGTTTAGCTCTTCTTCCCCCATGAACCATGTTGTATCGTTCCGGATAAACTCAAGTGAATCATACTCATCAATCACAAGGATGTGCTGAACCTCTTCCGTTTTCCTGGGAAACAGCGTCTGAAAATCCTGTCCGGTTGTTGACCAAGGATCGGTAAGCAGCAATAATACAACGGCTGCCAGAAGCAACAGGACTATTACAGGAATGACTAAACGTGTACGCATCAGGTCGTATATTTTCTTTTCCTGTAGAGGTTATAGAGAATTCCAAAGAGAATAATGAGTAAAACGGGCACCATGCTGTTGATCACCTTCCAATACACCACCGCCTGCCGGTCCTTCGTTACCGACCTGTCGAGAAGTCTCAGCCTGAACTCTCTCGAGCGCAACTCCATCAACCCCGTCTCATCGGTCATGTAATTCACCGCGTTTAAAATGAACTCAAGATTACCGAATGTCTGGTAAGTATATTTATCGTACCCGAGTTTCTCAGCCATATAACGACCCCCTTCGATCCTTACATCGTTTCGGATCATATCCCCGTCTGTCACCACCAGGATGGATGTCGGTACACTTTCTTTCTCTATCTCCGCATCCTCCGGATATACTCCTCCGGGAACCGAATAGTTTTTGAAAAAAGAGGGGAATACACCTTCCGACAGCACAGCTACCGGGAGGTTGCTGTCTGTGAACATTGCCGGATCGGGATCCCTCGACACCTCAGCCATCTTGATCCGTAAGGGCACCCTTCTGCTTCTGGAGCGTTCAGATGTAGAGAGCAGCACGGTCCGCTCCAACTGCCCTTCATTTACCGCAATGGTATCGAAAGTTGATATAAACTGCCCGTGTATATAATTCAGTCCGCGTGTTACCGGGTGTGTCGAAGGTGCTGATAACAGCGGACTGTAAACCCATGGACGCATCTCTGTATCCTCTGTATTTGCATCCATGGAGATGTTTACCGGGACATAATTACACTGTAGGTCAGTAACAACATTATATTCGATGCGTATACCGTACTTGAACAACAGGTCCTCGATATTCAACTGGTTCACAAGGGAGATTGTCATACCGCTTTCCAGGCTGTCGGGAACCGTCAATACCGGATCAATGAACCAGAGCACTTTGCCTCCCCGCATCAGGTACTGATCGATCGCGAATTTATCCGCCTCGCTGAAAGGCTGCATGGGCTGTGCAATGATAATGGCCTCGTAATCAAGGAGCGCCTCCATGTTCCCGCCGATCACTCCGCGGTCAACCTGGAAGAAATACTTTAATTCATTCATGATGGAATAGGTCTGCAATGAGTCAAGCTCACCATGACCTTCGATAAATGCGATCCGGGGCACCTCCTGTTTTGAGAGACTGTGCAGTGCCTTGGAAAATTCGTACTCCAGCGACTGAATAGAGTTGCTGAGGTTAACCTGGTGAGGCAGTGAAGGATTATTTTTCAGCAAATTCACCGGAAATTCCATGCCCCGGTAGTTCAGCACTGCCCCGGGAAAAATGATCTTATCGCTTGATCCTCCTTCCGAATCCTTCATTTTGATGTTGGTTACACTGAGACCTTTGCTATAGAGATTAAGCACAGTTCGGTTCCGCAACTCAACATCTTGTTCGTCATAAATATTGATAAAATCATACTGGATATTTTCACGACCGTAGGCCCTGAACTCCTCCAGAAGTTCGCGGATGGAAACCTGGAATCTGACAAAATCCGGTGGCAACTCACCAGCCAGGTATATCCTGAAATAGACCGGGGAATCAAGGTTCCTGAGTACCTCTTTGCTAGATCCGGCGAGGGTATATCTCTTCTCGGAAGTAAGATCGAGTCTGAAAAAGTATCTAGATGATACCGATGCTGCGATCAGCAATCCGACGATCAATAAAACATACGTGAGCAAGTCCTCCCTGATATTCATCTTCTTCTCCATCGCTTACCAGTTTTTTCTTTGCAGAGCCAGTCGGGTCGACATCACAAAAAGCACGATCACACCAAGAAAATAGAGCAGATCTCGAGAATCGAGGACCCCCCTGCTGATTGAATTGTAATGATGATCGATCCCGAGTCCCGAGATCCAGAGACTCACCTTTCCTGCCCCCGCCAGTCCCCCTGCAAGGTCGAATCCCAGGTACATGAAGAGCGAAAGAAGTACAGCCAGGATAAATGCTACAATCTGGTTTTGCGTTACGGCCGAGGCAAAAACACCAATGGCGGCATAGATTCCTCCAAGGAAGAAAAGTCCGATATATGAACCCCACGTTCCCCCGGTATCGATATTCCCGGGAGGTGAACCAAGCCGGTAAACCGACCAGAAAAACACAAGTGTGGGCAGCAGGGAGAGCAGTACAAGGGTCCAGGAGGCAAGAAATTTTGCAACCACGATCTGCAGTTCGGTAACCGGGCGGGAATAAAGCAGTTCAAGTGTACCTGCCCGCTTCTCCTCGGCAATCATCTTCATTGTAATGGCAGGTACAAGGAAGAGAAAGGCCCACGGTGCAATGGAAAAGAGACTCTCAAGCGTGGCATAGCCTGTTTCAAGAACATTCATCTGACCGGGAAGCACCCACATGAAGAGACTGTTCATCGTCAGAAAGACAATCATCACCACGTATCCGGTAAGTGAACTAAAAAAACCCTTAATCTCTTTACCAAGTATTACCCACATTGATCAATGGTTTGTAGAATAATCCAGGACCGGTAAACTCGACCTCGGCAGGTCCTCGTAATGCATGATCCTGATATTAAAAAAATAAAACCTTAAAATGTCCTTGTAATCAAACCCCTGGGTTGCCATGTACATGGCCCCCTCCTGACTCAGTCCGACCCCATGTCCATACCCCTTTCCCCAGATCACGATCTTTTTGTCAGCCTCCGGGAACATATTAAAGAAGGTCGACCTCAGTCCCCAGTCCTCCCTGATGGTAGTCATCAGCAGCGAATCTCCATCGAGTACAAAATACTTGCGCCGGTGCCGCTGCTGGATATAAAGGATCTCGTCCGGTATCTTTTTAGCCGACTTCATCCCTTTGTTCAGGAGGTACGATTTCCACGCATCAAAACGGATCGTATCATACCACTTTGACGATGGCTGGTGAAGCGAATAGGGATCGATCACTGCCTGGAGGTAGTCGTAATCCTTCAGCCAAACATCAGCAGCCCGCTGCGTCTCTCCCCCGCTGTTGGCATGGTACACCGCTGTGATCAGTTTGTAGTGAAAATCGGCAACCACCTCGCCGTTCGTCTCGAATACCGATTTAGCGATCATGGGGTTATATTTCACCCGTCCGTGGTAGGCCTGACAATGCACACCGTCGCACAAGGAGAAACCCTCCTCACGGTGGCGGTCAAAATGATTCAGCATATAGGTCCGGATCAGCAGAGCATGTGCCTTATACAGTTCATCCTCAGCATTGGGTCCCACCTCCGATTCCAGCACCCCGGCAATATACTTGTCGAAATCCACCTGGTTGATGATCTTCAGGAAATCGTGACCGGATGAAAGCAGCAGGTTATCATCGTACGACCTGGATTCAAGTGGCGGGTCTACAGACCGAAGTCTGAAACTACTGTTCAGATGAAGGCTTCTCATTTCTATCCGGCTGAAATTGCCAAATTCCCGGGTGGAACTGTGCAACCTTACACTGTCCTTCTCCAGGGTGGCAAATAGTATGTCGCCCTCCCTGAAATCACAGATTCGCTCCTCTTCACTCAGCACCAGGTACTCCCCTCCCGTACAGGAAACGGCCACTGACCGCACAACCTCATCGTGGAAGAGACCAATCCTGATTACCTGCGCTTCAGACTCCTGCACCATAATGAATGTGTTCAGCAGGAGCAGTGTTCCCGGCAAAAAACCTCTATATCTCTTTCTCTGTCTTCTCATCATTCCAATAATTCAACCATTCTCCGGGCAATTCTGCGAGAGGTCCCCTCCTCGCCTGTCAGCGACCGTATCTTCTCATATCCTCTCTGTATTCTAAACCTGTGATCATTGTCATTTATTATCCGGTACAACTCATCACGAATCCCCTCTTCAAGTCCAAACTGAAGAATCTCCCGTACAAGCTCATCCCCGTAAATGAGATTAACCAGACTAAAAAACCTTAAATTAACAAATAATTTTACAATTCTGTATGTAAAACCACCTGTCTTGTAAACCACTACCTGCGGTATATTCAACAGTGCAGTTTCCAATGTTGCCGTACCTGATGTAACCACCGCAGCGACAGATTGGGAGAGAAGGTTGTATGTATTATCATATACAACAGTAATACCGGTGCCGGCAAGAAGGCTTTGATACAGATTCGGGTCGACCGAAGGGGCACCGGCCACAACAAACTGATGTTCTGGAAAACAACCGGAAGCACGGATCATCTCTGGAAGGCAGGCCCCTATCTCCTGAACGCGGCTTCCCGCAAGCAGGGCGATAACAGGCTTATCCGGAAGGTTGTTTGAGGTCAGAAACTCTTCACGGCTGATTTTTATCCGCTGAAATTGCGCAATGGCATCTTTGAGCGGGTTCCCGTGGTACTCCACCTCCATTCCGTTCTGACGGAAAAAATCAACTTCGAAAGAAAAAATGACAAACAGCCTGTCAACATATCGCTTCAGTAACCTGATCCTTGATTTTCTCCAGGCCCATACCTTGGGAGAGATATAGTAAAATACCCTGGTACCACGCTTCGCAGCAAAACGGGCCATTCTGAGATTGAACCCGGCATAGTCCACCAGGATCAGTGCATCGGGATCATACTTTTCGATAGCATGCCTTGTAAATTGCAATAGCTTTCTGAACCTGCCAAAATAGCGCAATATTGCGGTGAATCCCATGAAATTCATTCCGTTATAATGCTGCAAAGGAGTTTTTTGTGCAACATCCGCCATGCGGTCGCCTCCTATAAACAGGAAATCAGCTTCCGGATCCTCACCCAGGAGCCCCTTTAATAATGCGGATGCATGAAGGTCACCCGAGGCCTCGCCTGCAATAAGAAAGTACTTCACAACTCAAATAAATTTAACAACCAGCATCATAAGCGCCAGGATGAATGTAGCGATGATCACCCCCCTTGCCGCCTGATACATATTCAGCCAGATAAAGACAAAGAATACAAGCAGGTTTGGCAAAGCACATAAACTGATTAGCCCGGATAACCGGTTCAACAGCTGAAATTGCTGATAATACGTTTTTAAATTGTTATCTGAGAGAATCAGCCAGGAGACCAGAAACGCGATTACCGGTAACACGATTCCAGCAATGAGTCCTGGCAGCCAACGATCGTATTTAGCGGTTTTTTTCATTGTAAATCCCTGTTTTCTCCCACTCCTTTAACCGGGAGATCTGTTCGTGCGCAGTAAAATCGGACTGAATTGGTACGACCGAAATATAGTTATTTTTTAGTGCCCATTCGTCTGTATCGGTCGCATCGGGCTCCCGGTTGATGAATCTTCCCGTGAGCCAGGAATAACGCGATCCCCTGGGATCCACCCTGATCTCGAACGACTCCTGCCAGTAACCATTGGCTTGACGACAAACCATGATCCCACGGAGTTCCTCTCTCGGAATAGCGGGGATGTTCACGTTCAGGCAAATGCCATCAGGCAAACCGTTTTCGAGAGTCAGACGAATGATCTGCTTAACCAGAAGTTCTGATGCGTCGAAATCAGCATCGGGCCTGTAGTCGAGCAAAGAAAAACCAATTGAGGGAATGTGGTGAATAGCCCCCTCGAGTGCCGCTGCCATCGTACCTGAGTATAACACGCTGGTTGACGAATTGGTTCCGTGATTAATTCCCGATAGAAGTAAATCGGGCTTACGGTCGAGTATGCTGCAAAGTACCATCTTCACCCCGTCGGCCGGGGTACCCTTCAGAATATACTTAGTGATCCCCGGGGCATCCTCAATCTTCTTGTACCTTATGGGATCCTTGATCGTGATAGAATGTGATTTGGCCGATTGCGACTCGGAGGCTGCGATCACCACCAGATCACCAAATTCCCCCGCAATCCCGGTAAGCATCGCTAAACCCTTCGCCTTGTATCCGTCGTCGTTGGTAACCAGAATCAGCGGCCTGTTATTTATCTTCCCCATTAACGCTCTGTTTTAAGAATACAAAAGTATTGAAATTGGCGGAGTTGGCGAATAATATTCGGAGAAATCGACTGGCAATTGAACAACAACTGGTTTCATATGTCGTTCATTTCATGAATATGCATGTAAAAATAACAATCCTTCCGCCCGAAACTATCTCACCTGAAAAACTGACCTACATAGTAATCGGGGCCCGGGAAAGAGACGTGTGGATCTTCGTAAGACACAGAAAAAGAGATAGCTGGGAGCTGCCTGCAGGTCATGTTGAAAAAGGAGAACAGGCAAGCGAGGCTGCCACCAGGGAGCTGTATGAAGAAACCGGCGTAACGGAAGCAACACTCACCGAATTGAATGATTACATCGTTGATATCGATGGCAGGGTAAACCACGGACGTATATATTATGCGGTTGTGAAGAGACGCGGTCCTCTGCCGGAGTCTGAAATCGCAGAAATACAGCTGTCCGAAGAGAGTCCTGTGCCAGCTACCTACCCTGAGGCACACAGGCAGTTTATCCGTCTTCTGGAAAACCATATTCGTCAAACTACCGGGAATTGTTAATAAATACCTGTATTCAGACAATTAAAATGCTTATTTTTATCTCAGCCAAAATTCAGCCACGTAAATCTAAAAGATGTAATCGTTTTGGTCTATTAATAAATGATCTCTGTGAGCAATATACTTACTACATTCGACAGCAGTCTTGGAATACTGGTTTTTACCGTAGAAAATGAACTTACATCAGGGGCTGTTATCAAATACTACAAAAACCTTGAAAAAAACAGCGATTATCCAAGGGATTTAAAGGTGATCTGCTTTGTTACAGCCACCAGTTACCCGGTAAAGCCGGAAGAGGTGGATGAAATGGTGAGTGCCCTTGAAAAATGCTGCAATAATTACAGCATGCTTACAGAAGCCTTTGTAGCGGAGGACCCTTACTCTACCGTCATTACTACACTGTTTTCTGAAAAGGCCAGGATATCTAACTACCGCTCCATGGTATTCTCCACAAAAGAGGCTGCGCTGAATTGGCTCCTCAATTAGCCTGTCCGGCTGCTACAATAATTGAACTGTCTCGCAGACTGATTCTTCGGTAAATTTTCTAATTTTGTGCTGCAATGTAAAGGTTTCGAACCTGATGCTCTTCCCCACTGGGTTAGTTGATCAGCGGGAAAAAGGCAACAGGTCACCATTACATTAAACGGCATATAAGCTGTTATTTAATAGGAATTTAATTAAAGGTTTTATAGATGAGGATTTCTTATAACTGGCTGAAAGAGTATCTTGATTTTTCCATCGACCCCCATGAACTCGCAAGGATCCTTACCGGCACCGGACTTGAGGTGGAAGGAATGGAGGAGTATGAAACCGTAAAAGGAGGACTTGGCGGTGTAGTAATCGGTAAGGTGATTACCTGCGAAAAACATCCTGATGCAGATAAACTTACAGTTACTTTGGTCGATATTGGAAAAGATGAGCCCCTTCAGATTGTCTGTGGTGCTCCGAATGTGGCTGTGGGACAAACGGTTCCCGTGGCAACAGTGGGTACAACGCTTTACCCTGCCGGCAGCAAGGAAGGATTTACCATCAAGGCAGCGAAAATCAGGGGTGTGGAATCCGCCGGGATGATTTGTGCCGAGGATGAGCTCGGACTGGGCAGCAGTCATGTAGGGATCATGGTACTCAACGACAGTGCTCAGGCGGGCAGCCGGGCCAGTGATTACTTTAACCTGGATAAGGATATGGTGTTCGAGATCGGACTGACACCCAACCGGATCGACGGGGCATCACACATTGGTGTGGCACGCGATATTGCAGCGTACCTTAAACATCAGGAAAAGCCGGCAAAACTGAAAAAGCCGCTGGTCGATGCCTACAAACAGGACAACAACTGGCTTGCTATGGATGTAACTGTTGAGAATCCGGAAGCCTGCAGGCGTTACTCGGGAGTTACCCTTACCGGGCTGACCGTGAAAGAAAGTCCCGACTGGCTGAAAAACAGGCTTCGGGCGATCGGTCAGGAGCCGATTAACAATATTGTGGATATCACAAATTTTGTGTTACATGAAACCGGTCAGCCATTGCATGCATTCGACGCCGCAAAGATTAAGGGTGGCCGAATAAGGGTACGTACACTACCCGAAAACAGCACCTTCACCACACTCGACGGAAAGGAACGGAAGCTGACAGGCAAAGACCTGATGATCTGTGATGAAGAGGCAGGAATGTGTATCGGAGGCGTTTTCGGTGGTGAAGGATCGGGAGTTACGGAGCAGACTACAGCGATCTTTCTTGAATCGGCATGCTTCGACCCTGTATCCATAAGGAAAACTGCGAAACATCACCAGCTCAATACCAATGCATCTTTCAGGTTTGAACGGGGGACCGATCCCAATGGCACTGTTTATGCATTAAAACGCGCCGCATTACTGATAAAGGAGATCGCCGGAGGAGCTGTCTCTTCGGAGATCACGGATATCTATCCCGATCCGGTGAAAGATTTTGAGGTGGAGGTAACATTTAAAAATATGGCCCGGTTGATTGGTAAAAACATCGAGCCGGCTGTTATCGCTAACATCATGGAATCGCTCGATATCCGGGTTGAGAAGCAGGACCATGAAGGGATGAAGCTCAGGGTGCCACCTTACCGTGTTGATGTAACGAGGGAAGCAGATATCGTTGAGGAACTGCTGCGGATCTACGGATACGATAATGTAGAGTTCAATGAGCATGTGGATTCCACGCTGACCTATGTGGAGAAACCCGATCGTGAAAAAATTGTAAACACGGTATCCGATCTGCTAAGCAGTATCGGACTCCTGGAAATCAAATCCAATTCGCTTACCAGGGAAAGCTACTTCAGCAATGAAGATCCCACGGTTGTGAGGATCCAGAACGCACTCAGCCAGGACCTTTCCTGCATGAGACAGAGCTTGTTACCCGGCGGACTGGAGGCTGTGAGCTACAATATCAACCGAAAACGATCCGATCTGAAGCTGTATGAATTCGGTAACTGCTATTTTCTGGACCCGGATAAAGTGACCGACAATCCACAGAAAAGGTACAATGAGACATTTCACCTGGCTATATTCCTAACTGGCAACTACACAAGGGAGAACTGGACTACTATACCCGATCCAACCTCATTTTACTACATCAAGTCGCTGGTGATGATGGTCATCGGAAAGCTGGGTATCGATAAGGAAAAATTGAAAGTGAAGGAGGTTAAAAATGATGTATACGACCAGGCACTGGAACTCCATACAGACAGGGAGCGGGTGATCATCTTCGGCAAAGTGGCAGAAAACCTGCTAAAGACCTGTGATATCAGCCAGGATGTGTATGCCGCAGAATTTAACTGGGACCTTGTTGTAGAATTACATAAATCGAACAGGGTGGTCTTCCATCCACTGCCAAAATTCCCTGAAGTTAAACGGGATCTTTCACTTATGCTCAACAGGAATGTCCGGTTTGAAGAGTTGCGGCAACTGGCCTTTAAGACAGAAGGAAAACTACTGAAAAAAGTGGATCTGTTCGATGTGTATGAGGGTGAGAAGATCGAAAGCGGGAAAAAATCATACGCCCTCAGCTTCACCCTGCTTAATGAGGAAAAAACACTCACCGACAAGCAGATCGATAAAGCAATGGGGAGAATTTCCTCAGCATTTGAAAGGGAGCTTGGAGCCGTTATACGTGGGGCTTAACCCCTTCTGTCCAAAAATAATAAAAGAATATCAACCTTTATACTTCTTATTAGCCTCAAAAAAAGAATCGAAAACCAGGTTCTGCCTGTAATTCGGATATATTTATTAATGAAAAATTCACACATACCGTAATAATGGCACAAATATTGCTTAAATCTGTCGTTCCCGATACGACCATATATCAAAGGGTATTCGACAGGTAATCTTCCGGCGAACGGTGGGGAAACAAGCATTAAAACCTATAAAGAATATTATATACAAAATGAATTGGAACAGGAAAAAGCACAGCTGGCTGCCTCTTTTAATGGCACCCCTGATTCTGGGCAGTTGTGAGTTTAAGTCATACGAAGAGCATGGTATCCCACCCTATGATGGAGCCCTGACCTTTACAGAGGTTACCAGGAAGGCTGATTGGAAGAACAGGTTCGACCATGCAGCAGTGGCCTACGATGGAAAACTGTGGGTGATGGGTGGTTATAACCCGGGGGCAGTTATCGGTGATACCTATTATGAGGATGTCTGGTCGTCGGCAGATGGTGAAACATGGGAACTGGTAACAGACTCTGCCGCATGGCTCGGGAGAAGAGGACATAAGGTTGTGGCATTTAATGACGGATCGGGCGAAGCAATGTACCTGATAGGCGGGTTCTCGGTGAACGAAGCTACCGGTTACAGGCAGTACTGCAATGATGTATGGCGGTCGACCGACGGAGTTAACTGGACCGTGCTTGTCGAAAGAAGCTATCCCGACAGCATAACCGGCGACACCCTCTTTCCGCGAATGGACCACGCTGCAGTTGTGGCACGGCACGAAGGTCAGGACTATATTTACGTAATCGGCGGCAGGACACAACTCGAGCAGCACAATGGCACGTATGCACAGGTCTATTTCGCCGATGTCTGGCGATCCCCCGATGGAATTGAATGGGAAAAACTGGCCAACAACAACTACGGCAGGAGGGCCAGTCACGCAGCGACAGTGGATCCGGAAACCGGGATGATCTATATTCAGGGAGGCAGGCACGGGATCATCTTTGAAGCAGATGAATATGCCTCGCAACCTCTTGAGGACTGGATGCACCTGTGGAGTTCTCCCGATGGGGTTAACTGGACATCGTCTTACGACAGTATCGTACCGGTCAGTTACACTTCGCGCTCCGAGCATGAAATGGTCTTTTTCAAAAACTCCCTTTGGGTCCTTCCTGGAGCCACGACCTCCTCAATGCACTACCATTTTGCTGAAAGCTATCACTACCCGATATGGCGTGTTGATGAAGGGAACCTCTGGAATATCGATTCTGAAGGATCCGACCTGAAGGGACGGCACAGCTATGCCACGGTAGTATTCAATGATAAAATATGGTTCCTGGGCGGATTCACAAGCAATAATGGTCAGGACAATGATGTATGGACCGCAGAATAGTACTATTATGACAATAAAGAATTCAATTATCGCAGTGTTCGTTGCCACATCGATGGCACTGCACGGACAGTTTGATCGTGAAAAGTTCACTATACCAGTGAAGACCTGGGACCTCCGGATCGTTGCAAGTGAAAATTACTACCCGACCTACCTGGCCGATCCCCTGGGGATCAGGTTTGGAGTTTCGAGTCAGACCATGAAATACAGCGATTTTGAACACTCCGACAAGGTTAACCAAAATGGCACATACCTCGGAAAACTTGTAATCAACTCCGGAGTTCGGTTCAGCCTTTTTAAGTTCTCTCCGCAAAGCAATCCAAATTTAGGCGTGGAGGTGGATCTGGGTGTTACAATTCCAACCTTTATGCGGGCAGGAAATCACGATGTTATAGGTCTCGACGGAATCTACTATTTTGCTGTGGGAGCCCGACCCGCAGAGTGGCTGGCACTGCGGTTCTCAAAACACCACATCTGTACCCATGTTGGAGATGAGTTTACCGACCAAATTATTTCACCCACTGATTTTGATTACCAGATTTTACAACTACCGGTTCGGGATGACTTTATCCTTTCCGCAGCAATTAAGCCACTGTATTTTCTGGGAAATAAAAAGTTGAATATACTCCAGGTATACAGCGATTTCGGGTTCTATATGCCCGGAGTGGATTTCATGGGGTCCCGGCAAAATAAACCACACCGCGATGCCTACCTGAGTGTGCAGAGCGGCATGGAGGTGGAATACCAGCTGCCCAACAAGTATATGGGTGGAGTGTTTACAGCATTGAATGTCAGCGCATACCAGCTGAACGCCTATTCACCCAACATCTCGGCGATGGTTGGCTACATTTTTCCACAGCAGTGGAACAAAAAGCGGCTCCGCATCGGACTGAATTATTACAACGGTCGCAGCTGGAGCAACCATTTCTACAACAGGAAAGAGAAGTTTGTGGCCTTCTTCGTTGAAGCGGATATCTAAAGCTTATACATAAACCGCTTGATGCTCCGCTTTGGGGTTTTAACAAACTCCTCTTCGTGCAGGTGTATTTTGAAAATCCCTTCGTACGATTTCAATTGTCTGTTGATCTCCTTCCTGTTCTCCTCCATCTTCTGCGCCAGCTGGTCCTCTACCCCATCGGACTTTGCTGCCTCCAAATCAGGATAGACAAGCGCCTCCAGCTTGTGGTCTTCGTTCATCAGTACAATAGTCTCTGCAATATAAGGCATATTATTTAGCAACGCCTCAATCTCCTCGGGGTAGATATTCTGACCTGAAGGTCCGAGCAACATACTCTTACTCCTGCCCCTGATATAAATATATCCATCTTTGTCAGTCACCCCCAGATCGCCCGTATGAAGCCATCCCTCCTCATCGATCGTAGCCTTCGTTGCCTCTTCATTTTTGTAGTACCCATCCATCAGCACCTCACCCCGCACCAGGATCTCACCAACCTCATTGTACGGATCGGCGGAGTCGATCTTCAATTCAGCCACATCCAGGATCTTTCCCGATGAGGCAGGCCTTGATGTCCTCCATCCGTCATATGAGATAAGCGGACCACACTCTGTCATTCCATACCCGATCGTAAACGGAAACCTGATCTTCCTGAAGAAAGCCTCTACCTCGGCACTTAGCGGCGCTCCTCCAAGTACCACCTCCCTGAATCGGCCACCAAAAGTCTTCATCAGCTTCTTCCTTAACACACCATGCAGGACACTCTTAATCCCGGGTATCCTCAACAGTACACTCATCGGCGGTTTCGAAATCTTAGGAAGCAACCGCTTCTTGTACAGTTTCTCGAAGAAGAGCGGGATAAACAGAATCAAATGCGGCCGGATTTCTGCATATGCCTTCAGCAAGAGTGGTGTTGCCGGTATCTTCCCAAGAATTGTCACATGCACCCCCATGGTGAGTGGAAAGAGACAGTCGAATGCGCATCCGTAACAGTGCGCCATAGGCAGCACCGCCAGCATCTTGTCGCCCGAGTTCAGTTCAATTGATCGTTGTGCGTATGTAACATTCGCTGCCAGGCTGTTGGCCGAAAGCATCACTCCCTTGCTGAATCCCGTGGTTCCCGATGTATAATTGATCTCCACAATCTCCCTGTTGTCCACCTCGGCAAATTTTAGCTGCCCGGCAGTGAATCCGTCAGGATACTTCGCAGCGAAAGATTCTTCAAGCTTGCCGTTGATATCCCTGATCTTTTTCACGGTCGACTTGCCGGTAATGGTGAAATCGTCCAGCGCATAAATCGAAAACAGCTTGTCCATTCTCTTCTCATCCAGCCCTTCGAACAAATGCCTGTCGACATACAGAAAAACCGAATCGGAATGATTAATAATATTCATCGCCTCTTCCGGTTTAAAATCTGCCAGTATCGGTACAGCCACGCCACCATAGGTCAGCACGGCCATAAAACCAATCGCCCAGTGGGCCGAGTTTTTCCCGAACAGTGCGATCTTATCTCCTTTTTTGATACCGATCTGCTCAAAAAAGAGATGTTGCTGTGCGATCATTTTCGACATATCGCCGTAAGTGTACTCCGGCCCCTGGTAATCTGATATTGCCGGCAGGTCCCAGTTCTTCCTGAAACTGTCTTGGTAGAGCCTGATAAAATTCTCCTGGATCATGGTTGGTCAGTTTTAGTTGAGGTTAAACTTACAAAAATCTGCGGAACTTTTTATAATACCTCTCCAAAAAGCCTGATAACTGTGTAACTGCAAAAATAATAAAAACTAGAACACCTTAGTATTCTGTAGTTTATAATCTTTGTGCGCCCGATTTCCGTACCAAATGGTCCGGGCACACTTGTCCTGGTGCCAAACTTTAAACAGTTCCTGTCCACTTAGTTCGGCAATAGTACTGTTGTAAAAACTTACAGAATTCTGTTGAAATTCAATAATAGTTTTCAGGGAAAAGAGAAAAAAACCGAAAGCTCAAAATATATACCTCAGGACAACAAGCGAAATGCCTGTCGCCAGGCACATGAAATACCTGTCACCAGTCACATGAAATGCCTGTCGTCAATCACATGAAATACCAGGAGTCGGAACAAAAACCTACCTCAATCTTCCTTCCACAACACTCCAGTCGAGCACCTTCCATAAGTTTCCCAGGTACTCCGGCCGCTTGTTCTGGTAATCAAGGTAGTAGGCATGCTCCCACACATCGGCAGTTATCAGCGGTTTCAGCCCGTCACGCAGCGGGTTCCCGGCATTAGCAGTCTGCACAATCGAGAGTTTTCCACCGGTGTCTGTTACGAGCCATGCCCAGCCCGATCCGAATAACGTTGCAGCTGCCTTTTCAAAATCCTCCCTGAAGTGATCCATCGAACCGAAGTCGCGCTCAAGCATTCCACCGAGCTCTTTGCCTGGCGACATCAACGGCCTGGGCGACAGGGCTTCGAAATAAAAAGTATGGTTCCATACCTGCGCCCCATTGTTGAAAATACCTCCCGATGCATTCCTGATAATAGTCTCCAGGCTCGCATCCTCAAACTCAGTTCCAGGTACAAGGTCATTCAGTTTATTCACATACGCCTGGTGGTGTTTGCCGTGGTGAAATTCGAGCGTCCTTTTGCTAATCACCGGCTCCAGCGCATCTATCGCATACGGTAAATCAGGTAATGTAAATGCCATATCTGTTGGGTTTTAATTTAATAAGAAAAATACAAAAATTATCACACATTTGCAAACCTGTACCGGGGGATCGCCTGATCGGGCGAAGCCAGTCAGATCTACCGGGAGAGCACCGAAAACAGCAGGATTCCAAAAAAAATCGGGTTACCGGCACGATATTAACAATCTCCCTGCCCTGTTTGAAACAATTCCGAGGATATTACTCGCCGAAACACTATCTTTGCAGCGTCACCCGAACCGGTCGGGGAAACCTTTCAACCAATATGCCGGTTCTCCATGGCAACATCGTTTTCGAGTAAATAATGAGTCCTATGATAACCTTTTTCTCCCTGGCATCCGATAAGATCATTGCTGTTGAACACCCCGGGGCACTCAACCGTACAAACATACAAAAGCTCGAATGGGCGTTCGGAAGCGCAATGGCAACCGATAAAAAAACAGTCGACGGTTTCTTTGTCGGACCGCGAAAGGAGATGATCACCCCCTGGAGCACCAACGCTGTGGAGATTGTATCAAACATGGGTATCGGGGGGATCGCCCGAATCGAGGAGTATTTTGCAGTTGCCGGGAAGGAGAGCACCTACGACCCGATGCTGCAACGGCTATACGAGGGACTCAACCAGGAGATTTTTACAACCAGCAGGCAACCCGAGCCGATCCTGAACATTGACGATATTGCAGCATACAATATAGAAGAGGGACTGGCACTGAGCCCCGACGAGATCGAATACCTCGAATCGGTCAGCCAACGGATTGGCAGAAAACTTACCGACAGCGAACTGTACGGCTTTGCCCAGGTGAACTCCGAGCACTGCAGGCACAAAATCTTCAACGGTACCTTTGTGATCGACGGAGAGGAAAAGCCCTCCACCCTCTTCGACATGATCAGGCGAACCACGAAAACCAATCCTAACAGCATCATCTCGGCCTACAAGGATAATTGCTCTTTTGCACGCGGACCGATCGTAGAGCAGTTCGCCCCTGAAAGGCAGGGACACCCCGACTTCTTCCAGATCAAAGAGATTGAAACAGTACTCTCCCTGAAAGCGGAAACCCATAACTTCCCCACCACCGTTGAACCATTCAACGGTGCTGCAACTGGCACCGGCGGTGAGATACGCGATCGGATCGCAGGCGGAAAAGGCGCCATTCCATTGGCCGGTACGGCAGTATATATGACCTCCTACCCGCGGCTCGACCCAGGCCGGAAATGGGAAAACATTATGGCCGGGCGGCCATGGCTCTACCAGACACCGGAAGAGATCCTGATCAAGGCCTCTAACGGGGCAAGCGACTTCGGAAATAAATTCGGTCAGCCGCTCATCTGCGGCAGCCTCCTCACCTTCGAACACCAGGAGAATCTCAAAAAAAAGGGATACGACAAGGTGATCATGCTGGCAGGCGGCATAGGATACGGAAAAAAGAAGGACGCACACAAGGAGACCCCGGAAAAAGGCGACCTTGTGGTGCTGATGGGGGGCGACAATTACCGGATCGGGATGGGCGGCGGCGCAGTATCTTCAGTCGATACGGGCCGGTTCGACAATGCCATCGAACTGAATGCCGTGCAACGTGCCAACCCCGAGATGCAGAAGCGGGTGTTCAACGCGATCAGGGCACTGACAGAATCGGAAAACAATACCATCGTAAGCATCCATGACCATGGAGCCGGCGGTCACCTCAACTGCCTCTCCGAACTGGTGGAGAAGACCGGCGGTAAAATAGCGCTCGACAAGCTGCCGGTGGGCGATCCAACGTTATCGGCAAAAGAGATTATAGGGAACGAGTCGCAGGAGAGAATGGGACTCGTACTCAGGGTGAACAACATCGATGAGCTACGGCGCATTGCTGAACGTGAGAGGGCTCCGCTGTATGTGATCGGGGAGATTACGGGCGATCATAAATTTGTGTTCGAGAGTGAGAAGACGGGTGAGAAGCCGATGGACCTCGATCTGACCGATATGTTCGGCAAACCCCCTAAAACATTGATGCAGGACCAAACAGTGAAGCATGAGTACCAATCCTTTGAGCCCGATCCGCTTAAGCTGGATGAATACATTGAAAACCTGCTGCAGATCGAGGCAGTGGCCTGCAAGGACTGGCTTACGAACAAGGTCGACCGCTCGGTTACAGGCAAAGTGGCCAGGCAGCAGTGCGCCGGAGAGCTGCAACTGCCGCTCAACAACCTGGGAGCAGTAGCGCTCGACTATCGCGGCAACAAAGGTTATGCCACAGCTATCGGCCATGCGCCGGTGGCAGCAATGGTCGACCCGGAGGCGGGGAGCGTGCTGTCGATCGCCGAGGCGCTGACCAATATCATCTGGGCACCGATGCCTGAAAAGATCAGGAGTATCTCCCTCTCAGCCAACTGGATGTGGCCATGCAGGAACAAAGGTGAGGATGCCATGCTCTATAAGGCGGTACAGGCAGCAAGCGATTTTGCAGTGGCACTGGGAATCAATATTCCTACAGGGAAGGACAGCCTGTCGATGACGCAGAAATACAGGGATGATGTGGTGCTGGCGCCGGGCACGGTGATTATCTCCGCAGCGGGTGAGGTGTCCGACATCAAAAAGATTGTGGAGCCGGTAGTGGTTAACGATCCGGAGACGGCACTGATCCATATCGATCTTTCCGGCGTGCCGTTCAGACTTGGCGGGAGCTCCTTCGGTCAGACCAGGGGCCACCTTTTCAACCAGGCTCCGACGGTGAAGGACCCTTCAGCCTTTGTTAAAGTATTTAATCTTGTGCAGTCGCTCATCGAAGAGGGAGAAATTCTCGCCGGGCACGATATCTCTGCCGGGGGAATGGTGACCTCACTGCTGGAGATGTGCTTCAGCAATGAAGCCGGCGGTCTGGAGGTGGATATTACCGGGTTTAACGTTCCTGCTGCCGAAGTTCTGTTCAGCGAAAATCCGGGGATCATCATCCAGGTAAAGAACAGCGCCCGAATCGCGGCCCTTTTGGAGAAAGAGGGCGTTCAGTTAACGGTTATTGGGCGACCGGCAGAGGGGCGGGAGATGACACTGACCACCAGGGAGAAAACCTGGAACCTGGATATTGATGAGTTGCGCGACATCTGGTTCCGGACCTCCTACCTGCTCGATCGGAAACAGTCTGGTGAAAAACTTGCAAAGGAGCGGTTTGCATCCTACAAAAAACATGCTTTGAAATTCGATTACGGGAATTTCACCGGTACATTTGAGTCGCTCGGCATCGATCCAGACCGAAGGAGCGCGACAGGCACACGGGCTGCAATTATCAGGGAGAAGGGGGTGAACGGCGACCGTGAAATGGCATACCTGATGTACCTCGCCGGGTTTGATGTAAAGGATGTTCATATGACCGATCTGATCGCCGGCAGGGAGACGCTGGAGGATGTGAACTTTATCGTTTTCGTGGGCGGGTTTTCCAACTCCGATGTGCTCGGCTCCGCCAAAGGCTGGGCAGGTGCCTTCAGGTACAATGAGAGGGCACGGGCTGCACTGGAAAATTTCTACAAACGACCCGACACCCTGAGCCTTGGTATCTGTAATGGCTGTCAGCTGATGGTGGAACTGAACCTGGTCACCGGGAAGACCACACACGGACCAAAAATGCTGCACAACGACTCCGGAAAATTTGAGTCGGGATTTATCGCTGTTTCAGTGCCCGGTAACAATTCGGTGATGTTTAGCACGCTTTCCGGCATGCAGCTTGGAGCCTGGGTTGCGCATGGAGAAGGGAAGTTCAGCCTGCCATCGAACAATGGATTCAACGTAGTGGGAAGGTATGCACACTCCTCCTACCCTGCCAATCCGAATGGCTCCGACGATGATGTGGCTGCAATATGCTCAGAAGACGGACGCCACCTTGCCATGATGCCCCACCTTGAAAGGTCGTTCTTCCCGTGGCAATGCGGGTTTTATCCCGACCACAGGAAGAACGATAAAGTAACCCCCTGGGTGGAGGCATTTGTCAATGCCCGCAGGTGGATTGAAAAACAGGTTTAAAACCTTATACCTGCTTTTGCACCAACCCAAAAAGCATAGTTGGTCTCCCCGGGAGTATTGACAGTCTTGTCAAAAAAGGCCCAGGATGGCGCAATCGGCTCCCATGGAATGTATCTGTCGCTGGCCTCAGCTGTATTGCCCGTTGACAAATTCAGCGTCGGTCCGATAAAAAGCTCTGCAGTTCTTCCAATAGTTCTGCCGTAACTGAAACTCAGCTGGTTGTGTACATTATACCTGGGGTGGTGAATAATACGTGGAGCCCGCTCATCAAAAAACCAAACCTCGCGGTGATAAACAGCTTCGATGCTGACCGATGATTGTTCGAATTCTGCAACCCTCGATCCGAAACCGAAGCTGTACATCCACCTGCTGTCAGGACCTGCTGGTTTGCCCAGGCTGTAAATTGAATAAAACTTGTCAACCCCAATTTTAAATGAAAGGCTTACCAGCTCCGTTTCACTGGCAGCGATCTCAAACCTTCTGTAGCCATTGTACCTCACAATACTGATAAAAGCGATAGGAAGTCCCTCTATCGAATCACAGATATTTAAAAAACCTGCTGCCTGAAGGCCCTTCACATATCCTGCACGGTTCAGGAAACCTGCTGCCTGAAGGCCGTCAACCTCATTTGCATTGTTCAAAAATCCTGAAGCCTGAACACCATCAACCTCATCGGCAGTATTCATGAATCCTGCTGCCTGGACATTCAAAATGCCGTTTCCGGCAACATTCCCGAATCCTGCTGCCTGAACTCCTTCTCCAAAGTTACCAGCTACGTTCATGAATCCTGCTGCCTGAACACCACTCACCTCGTTACCAGATACATTGATAAATCCGGCCCCCTGGAACCCATTCACGGTACCCCCCACAATATTGCAGAATCCGGCACCTTGCAAACCCTCCATATCACCGCCTGTAGTATTGACAAAACCGGCTGCCTGAAGGTACCTGCTGTTTCCCCGGGTAACATTATAGAAACCGGCCAGCTGTGCACCGTCCAGGAAATCACCAACGGTGTTTCCGAAACCGGCTGCCTGAAAGCCTCTGACAAAGTACCGGTTTACATTGACAAATCCTCCGAGTTCCACACCATCGACACCGCCCGAAAGTCCAATAAACGGATTAAGTGAAAAGTGGTTAACATAATTTACATTATCCATCCCGTTGGTACTCAGCGGCGGAAACATAAATGTAAACTGGAATGGACTGGTTTTATAATGGACCGTATCGGTTTTCCCCGATGCAGGAAGAACTGAAATTAGAAGAAGAAGTGCTGATATAACACCTGTAATGCATTTTTTCATAGCAGTAAAGATTAGATGAATAATAATACTTATTTATATTGTATAACAGACGATAAAAACCTGCCGTTGTTACAGCAATAACAGTACAATATTAATACCAAAACCGATAAGATTCTATTGCACAGAAGCAATTTACATTGAGCGGCGGAAAACTCAGTATGAGCAGCCAAAAAGTTAGTGTGAAACAGGATTGATCGTGCTATGTATGATTGATCGTGCTATGTATGAATGATAGTGCTATGTATGAATGATAGTGCTATGTATGAATGATAATGTGAACCAGGATTGTTTGTGAGAAGTTAGATTGATAGTGCTATGTAAGATTGTTAATACGAAGCAGGATTGCTCCTGTGAACCAGGATTACTATTTCATATTTTTTCCGGCTGTCGGGTCAACCGACCTGATATGCAGGTCACGCTGAGGGAATGGAATTTCAATGCCTGCCTCTTTTAGTGCCTGATTAATGCCAACCTTGATCTCACTCTCCATCTCCAGCCTGTTTTCAAGGTCTGCCCAGGCCAGCACCCTGAAATCAAGTGAACTGTCACCAAACCCAAGAAAAAACGCTTTTGGAGCCGGGTCCTGCATCGTTCTGGGGTTCGCCTCTGCCACGCCCAATAAGATCTGTAACACCTTATCAGGATCTGTTCCATAAGCTACTCCGACCCGAATATCTGTGCGCCTGTGTGCATCCGACAGGGTCCAGTTAATCAGGTCGTTGGATATCAGAGTACCATTTGGCACGATTACTTCGGCGCCGTCGTAGGTTCGAACCACGCTTGAACGGATACCAATGCGTTTCACAACACCCAACAGGGCGTTCACCTCAACAGTGTCACCCTCCTTGATCGGGCGTTCAAACATCAGGATTAGTCCGGATACAAGGTTGTTAAAGATGTTTTGCAAACCAAAACCTATCCCCACTGAAAAGGCGCCTATGATGATAGTAAGACTCGACAATTTCATTCCTGCAACGGCAGCAGCAAGCAGAAAACCAATGGTGATCAATGCGATCCTAACCAGCATAATGATAGTTCCCGGAATGCCACGCTCAACCGTAACCCTCGTGAAGACCTCCTCTTGCAGTATGTGTCGGACAAACCGGGAAATAACGATCGATAGCCAGATAACCAGCACGAACAGGATAATGCCCATCAATGCAAAGTCTGCCTTTCCTATTTCAAACTCGCGCGTCAAAAAAGCGGTAATACTTTCAAACAGATTCTCCCTGATATGAAACTGGTCAAGGGTAAGATAAAACCAGCTTACAACAAAAAGCATTCTTACCAGGCTATAAATTCTGGAAAAAATATAGTCTGACTGTTTTTGAATAATGTTGGAATGTTTAAGCAGCGGACTGGCAATAAATAGGTAGAGCAGTGCAGCGGAGATATGAAAGCCAACATAGGTGACGATCACCAGGAATCCGCTGTTAACAATACCCGTTGTAAAATACTCGGAAAAGGCAACGGCGCCCGCAAAGCTTCCGATCAAAGCCACTCCCAACAGGATAATAAAAACTACGCTCAGCAACGATAATGCATAATTGAATACCCTCCTCTTTTTGGAAAGAATCAAACTCCTGCTGTGAATAAATACCACCAGGTAAATCAGGGTTACGATCTGAGCCGCCAACATCGTCAACCTTGCCAGCAAATGCTGATCGTAAACCAGGTTATAAAACCGAAGCAAGAGGTAGGCAATGGCAAACCCAATCAGAAATTTCCTGAAACCATAGGGCAGGATATCAATGGCGATACGGATCACTGCATACACTGAAAAAATAGCGGCAATGGAAGAATAAAAAACCGGGAGATCGGGCACCAGAAGCCGCATAAAAAAAATTCCAATCAACAAGGCAACTTCAAAAGGCTTTCGAAAGACCTCATTGATATATAAACTTAAAAATACATTCTTCTCCCTGATAAACAATGATTTATAAATAGACTTTGCCCAATAAACAAATGCGATGACCGCCCCCAGTAATAGCAGGGAGAAGAAGAACCTGCCTGAATGTCGGCTGAATAGTATGACGGTATCTTTGCGAATATCGGCAAAAACATCGGACCAGCGAACAACATCAGCGGTCTGATCTTTACTGGTGAAAAGCGCCCACAAGGGGGGCATATCACGGCGAAATACGATTGAACTGCCGATCATTGTGTCGGGTGAAAGTTCGTTCCTGACCTGATCGAGACGGATCTGGAGGGTTGTCAGCTGATCAGAGAGTGTTATCATGAAATCAATATCTCCCTGGAGGATCGACCTGATTGAATCATTGCTGCTTAGTACATGACTGATTCGCCTTTCAAGGGCCAGGGGAAGTTCGTCCTGATCAGTCTCCTCCAATGTCAGACTCCACCTCTGCCTGTTGTTCTGAAGCTTCAGTATTAGCTGTTCAGTCCTATTAAGCTGCAGGTCAATCTCATCCTGCAAATCAACAACCCTTTTTATCTGTAAGAGTATTGTATTCTCCAGCCGGTCAAGCTCACGGATATTTATTTTATCAGCGGCAGATAACATTGTATCCGAAAGAAACTCTCCCACCCTGGCCGATAAACTATCCGCTAAATTTTTCATCCTTATTTTCTCTGAACCCTTCATTTGTTCTGAAGCGGCTCGTGAAAAAAGCTGGTATGCCTCTGTAGTCGCACTGTTAATCGTATTAAGGGGAATAGGCCTTATAGGGTCTTTACTGACCGTATCCTCCTGCGTTTCCTGCCCGGAAGGCAAAGTCAACAGCGATTGTGCATGCGTTCCCGCGATACAACTGAAAAACAGCAATAGAATCAGTGCACCAGTGGTATTATGAACCGTCATGGTTGTTACATTGGTATATACACAAAGTTAGAAAAAGAATGATGCAGAAAAGAACTTTACAGAGTTAAAATAATTTCTGCTTACAAGCTGTATGAAAAGGCAACCTGAAGAACATGGGCGTTCAGAGAGTTGGAGTCTTTGGCCCCGGCATTAAGCATATAACCCAACTCCAGGTCACTTCGCATGGAAAGCTTATACTTAGCTCCAGACTGGTAACGATGAAATCGCACATGTGCTCCCGCAGAAGTATCCAGTCCCAGAAACAGCTCATAACTGGCATATATCAAAATGGGATATGTAACAATATCATACCCCACACCCAGTCTGCTCCTGCTGGTCAGGTTATTTTCACTATAGTTTTCTATGGTATTGAAATCCTGAAAACCATACTGAAAGCGCTCCCTCAGCTGAAAGGAGAGGGGGGATAGAGACAGCTCATAACTTACATCCCCATAGATCAGGTACTTTGAAGCAATCATGCCATCGTCCCTGTACACGATATACCGATAGCCTCCACCGATTTCAAAGTAGTTAAACAGCGCGTATTCCAAACCGGCTGTCAACAGAGATCTGTCATACCCCAGGGAGTTATCCTGAAACCGCTGCTCCAGTTCAACCTCTGCCAACAGTTTATCTGTCAGACTCTTCGTAAAATCAATACTCCACCAGGAACGAAAATCCTGTTGCTGTCCATATAAACTACTCCCAACTGTTATAAGAAAAAGAATAGAAAAGCAGGTGAGAATACCTTTTCCACCCCGGCATACTACCTCTGAATTTTTCATCCCTTTGCCTGTTGACTCCTTTAACGTTGCTTTAATTCTTTGCAGAAACAGAATAACCGGCCCTTCATGATGTTCCCCAATAGTCTTTCCCGTCAGAAAGGCAGTCGTACCGGTCCCCACAAACATATTTGCTTTTTGATTCACCTGCGATAATAATCGAAAGAACCATAAAAATAATAAAAACAGGAAATTACTCCTCAATTTATATGGGATCGGCTCGTCCGGGTTTTTGACCTTTCCCGGGTGAATGCTAATTGAATACGGGTGCAGGTGGAAACGGGGAAAAAATACTGCAGCAGGAGAAAGAAAAGTAAGGATGGACCGGAAGGAAACAGAAAGCTTCAGTTTTCTAAACAAAACACTATTGTTCAGTGTTTTATTTAGTAAATTGTGAGAACAATTAAAATCAAAACAAAATGAAAAAATTATTTCCTGTCGTCGTTATTGTTATTATTCTCCTCTCGTGCCAGTCCCGGCCATCCGCCGACAACAAGTCTGATAGCAATTCAGTAACTTTTTATCTTGCTGAAATCTGGTCTACCGAGCCTATTATGAGAACTCCCGAATCGGTTCTCTTTGATCCTTTACGGGAAATATTATATGTAGCAAACATGAACCGTGCGGAGGAAGGGGACGATACCGGCTTCATCTCAAAGTTAAGTACCGACGGTAAGGTGATCGATCTCTATTGGATCACAGGACTGAATGAGCCGCGAGGCATGGGACTATATGGAGATTTCCTGTTTGCAACGGATATGGACCGGCTGCTTGTGATCGATGTTGACAAGGGTGAGGTGAAACAAATGGTGCCCGTTGAAGGTGCACAATTCCTGAACGACCTTGCTATCGGAAAGAACGGTAAGTTGTTCTTCTCAGACAGCAGGGCAAACAAAGTTCAGACCTACCATGACGGAGAAATGACCGACTGGCTGCCGGATGTGGAAAGTCCGAACGGACTCTACAATGAGGATGCTCACATGATCGTTGGTGTTCAGGGACCGGGTGAAATCAGACGCGTCGATAAAGAGACCGGCAAGTATGATGTAATGGCCACAGGCATAAGAGCCGACGGGATCGAATACACCGGCATCGAAAACTACTACATCGTCTCAGAATGGAGCGGACGAATCCACATCATCGGAAACGATACGTTGCAGACACTTCTGGATACTGAGGAGCAGGAGATCAATACAGCTGATTTGGGTTATAACCTAAAAGAAAAAGTGGTTTATGTACCAACCTTTTATGATAACAGGATCGTGGCATACAGCCTGAAAACCAAATAGATTTAGAGCTATTTCGTATTTTTCAATTCATCAATTGCATCGGCTGTCATACCGGTACCAGAAACTATCACCATCATCTGGTGGAAATGCGACTTTGGTACATTTGCCGCAACCTCACCATGTGTTAAATCCTGTCAAAGAGATCGGTTAGCTGGCTCTGCAACTAGCGATAATGATTTTGCGGAAGGTTTAAAGGTAACCTGAAGATTTCCCCATCAATCCAGAATCCATTTGTCATGTAATAATATTTGCTGTTGATATCCAGCTCACAACAATTGTCTTTTGCCTGCTTACCAGAGATGTTGTTTCCTAAAGCAGCCGATAATAACTACTCCGTAAAGCTCAATTATTTCATAATTACCGTTTTAATTGCAATAGATTCAAATATTTTTCTATAGCAGGAATAATTAAATGTTGTCCCCAACCTAATGCAAGTTTTTTTATCGTATCCAATTGCTTCCAATCCATGTCTTTGCCTTCTTTTAAAACCGGCACCATAT
>CAZIIU010000023.1:0-48076 GCA_964539395.1 uncultured Bacteroidaceae bacterium
GTGATTCCGGAAGGATTCGAACCTTCGACCTACAGCTTAGAAGGCTGTTGCTCTATCCAGCTGAGCTACGGAACCGATCTGAATTGCGAATCAATGATCTATTTATTTAGCACCATCGAAAGCGGTGCAAATATAATAAATATAGTTACACGGGAAAACTTATTTTAAATCGAAAAAGAGATGCAGACTACCCATTTAAGGGACTTATACTTACCTGAATTTAAGATGAATTTTGGTGAACCGAAAAATTAATGGTTAATAACCTGAATACCTGATCCCCATTTGAAGAAGGAAAAACCGTAGTTCATTTCTTTTCCGAATCCTGACACAGGTAATTGGCCAGTCCGTTACTTTAGAAAATATCCGGAAGTTTTCCCTATTTAGATCAGCCTGATACCGCACTTTCTGCAATGGTCAACCATTTCTCCCGGCCAGATTGCAGATTGTATTTCGCCGATGTGAGCCTTCCGAAGATAGACCATTGCAGTGCGTGACTGTCCGATACCTCCACCGATGGCAGACGGCAGCTCACCATCCATCAACCTACGGTGAAACAGGAGTTCCAGCCGGTCCATATTGCCGGTGATCTCTAGCTGACGCACCAACTCATCGCGGTCAACTCTGACACCCATGGAGGTAAGTTCACATGCACACTTCAGTACACTATTCCAAACGATGATATCACCATTCAATCCTTTAAACCCCTTTTCTGTCTCCGTCGTCCAGTCATCATAATCCGGTGCCCGTATATCGTGAGGTTTTCCATCCGGCAGATCTGCACCGATCCCCACCAGGAACACAGCACCATACTTCTCTGTAATCTTGTCCTCACGTTCCCTGGGAGTCAGATCCGGATACATCTCGTATAATTCTTCTGCATGGATAAAGGTAAGTTCCTCCGGAAGCACAGGCCTGATCAATGGATAAAGTGTAAACAAATAGTATTCAGTGCGCCGGATCGTGGCATACACCTGACGCGCTGCCCGTTTCAGTGTTTCCAGATTTCTACTCTCCCTTCCGATTACCCGCTCCCAGTCCCATTGATCCACATAAACACTATGCAGATTATCCAACTCCTCATCAGGTCTGAGTGCATTCATATCCGTATAGATGCCGTTACCCAGTTCAATATCATAATCGCGCAGCATCATCCGTTTCCATTTGGCCAGCGACTGCACCACCTCTGCTTCCTGGTTACGCATATCCTTTATCTTAAATTCAACCGGTTCCTCGACCCCCCTGAGGTTGTCATTCAATCCGGTTGAACTAAGCACGAACAGAGGTGCCGTAACCCTTCTGAGTCTCAGCTCAGAGGAGAGCCCGATCTCAAAATGCTCCTTCATTAGTTTCAAAGCAGTCTCTGTTTGCTTCAGTCCGAGAATCGGCTTGTAGTTGTCAGGAATAATCAATCGCATAACATTGGTTTTTAAAAGGGTCTATTATTACTATAAATCTCCAATTGCACTTCTGAAAATGGTATAACCCTTAACTGCAATCCCCATTGTTCAAATTTACGATACCTTTTTCGAAATTGATTCCAGTTTTATCTCCAGTCTTAATGCCGTAATCAAAAATATCCTCGCTAATAAAAAGGAGAACGCTGAGTTGATAGCATTACTCTCATAAATTGTTCCGAAAGATTGTGCTATCACTGCAGTTATACCAAGGGCTCTGAAGCAATCTGCCGCATGCTGGCATGAACTGCCTGTGCCGAAATTTCTTCCGGTGATCAAAATATCGCCCGGCTTCACCCGGTTGCGGTTCGAATGTGCGGCCGGGATCTTTTCAATCATCGTGGAACCTGTTGCATGATTCATTCATAGTGTAAATATACAATCTGCAGTGGTATTTCAAATCTATTGTACAACACCTGCAGATCAGAATCGTTCATTACCTCTTTTTCCGATATTCCTTCCTTCTGTATAACGTATACCGGCGTTTGGGTTGACGACCGTTCTGATTCCTTTCACTGCCTTACGTTATTTTTCAAATCATTATCTTTGCAGCGATGCTTCCACATCCTAATATACCGCGCCTTTACACGATAAAAATCTCCAAGTGGTTCATGCTGTATATGCCAATCGTGGTACTGTTCTTTGAGAGCAATGGACTGAAAATGAAAGACATCATGGTATTGCAGGCGATCTATTCCGTCATGATCGTAGTACTTGAGATTCCATCCGGCTACATGGCGGATGTATGGGGTCGTAAGAAGTCAATCCTTACGGGAACAATTCTCGGTGCGGCCGGGTTTATGATCTACGGAGTGAGTTACGGGTTCATGGGGTTCCTTGTGGCCCAAATCGTCCTGGGCATCGGTCAGAGCCTGGTCTCTGGGGCCGATTCAGCCATGCTGTATGATTCGCTGCTTGAAAATGGCCGTGAAAAGATGTACAGCAGGTACGAAGGAAGGATCACCTCCCTTGGCAATCTCGCTGAGGCTGCTGCGGCGCTGCTTAGTATCCTGCTGGTCACCATATCATTAAGAACTCCCTACTATGGACAAATTATCGTGGCGTGCATTGCGATCCCTGCAGCACTGACCCTCCGGGAGCCAGTTCAGCACAAACAACTGGTGTACCGCGATTTCAGGGAAATAATTGACATCTCACGTTTCGCAGTGATAGGCAACAAAACATTGCGCCGCAACATTCTGTTTTCTGCATTCACAGGCTGTGCAACACTCACCATGGCCTGGTTTGCCCAAAAGTTTTTCGAATACAGCGGGATTGACAAGGTATGGTTCGGCTTGCTCTGGGCCGCACTGAACATCATCGTTGCCATCGCCTCCCTCCTCGCCTACCGTACCGAAATGCTGCTGGGTCCACGGCGAACAATCGTGCTTATAAGCCTTACGATACCGCTCGCTTACATTGGCTTGTCGTTCTCCGGACTAGTTATTGGACTCATTATTCTGGCATTCTTTCATCTGGTGAGGGGATATGCTACCCCGGTACTGAAAGATTATATCAATCGCGTCACCAGCTCTGAGATCCGTGCTACAGTGCTGTCGGTAAGAAATTTTGTGATCAGGATCATTTTTTCTGTAGCAGGACCGCTCATCGGGTGGGTGAATGATGTGTATGACCTGCCGGCAGCGTTGCTTCTCGGTGGTATCATCTTTCTGGTATTGAATGTGCTCGCGGGGATTTTGTTCCTGGCTTCACGCAGCTATATGAACGACCCGGTTAAATATGTATCAAGGACAAGACCGTCATAAACAGGTCCTCAGTCTGGTATAGATGCATCATTTAAAAGCGGATCAAACCTTCAGTTCCAGTCCGTCATAGGCGGGGATCATTCCTTTGGGTAAAAGGGTTTTAAACTCCTTCTCCTTCCCCATCTGATGGGAAATATGTGTAATATATCCTTTTCTGGCACCTAGTTCAAGAAATAACTTTCCGGCCTCATCGAGTGTAAAATGGGAATGGTGTTTTTCCTTTCGCAGCGCACCAATTACAACCTGTTCAATTCCCTTTAACTTCTCCTTCTCCATGAATGAAATGAAGTTAGCATCAACCAGGTAGGCAAAATTATTGATCCTGAATCCAAGTACCGGCATATTTGCATGTATCATCCGGATGGGGACAAACCGGATATGCCCGATAGTAAACGGATCAGTATTGATCTCATGCAGGATCACATTGGGTACCCCGGGGTACTTGTTCTCTGCAAACACATACGGGAAGGATATGCGGATCGATTGCAGCACCCGCTTTTCCCCGTATAAGTCCATCGAACGCTTTTGAAGAAAATTGAATGATCTGATGTCGTCCATCCCTGCAATATGGTCCCTGTGCTCATGGGTATAAACCACTGCATCCAGTCCGGTGACCTTCTCCCGCAACATTTGCTGCCTGAAGTCAGGCCCGGTATCGATCACAATAGTGGTTGCATCATCATAAACCAGTATTGAAGAGCGTAACCTGTTGTCGTGGGGATCATCCGATCTGCAAGCAACGCATTTACATCCGATCACCGGCACTCCCTGCGACGTTCCTGTACCAAGAAAAGTAATTTTCAATTTCCTTCTTTTTATAAATTGAGCCCGAAAATAGCAATTTTAACAAGAAGGCTGAAGATATTTCATATATCCTGCAGCATTTCATTGAAAAGTATCCCGGTTTTTCCATTGATACCCATGAATGAACCACGGATTTTATGTAAGTTTATCTCAAAAACATGTCAGCCCACCTTTATCTCATACCAAACTCTTTGGGAAATTCCGACCCCGGTACCTATCTGCCACCACAAGTACAACAACTCATTTCCCACCTCAGATTTTTTGTGGTTGAAAAGACCAGGAATGCCAGAAGATTTTTAAAAACGATCGACAGAGAGATATTAATCGACAACCTCACTTTTTACGAACTCAACAAGCACACCAACTTGAATGAAGTCGAAACCTATCTGCAGCCTCTTCTTGAGGACCACGATATGGGTCTGATCTCAGAAGCGGGACTTCCCGGTGTAGCAGATCCTGGTGCCGTATTAGTAAAGCATGCACACCAGAAAAACATCCGGGTGATTCCGCTGGCCGGACCTTCATCAATCTACATGGCACTTATGGCATCGGGGTTGAATGGACAATCGTTCAGGTTTGTGGGGTACCTGCCGGTTCATCGGGGGGATCGGATCAGTTCATTAAAGAGCCTTGAAAGGATTGTCGAAGAGAAGGGAGAGACCCAGATATTCATAGAAACACCTTACAGGAACAGTACATTGCTGGAGGATATCATTACTGCCTGCCGGGAGCAAATGTTACTTACTATTGCTGTGGATATCACCATGGAAACCGAATTGATCAAAACAGCAACGCTGGGATACTGGAAAAAGCGAAAACCGGATCTGCATAAGCGTCCGGCTGTCTTTCTGCTGGGAAGGTTATAATTTAATCCTCCTTCTCTCCCACCGGTTTAGGAATCCTTATGTCGAACAGAAGTGCCTCGTAAGGGGGGATCGAAGTTTTGTTTGTTTTATCCACCTGTTTTCCCTTTTCACCATATCCCAGTTGGTGAGGTATAAGCAGCTGACCCGTTCCACCATACCTGAACCACTTCAGTCCGATATCCCATCCGTCAATTACCTCGCCTTTACCAACGGTTACACTTAATCCTTTGCTATTGCCTTCGTTCGTATCGAAGATCCTGCCATCAAGCAGTTGTCCGGTATAAAAAACCTCGAGTTTATTGCCGTCTGTGATCTGTGCGCTATCGCCCGCAACACCAGGGATATAATACATCGTCACACCCGACTCCTTATCTTTTATTGAATCGGCTGTAGGATGCTCATCAAGGAAAGCATCAATCTGTTCCTGTTCCCTCTCTACAGGGTCTCCGATCACTTCCACCAGCTCAATATCATACATAAGTGATTCGAACCTGCCAATATTTCCGAGGCCTGCACTTCCATAACCAAGATCGCTTTTAAAGAGCAGTCTCGAAATGCCTCCCTCCTTCATCATGGAGAGGCCTTCGCGCATACCGGCCATTTCAGTGCCATGCTGATATTTATAAGGACCATAGAGGACATTGCTATTGTAGAGATTGTATTCCGTGGCCCACTCTTCGGTATAAGTATCCACAACCTTCTCATCGGGAATGGTATAGGCAAGATAGTTGATCAGAACGAAGTCACCCGAATCGGGAGAAGCGCCCTCACCTTCCTTATATTCAATGTAATACAATCCACTTTGGGTTGGTTCTATGTCTGGATAACGTGCATCGAGATACAAGTTGAAAAACCGTTCTTCCTCGGCAATGTAATAATCATAATCAATCTCCTCCTCACATCCTGTAAATGCAAACAGGGCAGCCAGTGCAATCAATACGGAATTTTTTATCGTCATTCGCATCATACTTTCATTTCAAACTGCAAATCTACATAACTTATTCTTAAGATGAAGTGGTAATTGGTAAAGTTGCGTCTGTACGTTACCTTTTTACCTCAAGGATATTCACCCTAGTAAGAAGAATTGAGGAACCCGGTACCCTGTCGCCATCACCAAAATTACCATGCGCAAGGTAAGGAGGTATAATAAATCGTGCCCGGTCTCCCTCACGCAACAGGAGCAACCCCTCTTCCAGTCCGACTTCGATTCCTCCTTTACCAGTAACGATCCTCTTTGGGTTTAAAGTATCTGCAGAATAACAAATCTTTCCTGTGATCAATCGTGTCTCGTAAGCATAAGCCACAAGTTTGTCCGGTTCAATGAGCGGTCCGTCACCCTCTTCCACCACCTCATACCACAGCCCGGTTGAGGTCTCTGTCATTTCCCAGCCTACCCTGTCGATAAAAGCTATAATATGCTCCCTGTGGCGCTCCCGGATATACCTGTTTGTTTCGATAAAAGTATTTTCAACATGGTCATCAACAATTTCGCTTCTCTCCTGTACAGGGGTCTTACAGGAGAATGCAATCAGAATAGGGGGAAACAGGATCAGTTTAATTACTGGTAAGTTCATCCTTATATAGTTTTACTATCGACTCAAACTTTGCAATGGTTTCTTTAAGGGACAGGGTTTCTTCCCCACCGGCGGCATTGATATGTCCACCACCATTAAAATGATCTGCAGCGATCCGGTCGACTGATAGTGCTCCTTTTGATCTGAAAGATACTTTAACGCAGGAATTTTTTTCAATAAAAAGTGCTGAAAGCCTGATGCCCTTGATTGAAAACGGAATATTTACAAACCCCTCTGTGTCTCCTGTCTGGTGATCAAAGCGTTCGAGTTCTTCTTTGTCGAGGTAGATATATGCGGTATTAAGGTCTCTAACCACAACCATTTTTTCCGACATACAATAGCCCATCAGCTTCATCCGGCTTTCAGAATAGCTGTCGTAAATACTGCTGTAAATACAGTCCTTATCTATACCCGCATCAACCAATGCTCCTGCTATATTGAATATTTCGGAATAGGAGGATGCATACCTGAAATTCCCTGTATCGGTCATAATTGCAACATACAGACAAGTGGCAATATCCCTGTCGACGGCTTCTGCTCCGGAAGTGGCAGTGATCAGGAGGTAGATCATCTCTCCTACCGATCCCCGCCATGGTTCGGAAAGTACAATATCTGCAAACTCTTCCGGCTGTTGGTGATGATCGATTAACACTTTAAATGCCGTGGATGCCAGGAGGTCGGATTTCAGATTTCCAACACGTTCCGGATCGTTAAAGTCAAGAAGAAACATTGTATCAGCCTGGTCCAGGATTCTTTTACACTTTCGTTTTTTTTGCTGATAAACTGAGACCATTTCATAACCTGGAAGCCAGTTTAGGAAATTTGGAACCTGGTTGGGAATTATGACATTTACAGGAACACCATTTTTTCGGAGGAAAATTGCAATGGCAATGGCAGAACCTACACCATCTCCGTCGGGATTCAGGTGTGAAATTACCACAACAGGTGCTTTTTTCTTAATGACCTCCCTGATTTTTTCTGCCGGATGTGTATATACCATCACTTATTTCATGGTTTAAAAGGACCGTCTTTAGCTGCACCAGAATAGTTATGCCGATGATTTATCGAGCTGATGATTTGGTTTATCGACGATCAAAAGTAAAAAATAATCTGTTTGACTTAACAATTAATAGCTATATTTGTTAGAGGTCACATACAATTAAACGAATTAGCATGACTGGAGATTTTACCTTCACGATGATTAAACCCACCGCGGTGTCGAACGGGTATGCAGGTCCGATTCTGAACATGATAAGCGAGAACGGTTTTCGAATTGCTGCCATTAAAATGTTTCAAATGACCAAAAGAGATGCGGAAAGGTTCTACGCCGTTCACGAGGGAAGGTCATTTTATCCCAGCCTCATTGAATTCATGAGTTCAGGTCCTGTCATTGCCGCCATTCTTGAAAAGAAAAACGCCGTAGAGGAGTACAGGAAGCTGATCGGTTCAACTGATCCGGAAAAGGCTGAAGATGGAACCGTCAGGAAACTCTTCGCAGTTTCCATGCAGCAAAATGCTGTTCATGGTTCCGATTCAGATGAGAATGCTGCAAGTGAGTCCTCATTCTTTTTCTCGGAAAGTGAAAGGTTTTAAAAATCCGGCCGGGAACAATCACCTGAGAATTATATCTTCAATCACTTCCGACCCGGCAGATTCGTTCAGCCGCCGTATCAGATCCTGTTTGATCAGGGCCAGTTCATTCCTTAGCACCGAGGAGTGAAGTTTTACAAAAAGCTTTCTTTCCCTGATGTATAATGATTTTGTGGCCATCGCAATATTCCGGCCAAGCAGTTCACTCCAGCTCTTTTCAATGCGGTATTCTGCCAATCCTTTTTGCAGGTTGTTGGACCGAACAAACTCATCAAGCAAAGATCCGATTCGTTTTTCCCTTCTTCTTTCCATGATGCTGCTATTTCTTCACTATAATTTCACCATTGGTTATCTGGAAAACCCGGTGGTCGGCAGGTATCTCCCTAAGAATAGAGCTCATTCGCTCCTCATTCGTATCGGTAATAAATATTTGTCCGAAGTGATTTTCGGCCACAAGCTGAATGATCTGCCTGACCCTAAAAGCATCAAACTTATCGAATACATCATCCAGCAGAAGTAAAGGTGTATTGTCCATCGTCTCTTTCATAAACTCAAATTCAGCGAGTTTGAGTGCAACCAGGTAAGTTTTCTGTTGTCCCTGTGATCCTGTCTTTTTCAGGGTGTATCCACCAAGTTCCATATTGATATCATCTTTATGAATACCCACAGTTGTATACTGGACCATGCGATCTTTTTGCATTGACGCATTCAATGCATCTTCAAAATCCTGTTCCATTAACTGCGAAGTATAGTTCAATGAAACCTTCTCCTTGTTTCCTGAAACATGCTGGTAAAATTTCTGAAAGATTGGGTTTAATTTATCCGTAAAGTCCTTTCTTGCAGTGAAAACCGGCTGTCCGTACTGCACCAGTTGTGAGTTCAATACATCCAGTACATCCCTGGCATTCGAGTTGAAGTAATTCTCCTTCAGCAATTTATTGCGTTGTACGAGAATCCGGTTGTAAGAAATCACATTTTCAAGGTATAATCGGTCGTACTGTCCAATTACACCGTTCATGAGTCTTCTGCGCTCTTCACTACCTCCCTGTATCAGAATAGAGTCGGCTGGTGAAATCATCACCAGGGGAATGAGGCCGATATGCTCAGCGAGCCGCCTATAATCCTTCCTGTTCCTGCTAAACTGTTTCTTTTTTTCCCTTCGGAGTGCACAATAGATGGCCTCCTCCTTCTCCTTCCGGAAAAAAACACCCTGAATAACAGAAAATTCCTGATCGTGCCTGATGTTTTGCGTATCAACAGGATTAAGATTGCTTTTACACAGTGCCAGGTAGTGAATGGCATCAAGCAGGTTGGTCTTACCCACACCATTCTCCCCTACAAAACAGTTGATCTTCGGACTTAGCTCCAGGTCAGCCTGTTCATAGTTCTTAAAATTGATCACTGAAAGTGTTGACAGATACATAATAAACAATCTGGAAACAAATGTACAGCATATTGCATGAAAAAGCATACAGCGAAGCAACTATCCATTAACTTTTTTCTATCTATGAAAGCAAATTAGGGAAAAACCATTACATTTGCGATGTTTAAAAAAAATGTTAATTAAGCGCTAAAAATGGTCAGCAAAAAGAAACCGGATCAGGGAGATAAAAATCTTGGAAATATCGAATCTGCGCTTTCGCGCACTGAGTTATTTATTGAGGATAACCAAAAGTTGCTCATTAATTTACTTCTTGTAGTATTGGGGATAGCCCTGCTGATTATTGCAGGAAACAGATATATACTGCAGCCGAGAAACCAGGCTGCTGCCTCAAGCATGTATATGGCTGAGCGCTATTTTGAACGCGACTCTTTTAATTTGGCACTAAATGGTTATGGAACATTTCCGGGTTTTCTGGATATTATAGATGAGTATTCATTTACAAAGTCGGCAAAGCTTGCAAAATACTATACAGGCGTTTGTTACCTTGAGCTGGGCGATTTTGAAGCAGCTATTGATTACCTGTCAGATTTCAGGACAAGTGACATGATGACCGGTGCTGCTGCGATGAGTGCTCTTGGGGATGCTTACAGTGAGCTTCGGGAATATGAAAAGGCTGCCAGCATCTATCTCAGGGCTGCAAAGCAATATGAGAACAGTTTTACTTCACCCATTCTCTTAAAAAAGGCCGGCATTGTATTTGAAGAGATAGGAACCCTGAACAGTGCCCTTGAGGTCTATCAACGCATCAGCCGCCAATATCCCGAATCGAATGAGGGAAGAGAGATCAGTAAATACATTGGACGCGTCGAAGCACAACTCGATACTTTCTGACCGAAACATAGCATTCTTTGTTTAACGGAGCCGGCAGATATTATTGGTTCTTTTTTCAGACTTTCACCTTAAAACATACTGATCATGGCAACCAGCTTCAAGAATCTATCGAAATATGATCCTGAAAAAGTTCCGGATGCTTCAGGAATGAAATTCGGAATTGTAGTATCAGAATGGAACGAGGAGGTCACCGCAGCCCTTGCAGAGGGCGCAATGCAAACCCTGAAAAAGCATGGGTGTCCGGAAGCAAATATACATGTGCTCACTGTTCCCGGCAGTTTTGAGCTCATCTACGGATCAAGGTTGGCTGCAGAGAAATATGCTTTGGATGCAGTAATTGCCCTGGGTTGTGTTATACAGGGTGAGACAAGGCATTTCGATTTTATCTGCCAGGGAGTGACACATGGAATCGCCGAGCTGAATCTTGAGTATGACATCCCATTTATCTTTGGAGTACTTACCACAAAAAACCAGCAGCAGGCAAGAGAGCGATCAGGCGGAAAGCACGGGAACAAAGGTGACGAAGCTGCCATTACAGCTATCAAAATGGTAGGACTGAAATCCGTCAAATGATACTTTGTATAACCACTGTATTGATGTAATGAGAAATCGTCCTTCCGTTCAGCAACAATTTCAGTTGCCTGGCTGCAATCCGGAATTACAATAACATATCGTTGCTATTTTTTCCGGTTGCCCCTCGCTGTCGGCTTGCTTTTTTGAGAGCCCCTGCTTTTTTGCATTTGTTGCTGCTGCTTTGTCATTTCCTCCAGTCGTGCCTGCCATTTTGACTTCTTCTTAGGTTTTGCCTTACGGGCATTGATCTTCCGCAAAATGGCATCCTCATCCGTAAATTTCTTAAAAACAAAGTTTTGTCCCAGCGTGATCACGTTCGCCAGGAAATAGTAATAGGTCAGCGCTGCAGAAAAACTATTCAGGAACAGCATGAACATCACCGGCATAATGTACATCATGGTCTTCATACCTGGCATCGCATTTGATGTAGACATCTGGTTGTTGATCTTCATGCTAAGAATCGTTGTTACCGTCATCAGAATTGTAAAAAGACTTACATGGTCACCATACATAGGTATGGTAAAGGGCAGGTCAAGTATACTGTCATAGGTTGACAGATCATCTGCCCAGAGGAAGCTTTCGCCGCGCAGCTCAATGGATGTCGGAAAAAACCGGAACATGGCATAGAGGATTGGCATCTGCAATAACATAGGAAGGCACCCACCCAGGGGATTTGCCCCGGCCCGTTTGTAGAGGTCCATCGTAGCCTGCTGCTTCTTCATGGCGTCCTCTTTTTTCGGGTACTTCTCATTAATCTCATCTACCTGAGGTTTAAGCACCCTCATCACGGCCTGCGACTTATACGATTTGTACGTTAGTGGGAAGAGGGCCGTTTTCAGGATCAGTGTAAGGAGAAGGATAATAATCCCAAAATTGGAGATGGAGCGATTAAGCCAGTTAAATATCGGGATTATAACATACTCATTCAACCATCTGATAATTGATCCACCGACGGTTACCAGGTTTTTCAGTTTCCAATCCTCATACTTTTTCAGTGTTGTATAATGATTCGGACCAAAATAAAAAGCCATCGGCATGGTCTGGTCACTCATCCTGGCGTAGGGCAAATCCACTTCACTGGAGAAATGCCTGATAAACTCTCCTGGCTCTTCAAACCTTTCGTTCATCATATAGGCACTTGTTAAGTAATCCTTTGCAATAAATACAGTAGAAAAGAACTGGTGTTTATATGCGATCCATTCAAGTTGGGTAACGGCAGTCTCCTCCTGGATTGATTTTTTAGATCGCATACTAAATTTCTCAATATCCCCTTGCTTATACCTGTAATACAAGGTTGTATAGTTATTCTCATTCTGAAAGCCCTTTTCTGTTGAGGGAAAGTAGATCTCATACAGGTAGGTCATATTATCGGTCCGAAACTGCTCAAGGCCTTTCAACCTGATATCGAAATCGATCATATATTTACCCGGATACATGGTATAGGTATACTCAATAAAGGCCTTTTCGGTGATATCGAGCCGCATTGTAAGGCTCTGCTCAGCTTCATTCGCCTTCAGATGCTGCTTATCCGTTCCGGGAACAAAATAAAGATCGCCTGTATTAATGCGCCTGTTATCGGCGAAAAACTGCAGATCGAACCTGGAGGAGTCGCCATCAAAAAGCACGACCGGCCTTCCATCGTAAGTTGAATACTCCTTGAGGGTTGCAGTATAGGGTCGTCCTCCACGTGTGGAAAACTCAAGCTTTAGCAATTCATTCTCCAGGGTGATAAATTCCTCATCACCTGATAGTCCGCTTGTGAAAACACCATAATTCCTTTGCTGGATCATCCTGTCGACAGAATCACTGTTTGCCCCGGGAGGTATATCAGCTGACTGCTCATTTAAAACGCTGTTCTGCTGTTGCTCGAGTTGCCTCTGCCGCTCCACTCTGGCAATGGAATCGCTATGGCGAATTGCCTCCATCTGTGCATCACGAGCAGGCTTCGTAAAAATACTGTAACCTATCAATATGAGACCGATCAGCACTATACCAATGATCGAATTCCTGTCCATTATGAAATCTTTTGAATTGCAGCCACAAAAGTAATGTTTTAGCTGAAATATTGTGGTAAAAAACTCAAAGTCTGAAGAATTATAAAGTTAAGCTTCAATTTCCCGTATCCTTCCCGGCATGTCTTGAGGCTGCCTTAATAAAGCTAACAAACAGTGGATGAGGGTTCAACACGGTACTTTGGTATTCAGGATGAAATTGGGTACCCAAAAACCAGGGATGATCCGACTGTTCCATTATCTCGACCAGGTTGCTTTCAGGGTTTACTCCTGCAGCGGTCATACCATTCTGCTCAAACTCCGCCAGGAAGTCATTATTAAATTCATAACGGTGCCTGTGCCTCTCCCTGACCATTTTACTCTTATAAATCATGGCTGCTTTGGAATTTTCAACCAGTTCACAGGCATATCCGCCGAGCCGCATCGTTCCCCCCTTTTCCGTAACACCTTTTTGTTCTTCCATCAGGTCAATCACCGGGTGCTTTGTGATGTTAGTCATCTCAGTAGAGTGTGCATCCTTATATCCCAGTACGTTTCTTGCAAACTCAATCACGGCGCACTGTAATCCAAGACAAATGCCAAAGAAAGGTATTCTGTTTTCCCTGGCATACTGAACTGACCATATCTTCCCATCGATCCCGCGATCACCAAAACCTGGAGCCACAAGTATTCCGTCAAATCCACTCAGATCCTCTTCAACAGTTTCCGGAGAGATCATTTCTGAATGAAGGCAGGTGGTGACCACCTTTACATCGTTCATGGCACCTGCATGAGTAAGTGATTCAATGATAGATTTATACGAATCATACAGCTCAACATATTTGCCGACAAGTGCTATATTGACCTCCTCGGTGGCGTTCTTAAGTCGCTTGACAAAATCTCGCCAGGGCTTGAGTTTAATTTTTTCCTTCGGCTCAATCCCGAGCCTGTTAAGCACAGTCTTGTCCAGTTTTTCTTCATGCATCAGTAATGGCACCTCGTATATGGTAGACACATCAATTGACTGAATCACCGATTCGATATTGACGTTACAGAACAGAGCGACTTTTTTGCGGATCTCTCTTGTAAGTTCATGCTCGGTTCTCAGCACCAGAAGATCCGGTTGAATCCCGTTCTCAAGAAGCACTTTCACGGAATGCTGTGTAGGTTTGGTCTTTAGTTCACCGGACGCACTCAGGTAGGGTACAAGCGTCAGGTGTATAATCGCGGTATTAGTATATCCGAGGTCCCATCGCAGCTGCCTTACGGCTTCGATATAGGGAAGGGATTCGATATCCCCTACTGTGCCTCCGATCTCGGTAATTATTATATCAAATACTCCACTCTTACCCAGAAGGGTAATTCTTCTTTTAATTTCATCAGTGATGTGTGGGATTACCTGCACGGTTTTTCCGAGATAATCGCCACGCCGCTCCTTGTTGATTACAGACTGATAGATCCTGCCGGTTGTAACGTTATTGGCCTGTGATGTTTGAATATCCAAAAATCGCTCATAGTGACCGAGGTCGAGATCAGTTTCCGCACCATCGTCGGTCACATAACATTCACCATGCTCATATGGATTCAGTGTTCCGGGATCGACGTTGATATAGGGATCGAGTTTTTGAATCGTAACTGAAAACCCGCTGGCCTGAAGCAGCCGGCCAAGTGATGCTGATATAATGCCCTTACCGAGCGAAGATGTTACTCCACCCGTCACGAATACATACTTTGTCCTGGTCAATTCTACTGGAGATAAAGATTAAAGCGCAAAGTAATAAATATTATCAGACTGAAAAAAGAAATAGCAGTAAGAATTCACAATTAAGTTTCATCATATTCATCAATGATCCTGATCTGTTTTTCCAGTAAAGCGATCCTTTGATGGGCATCATCGATTTTTTCATTGAATTCATTAATAGTTTCTTCTGCACTTTCGGTTTGCTTAAAGAAACCGATATTATTCTCCCAAACACTTATATCATTTTTCAACTGTTGCAGTTTACTCATCACTTTATCTCTTTCGAAATGTAGTTTTTTATCACTTCTAGGTCCAACCGCAATTGCAGCAATTTTCATCCTGTACCGGATCAGCGCCTTGGTTTGCTTGTCAACCTCCAGCCTGCCAGCCAGCCTGTTCAGGGCATCCCGAAAATCATCCCTGATCCTGTCCTTTTCATCCACCGGTACAAATCCTATCTCGTTATATTTTGCCTGGAATTCAGATGACAGGGCCATTAATTCTTTAGGATCCTCCGGTGGTTCTGTTTCGTTCACCTCCTTGATCAGCACCTCTTTTGCCTTAAGATTTTCGGCATACGATTCACCCTCACCACCATAAAACTCAGATTTATTATTAAAAAAATGGTCGCATGCTGCCCTGAATTTGTGCCAGAGCCTGTCGGATTCCCGCTTTGGTAAAGGGCCTGACTCCTTCCACTGCTTTTGCAACTCTATCAGCTTATCGGTAGTTTGCTTCCAATCTGTACTGTCCTTCAGCGATTCGGCAGTCGCAACGATCTCTTTTTTAATCTGAATGATCTCCTTTTGCTGCTCAAGTGATTCGGCATAATAATCTGCCTTCTTTTTAAAAAAGGCATCACATGCCTTCCGGAAACGCGCATATATCCTATTATTCTCTTTTTTAGGAGCATAGCCGATCGACTTCCAGTCCTTTTGAAGTTTCAGCAACTCCCTGGTTTTGTCAACCCATTCCTTATGAGTTGTCAAATCAAGTGCTGCAAGATTTTCGGCCTCATCGCACAATTTACTTTTAAGTTCGAGGTTTTCGACCAGGTTATCCTTTAATTCAGACTGATAAGCCTGGTGGGCCCTGTTGATAACCGACGTTGCTTTCCGAAACCTTTCCCAGAGTGCGTCTTTATCCTCCCTGGTTACAGGACCGATTTCTCTCCACTGGGAATGATACGTCTGTAGGATTTTAAATGCTTTTACAATATTCTTTTCATTGGCAAGCGCTTCAGCTTTTTCACATAATTCAGTCTTTTTTTCAGTATTTTTCTTGAGGTCAAGTTCCTTCAGTTCTTTGCTGATATTTACAAAGTCGTTAAACTTATCGACAAAAAAATTGTAGGAGTTCCAGAGGTCACGTACGTCTTGCCTGGGTACTATTCCAATATTAAACCATCGCTTTTGAAGTTGTTTAAATTTGCGAAAAGTCTGGTCAAAACCCTCGGGTTTCTCCATCAGCAACCTGAATTCTTCCAAAATCTCCTTCTTGGCAGCGAGATTCGACTCCTTTGCATCCTCCATCTTCTTACCAAAGTCAGTCTTCAGGGTTTTAAACTGGTCCATTAACTCCGCCATCTGCTTGTCTACAGGTTCTTCCGCCAGTTTATAATCCTCCTCAACTCCACCTTCGGCCAAAAAGCGCTTCTTTTTATCTATCTGTTCCTCCTCCTGTTTCCTGGTATAGATCTCCTGAATATCTTCTACAATTGAACGTATCTCATGAAATGAATTCCTGTTCAACAGGTCGTCTACCATTTTCACGAGATCAGGTTTGCTGAGCAATTCATATTTCACCTTCTCTTCAACACTGTCATTCGCCTTTTCGGCCGAATTTTCATTGTTCCCTTTTGCATTTTCTAACTTATCATCATGCAGTTGTTCATTCTTATCAGAATCTTTCATAGAACCAGAGGATTTACAGAACTTTGAATCCAAGATACAGATTTAAATATTAAATCCAATTAAATTGCGCAAAAACTGTTCCAAAAATGTATCCGTAAATTCTATTCTTGATCGTTTTAAGTCATTCAATCAAAGAATATCAGTTATTTTAAAAGCTCGTTTCCTGATCCTGGTACAATGATTCATCCATTCTGGTTGAACTCACTGATTAATTAGAACCATTGTCAGTAAAGCCCTTTCTCAGTATTAGGGTTGAACTCACTGATTAATTAGAACCATTGTCAGTAAAGCCCTTTCTTAAGATTAGGGTTGCACCCGTTAGCCTGACGGATCATTTTGCCCGATGATGAAACAACTGTTCTCTGGAATATTGACTATTTTTACCCCATGATAAGAATTGATATACTCACTGTTTTACCTGAGCTGCTTGATGGGCCATTGAATCACTCTATAGTCAGACGTGCACGCGACAGAGGACTTGTGGAGATCGCGGTCCATCATCTGCGGGATTATTCAGATGACAGGCACAGGAAAGTAGATGATTATCCGTTCGGCGGTGAGGCTGGCATGGTATTATCCGTTCAACCTGTTGAAAGGGCCATACAAAAACTTACCTCGGAACGGGATTACGATGAGATCATTTTCACGACACCCGATGCACCCGTATATAATCAACACAAGGCTAACCGGCTCAGCAACCTCAAGAACCTGATGATCCTTTGCGGGCACTACAAAGGTGTTGATCAGCGGATACGTGATCATCTTGTGACAATGGAAATCTCCATAGGCGATTACGTCCTTTCAGGTGGTGAACTGGCAGCTGCGGTTATAACTGACAGTATTGTACGGCTTATTCCGGGTGCGATATCCGATGGTAGCTCGGCACTGTCGGACTCATTTCAGGACAATCTGCTTTCACCGCCGGTATATACACGTCCGGCAGATTATAAGGGTTGGAAGGTTCCTTCGATTCTATTATCCGGACATGCGGCCAAAATCGATGAGTGGCGCTATGAACAGGCGTTGGAAAAGACAAGAAGAATACGTCCCGACCTGCTGGAAAACGACTGATCAATCTCTTTCACAAATACTTTTAAAGTCACAGTTCTTGCAGTGTTCCGTTACAGTGGTCTGGACAAAAGGGACCTTCGGATCAAAAATCTCTGTAAGGACCCAGTCAAGGTACTCCTGGAACTCTTCCATATATTCATTAAAGGAGTCAATTTGCTGTTTTTGTCTGTTTTCACCCATTCTGAATAGAGGATTGTAGCCTTCTTTAAACATTTCTCTTACAACGTAAAGTCCGGGTTGGACCGGCACATCAGGATTTCTGTGATGAAAAAGGGTTGCATACAGAAATGCCTGGAATGCTGCCTTGTTCCTGTTTTTATTCTCCCGGTCAAAAAGGGATGCGATGGAGGTAAGAGTCATTCCCGCTTTACCTGTTTTATAGTCGATCACCCTGTCGACCCCACCAGCCGGCCGATCGACCCGGTCTATCATACCCCCCAGTCGCACCATCACGCTACCTGTCGGTGTTGCGATCAGCCGTGACATTGTAAAAACCTCCTCCATGGCTACCAGTTCAAGGGGAGCAATTTTTATATCTGTCTCTATGATCTTGAGCAGGTAACGTTTGATGATCGCAAGGATCAGCAGGTTCCTGCCCTCGATTTTTCGTTTTCCGGATGTACGAAAAAATTCCCGTGCGAACACCTCTTCCAGGGTAGCTTGAATCAGATCGGAATTGGTAAGATTAATAAGGTACGCTTCAGTGAGCCTTTCGGATCCATCCGGAAGGCTTTTATAGAGCTGGTGAATCGTTTTGTGGAGGATGTTCCCGATACCTGTCGGATCGAGTTCCTCGAGAAGCTCCTCCTGCTCCCGGATTCCGGCAATCTTCCTGAAGTAGAATTTTAAGCTGCAATCCAAATATGTGTTGAGTGCCGATGGGGACAGGTAATAGCTGTCTTCTGAACCCTCCTGATATTTTTCGAGAATACCTATTATTTGTTGGGTTTTATTAATACTGATCGAATTTTTCTCTGCCGCACTTACCGGCAGGACAGGTCCTGTTACCTTCGCATTGTACCGGTATTTCATCTGGTAAAGATACCTGCTCATCTCGCCGGACCGGACACCCTCGGAGGCACTTTTAAACAGCAGGTCGACCTTTTTTGCGCGTTGAATGATGCGGTAGAAATAGTATGCATAGATGGCATCCATATCTTCACGAACCGGAAGTCCGTAGGCATACCGCATCGACCAGGGGATGAATGTATTTCCTGAACGGGCACCCGGCATTACATCCTCATTAACAGATAGCATTATGACGTGGTCGAAATCGAGCAGCCGGGTCTCAAGTATCCCCATCACCTGCAACCCTGCCAGCGGTTCTCCTGTGAAAGGTATGCGCAGGTTCCACATAACCCTCCTGAAGAGCCTCATGAAGGTTTCAGGTTCAAGCCCTTTCCGTTCCCCGACAGCCTGTTCAAGCTTGTTCAACCTGCCCTGAACTACCAGGATATACTCCTTCTCAAGTTCACCATACCGGTGGACCTCTTCCCGCAAAAGTCTCTCCAGGATATACTCCACTAATTCGCCCAGGTATTTACAGAGTTCATCTGTTGAGGATACCTGTCTGAAAACTTGTGCCGCAAATCCTTCTGTAAAAAAGGAGGGGTCCACGTACATGTGGTTTTCGTGTATGATTCCTTTAACCGGTATGGCAGGATCCTCATCGCTAATCAGTTTGTAATACTGGTGATTCAAAACGGAGAGTACATCCTTATAGTAGAAACCAGTTCCACTTGTTCCTTTGCGCATGTTGCGGAAGAGTCTTAGTATAGATTCTATAAAACTGAACAGCGGGGTATTGCTAAAAGGATATCCCATTGTGATATTCACCAATTCGACCTGCTCCGGCAGCGATACCAATACAGGCATTAGCAGGTTTTCATCGCAGGCAACTATCGTTGTGTCGTTTGCTTCGGTAATTTTTTCTCTTCTATCAGACAGAAGCGTATGCAGGCTCTTGGCCTGAAGAATATCCGAAGGAAGATCGAAAATCCTGATTTCACGTTCACGTTTCAGATTGTTGAATATTCCAAGATCGGCCTCCGGTGGAAACATGACCAGATTTTCCCGCAGGAACCGGCCAGCTTCCATCGATTCATCGTGTATATACTCAATATCGTAATCCCAAAAAAATGAGGCGACCCCGCGCTTTTTCAGCTTACTGAACAATACTTTCTCGCTCTTGCTCAATGCATTAAACCCAACAAAGTAATAGTGATTGTCGGAAAGCATTTTATTCAGTTCCGCAATCTCCATCTCTGCAACCACTCGGTAAATCATACCTTCATACCCCTCCCCTCTGGCCAGAAGCAGTGAACGCAATTCTTTATACAGTACCGGCAGAAGCTTCCATGTAGCAAGGAAAATCTCCTTTTCCTGCGTAGTCTCCCCCTGATGAAAGCTTTTCCAGAACTGTCGGATAAACTCCACCTGCTCCGGTTCAAGTGTTCCAAAACTCTCATCAATCTCCTTTAGTTCACCTATGTTTCTAAAGATTGCTACCGGGTCTGCGAGGTACTTGTCGAGTGTATCGAAATCATTAAGCATCATCTCGCCCCATTGGTAAAAGCTGTCGAACGGTTCTGGTGACGGGGATTTTGCCGAATATATGTCATGAAGGGTGAAAAGTGCTTCAAGCGGATCAGCCTGCTCAAAGCCGCTCAGTTCCTGCATAAGCTCATTGATAGTAAATATCCTGGGTGCCCAGAGTGTACCTTTTGCATGCTTTACCAGGAATCGTTTAAAAAATAGTCCGGAACGCCTGTTGGGAAATATATAACAGGATTGGGAGAGGGGCCTGCGAAGCGGGTTACTCCGATGCTCTTCCAACACGTACTTTGCCAATGCCTCCAAAAACATCATTTCTTATCTTTCTTGTCCTGGTTTATATTTTTTTCTTACACAACCCCTTCATTTTCCCATCCCGGACGGTTTGTCCTGATAGATGTATCCTCTTCTACTATTAATTCATTCTTCATGGCGGATAATCTAAGCCATTATTTTCAACTCATATAAACAGCCGGCCCTGCCATGTATCGCGTTCCTCCAGCACCTCCTCGAACCTCGCCAGCACGCGATCATACCGCAATCCCCACCCCGGACTCGCTGCGCTTCCCGGATTTACCTCTCCGGCAATCCTCTGAACTACGAAAGAGGGGTTAAGCTTTTCCAGTATATCTGCCATAATTTGTAAGTATTCCTCCATCTCAAACTGCATAAATTTCCCGGTATTTATCCTGAACGCCTCTTCCATCGGGGTACCTTTGATGATCTGCAGCTGATGGAACTTGATGTTATGTAATGGGAGGTGTGATAATACTCCGGCGGCCTCCAGCCATTGCATGCGGTCCTCCCCGGGCAGACCGATGATCATATGTCCACCGCAGCGGATTCCCCTCGCTGCTGTCTGCTCAATGGCCCATACCGTTTGCCCGAAGGTATGTCCGCGGTTGATTGCCATAAGGGTTTTGTTACTAACCGATTCAATTCCGTATTCGATCACGAGATAGGTGGATTCCGACAACTTTGCAAAGTAATCAAGCTTCTCCTCATCAACACAATCGGGCCGTGTACCGATAACGAGCCCGACAACGTCGGGGTGTTCAATTGCTGGCAGATAGATTCTTTTCAACTCTTCAAGCGGTGCATAGGTATTGGAATATGCCTGAAAATAGGCCAGGTACCGTTTCACCTTCCGGTACCTGCTTTTATGAAAGGCGATTCCTTCATCGATCTGCTGCTTCACCGGTTTGCACGAGGTGCTGTAGGAGGGGGTAAATGCCCGGTTGTCGCAGAAAGTACATCCTCCGTGGCTAACTGTACCGTCGCGGTTCGGACACGTAAAGCCCGCGTCGATTGTTACCTTCTGCAACCGTTCCCCTAATGTCTCTTTGAAGTAGTCGGAGTAAGCATTAAACCTACGTGTTGTTCCCCATGGAAATCTTCTCATCCTACACCTTCACTAATTTGTTCAACATCACATACCAAATATACCCTTCCACCTGTGTATAACCAAGCTCCTGCAAAAGCTTCTTATACCCGGTCAGCTGCCGTTCGAATTTTGTCAGTTCCTGGTCTCCGAATTTGTAATCTGCCACAATTGCATGCTTGCCGTCGACCATCACCCGGTCGGGACGATAGGTTTCCCCGGCGGTGATAATATCGCGTTCGTTCAGCACTTCGATCCCGGGAGAAAACCACGAAACGATTTCAGGAAACTGCAGCTTCTCCCTGATCATTGCAGCGATGCGCTCGCTATCTGCAGCACCCAACAGTCCCTCTCTCCGATACCTTGCAACAGCCCGGTCAACATCGGAAGTGCTGCGAATTAAACTAAAAATCCCGTGCATGATATTTCCAAAGTCGAGATGACCAGTGCCCGGGTCACCGGAATCTGCGTAGTGTGCAGTACTTTTAAGCCGTAACCGTATATGGTCGTTTCTGAATTTCACGGGGTAAGTATTCAGTCGCCATACATCTGTTTGCTGCTCAGTATCGCTGTCAACAGGATGCAGCGTGCCGATCTCGAAACCGGTTTTCCCGGTAACAGCCGCCAGGTCCATTGTCAACCGAGTGTCAGTTAAATCCCCGGGAGCATCCGGATGTGATGAGGTTGACTGTGATGTAATACCTGCTGCCTGTAGAATAAGCTGACCGGAACTTTTTGGTTTAACGTCCGGATCAAAAGCCGGTAATCCAATGATCATTGCCTCTGCAGCTCTTGTAAATGCGACATAGAGCATATTCAGATTGTCGACATACCCCATAATAAGTTCTTCAAAGTAGTATGGTGCAAAGATTGTATCAGCCACCGACAACCTGAACTTTAAGGGTATATAAGGTAGTTTGTCGAAGACAGTACCCTCTGTACTGCACCACATAATGGTACTGTTGTTTCGTGATCCGGTGTTTGTTAGTTCCCAGGAGCAGAATGGAATAACTACCACTTTGAATTGCAGCCCCTTCGCTTTGTGGATCGTTATGATGCGAAGTGCGTCCTGATCGTCAGAAAGCTTGATCGACTTTTTATATCCATGCTCCTCCCAGAAACCGATAAAATCGTGGAGGCTGCCCGGATCATCCTGCTGGAGGCCGAGTATGATCTCCTGGAACGCCTGGATGTATGGGAGATTAGAAGGGCGACTCTCGAGTGAAAACATATCGATGAGGGTTTCCGTAAGCTCAAACAGCGGCATTCGTCTGAGTTCAGAACTCCTGGAGGTGAATGGCACGCCCAGCTCCCGCTCCGGTGTAATGCCCGGATAGAGCGCTTCAGCCAGATCACCAGGTTCCCCTGGAAATAGTTTCCTGTGGAAGTAGATCGCAGAGATATTGTTCAGTTGATCATTGCTGTTGAGCAGGTATTTAAGAAGACAGACAATAAACCTGACTGCGGTATTGCGATAAAGAAGCAGTGAATCGTTCGAGACAAAATTAAAGTTGTAGTTGCTGTCTTTGCTATCTCTCATCTGCTCCATCAGCTTATCTGCCACCTTCGCACCTTCATCGTTTTTTCTTACGAGGATCGCGATATCACCTGCCCTGTAACCGGCATCCTGCAGCTCCCGGATCCACACCGGAAGCCGTTTTAGCGCCTGTTCCTGAAAGCCCTCATCCTCTTCATCCAGCACCTCTGCCCTGATATATCCGCCGGATCCTGCAGATTTCATCGGAATCTTCTGCACCACACCGGCATAAGCGGTATCGAGCAGTCCGGTCCACCGTTCCCTGAATGAATCCGTTACAAGTGAATCCTGTAACTCCTGCCCGATGATATTCCTGATGATCTCCGGAGCATTGGAAAAAAGTGTGTTGTTAAATCGTATCAGCAATTCCCGGCTTCGCCAGTTTTCGTCGAGTGGCAGCTCCGTGATAGGATGGCCGGGAAACGATCTGTGGACCACGTCGGCCAGGATCTTCCAGTCGGAGTTCCTCCACCGGTATATCGACTGTTTAATATCACCTACCACGATGTTCTCCTTCCCTGTGGAAAGGGTATGTTCCAGCAGCGGCCTGAAATTCTCCCACTGAAAAACAGAAGTATCCTGAAATTCATCCAACATAATGTGGTCGATGAAGCTACCAGTCTTCTCATAGATAAAAGGGGCAGGATTACTCCCGATCAGCCCCTTGATAAACCTTGTCGTATCGGAAAGCAGGAACAACCCTTTCTCATCAGTGATCTCCCAAAGCTTTTTCGTGATGTCGGCTAGTATGCCCAGCGAAAATATATTCTGACTGATCTCCACGGCAGAGTTTAAAAGAATTGTTCTCTCGTAGATCCCGGCCATGGCCTGCATAAGTACAGTTTCGACTAATCGTATCTTCCCCTGGTCTGTTTCTTTCGGGGATATCCATTTAAACAGGTCATCGATTGCTTCTTTCTGTTGATTTGTCAGTTTATCTGTCCAACCTGTTGAAGCACGTTCAAGCAGTGCTGCCGGACCACGTGACTTCATACGAAAATCGTCCGGGGTATATCCTGCTGCCGACATTTTCTTCAGCGCATTCTCAGCGATCGTTCTGATACTGCGATGCTTCTCATCTTTGTAGTTTTGAATAAAGTCTATAAATGCCTTGAGACTTTCGCGATCCGTACCGGGATCTTTGTAAGGCACCAACGCCTGATACGACTCTGAGAATAACTCCTTACCCAGGCTGAGGATCTCATCCCTGAAATTCCATCCCTTCGATTCCTCAATACGCGACTCGGCAAACTGCAGCATCCACCTGAGAAGGTCGTTATCCTCACCCAACTCCCTGAAAAGCCGGTCGACTGCTTCCCCAAGGATCCTGTCAGGATCAATCTCCAGGTTAAAACCTGACGGCAGGCCAATTTCCCGGGTGAACGCACGGATCACCCCCTGGAAAAAGCGATCTATGGTGCCTACCGAGAACCGGGAGTAGTCGTTAAGGATTCTTGTGAGTAGCTCACCGGCGCGCTCAATGATCTGCCTCGATGATAGTCCGGTGGTCTCCTTCAGCAATTCCAGGTCACCGGAAGTCATTCCCTCTTTCAGTCTTGAAAGATTATAAAGGCGGTCGAGAATTCGCGATTTCATCTCACTTGCCGCTTTGTTTGTGAAGGTTACTGCAAGAATATGACGGTAAACCTGAGGATCCCGAAACGACAGATTGAGATATCCGAGGGTAAGTCTGAAGGTTTTTCCTGAACCGGCAGAAGCTTTGTAAATAGTGAGCGGTGACATAGGGTAAAGATAATTGTTTAGTGCGGAGCAAGCAAGCTATGAAAGCACCTGATCTCATGATTCCAGGATTGATAAGAATACCCGGGTTGATATGTCAGGAATCAGACAGGTCTGTATGGCATTCTTTATCGCGGCAAGTTGCTCCTGCAGGAGCAAACCGGGATCAACCAGTTGCACCATGCATTCAGGTTTTAGCAATTAATTCCAAAATCCATAGTTTTTTCACAAAAGATATTTATTTTTAAACAATCTTAAAAACAACAACATCATGAAAAAAATTCTGACTCTTCTTGGTTTTATTCTTTCCCTGAACGCATTCGGCCAGTTTAATACAGAGAGCATTTATTTCTCGGGAATGACCAATTTTGCAACAGGACTGGAGATTCAAAGCGGTGAATTTGAAAGTGGTGGTGGTTTTATACCCCTGGAACTGCGACTTGAAGGTGGTTATTTTATTAAGAACAGAATCGCGGTTGGCGGTAACATCGCCGTAGAGGATTATAAAATCCCGCTATGGGGTACAGTGGATAATTACTATTATGAAGTACACCTGGGACCAACCCTTCGCTATTATATTCCAGGTGAGGAGGAGTGGCACACTTACCTATTCGGTTATGGTTTTTACGGCTTTGAGCCCAGTCATCAGTTTTTCGGTTTACAATTCGGACCCGGGGCCAACTATTTTTTCAATGAGTCCATAGCTCTTGATGCACGTATAAGCTATACCTTTAAACATACCTTTAACAGGGAGTTTGGAGGAAGTCACAATAACCACAGACTCCTTTTTGAAGTTGGAATCTCAGTCTTCTTCCCGTCGATTAAATTCTTCGATCAGAGTTAATCCTACCGGTCGTTTATAACCCGGGCAATGCATGACTGCTTTATGGAGGGGAGGTATGGACATTGAGCATTGTTACCCGACTGCCTGGCAGTGCTGACAGACTCGGATTATCTATCTTCAGCACTTTTCAGTAACTTTGCAGTCAAAATCAGAAGTTTTGGCAAAACGGGTAGTAGTAGGGTTATCTGGCGGAGTCGACTCCAGTGTGGCAGCGTACCTTTTAAAAAAGCAGGGATACGATGTGATCGCTGTATTCATGGTTAATTGGCACAACAGAACAGGCGTACTGGAAGCTGACTGTCCGTGGGATGAAGATGTGATATTCGCCGAGATGGTTGCAAAAAAAATTGGTATTCCCTTTTATGTGGAAGATCTCAGTAAACCCTACAAGAAAAGGGTTATCGACTATATGTTCGCTGAATATGAGAAAGGCAGGACTCCAAATCCGGATGTTCTTTGTAACCGTGAGATCAAATTTGACGAGTTCATCAGGGCAACAGAGAAATTCGCTCCCGATTATGTAGCCACCGGACACTATTGTAAAAAAGAGGAGTTCACGCTGAACGACAAAACGATCTTCCGCCTGATGGCCGGGAATGATAAAGGAAAGGAGCAGAGTTATTTTCTTTGTCAACTGTCCCAGCAACAACTTGCAAAAACGCTCTTCCCGATTGGTCACCTTCATAAGGCGGAAGTGAGAAAAATTGCACGGGAACAGAAGCTTGCCTCCGCAGAAAAAAAAGACTCCCAGGGGATATGTTTCGTCGGCAAGGTACATCTGCCGGATTTTCTCCAACAAAAGCTGGAACCGAAGGAGGGAAATATTTTCGAGATACAGGCCGACAGTCCCATTTATACCGACAGCAAACTATACGATAAAAATCCGGTTTATAGCGACATACCGGTCATTAATAAGCCGGATGCAGCAGATCATACATCGTTGATACGGAAGTCTGCGAAGGAGAGCCATATAACCGCCGGAAATCAATATTTCCCTGAAAATGGAACGCCGTCAGATATCCCACCCCTGGGCGAAGCAAACAAAAAACATTCAGCTTTTCCAGACCTGGCAACACTCAAAAAGCTTTCCGAACCGATCAGATACAAAATCAGTGACGGATCCTTTGTCGGGAAGCATCGCGGATCGCATTTCTTCACAATAGGCCAGAGAAAGGGACTGCAGGTTGGTGGGAAAAAAGAGCCCTTATTCGTAATCGCAACTGATGTAGTCAAGAACAGGATTTTCGTAGGACAGGGACAGTCTCATCCGGGTTTGTACAGACCCGGGCTCCACATCAGATCCGATGAAATTCATTGGGTAAGGCCCGACCTTACAATGAAACCCGGTGAGATACAAGAATACATGGTTCGGATCAGGTACCGTCAGGAGTTGGAACAGGCACGATTGTATATGACAGCAGAGGGCATGTATATTCTCTTTGAGCACCCGCAGCGAGGGGTTGCGGCAGGACAGTTTGCTGCATGGTACGAAAATGGGGAATTGATCGGTTCGGGTGTAATCGATCAATAACCTTCCGGAGACATTGGCTTCCTGACCCAACCGGATATTTCGCCTCCGGGAGACATTGGGTTTCTGACCCAACCGGATATTTCGCCTCCGTGAGACATTGGCCTACTGACCAAACCGGATATTTCCCTCCGGAAAAGCTGTTAAATCTTCGAAAGGAGTGTATTGCCTGTGGAAGGATAATTTTTAAAAGTCTGTTTACCTTTTATGCAATCCGCACTCTTTCTGTTCCTGTCCTTCCCACCACCAACGTCCGGCTTTGAAGTCTTCCCCCGGTTTTACTGCACGAGTGCAGGGCTGACATCCGATGCTGGCAAAACCGCGTTCGTGCAGTGGATTAAAGGGGACATTTTTTTCGCGAATATAAGACCAGACATCCTTTTCTGTCCAGTTGATCAACGGGTTGATTTTGATCAATCCGTTGACCTTGTCCCACTCGACCATCCGGGAGAAAAAACGGCTCACCGTCTGGTCCTTCCGCAAACCGCAGATCCAGGCATCAAGATCGCTGAAAGCACGCTGTAGCGGCTCAACCTTGCGAATCCCGCAACACATCTTTCTGTTCTCCACGCTATCGTAAAAAAGGTTAATCCCACGCTCTTTCACCATCGCCTCAACCTTTGTGCTATCGGGAAAATAGACATCCATTTTTATCCCATACCTTTTATTGGTTTCATCAATGAGCGTGTAGGTTTCCGGAAAGAGCCTGCCAGTATCGAGTGTAAAGATCCTTGTGGAATTGTCGATCGACAGGATCATATCCGTAATCACCTGATCCTCCGCCCCCAGGCTTGTAGCCAGAGCGATACGGCCTTTGAACTTATCGAGAAAAAAGCGCAGAGATTCAATTGGATCTTTGCTGGTAAAAGCATCATTCCAGCCCTTAATCTGTTCCTGTAATTCTTTATTCAATTCCATTTTGATAATATTCCCTTTCCCGTCATTATTAATCTCTACAAATATTTTTTCAACATTATGCCATCTATGATATATGAAGATTAGTTATTAAAAACACAGTTTCTTTGCCTCCATGATAACTATATTGCTTTGCCAACTTTGAATTCATTGTAATAGAAAGTATAACACTTCATAGGTCAGATGGTTTAACAATTCTAAGTCCCATTCAGGCCTGAGATATCTCTTACCGATGATTTCACATGCTCATTGCTACTGTAGCCGTTACTCAATAACATAGAAAAACCAAGTAATAAAGCACTACAAAAAGTGATCCCGATGTGCCATATCAATCCAAAGATCCGGTGTGTGGTCAAAAACAATGATCTTGTGATTTACAGCGAGTTCAAGATAGGCCCGGATCATTGAAAACGGGTTCTGATTCTCCAGATGCTGAAAAATATTGGGATCAATTACCTGGATTCCTGAAAATGCTACAGGTCTGTAATGCATTTCCTGTATCTCTTTCAATTGATATTCATAATTCAGACCTTGCTCATCTGAACTTTTAGAAATATTTTTTGATCCGGCGAGAATGATTTGTCCGTCCTGGTTGTTCCGCCAGCCACAAAGTCTGCCAACTTCATTAACCAAAAGGTTCCTTGTCGTTTTCCGGTTTTTAACCGCTAGCGTAGCCAATGCTCCTGATTCCAGGTGGTAATGATAAAGCGCAGTCAGGTCAATACTGCTGAATATATCAGTATTATGGACCAGAAAGGGGCCCTTGCTCTCCAGAAACGGCCTTGCCTTTACTATTCCGCCACCGGTATCCATCAGTTTTTCACGCTCATCAGAAAAGATTATCTGCAATCCATAATCATTTTGGGACCTTACATACTGAACGATCTGATCGGCATGGTGATGAACATTAATCACCAATTCCCTCACTCCATGTTCTTTAAGATGAAAAACCACATGATCCAGCATCGGCTTCCCACGAAAGGGAAGTAGTGCTTTCGGAATCTTCTCCGTTAAAGGCATTAACCGGGAACCAATTCCTGCCGCAAGTATCATTGCAATTGGCACCATTAAAATCAGGTAAATTAAGAAATTCATGCTACCAAAGGCAGCAATCAAAGGTAATAAGTTATTTCGGGTTACAAATGGAGGTGCTGGCTAACTACTGGATGTTGTGGTTCAATAATACATTTCTTGGGTTATTATCAGGTTATTGAAAGGTGCTTAAGTTTGTTGAAGAGCGCTAAATGGTTGTTGAAGAGCGCTTATGGATCCTGAAGTTTTCATAAGGTTCTCGAAGCATAACTGAGGTACCTGAAAAATAACTGAGGTACCTGAAGAATAAATGATGATGTTGAGGGTTAATAAAAGTTAATGTGGATTAAACGACATTTATTCGGGTTAGGCACCAACGAGCGATCCGATGAGACATCTGCATGACCGGATGGTAGGTACAACTCAAAAAGTTGAAAGATCATCATCCGTCCATTTTAGACCTGAAGATCCCGAAGATGAAGCTATTCTATGTCGGTGAATCGCAAGTAAAAATATCCCTGCTGTCAGATCAGATCCTTACTATTACAGTTAACAAATTCTCCAGGTTACTCAAGTTTTTTTGGTTTGCAGGCCCACTTCTCTTTCACCACTTTCCCACCGCACTTTTTACAGTAATACTTCGGGGGTTTCGAGCCCGCACGATGATGAATCTTTTTCGAATCTTTGCAAATCTTCTTCCCCATCAAACAGCTTTTCATTCAAAACGCTCCAAAGAAAAAATAGTTCTATATTTTTTTTCCGAGCTCCCTGTGATGCTCAAACACCCTGACTCCGTTCATTGTTCTGCACCAGGATGCTACTGCATGAGCCATGTAAACGGACCTGTGCCTTCCCCCGGTGCATCCGAAAGAAACCATCAGATTCGTATATCCCAATTCCTTGTATCGCTGTATAGAAGCGCTCAATTGCATTTTTATACTCTCGAAAAATGCAGGTACGCCCGGATCATCATCTAAATACCTGATCACTTCCCTGTCAAAACCGTTCAGTGATTTAAACTCATCACACAATCCGGGATTTGCCAGGAACCTGCAATCATAGACAAATCCGCCCCCGTTTCCGGTAATATCATCCGGAAGTGGGCGCCGATAGGAGAAGCTGTGAATAGTAACTGTAAGGCCATTGAAGTGTTCCGGGAGCATTGGATACCTCTCTGCAGTCAGAATTAACTCCTGAAGTATCACTCTTAAGTAATCGGTAATCAGACCGGCACCTGTTTTCTTCAACACCTCCCCCAGATTCCTTAATCCAGCAGGAATGCTTTGTAGAAATGTTCCTCTCTTTTCGATATTTCCTCGCAATCCGTAAGCCCCCAGAGCCTGCAGTATACGCGCAAGGGCAACCGGATAAAATCCGGTCATAAATGCAGCCTTATTAAAGGTCGTATAATCTGACAGGTTTTCAAGATAACAACTGATCAACCGTTCACGATCGGCATCACATAGTTCCACCCTCGATTCATATACCAGAGAAGTAAGGTCGTATTGAAGAGGCCCTCGCCTGCCCCCCTGAAAATCAATCAACCAGGGCTCATCGTTTCTGACCATGATATTGCGGCTCTGGAAATCCCTGAACATGAAGCCCTGTATCTCTATTCCTGCAATATATCCGGCAAGATTGTCAAAAGCCTCTTCCAGTTTCTGCTCATCAAATGGAATCCCCGAAGGTTTCAGGAAATAATACTTGAAATACTGGAGGTCCCATTTGACAGATTGGTAATCAAATGCACTTCTTGGTACCGCCACAGAATAATCCAATCCCTGGTCTCCAACAACCTGCATCCTGGTTAGCTGTGCGATTGCTTCCCGGTAAATCGCTATGATTTTATCATCAATTTCCTTCCCCGGACGGGAGACCAAAAGGTCAAACAACCTACTATCGCCCAGATCAGTTTGGAGATAAAACTTCTGGTCCTCACTCACCGCATATACCTCGGGAACATTCAATTCATGCACCCTGAAATGGTCCGAATATGTTTTAAAAGCAATTGTCTCTTTTTCATCCGGCGAATAAGTGCCTATAACCGTTGCATTCCTTTTATATATCCTGAAGTATTGCCGCAGTGAAACAGATTGTGGTATAAATTCCACCTTATCAGGCATCACACCTGTATAAGCCCTGCACAAATTGATCAACTCTTTCATTATACATCCATTTATCTTTGAAACGCCGAGGTATGTGTTCCTGGGGAAAAGAATTCAAATATAAGACTTAGCTTTAAAGCCTGTTAACAAATCATGTAAACTTTGTTCGGTTGCCAGGCAACATAGTACCAACTTAAAACTTCTAACCCGGACTCTTAATTGTTTAAAGACCTCTTCACAGAAAATGCATAAGTCATTGCCACTGTCCGGTAAATAAGGTGACCGAACTTCGTATAGGGAAGATAGATAATCACAAACCAGACGCAAACCAGGTGAAAGAAATAAAGGTGATACGCTGTCGACCAGTCACCAAAACGTGCCAGCTGCACCAGCACCCCTGAAAGCGTTAACAAAAACATCGCTCCAAGAAAGAGCCAGTCACCGTAACTGCTCCGCTCTGTGCCCTCCTGCCTGGCCAGCCTGTTAAAGATCATGATCCCTAAACCTGTAAGCAGCATCAGCGATGCGATGTTCCCAAGAATCTTAAAAGGATTAACTGGGGATAGCGGATATCTGCCGCTTACTGCTGCATAGATCGCGTAAAGCGTAACCAGCAGCAGCAGGACAAACCCATAAAAAACAAGGAGATGAGATACTTTTCGTCCCCTGTTCCTTTCACATTTGCTGAAACGTCTGTGAAGCAAAATATCATTTTTTACTTTCAGGAAACTAGGGAAAAAACCCAATCGATTCTTTGAACCTTCAAACTCATGCTTTTTCAGATCCTTCCAGAATCGAAAGAAGCCTGCGGCAGCAACACCATAGGATAGAAACGTAAGCGTGGTAAAGGAAACATTCAGCCAGGCATGAGGGAAAAACTTCGAGTAGTTTACCGGTCCATCCGGGATAACCAACGTTCCTGCCAAATAGATGATCCCTGAAATAGCAAGTACAGGCAGGAGTATTGCAAGTGGCAGAAGGGCCGGTCGTTCAAGCAGTTTTCCCATGAAGCGTGGCATTGCGTAGCGTTTGTATGTGGCTTCACGCGTGGCCGCAAGCACATCGGCAGGATTAACCCCGCGCGGACAGTGGGTACTGCAGTCGCCGCACTGGTGACATAACCATACATCGGGATTCCCCACCAAATTCTCCTTCATCCCCCATCCGGCATACACCATCTCCTTCCGGGGGAACGGCTTCTCATCCGGAGAAAGGTTGCAGACAACCGAGCAGGTACCGCACTGTATGCAGCTACTCAGCGATGCCCCGCTGATCCTTTCAATTTCCTGCTTAAAAGCTATGTCTGGTTTCAGGTGAATCATCTGCAATTTCTCATCTTCTTCAATAAATCCGGTCATGACCACCGGTATATTCATTCTGCCTTCCAAGTTTCATTTGAACGATACACTCTCCCTTCTCTGAAAAGCCTTCTGAACCCTATGTTATACCTTATGGAAAACGCTAACATCACGATTGGACCGGAATAATAGTACCACTTCTCTTTTTATCGTTACATACCTTTGAACGGATTGGGACCTATTTGTTCAATCTCTTCCATATAATTGTCGATATGCTCTATAATTCCTTTATAATCTGTAATCTCCACATATTTCGTACGGATCCGTTCCGTTTCCAGCATCATAGACGCAAGGGTCTCCTCGTAAATATCACTCCTCTGCCCGGTCAGATCACTGCCATGAATAAAATGACACTGGTAATCATCCCCCGGCTTACATCCTATCTGCAGGATCCCGTCGAACCCTTTTGAAAGTGCATCCGACACCCAGACCCTGTTGATTGATCCCAGGCAACGTACAGGGACAATGCGCACACAGGGATTGATTTTCAAACCTTTTCTGACTGCCATACGGAGTGCCGGCAGCGCATCGTTTTCACATACAAAAAGCAGTACCCTTGGCTTCTCTTCAAATTCATCAGGTACCTCAACCGCTTTGATCTTTTCAGACAAAAGGTTGATTGTAAAACCGGTAAAACCGATTACACGTTCCGGACACGATCCCACACAAATGCCGCACCTCCTGCAACGATTCGGATGCACCACGGGAGTCCCTGAGGCTGTTTCATCATAAGTGCCGAACGGACACTCCTCTGTGCACCGCTTGCAATCAGTACAGCGTTCGATGTACAGCTCCGGAAAAGACTGATCGCCCGATCTTGGATGTACCGCTTCTCCCCTCTTTGCCGATTCAATCATCTGGATCGCTTTCATCATGGCGCCTGAGCCATCCTCCATTGCAGATGGTATGTCCATAGGTGCACGGATCCCTCCGGCCAGGTAAATGCCTGTCCGCCTTGTCTCATAAGGAAAACAGATAAAATGTGAGTCCGGGAACGAATATTTGAGCTCGGGTATTCCCTGTCCGAGCCTGTACCCCAGCTTAAGGTCCGTGCTTTCATTGGGAACCATGCCTGTTGCCAGAACAACATGATCAACCGAAACCCTGAGCTCCTCACCCAGCAACCTGTCACTTATCATCACCTCCAGACATTCATTCCCCGCCACCACCTCCTTCACATTGCCCTTGATCAGGACAATGTGGGGATCAGATTGCATCTCTTTATAAAAATCCTCCAGGAATCCGGTTGTACGGATGTCCTTATAGACAATATAAATTACCGCATCAGGAAAACGATCGCGTATATATTTCGCCTGTTTAAGTGTAACCCCGCAGCAGACCGATGAACAATATGGCAGGTGCTTTACGTCGCGTGATCCGGCACACTGCACAAACAGTAACGAATCCAGTGGAGGCAGTTCCCCTTCCCTCACCTCTGCTTCGAGCTCCACTGAGGTCATCACGCCCGGCAGCTCGCCCAGACCGAAGAATGAACCGCCCTCCGGCTTATAAGGTTTCCATCCTGAAGCGGTGACAATCGATCCCACCTTTAGTTGTTCCCCGACCTCCCCTGCCAGCTTCACTTCGAAGGCACCAGGCTGACCATCAATTTTCTCAATAGCCGTATTTAGATGAACCTGTATTTTCTTTTGATTTTCTACCTGTTTAACAAGCTTCCTTACCACGGGATCGCGAAGTTCACTGAACGGACGATCGAAGGGTATCTGCTGGTGCCACTGAAGGGCACGGCCACCCAACACCCCGGCTTTTTCCAAAAGGTGAACAGAATAACCCGCCTCCGCCCCGTCGAGCGACGCCTTCAGTCCGGCTACACCCCCCCCTACAACCAGGATATCTTCACTGATTCCGTCAAGGATAAATGGTTTTGCTTCCGGCATTTGTTTCAAGCCGGCATATCCCATTCTGATATAATCCTCTGCAGCCATCGCCGTATTATCTTCCTTCGGTTCCATGGCCCATGCCACCAGTTCGCGGATATCTGCCCGCTCCGTCTGCAATCCTCCTTCAAGCCTGAATGACTCATCTTTTGTTCCCTCCCCGCAAGCGGCGAAAAGGCAACCATTGAGTTCCTCCTGTTTTAAATCATTACGGATCATCTGCACCCCTGCCATCGAACAGAGTGCAGCATGTGTCCTGCAAAAAGCGGGTTTAAGTTCATTCTGCATTTTGCTGCACAGTGCTGCTGTGTCGATCGCTTTAGCGATACGGCAACCTTCACATATGTATATGGCCAGCTTTTTCTCCACTGTTTTATAATCTCATTGCTTTTAGTGCAGCCGCAGTGGCATCCTTTACCGAAGCTGATACATCCATCGGCTTTTTGGCACATGCCGCGGCATAAATCCCCTCTTGCTGTATTGCGTTGCAGAAACCATCTTCATTGCTTTGAACCTGCGGCACCCCGTTCGACGGGACGATCCCCGTTGCAAGCACCACCATATCAAACGTCTCATTCACTTTCTTTCCGGACCCGACTTCTTCTGCAAACACACTAAGCCTGCCATCATCAGCGCAAGGCTTCACCCTGGCCACCTTTCCCTTTACAAGACTAATGTTGCTGCAATTCTCAACCCTGTTCAGGAAGTCCTCATTCCTTCCGGAAACCCGAAGATCGATATAGAAAATTGTGATCTTAGTGTCTGGCAGCAACTCTACAATATTCAGGGCATGTTTCAGGGAGGCAGAACAGCAAACTGTTGAGCAATATGGCAGGTAGTTCCTGTCGCGTGATCCTGCACACTGCACGAAGGCAACCGATTCAGGAGGTGAACCGTCGGACGGCCGCTTCAGTTTTCCTCCGCCGGGACCGGTAACAGATAGCAGTCTTTCGAACTCAACATTGGTAACCACATCGGGTGATTCGTTGTAGGACAGTCCCACGATCCGGGATGCCTCTATAGTTTCCCATCCGGTAGCGACGATCACGGAGTGAACAGAGAGGGTCTCCTCCCTGGCCTCAGCTGTTAAATCGATGGCGCCATAGTTGCATATATCTGCACACCTGGCACACGACAGTCCCGTGCAGAAAGAGGTATCTATTTCATATTTCTGTGGAAACGCCAGCGGGTAAGGCCTGTAAATCGCCTTTGTGGTTCCCATCCTGTAGTTAAAAGTATCCTGACGCTCCTCGGGACATACGGCGGTACATTCACCGCAGGCAGTGCAAAAATCATTAACCATTTGTGGTGAAGTTCTGATCACCACCTGAAAATTTCCTCTTTTCCCCTGAATGCTTATCACTTCAGAATGGGTAAGCAGCCGGATCCGGGGATTGTTGCGGATGCGCCTGAAGTTGATCTCCATCCCACAGGCGGGCGGACAAAGTTTGGGGAAGTAATTGTGCATTTTCACTACATTTCCACCGAGATGGGGAAATCTTTCAAGCAGGATCACCTCCCTGCCCGCCTCTGCAAGTTCAACCGCTGAGGTCACCCCGGAAATTCCACCGCCTATGACAAGGATTGGTAGCATGAAAAGCAAATAGTATTATATTATCATTTTTGTCTTTCTAAGAGACAGTCCCGGCTCTGTTTCGTATATTCTGTAAGGCTCCCCTGGTTCAGAAATTTTCTAACTGAAATGTAGTCCTGAGTTACTCTTTCCCCGTGATCATATTACCAACCTTTCTCCGGATCATCTTCCACTCTCCGGTCCCGGGCAGATACCTGCAATTGGCGAAGACTTCCCAGTCGGGCTTTAACTCCGGATGGTCGGTTCTGAAATAATATCCGGGCCACCGCGTCTCTTCACGGAACAGCATTGTTCGGATATGTGCTTCTGCCTGCCACATACGGTGTATGTTCTCCCAGCAGCGCATCAGTTCATTCGGATCTGAAGCAGCAAGCTTTTCGGCATCTTCCTTCATTAACTGCAGGAACTCCATGCCCTTCTCCAGCAATGCCGCAGAGGTTCTGAATCCCACCGATGCACCTCCTGCATATTCGTCCATGATCTTCTGCAAACGGAACATAAACATCTTCGGTTTGATGAAATGAGGATTTACGTCCGGATCATTTGAATAGTTACTATGCGCTTCAAAAACCTCCAACGGTTTGAATACCTGCTTCTTCAGTTCATCAACTTTTTCTTCAGGTAGTTCAGGCAGATCGGGATTATCCAGGCAGAACACGATAGCAGCCTTACCTGCGATCCTGCCCTCGGTGAATGAACCTGAAGAGAATTTATGGGATGACGCACCGGAGGCATCACCGGCAGCAAAAAGACCGGGAACGGTTGTAAGATTATCATAACCCCAGTGAGTCTCCTCGTCTGCAAGATCCTTAGGTCCGCTTACCCAGGCACCTGATGCACCCGAATGCGAGCTGATAAAATAGGGCTCACAGGCAGCTATTTCAGAGGGAGTCTCCTCAGGCATGATATTATGTGATGCCCAATTCAGGGCCTGACTGACAGTCATATCGAGAAAGTCCTCCCACGCTTCCGACTCCAGGTGTTTAAGCTTTCTCTTTGCCTCCTTCTCATCCGGGATATCGGCCACCAACTTTTGTATCGCTTCTTCAGTGTGCATATATATCGGACCATTCCCCTCCTCCAGTTCAAGAAGCATCAGGTAGTTCCTGAGGTTAGCAGGCGTCGGCTTTGCAGTTCCGTATGGTCCCCATTTCTCCAACTCATCTGCCCTGGTAACCATGTAATCCTCCCCTTTTGCATTGGTTGCTTTGGATTTAAAGAGCAGGAACCAGGCGCCAACCGGACCGTATGAATCTTTAAAGCGTACAGGCACGAACCGGACCTCCTGGCAAGTCATTTCTGCCCCTGCTTTAAGTGTGAAATATGCACTCGCCCCGGAGTTGAATGGCGGATACCATGAACGTCCCAGTCCCTCCCCCACCGAACGCGGCCTGAACACATGAACAGCACCACCCATCGTATCGAGAACGGCCCTGGCCCTGAACACATAGAACTTCATCTCACGGACGCTGAATCCAACGGCGCCGGTACACCTGCCCTCTTCCAGGATCGGCTCGGTGATAAAAACACGTTCATAATACTTTCCATTCTCGCCCAGCTCTTTTAATGCAGTCTTTGCAGCCTCGGAGACGATATTTTTATAAGCCTCGCCATGGATCATGATCTGCCAGCGGCCTTCATTCACATAATTGCCGTTGTCATCCTTCCAGATCGGGAGCCCCCACTTCTCAAACAGGTGTACCGATGAGTCGACATGGCGTGCGATATTGGCCACAAGATCCTCCCTCACAATGCCCATCAGATCGTTTTTCACATAACCAACATAATCCTCGATGGTGTTCTTGCCGTTTTTGAGTCCGAGATAGAGGTTGATGGCCGACAACCCCATTGCTACTGCACCGCTGCGCTCCAGTGCTGCCTTATCGACCAGGGTCACCTTCAGATTGTTCTTACGGGCCCAGTACGAAGCCTCATAGGCAGCACCGCAGGCTGCCATGCCGCCACCGAGGATCAACAGATCGGTCTCAACATAAACTGTTTCAAAACTCTCTGTGTTCATTAATGTGCTTTTAGATTGAATACTCCCTTCATTTTGTATACAGCTTCGCTCCCAGACTTTCCGGCTCAGTTCTTAGTTCCGGACCCAGAATACTTCCATCCTCTTCAGCAAAACCTCCGGAGGTGGATAGCGTTCCCTCGGGTATGGTTCGAATAGGAAACTTGAATCGTTTGACCTGCTTATTGCGGAATCGCACCGACCACATGATGGCATCGGTACTGCGCAAAGGTTGAACAGCGGCACCCAGGGGCATAAAATCTGCGTAACCCCGTACCTCAATCGCCTGGTTGGGACAGATTTTTACACAGCTATAGCATTCCCAGCACATTTCAACCGCTCTGTTGTAAGCCTTGTTGGTCGACTTATCGAGTACCATCAGGTCGTTCGGGCAAATATACTGACACGCGGTTTTATCGAGTGCCTTACAGCCGTCGCATTTCTCATTGATAACAAAACTTGGCATATTTCAGTTTAGGTTGGTATAAACAACAAACATAGCAATTATTCGGCCTTGAAGGTCCGGATTCATCCCGGGGGAGAGAAATTTAGAATTATTTTAAGTATGGAGGAGAGGGCTTTTCCAGGGCTCGGTAGTATGAAGTTGGTAATAAATAAATGAACCTGGAAGAAAGTGTAACACGGCAAAAATGTTTACGTGAAATGTCGGCAATATAACGGGACAGAATAATGTAAATGGAAATACCATCGGAAAGGTGTATTGAGGAAATTAACAGGTTTGAGTTAAGGGTGAATATAAAAAATGAACAGGACCAATGGAACGATGAAAATGTACAGGATCAATGGCACGATGAAAATGTACAGGACCAATGGAACGATGAAAATGTGCAGGATCAATGACCGGATGAAAATGTACAGGATCAATGACCGGATGAAAATGTACAGGATCAATGGCACGATGAAAATGTGCAGGATCAATGACCGGATGAAAATGTACAGGATCAATGGCCCGATGATAATGAACAGCCCTACAGAAACGAAATGACAGAACAGCGGACATCCGAAAAGAGGTGATCAACGGAAATGTACAGATAGCCGGATCCGGTCCCTTTTACCTGTCGGCAGGATCCTCCTCCTGGTCCTCCTTAGTATATCCCTTCAGATACTTGTATTTCTCCTGCCGCTTGCGCCATCTTTCCCGAGCATATTCCTGCATATCTGAAACGGCATCCGTTTCATCCAGAATCTCGAATCCCAAAAGGGTTTCAATAATATCCTCCATTGTAACAATGCCCTGAAGACCTCCAAAATCGTCGACCACAACAGCGATATGTTCTTTTCTTTGAAGCAGTTCCTCCCAAACAGAGAAGATTGGTCTCGACTGGTAGGTGATCAGGATATCCCTTTTAATATCTTTTAGCTTTAGCATATTTCCTTTTTCTGAAAGCTTCTCAAAAACAGTCTGGCGAAAGACATACCCGGTTATATTATCTAGTACTTCACTGTAAACCGGGATACGGGAGAAATGAAGGTAGGCAGCTACTTTGGGAAAATCAGCTAAAGACATATTCTCGTCTGCAGCAGAAACCACTACCCTGGGCGTCATAATCTCCCTGATTTTAAGGGTTCTGAGCCTGAGAATATTCTGGATGATCTTGTTCTCCTTTTCCCCAAATATACCCTCTTCCCTGCCAATGCGTGCGAGGGCAGACAGTTCCTCCCTGCTAGTGGTTTTCTCCTTTCCCGTTTTTGACAATAGTTTTGTAAAAAGGGCAGAAATCAATACCAGGGGGTATGTGATCAGGATTGTTACTTGTATGCTTTGTCCTACAAATATGGCCAGTTGTCTCCAGAACCGGGCACCGATGGTTTTGGGAATGATCTCAGAGAAAATAAGGATCATTAGCGTAAGAATAGCTGATATGATTCCAAAGTAGACCTCGCCAAAAACTTTTACGGCCTGAGCCCCTACTCCTGCAGCTCCAACTGTATGGGCAATAGTATTAAGGGATAAAATGGCAGAAAGCGGCCTGTCGATCCTGCTCTTCATCAGGATCATCATTTTTGCTGTTTTACTTCCCTGGTCCTTTTTGATATACAGGTATGAAGGCGGGGTGGAAAGCAGGACTGCCTCCATGACAGAGCAAAGAAATGAGATCACAAGGGCAATAAACAGGTAGATGACTAGAAGTCCCATTAAAGCATGTTTGAAACAAAGATAATAATCTGGCAGGAATAATCCTGTAAACAGCAAAGGTGAGAATTCTGATGATCGTTGCCGGTATCACAGGTCTGCTCAGTAAAATGGAGGTCTGCCATAGAATTGGTTTTACTTTCCAGCCTGCTTCCAAAGACCGGTTACATTCAGATAAAATATCTTCAGTTCGTTTTTTATCCTGTGGCGAAAGAGTCTGAATCGATGCCTGAATCCTTTTCTCCTTGCCTCTGCTTCAGATGATTTATTGTAATGCGGGAAGGGCAGATTCGGTACCTCGGTTTTAAGAAAAGCGCAAAGCTTTTCCCATCCTTCACCTTTTGTAAAATCTATCACAAGCAAATCCTCCGGCCGATCTTTAAAATAATCTGTTACCCCGCTGTTATGGCGCCTGTATATCTCGATAGCATTTTGTTTATGATACTTAACAACACCTTTGCCCCTGCCATAAATCCATTCATGGTGAGCTGCACGCAAATTTCCGATGTGTTTGGACACACTGGCATACCATGAATCCTCATCGCGAATTGTCAGAATGAATTTTGATCCTGGAAACATTTTATCCAGTTCTTTATAGATCATGTACCATGGTGTATCCTCCATCGCATCATAATCTGCCAGAATGCGGCTTATTTTTTTATAATTGCCACGGAGTATCGGTACCAAAGCCCGCGGAGTTGTGTCTTTTACCCGATAGCCAAATATTTTAAGCGCCTCGCGCAAAGTCGAGGTATCTGTTTTATGAAAACCAACACCTATGATTTTTCCCTGCATGTTCCTCCGCTAATCTGATTCGACTCTCTGCTTCAAATGCACTTCCATCTGTGGGAATGGTATATTGATCCCCTCCTTGTTAAATGCATTATATACCCTCTCATTCATGTCGAAAAAGAGTGACCAGTAATCCGGAGCCTTCACCCAAACCCTTACAACAATATTTACGGAACTATCTCCGAGGGAAGAGAGGGCAATAAACGGTTCCGGTTCCTTTAAAACCCGCTCATCCGAATCCAGCAAATTTCTGAGTACTTTCCTTGCCTGTTCCACCTTGTTGCCATAAGCGATCCCAAAGGCCCAGTCAACCCTCCTGGTTTCTTCAGCCGAATAGTTGATCATAGAGGTATTTGCCAGTGAACCATTGGGAAGAATAATGATCCTGGCATCAGGTGTTTTCAGTACTGTATTGAATACCTGTATCTCCTTAACACTACCCGCATGTCCTTGAGCCTCAATATAATCACCAACTTTAAATGGTTTGAACAGAAGGATCATCACACCTCCGGCAAAATTCTGTAGTGTTCCGGACAACGCCAACCCAACAGCAAGACCGGCAGCGCCCAACACAGCAATAAAAGAAGTCATTTCAATTCCCGCCATCCCGAGTACACTGATGAATAACAGTGCTCGCAGCAACGTTTTGAACAATGACCTCAGAAATGGTTTTAAAGAATCATCAAGCTTACTACGGTCCATCCTCTTACGGATTCCGTGCATAATAAGTCTGATGACCCATACTCCCACAACAAGAACAAGAATAGCTCCCAGCAGCCTGGGACCATATTCAACAAGCACACCTGTCAGCTTTTCAAAAACCTGTTCACTGCTCATTTCTCAATCTTTTGAGTGTTTGTGTAAAAAACCAGAAATATAATAAAATCAATCATCTGAAAAATGCTTTAACATTTCGCGGTAGGAGGAAAAAACCTTTGCACGTGACAGGAAACCTATGTATTTCCCTTCATCCACCACAGCAATATTATACCTGCCTGAACGTGAAAACTTCCCGGCTACCTCTTCCATCTGCTCATCCAGGCTCACTGTATATTCCGGCATGAACATCAGATCCCTCACATGGGTTGTATTATAAATCTCCTGATTAAACATTATATGGCGGATATCATCAAGCTTGACGATACCGACAAATGTACCGTCCTCCTTCACAACCGGAAAAATATTCCGATGTGATTTGGTGATCACCTTCACCAGGTCTCCGAGTGTAGCCTGGGGATGAACCGTTTTAAAATTTTTCTCAACAAGGTCGCCTACATTCATCAGAAGAAGGATATTCCTGTCCTTATGGTGTGTCATAAGATCACCCCGTTTGGCAAGTTGTATGGTATAAACTGAGTTTGAAACGAAATATCTCGTGGTTGCATACGAAATGGTCGACACCAGCATTAGCGGCATAAACAACTCATATCCACCGCTTATCTCAGCGATCATAAAAATAGAGGTGAGCGGTGCATGTATAACTCCGGCCATAACACCTGCCATACCCACCAGAGCCATATTGGTGATGGAAACATCAGCTCCAATCTGGTTCAGAACAATCCCGACCAATAAGCCGAGGTTCGCTCCCATAAAAAGTGAGGGAGCAAATATACCACCGATACCACCGGCAGCAAAGGTTAGTGTCGTTGCGATGGCCTTAAAGACAATGATCAATATAAAAGCCAGCAAGATCAGAAAAAAACTTGATTGCCAATTTTCATAAAGTGATCCTTCAAAAAGCGCCTGAATGTCTCCCCGCAAACTTGAATTAACAATTTCATATCCTTCTCCGTACAAGGGTGGCAGAAGGAAAATAATAACGCTCAGAATTCCTCCTGCGACCAGCAATCGTTTCCAGATGCCGTTTACTTTCTCAAAGATTTCCGAGAAGAGATTATAAACCTTTGCAAAATATACAGAAACGAATCCGGAAATAACCCCAAGAATCAGGTAAAGATGTATCTGATCCATCTGGAACCTTTCGATAACCTGGAAAGAATAAAGCACATTTTGTCCAAGAAACAGGTAGGAAGTAAGAGCAGCAGTGGCAGAGGCTATCAACAAGGGAAGCATGGCGTACATGGTCAGATCCAGCATGAGCACCTCAATTGCAAATACGATCCCGGCGATAGGTGCTTTGAAAATAGCTGATATAACACCGGCACATGCACACGAAATCAACAGGGTTATCTCCTTGTAGCTCAGGTTGAAAAGTCGTCCAATATTAGATCCTACAGCACCCCCGGTTGCGATCATCGGACCCTCAAGCCCGACTGATCCGCCAAAGCCGACCGTCAACACACTGGAAATAATACTTGAATAGAGATTGTGCACACGTATGAACGCATTGTTCCTGGATATAGCAAACAGGACACCTGGTATTCCATGTCTTACCGGCTTCCTGTTGATGAATTTTATAAATATCACAGTAAGGGTTATACCGGTAATCGGTAACAGGATGATCAGAATTCTTTGGTAATCACCTTCGATTGCCTTCGACAGTGCCAGCTCAATAAAATGAACCAGGTTCTTGATGATTACTGCCGCAATTCCAACCGCAAGTCCAACGATCGATGCAACCAGATAAAGAAACTTGTGACCCGACAAGTACTTCATCCTCAGATTACTGACCCGATCCTGAAAAGTAAAATTGCTCATTGGTGTATAAAAGTAGTATTTCTGAATTAGCTTTTACAGTTAATACTGTGATTTTTTTTTCAATCAACAAAAAGGAAAGCTGGATCTGAATCTGTTCAATCCTGCAACTATTTCGTTTGCCGTGCATATGACTTATTTCAGTTATTTGGGTCTGTCACGACATTATTTGCTATATTCACATGCATTATTTTCATTTAAAACAAACAATTTGGCACGGTTTTTCGTATATATATTATTGTCAAGGGGTTAATAAAACGCAAAGTGAATTGACATTTAAAGGGAACATACCGGTTATATATATGTTGATGTGTTTGCAGTGTACAACAGGGACATTGGGACAATCCCCGCCTGATCTTCCGGAAAAGCCTCGTATTCGCTATGTTTCAGTAGACACAATCACAGGAAAAACCATCATTGATTGGGAAATGAGTCAAACTCCAATGTTAAGATCATACAAGATATATACACTCGATATAACCACGTATCCGGTAACCGGAGAATTACTTGATTCTGTACCGGCAGAGACACTATCCTATTCCTATGAAGCAGCACATCATAATCCCTATATCTATACGGTAACCGCGGTTGACCAGTCAGGTAACGAGAGTTTGCTAAGCGGAGATTATCACAAATCAGTTCACCTGGATATACAATATGACTCCTGTAGCAGTACCATGCTGCTTCAATGGAATAAATATATCGGATGGAAGAATAACCTCACAGGTTTCCGGGTTTATACGAAAGGAGAAGATGATGATTTCGAAAAGCTTGTACGGTTGGATACTAGCACAGTATCTTTTATCCATGAAGGGATTGAAGAGAACCGTACCTATCAATATGTCATTGAAGCATATGATAGTCAGGGACACACCTCTTACTCAAATACCCGCGGGTATTATACCTACATGCCCCCGCCACCTGAATTTATCAATCTCAATTATGTATCTGTTCTTGATGAACGTACCGTGGAGATATCCTTTTCAGCAGATCTTTCAGGTGAAGTCAACGATTTCCAGGTTTCGAGATCAGGTTCCCCGGAAGGTATTTTTACACCTGTGCAATCACTTTATGATGTAAGCGAGTCAACCATTCAGATCACAGATAATATTGTTACACGAGGGGAACAGTTTTATTATAGAGTTGAGGCACTTAACAGCTGTTTCCAGCCAATTGCCTCTTCCAACCTGGGGAACAATATCTTTGTGAACGGCTCGACAGAAGGTTCACTGGTTAAACTTGAATGGACCCCGTATTTGGAGTTTTCAACCGGATTGTCAAATTATTCAGTGTACAGAAAAAACAGATATGGTGAATATGAAATTGTCGCGACACTGCCAGATGATGCCGTGAGCTTTACTGAGGATATAAGCTATACCGGCACCTCAGAAATATCCGGTCAGATAAGCTATTTCATTGAAGCGCATGAGTATGGGACAAATCCATTGGGGATTGCAGGAACCAGCAGATCAAATGAAACTGTGGTAAATGTGGAGACAAAGGTATGGGTTCCGAATGCTTTTTCACCCAATGGTGATGATAAGAATGAATTATTTTATCCTGTAATGGACTTTATTCCGAAGGAATACAAAATGTATATTTTTGACCGCACAGGTAAGGTATTATTCCACTCAACTGATCCGGTAAGAGGATGGGACGGAACCCTGAACGGGACAGGCAGAGCAAGAGAAGGTGTCTATGTGTACCACATTGAATACCTGTCTTATAATGGTGTTCGACAGGTAAAGACGGGTAATCTTACATTGGTTTATCCTGGTTCACATTAGGTGTCGGAACTCCCGACAACCCATGATGCTGCCACGCCGGTTATCAACTGCTTTTCGTGGTGACCCTGTTTTGTAACCAGGAAATTATTCCGGTGATTTCGGTTAAACAAGCATGGTATCAACAAATACACACTTTAATAAATGATTCTAATTAACTAATTTTACAAATTCACAGAAACGCAGGCGAAATGGAAGAGCAGATTTCAACAGAACAAGTGCAAATTCAGGAGGTTTTAGAAGCCATCATTCGTAACTGCGCGCACTGCAAGACCAAAAAGGATCAGGAGTTGATCATGCGGGCATTTCGAATGGCCAATGAAGCTCATAAGGGTATGCGCCGTAAATCAGGTGAAGCCTTCATCATGCACCCCCTGTCGGTTGCACGCATTGTTGCTGAAGAGATCGGAATGGGAGTAACATCCATTATCAGTGCAATCCTGCACGATGTAGTGGAAGATACAGAATTAACAATTGAGAATATAGAAAATGCCTTTGGCAAAAAGATTGCGACGATAGTTGAGGGATTAACAAAAATATCCGGAGTATTCGATAAGGAATCAAATTCGCTGCAGGCTGAAAATTTCAGAAAGATGTTGCTTACCCTTTCGGAAGACGTCAGGGTCATCATCATCAAACTAGCCGACAGGCTGCACAACATGCGTACGCTTGATTCCCTTTCACGCGACAAACAGGTAAAGATTGCCGGGGAAACCATCTATCTTTATGCACCCCTGGCCCACAGACTTGGCCTCTACAATATTAAGACAGAAATGGAGGATCTCAGTTTGAGATACCGGTACCCTGAAGTGTACAATGAAATCAGTGAAAAGATCGCTCTTTCAGAGAAGAAGAGGAACCAGCTCATCAACCATTTTTCCATTCCAATCATTTCCAGGCTGGATGAGAATGGATTCAAATTTGATATATCAGGCAGGTCAAAATCAATCTATTCCATCTATCAGAAGATGCAGCAAAAGAATATATCATTTGAAGAGATCTACGATCTGTTTGCCATAAGGATCGTTTTCATACCAAAACCCAACATCCCGGAAAAAACACAATGCTGGGATATATACTCAAACATTACGGATATATACCCCCCAAAACCCGATCGCATCCGTGACTGGGTCTCCACTCCGAAGGCCAATGGTTATGAAGCTTTGCATACAACAGTTATGGGACCCAACGGAAAATGGATGGAGGTACAAATCAGATCAAAGCGTATGGATGAAATTGCAGAGCGGGGTTTTGCTGCTCACTGGAAGTATAAGAGTCTGGGTGCACAGGAGACGGAACTGGACAAATGGATTAAGAGTATCAGGAAAATGCTGGAACAGCCGAATTCCGATGCAATGGAATTCCTTGATGATTTCAAAATGAACCTGTTTGCCTCCGAAATTATGGTTTTTACACCAAAAGGGCATATAGTAACCCTGCCAGCCGGAGCCACTGCACTTGACTTCGCCTATGAGATTCACTCTGAAATCGGGAACAGGGCAATTGGGGCAAAAGTGAATCATAAACTTATGCCTCTGAATGCAAAGCTTGCCAGTGGTGACCAGGTAGAAATCCTTACAGCTGAGGGAAGAAAGCCCTCTCTTGACTGGAATGATTTTGCAACTACCCTGAAGGCCAAATCGGCTATAAAGACCGCTCTAAAAGCTGATAAGAGGGACCGTATCGAGGTGGGAAAAAAGATACTGGAAGATGAATTGAAGAAAATGAACCTAACTCCAAGTAGCCGCGTATTCAAGAAGATTCTTCCAGCTTATGAATCGACAAACAAGGATCAGTTGTACTCCAAGATCGGTGCCGGAATGGTTCAGCTCAACAACCTGAAAGACATTCTCAGCAAGAATACCAAAAACAAGTGGGTCAGGGTATGGGACCTCTCCCTGGGGCGCCCGGCTGTAAAACCGAAATCCGATGCTGAACATGCTTACGACGACAAAGGGAGGTTGCTTCTGAAAGAAAATATTGATGATAAACAGACCTATGAACTGGCAGAATGCTGTAACCCGATCCCCGGAGATGAAGTGATCGGAGAGAAGCGTGAAGACGGTATGATCACCGTGCACCGCACAGACTGCAGCGATGCAATCAAAATCATGTCTTCACAGGGCGATATGCTCGTAACTGTTTCGTGGACCCAACACAAGGTATTGTCTTATCTTGCGAGGATCCATCTGAGCGGGTGGGACCGGTTTGGTGTATATAACAGTATCACCCATACCATTGCACAGGAATTCAACATATCCATGAGAACGATTAACCTGCATGGACACGATGGAATTTTTGACGGAACCATCGACCTGTATGTACATAATACCAGCGACCTGAATAACCTGATCATGAACCTGGTAAAACTAAAAGGCGTGGAATCGGTTCACCGGGTCGAGATCAAGGATTAGGCCGGAGGACAAAGTAAAGATAAATCACATACTATTCAATAACGTCTCCACAAGTATTACTTTTAAAGGAAAATCGATTCGAGATTTCTTACCCGGGCAAGCCAGGGCCAACGCATATAAAAGTTTGAAAACGAACTGGTATTAACAATTTCAGCG
>CAZIIU010000024.1:0-47303 GCA_964539395.1 uncultured Bacteroidaceae bacterium
TCATGAACATTGAGACCAAGGATTTTCCTGACGATAAGATTTTGAGCCTGTCTGTAAGCACATCCTATAATCCGCAAATGCATTTCAACTCCGATTTCCTGACCTATTCCGGCGGAAAAACCGACCTGTTGGGTTACGATGATGGTACCCGGGCACTTCCTGATATGGCATTGGATCCGATGAGGATTCCAATACCAGGGGAAGGATTCCCTGATAAATTGATTACGGATTTTGTTCAAAGTTTTAATCCGCAGCTGGGAGCAACATCCCAGACCAGTCTGATGGATATGAGTGCTGGTATTTCTCTGGGAAACCAGATCAGCTTCGGCAACCAAACGGGTGGTTCAGGCAAGAACCGTCGGTTAGGGTATATCTTTTCACTCTCCTACAAGTCTGAATACAAATACTATGATGATGTGATCAATAGTGAGTACCAGCGATTTAAGAATCCAACCCTGAATGAATTGCGGTATGCCTTTATTCAGGATGGTGTGATTGGCGAGCGAAATATTCTGATCGGTTCTTTGGGGGGGCTGGCCTATAAGACAAATTTCTCCAAGATCAGATTGATGGCTATGCATTTGCAGAATGGAGAGAGCAGGGCGGGTCAGTTCGATCTGGATGATGATGGTGGCGCCGTAGGTAAATCGGGTTATGTTGGCTCTTCTGATAACCTGGAGTATAACCAGCGGTCCCTTTCAAACCTGCTATTTAACGGTACACACTTGTTTAAAGAGGCAGGCTGGGAAATTGACTGGCGTATTTCGCCTACTTTTTCAACCTCCAGTGATCCCGATATCAGAAAAACAGCCTTTACGCATCGACCCAATGATACCCTTTTTAGCGCTGGCGCAGCAGGGAATCCCTCCAGGATATGGAGAGAGCTGAGCGAGGTGAATATAGCCTCCAGGCTCGATTTTACAAAAAGTCATCAATTATTCGGACGAGACGCAAAACTAAAATTCGGGGCAAGCTATGGGTATAAATCGAGGGATTATGAAATACATAAGTTCGACATGAATTTTGATCAAACCCAGCAGTGGACCAATCACGATCCTAATTTTGTACTCAATCCGGTAAATATTTATCCGAATCCTCCGAATTTAATTTATTATTATCCTGATCCAAAAGATTCTGTAAATGTAAACCAATACAGTTCGAATGTGCATAACAATGGATACTATATCTCAGCCGAGGTAAATCCGCTGGAAAAGATGAAGCTGATCCTGGGGCTTAGGGCTGAAAACTATGTGCAAAGACATACAGGACGGGATCAAAATTATTCCAAGGAGAATGGAAGAATCCTTGATAATGAAATTGTTTTAGAGTCATTGAGTTTCTTTCCATCAGTAAATTTGATTTACTCTGTTGCAGAGCGGCAGAACATTCGCGCTTCCTACTCAAAAACGGTTGCCCGCCCATCCTTCAAAGAGCTCTCCTTTGCCCAGATCCTTGATCCGATATCTGACAGGATTTTTAATGGAAGCCTTTTTCCTTACTCCGATTGGGACGGAAATCTGACCGAGACTAAAATCGATAACCTGGATTTGCGGTGGGAGTTGTTCCTTACCAGGGGACAGATGTTTTCCGTGAGTGGTTTTTACAAACGGTTTATTGATCCCATCGAATTGGTGCGAATCCCCGAGCAGCAGACCAATACAGAGTACCAGGCAAGAAATGTGGGAGAGGGTTCACTCTACGGTGTTGAACTGGAGGTAAGAAAAGACCTCAATTTCATCTCCGATGCCTTGAAAAATTTTAATGTCAGCGGGAACGTAACAATTGTCGAGTCGTTCATCGAAATGACCGAAGGTGAGTACAGCTCCCGGAAATCATACGAGAGGGTAGGAGAGACCATTCAGGACACAAGGGATATGGCCGGTCAGGCCCCCTATGTGATCAATGTGGGCATCACCTATGGCAGCAACGATGAGTCGGGTTGGGATGCCGGATTGTTCTACAATGTTAAAGGGCCAACGCTCTCAATCGTAGGAATAGGGCTCTATCCGGATATCTATGTTTCCCCCTTCCATAGTTTGAATTTCAGCGTTCTGAAACAGCTTGGCAATGGGAATACAGTGATCGATTTTAAGGCAGCCAACCTTCTCAACAACCGGGTAGAAAGCGTCTTTGTCTCCTATGAGGCAGAACCACAACCCTATAGCATATTCAATCCCGGGAGATCGTTCAGCATTGGTTTGAAACACAGCTTCTAGGGGATCATATAAACCCATGCTCAATGGCCATGATGATATCTTCTATCACCTTGTCCTTGTCGTCCGGGTCGTACTGAAGCTTCAGGTCGTTGCCAAAGATCCGGGCGATCCCCTGCCAGAAAAAAGCAGTAAATCCGCCCTTGATATCTTTTAATACCTCATAAGAGGTGCGGCCCGTTTCGCGGTCGATCAGTTTAACGAGGATGATGCCCTGGCTGATCGTCAGTCTTTTGATGTCCCTCTCAAACTCCTGCATCATCTCCTCTTCGGCCTGCTTGACGAACTCACGTTGCTCTTTTTTCGATTTTACCTCAGCAAGCTGGTTGTCGAGCCGTTTTAGCTTCAGGTTGGCAACGATGGCATAAGGATAGGCTTTTTTCACATTGGAGATTGTTCGCCGGTACCTCCACGATTTCAGGTAGTTGTATTTATTGACATCGTAGACATTGATCTCCGGAATGTGCATCACCGGCAGGGTGTCGCCCCTGTAAACCAGGGCATTTCCAGTGTTAACCTTCATTTTGATGGTATCTTCAGGTACAAAAGCCCACACCCCGACAACAGTGGTTAATCCGACTAAGATGAGTGATATTCTTCCAACAACATTTGTCATACAGAAAACAATGCAAATTTTGGGCCTTTTTTTATTCGGTTGAAGATGGAAGAATTTTGCACGACCCTATCCCGTCTTTAAAGCATTGATGCAGGGACATTCGAATGTGTAATCTGTCAGTCCCTGTGCCAGGGCTGTCACATCAGCTTCAACATTGCTTTTACAACATTATCGGCTCCTTCGGCAATCTGCACGATCGTGGCATCAAGCATATAGCAGGGAGTGGTAACAAGTTTGTACCGATCGTCTATCACTACCTCGCCGTGGGTTGTTTCGACATGACTTGCACCGGCCGACTGAACGGCAGCGGCTGTAGCAGCATCAGAACCGATTGTGAGTCTGGCTCCTTCAACTGTTTTGGCCAGCAGTACAGGAGATATACAGAGTGCCCCGACAGGCTTTTCCGCCTTTACCATGGCGCGAATTGCATTGCCAACCTCTTCAATAACAGTGCTCTCCGGACCTTTAAATGCCCAGTTGGAGAGGTTCTTCGCGGCCCCGAATCCTCCGGGAAAAAGCAGTCCGTCGAATCCCTCCTGGTCAAATTCCGAAAGTGGCCTGATCTTTCCCCTGGCGATCCGGGCCGACTCGACAAGCACATTCCTGCTCTCGCTCATCTCCTCACCGGTGATGTGATTGATCACGTGGTGTTGCTTCACATCGGGTGCAAATATTTCATAACTTCCTCCATTGTAAGCAATTGCATAGAGGCTCAATGTTGCTTCGTGTATCTCGGCGCCATCGAATACGCCGCATCCTGAAAGTACCACTGCAAATTTTTTCATATTCTTATATCCTTTCGATTTCGATCAGCAAGTCATCCTTCATGACCGAGTCGTTTTTACGGATAACGATTTTCTTAACGACACCGTCGACATGACTCGAGATTTCATTCTGCATTTTCATTGCTTCGAGAATAAGCACAGGTTCGCCTGCTGCAATCTCTGCCCCCTCTTCGACCAGTATCTCGACGATCTTCCCCGGCATGGGGGCCTCGAGGTTCACCGATGCGGAGCTTCCGGCCTGCGATTCGAGAAATTTCTTTCTTTTGAGTGAAAAAGGGGTTTCTACGGTAAAGGTGTGCCAAACTCCATTGAGCATGACAGTTATTTTATTCTGCTTCTTTTCAATGACATCGAGCGGATATTTTTTATTTTTCCACAGTACATAGGAAAACCCGTTCGGATCTTCATACAGCTTCAGCTTGATGGTCTCCCCCATGTATTTGATCTTCTTTTCAAGGGGATTGGTAAAGGCATACTCTTTATTAGCCATGCTAAGGGCAATCAGCTGGCCCCTCCTGGTTGTTTTCGCTCCTTTTTGTTTTTCAGACATAATCACCGGTTTTAGCGTAACCTCTTATTCAATAGCCAGGGGGTGATGTTTTTCCCTTTCTCAACATTCAGCTTTTTACCTTCAGCCTCTTCCAGGTCTCGTGCATATTCATATACCGCAAAAAACGCTGCAAGCATCTCTTCATCGGGTTCGGAATGATAGTGGATCTTCAACTCAGTTGAGAGGAACGATGTATTGAAGTTCCCTTTTCTGAAATTCCCATTCTGCAATACCGCGCGACAAAAGGACAGTGTTGTTTTCGTTCCCTTGATCCAGGATTTCCGGATGGCATTCGTGGAATACTGCAGTACCTTCTCACGGGTCTCCCCGTAAACTATCAGCTTGGCGATCATGGAGTCGAAGTAGGGGGTAATAACCGATCCGTCCCTCACTCCTGTGTCGATCCTCACATGGTCGGCTTCTGGCCATGAAATTTTCTCGATGGTACCCAGGCTGGGTGAAAAGCCTGATTGCACATCTTCTGCATTGATCCTGAATTCGATGGCGTGTCCTTTCAACCTGACATCCTTCTGTGTTATGTTTAGTTTTTCTCCCTGGGCGACACGGATCATCTGTTCAATCAGGTCAATACCGGTTACCATTTCAGTTACCGGGTGTTCAACCTGGATCCGGGTATTCATCTCCATGAAATAGAAGTTCCTGTCGGCATCCAGCAGAAACTCGACGGTTCCGGCCGAATAATAGCCGGCGGTCCTTGCGATATTCACCGCCGCCTCGCCCATTATTTTCCTGAGCTTGCTGTCAAGGGCAGGGGAGGGTGACTCTTCGATGAGTTTTTGATGTTTACGCTGAATAGAACATTCGCGTTCACCCAGGTGAATAATATTTCCATGCTTGTCGGCCAGGATCTGGAATTCGATATGGCGTGGCTCGGAGACATATTTTTCAATGAACATGGAGGGATCATTGAAGGCTTTGGCAGCCTCGTTTGACGCCAGGCTGTACATGCGCGCTACTTCGCCCTCATTCTCTGCTACCCGCATTCCACGGCCCCCGCCGCCGGCTGAAGCCTTCAGGATAACAGGGTACCCAATGATATTGGCCATTTTCCTCGCGTAATCGGCATTCAGCAGGGCATCCTTGCTTCCTCTAAGCAGCGGGACATTGCTTTTACGGGCCAGGTCCTTCGCTACTGTTTTATTGCCCATCTTGTGGATCACTTCAGATGAAGGACCGATAAAATTGATATTTTCCTCCTCGCACCTGCGGGCAAAGACCGGGTTTTCGGCCAGAAAGCCATAGCCAGGATGAACAGCATCGATCCTGTTCTCCTTCATGGCGTGGATAATCCTTTCTATGTCAAGAAATTCAGGTGTGTCGCCCAGCCATTCGGAAAAGTCAATTAGGTGATCGGCCTCTTCGAGGTACCATGCATTGGGCTCTTTGGAAGTTTTTATGGCATATGTAACAATTCCCATCTTTTTTGCTGTCCGCATAATGCGGATAGCAATTTCTCCACGGTTGGCTATAAGCAGACTTTTGATTTTCATAGATAAATATTACAGAGGTATATTACCATGTTTGCGTGATGGATTGGTGACATATTTATTCTCCAGGGCCAGGAAGGCAGATTTCAGTTTCTTCCTGGTGATGGCGGGATCGATCACTTCATCGACAAAGCCCTTTTCATCTGCAACATATGGATTGGCTATTTCGTCCCTGTACTTAACTGCAAGTTCTTTTTTCAGCTTTGCCGGATCGTCAGATCCGGCAAGTTGCTTGCGGTAAAGGATTGCTACTGCGCCTTCAGGGCCCATCACGGCGATCTCAGCAGTAGGCCAGGCAAAATTAAAGTCACCCCCCAGGTTTTTGCTGTTCATCACACAATAGGCACCTCCATATGATTTCCTGAGTATAACGGTAATTCTTGGCACAGTTGCATCGGCATAGGCATAGAGCAGTTTTGCCCCATGACGAATGATTCCGTTATGTTCCTGGTCGATGCCGGGCAGAAAACCCGGAACATCTTCGAGCGTGAGCAGGGGTATGTTGAAAGAGTCGCAAAAGCGTATAAACCTTGCACCCTTGTTGGAACTATCGATATCGAGTGTTCCTGCAAGTACCTTGGGCTGGTTGGCAATTATCCCGATCACCTTTCCATTAATTCTGGCAAATCCAACAACGAGGTTCTGGGCGTACTGTTCGGCGATTTCATAGAAGGAGCGCTTGTCGGCCAACAGATTGATGACGTCTTTTACATCATACGGTTTATTGGGATCGTCGGGTACGATATCGCGGAGTTTCTCCTCGAAATCGGGAGTTTCATCATCTTCTGCTATACCTTCCGGACAGTTTTCAAGGTTGTTGGAAGGCAGGTAGGAGATCAGTCTCCTAACACCAAGTAACGTATTCTCCTCATCCTCATAAATCATATGTGCAACTCCACTTTTTCGGGCATGTACCTCCGCTCCTCCAAGGTCATCGAATGTAACGTCCTCATTCAGCACCTCTTTAACCACATTCGGACCGGTTACGAACATGTAACTCGTTTTGTTGGTCATGAATACAAAATCGGTGATGGAGGGTGAATATACAGCACCCCCTGCAGCGGGACCGAGAATGACCGAAACCTGGGGGATAACACCTGAGGCCTGTACATTCCTATAAAAAATTCCTGCATACCCCGCAAGACTGGACACACCTTCCTGTATCCTGGCACCCCCTGAATCGATTAGACCTATTACGGGAGCTCCCATCTTCAGAGCCATATCCTGGAGTTTCATGATTTTTGCCGCGTGCACTGAACCAAGCGAACCTCCCATAACATTAAAGTCCTGTGCGTATGCAAAAACCAGCCGGCCATGTATTTGTCCATGACCGATGATTACACCGTCGCCGAAGGAGGAAGTGATCTTTCCAAATTCACCTTCACCTTTTGCAGGTGTCGCATACCCGTCGACCTCCTCATAAGTATCTGTGTCAAATAATATTGAGATTCTCTCCCTGGCAGTGAGTTTTCCTTTAGAATGCTGCTTTTTTCTGGATTCGGAGTCGTATTGCGACTCAAACAGCTGCTGCCTTTCAAGGAATTTTTTGAAATTTCTTCCGTTTATATCCATGAAGTCTTTGTATCAGTCATATTTCAGACAAATCAGTTCACTAATTGTTTGCTGACTCATCAAATTCTGTATCGCAAAACTATAAATAAATTCTGTTTTTCGACCGGTTAATTATATTTTGTTGTTGCAAGAAAGGTAAACCCCATAAAACCAATTAATTGGGAAGCTTACATGTCAAAACTTTGTTCGAATTGCAAGGTTTTGATTCCATCTCTTTTAACGATTAATAAACTGTTTATTCGCTTCCTTTTAAGAAACTGTTTTTGCGATGTTCTGTCGGCATCTGAACAGGTACAAAAAAACCGGCTCCAGGAGAGAGCCGGTTGAACAGATACCGCGTTTCAGCTATTTTTTAAATGTGCGCATGTATGATACCATGGCCCAGATATCCTCTTCCGACACCTTATTCTCATAGCCGGGCATTTCGCCACGTCCCTTCAGAGTCTTGTAGAAATGCTCACCATCGGTTTGATTCTGGTAATAATCGCCTGAGAAATCGCCCGAGAATGTTTCCAGGCCCCTCGCTTTTGGACCGTCACCCAAACCTGTTCTTCCATGGCATGATGCGCAATGTCTTTTATAGAGCATCTCTCCCATTTTTAGTGCCTGTGGATCTCCCTTGGTTGGATTCTCCATGTTTTTGTACTCATCAGGAACCGGCCATGGTTTAGGTGGATCCTGCTGGAAATTCATTGCACTGAATGCTATGAAAAAGATAGCAATAAGTGCCAGTGATAAAATGTTTCTGATTATTTTCTTCATGTTTAAAAGTTTATGTGTTATTAAATGATACAAAAATCTTACCAAAAAGAATAAACTCAATGCCCGCCTGGCTCTTCAACCCATCCATACCCATTGATGATACTTTTGAAATTGGCCGAGCGGGTATGACCTATTGTGCTGACATAGATATGAATTACAAGGAAAAGGGAGATGAAAAACCCCATGGCCACATGGACGACTGCAGTAACCAATATCCCGCTGACACCAAATAATGCTTTTATAACTGATTCAGGGAACAAGAGACCGAATCCTGAAATTATAACCATTGGCACGCCAACATACATGATTATCAGGTAAAAAAGTTTCTGAAGCGGATTAAATTTTCTCTCTTCAGTAATGGGATACGGTTTTTTCTCACCCCGGAACATCCCGATTGCATAATACCTTCCCTGTTTAATAAGCCTCTTTCCAATCCCCTTTAGCGGCATCCTATAATACTTTCTGTTACCAGTGGTTATGTTGACAATGAAAAAGAATAGATAACTGAAACTAAGAACAACACCGGCTATATTGTGGACCTTTACAGCCCATGAAAACTCGATCAGTGTTCTGTCGGGTTCAACATAGTACATACTGATACCTGTGGCGATCAGCACCAGTATGCAGATCGCGTTCAGGGCATGCCAGAGCCTGATAGAGAGGGGGTAATGATATGATAGCTTTGCCATTGAATTACTTTTTATAGATGATTCTGGCAACAATATGCACCGATATGCCGCCAATTGCCAGGAAAAACAGCAATATTCCAGTAAAGCTGAGCACTTCATTTCTGTTGGCTCCTATCACGTATGCCTCATTCAGGATCACCCCATTGATGAAGCCGTATTTTTTTCGGTTCTCCTTTACTTCATGTTTATATAGCGAAGCCATCAGGATTGAATTCTTGGAGTGACATTCCGAACAATTTTTTACTGCAAGTTCCATTGGCTGCACGTGATGGGCCACCAGGACGCTGTCTGAAAGTGAAGTATGGCACTCAATACACCGGACACTTGCAAAATGCGCTGTCTGGTTCGGCAACCAGTCGTGGGTCTCTAATATATTGATCTCTTCCCTGTCGGTTAACAGCTGAAACCTGCTAAAATCAGAATGGCACGAAAGGCATATATCATTGTTATAGGCAACGGCTTCCCTGATACTGGAACCATCGTCCCTCACAGTCAGTTTATATGTATGCGGATCATGGCATTTCCAGCATGAAAAATTATCAGTTTGTGTAGCATGTATACTTTCCAGGTATTCCATTTCAATCTCCTCAAAACGGAAGTGGGCATAGTTTTCATCATAGCCATGGCAGTCTATACACTGATATGGTTCTTCCAATCTCGCCTCAAGCGGGTGGGGAAATTCTTCAAATTCGTAAGCATGGCAATCAAGACAGGCAAAGCTTTTGTGTACCATGCTATAATAGTCATCTCTGTCAATGATTTTATCCGGACACATGGATTGAACGACTTCCCGTCCAAAGAATTCATCTATAAGCACATATTTTGTCTCGGCATGACACGTCAGACATGTTTCATTATCATCCACAAAATCATTTACTACCCGGTAATCTTCCAGGTCAGGACCCTCTTGCGATGGCTCTACCTGAGAATAGAGAATGATAGGTGAAGAAATGAAGATCAGCAATATGCCAATAAACAGATTCTTCATTTTTATAATAGCTTCTTAATTTGATCGTTACTTTCATGTAATAGAAATCTTCCCGGTCTTAAATTCCCTGCTCCGTAATTAGAATTTTATCGAAATATTAAATCCGAACTGGTAATCCATGTCAAATGGATTATTCGGGTTATATACAACGTTATAGTTCTTAACCAGTGCATTGTAATTCGCAGCAAACACCCTGAAGGAGTGGGTACTTGTTCCTATCTCAACACCGAGCGCAAGGTTGGGATAAACATCTGCTTCAGCCTGGTTAACAGGTTGTTCATATTCCAGAATGATCGAATGGAATCCCAGTACCATGGCACGAATACCTGTATTCACCGAAAAGTTGATATTGTTATAGCCCTCTTCAACTGCATTCATCCAGATAAAAGTAGGGGCAACCTGTGCGCTGAGCCTCATACCAAATTTCCTGGAGACAATCACCTGGTTCATGTATGACATTCTGTGGATGGCTTTGTAAAATTCCGGGTCGCCGAAGGCCTCTGAGTCTCTTGCATCAAGGACCATGTTTCCGGAGTAACTAACAGATACAGGGATCCTGCCTGACTGGGTCTGGGTAAGAACACTATACTTCCATTCCAGGTCCTGCAGCTTATAACTGCGTGTTGTACCAAAACCGACCATCAGTTTATCGGTAATACCATATGAAAGAGCCATTCGTGTGTTGGCGGTTCCGTAAATTCCGAAGAGATCGCTGATGGAGGAAATTTGCGAAAACCTGTGCTGTATCTCGAGTGTTATTGCTCCCTTGTAAGGATTCACTGTTGTTTGATTGTCGATAAGCAATGTTGTCTCAAACGGCGGTCTGATCGGCTTGTCCTCATCCTGCGCAGATGTTGGGGCCGCAAAAAGAATTCCTGCACACAGTGCTGTCAGATAGATGATTCCTTTTTTCATGATAAGTTTTTTGAATGATTAATCGTTAGGTGCACCTGCTTTAATCCATTCAAGGATCAGTTTCCTGTTTTCAGATGTGGTATAGGATCTGTGCGATGAACCCTGGAGGGTTGTGTATATCAGGCTTGCTTCGGGGTTATCGGTATCTGTATATCCATTGGTGGTTAATGATACGTAGGAGGAGCCTTCGGTAAGATTCAGATTACCTCCGGAATGGCAACCGATACAGTCACTTGTGAAGATGGGTTGTATTGATTCACTGAATGAACTATACTCCTCCTCGGGATAGGAAATCTCATGCAAATCACAGGACGGAATGCAGAGTATCAGTGCCACTGCGGAAATCACCGACAGCAACATCCTGAAATAAACTGGTTGATTCAATCTTTTCTTCATAGTTATTCTCAAAATTATTTAAATATCCAAATGCCTGTATTTTTTCCTGCTTGATATGTATTGTAAAATAAACTGACCTGTGTCAATATATTTTACGTTTTCGCTCTGTTTCTGAGATTTATATCAAATTGCTCTGCAAGATTATGAAATTTGCCGGACCCGTGAAATATTTAGCAATATAATTTCCATGGTTTAGAATGGATATAAATTAGTCGGGTCAGTAATCTGAGCATGGTCCTGCACGATATTTTCCTGCCCAGTCACATTAACAGGTACTATCATTTAAAAATTCAAACTATGAAGTACGGAATTAATAAGGCTACCCTGGTGGGTAACGTTGGCGATGCGCCAAAGATCAATGAGAAGAATGGCGAGGTATTTCTGGCCAGCTTTCCTTTTGCAACTTCAGAGACCTACAAGGATAAAAACGGTGAAGAGGTCACCTCGACACAGTGGCACCGCGTAAAGGTCTGGAACAAAAAGGCCTCTGTTATCAAGGAATTTGTGAAGAAGGGGGACTCCCTTTACATAGAGGGGAAAATTGTGAACAACAGCTGGGATGACGAGGATGGGAACAAGCGTTACAGCACGGAGATCGAGTGTGAGAACTTCCTGTTTCTCAGCTTAAAAAAGCCAGAAGAAAGAACAGTTTAGGGAAAATCGTTTGTTGTTTCTTGTTTGTTGATCGGTGAAAGGGTAATGAATGAGGGTTCATTACCCTTACTTCTTTTATACAGGAGAGTAAGCGTACTGGTCAACTGGATCGCAGATACAGACCAGGTTCCTGTCACCATAGGCATCATTGATCCTGCCAACATAAGGCCAAAACTTATTCTCTCTCACCCAGGGGAGGGGAAACACCGCTTTTTCCCTGCCATATGGATGTTTCCAGTCTTCTGAGATTATCGCAGCCTGGGTATGGGGCGCATTTTTCAATACATTGTCGGTTTTGTCCATCTCTCCTCTGCCAATAGCTTCAATATCCTTTACTATATCCATCATTGCCTCTGTAAAGCGATCAAGTTCGGCTTTGGATTCGCTTTCAGTGGGTTCAACCATGAGTGTTCCATGCACGGGAAACGACAATGTAGGGGCATGAAATCCATAGTCCATCAATCGTTTTGCGATATCTGTTTCGGTGATATCTGTTTCACCTTTAAAACTCCTGCAATCGATGATCATTTCGTGGGCTACAAATCCTTTATTGCCCCGGTAGAGAATTTTGTAGTGATCCTTTAGTCTGGCTGCAATGTAATTTGCGTTGAGAATGGCTATACGGGAAGATTCCGTAAGGCCCTCTTTCCCCAGCATTTTTATATAGGCATGCGAGATTGGAACTATCCCGGCGCTCCCAAAAGGTGCTGCAGCAACCGGACGAATTCCTTTGACACCACCGGTTTGGACCAATGGGTGTGTAGGCAGAAATTCAACAAGGTGTTTTGCGACGCCGACCGGACCTACACCAGGACCACCTCCACCGTGTGGAATTGCAAATGTCTTGTGCAGGTTCAGGTGACAAACATCCGCACCAATCAATGCCGGGTTGGTAAGTCCTACCTGTGCGTTCATATTTGCTCCGTCCATATATACCTGTCCGCCATTCTGGTGCACAATATCTATAATCTCCATAATATTCTCTTCAAACACCCCATGTGTTGAGGGATAGGTAATCATGATTGCCGCCAGATGGACGGAATGCTCAATGGCCATTCTACGCAGTGCTTCCGTATCGATATTACCCATTTCATCGCAGGGAACAACCTTCACTGTCATACCTGCCATTACCCCGCTGGCAGGATTTGTACCATGCGCTGAGGCAGGGATCAGTACGATGTTCCTGCGACCTTCATTTCTGCTATCATGATATGCCCTGATGATCATCATACCGGTATATTCCCCTGTGGCCCCTGAATTTGGCTGCAGCGATACTGCTTCGAAACCGGTGATCTTTTCCAGATCATGGCACAGCTCATTCATCATCTGGTAATAGCCTTCAGCCTGGTCTATCGGAACAAATGGATGGATATTACAAAATTCATTGAAACTGACGGGTATCAGTTCGGTTGCTGCATTTAATTTCATGGTACAGGAACCGAGTGAGATCATCGACCTGGTCAGGGAAATATCTCTTCTTTCCAATTGATGGATATATCTCATCAGTTCAGTTTCTGAACGGTATTTGTGAAAAACTGCCTGTTGAAGGATATTATCCCTGCGGTATAGTTGTTCAGGAATAATGGATCTTCTGCTGAGTGATTTAACTCTTTTATATGCTTTTTTCAGCGCTACGGCGAAAACATGAATAATATCATTCAGTTCGCCCTCTTTAACAGATTCGTCGGTTGAGAGGATGACCGTTTTCTCATCGGGATAGAAAAAGTTGATTTCAAATTCCTCGGCTATTTTCCGGATGTCTGAGGAGGAGATATGTTCCGGAAGCAATATTTTGAGGGTATCGAAGAAAAACTCGTTCTCCTGTTTGAATCCAAGTGCTGTAAGTTGTTCATCGATCCAGACAGCCCCGGTATGGATATCCTCAGCAATTTCACGGAGTCCTTCCGGTCCATGATAAACAGCGAACATCCCTGCCATATTGGCCAGCAGTGCCTGTGCAGTACATATATTTGAAGTTGCACGTTCACGCTTGATGTGCTGTTCTCTCGTTTGCAGGGCCATTCTGTATGCGGGATTACCGTGAACATCAATTGAAGCACCGATAATCCTTCCAGGAAGGTGTCGCTTGAAGCTCTCCGCGGCAGCGAAAAAAGCGGCATGCGGACCTCCGTAAAACATTGGGATTCCCAGCCTTTGGGTTGATCCTACAACTACATCACCACCCCAATCACCTGGCGGAGTAAGCAATGCAAGACTCATAATATCTGCTGCTACTCCCACATAAATGCCCTTTTCCTTCGCCGACCTGGTGAATGAGCTGTAATCGAACAGCTTGCCGTCCGCGGAAGGATACTGTATGAAGCATCCAAAAGCTTTTTCGGGGAAAGACATTTGAGCGAAATCGCCTTTAACTATTACAATTCCAAGACTTTCAGCTTTTAATTCAAGTTGTTCCATAGTCTGTAAAAAAATGTTTTTATCAACCAGAAAAACATTTTTTCCCTCTTTTTCGTCAGCCTTTGTTCTTGCATTATACATCATGATCATAGCCTCTGAAGCGGCAGATGCTTCATCAAGCAGCGATGCATTTGCCAGCTTCATACCGGTAAGTTCTGAAATCACTGTCTGGAAATTCAGCAAAGCCTCAAGCCTGCCCTGTGAAATCTCAGCCTGGTAAGGTGTATAGGAGGTATACCAGTTGGGGTTTTCAAGAATGTTTCTTTTAATTACGGAAGGAAGAAAGGTATTGTAGTATCCTTGTCCGATGTATGATCTGAATACCTTATTCTTATTTGCAATTTCAGTGATCTGTTTCAAATATTCAGATTCAGAGAGCCCCTCATCAAGTATAAATCTTTCAGGCGCCAGGATAGATGAGGGTATCGTATTCATAATCAACTCGCTAACAGATCCTGCGCCAATTACTTTTAACATTTCTGTGATATCATCTTCTCTTGGCCCGATATGTCGGCCGCTGAATTTGTCTTCTCTCATGTTATGATTTTTTTACAGCAACTTTAAAATGAAGTTCAAAGATAATGTTTCGTAATAACAGATTTTTTTCAAAAATTATGTTTTACAATCACTAAAAAAATGGATTGTTTTCGATCTCCTTCATAATGGTTGAGGAGTCTCCGTGACCAGGCCAGATAACGGTATCCGGCGGAAGTGTAAAAAGATTTTTCCTGATACTGGTTATCAGCATATCATAGTCACCCCCTGGAAGATCTGTTCTGCCGATACTTCCCGCAAAGAGTGCATCCCCAGTTATCGCGAAACCATCGGATTCTGAATAATAGGTGAGACTTCCTGGTGAATGTCCGGGCACATGTATAGCACGTAGTTTAGAATTGCCAAATCTGATGAAATCATTTGGTTCAATGGTTTTATCAGGCTCAGGAAGCGCCTCTATTTGGAATCCGAAGATTTCTCCCATTAGTGGCGCTTTAGCCAGGAGTGTCCTCTCTTCACGGTGGGTATGAAAGGGTATATTGTATTTTTCCCTGATAAACCGGGATCCCAGGACATGGTCAATATGGCAGTGTGTGTTCAGGTGAAGTACTGGTTTTAGTTTATGACTTTCAATGAATGATTCAATTATTTTGTCCTCCTCTTCCGAATAGTTTGCAGGATCAATGATGATGCATTCAGCGGTTTCATCCCAGAGTATATAAGTGTTTACTCCAAAAGAGTTGAATACCATTCTTTCAATATGTATCATCTTACTTCGTTTTTCCTTGTAGCAATGGAACAAATGCGAAATGTCCATGTTCGGACCTCTCAATTTTATTCTCACTCTTTTTTTCGATTAATATCATTTTTTGTCCGAACCGGTCACCCACCGGTATAACCATACGGCCACCCAAGGCAAGTTGTTCCAGTAGTTTTTCGGGAACCTCCTTTGCGCCGGCAGTAACCAGGATTCTGTCAAATGGAGCAAATGAGGGAAGTCCCTCATAGCCGTCTCCAAAATAGAAGCCGGGGTTGTAACCCAGTGGCAATAGCTGATTACGTGCTGACAGGTATAGCTCCCTGATCCTTTCAATCGTGTAAACCCGCGTGCCAAGTTCGAGTAAAACTGCAGTCTGGTACCCGGATCCGGTTCCGATTTCCAGTACCTTCTGATGCTTTTGTGGATCAAGTAATTCAGTTTGAAAAGCTACAGTATAAGGTTGAGATATGGTTTGTCCTGAAGCTATCGGAAATGCTTTATCCGTATAGGAATGGTTAATAAAACCACTGTCCATAAAAAGATGACGAGGCACCCTGTTCATTGCTTCCAGTACCTGCTCGTTCTGAATTCCCTTTTCTCTCAATGAGTCAATTAGTTTCTGGCGCAGACCCTTATGTTTGTACGAATCTTTCATGAATTGTTTTATACATAATATTAGCTTCCCGGAAACAAAGGTAGCAGTAAATTGCTTATTTAAAAGAAACCAAAAGTGCTTCAGTTTTGGAATTTATTTCAATACAGCATGATTTATTCCGGCATGATAAACTGTGTGTGTTTGTTGTACAGGAAATTGAACATTATTCAGATTCGTTTCATAAAGATTTTCACACTAGTTGTCTGTAAATTTGGGAATACTATTATCCGTTATACGGGTCTGTCAATACTACTTATGGGTGAACGAAATTACAGGTGACACCTTATCAGGTAGATGTTTATCCTTTAAACCGCATAAAATCATTGCGGATGTCAAGTAACTGGCGGCAGCCCGGCGGTCCGGGGTTAAATACTGCAATGAAGAGGTAATCACGGTTAAAACCATGATGCATTACTTTTGAAAGTCAACCCTGAAATCAGCTCATAGGAACACTTGAATTCTGATCAACCAGATTCAGAAGCTCGTCACAAAGTACTAATTGCTCATCAGACAGGTATACATTATAAAGACCATTGGGTTGACCGGTGAGATCAAGAGCCAGTAATTTGGTTTCATCCGCTGAAAAAGCTCTCTCCTCAATAACAATACCCTTCCGATTGGTTACTGTTAAACTACTCTGTCCTTTCATTTGTGAGGGTACCCTAATGTAGGCTGTGGATCTTGCCGGATTGGGATATATTTTCATCATAGTTATTATATTCACAAAAGCTTTATACGATTGCGAATATAATGAAAGCAGGATAAAATAACTGAAATCCTGCTTAATTAATTCTTAAGTTAACATTACAAGACAATGTATTTCCATACTGAATATGGCTCAGGGGGAATTCAATAGACCTGCTTCAATTTTCTATTTAAGTCCCCTGGCCTCCAAAAGTGCATCCGGATCGGGTTCTTTGCCACGGAAATCAATATACATCTCCATTGGTTCCCGGGTTCCTCCCTTTGACAGGATATTTTTCCTGAATGAGTCTGCCAATTCCTGGTCGAACAGATCACCTGCCTCGACAAATGCATTAAAGGCATCCTTATCCAGAACTTCAGACCAGATGTAGCTGTAATAACCGGCAGAGTACCCGCCGGAAAAGATATGACTAAAGTAGGTGGATTTGTATCGGGGTATGATTTCATCTATCAGGCCAATTTCCTCCATGGCAGCTTCCTCAAACCTGGAGACATTAAGGTCCTTCACTTCGGAAATTGTATGATATCGCATGTCCAGCAAAGCTGCTGCCAGATACTCGGTTGTCACAAAACCCATGTTGAATTTACTGCTTGCCTCAAGCTTGTTCAGAAGTTCATCCGGTATGGGATCGTCTGTTTTATAGTGCTTCGCATAGTTTTTCAACACATCAGGGTGGCGCCCCCAGTTTTCCATAATCTGTGAAGGCAATTCAACGAAATCCCTTGGCACGTTTGTTCCTGAAATACCGGGATATGTGCAGTCAGAGAATTGTTCGTGCAGGGCATGACCCATTTCATGGAAGAATGTAAGGGCTTCATCAAATGAGATGAGGGCAGGGTTATTGTCTGTCGGTTTTGAGAAATTGCAAACAATCGATCCTATCGTGCTGATTTTTTCCTCATTGCGTATATGCTGCTTCCTGAAACTGGTGCTCCAGGCTCCCTGGCGCTTGCCTGGGCGGGGATAGAAATCCATATATTGCACACCCAGGTGCGAACCGTCCCTATCCTTTAGTTCATAGGCAATCACATCATCGTGATAGACCGGAAGATCATCTCTTCTTTCAAATGTAATCCCATAAAGCTCATTGATGACATCCAGAACACCTTCTGTAACGTCCTCCAGACTGAAATACTGACGCAACTCTTCATCATCGAGGGCATATTTCTTCTTTCGTATCTTTTCAGCATAATACCACCAGTCCCATGATGCCAAAGAAAAGTTGCCACCTTCCTGGTTGATCATCTCCTGCATCATTGCTGCCTCCTCCTTCGCGATCCTGAGTGACGGCTCCCACAATCTCATCAGCAGGTCATAAACATTCCCTGCATTCTTTGCCATGCGTTCTTCCAGCACGTATTCGGCGTGGTTATCATACCCAAGCAGCTGAGCTCTTTCAGTTCGCAATTTTACCGTCTTTTCTATAATCTCTTTATTGTCGAACTCATTATCGTTGTTGGCCCGGTTGTACATCGCCCTGTAGATATCTTCCCTGAGGTTCCTGTTCTCTGCATAGGTCAGAAAAGGAATCCAACTGGGCTTATGCAAGGTAAAGACCCACTTTCCATCCATTCCTGCTTCTTTTGCTTCTGCAGTGGCTGTCGACATAACACTTTCAGGCAATCCTGCCAGATCAGCTTCGTCATCAATTACCAGTTTGTAATTGTTGGTCTCTTCGAGCAGGTTGTCACCGAAATTCAGGGAGAGCATTGAGAGTTCTTCATCAATCTTTCTCATGTTCTCCTTATCTTCCTCATTCAGTCCGGCACCACTGCGCACAAAGCGCTTATATGTCTTTTCGAGCAGCATTTCCTGCTCTCCGGTCAGGTTGAGTTCATCCCGCTTGTTATATACCTCTTCAATTCTTTTAAAGAGGTCCGAATTGAGGTTGATATTGCTTCGGTGTGCCGACAAAAGAGGAACCAGTTCACGTGCAATCTCCTGTATCTCATCGCTGGTGTTTGCCGAGCGGATGTTATAGAAAACAGTTGAAACACGACCGAGCATCTCACCACTATAATCCAGGGCTGCTATGGTGTTGTCAAATGTTGGATTTTCCGGGTTATTGATGATTTCTTCAATTTCGAGGTTTTGCCTTTTCATGCCCTCCTCTATTGCAGGCATATAATGTTCATATTCAATCAGGTGAAATGGCGGAACACCAAATGGGGTATCAAATTCTGATAAGAGAGGATTCATTTCAGGCTTATTTGTGTTACAGGACAAAGTAACGATGATTAATCCGGTTAAGAGAAATACAATTTTTTTCACGTTATGTTGTATTTTGGGTTTCAAATGGACGAAATTAGAAGAAATGAGGAGAAAATCAAAGATCGAAAAACAGGCTTTACAGCATACACGGGGAAAGGGTTGAGAGGTGTTAAGACTCAAGGATGATGTATATAAATGGAAGCTATATTGAGCGGCAAGCAGAAATGCTAATGAGTAAGCTCATGAGTTATGGAAGATACGAGGAGCAGGTAACCTGAAAAGGATCTTTCCAGGAGGACTGGATACATGGAATCGTTGCCTCACTGAACAATGCACCTATGACTTGCTATTTATGGCCTTCAGCCGGGAGCATTTTAATTCCTTCTGTAGTAATTTCAATTTCCCTGCTCTTGTAGAGTGCACCAATCGTTTTTTTAAAGGATTTTTTGCTGATTCCCAGTGTTTCGTATATTTTTTCAGGACTACTATTGTCGTTCAGTGGCAGAAAGCCACTGTTTTCAATTAACTTTCTGGTCAGGAGATCAGAAAGTGAATCAATGGAATTTCTGAAACCTGGGGGTTGAAGGGATATGTCAATTTTATTGTCCCTGCGGATAGTCCTGATATAACCGTTGAGTTTCTGACCGATATTGATCTCCCTGTAGATCTCATTATCATAGATAAGTCCTTTATGCTCATTATTGATGATAGCGGAATAGCCAAGGTCGGTCTTTTGCATGATTAGCACTTCTGCTTCATCGCCAGCTTTTATTTTTAATTGATCATTCTGAAGGTGTTTTTCAATTTTATTTGTGCCTACAAGCCTGGCGGTTTTTTCATCTACATACATGTATATTATATACCATCTTCCTTTTTCCATACGCTGTCTCTGCTCCCTGAAAGGGACCATCAGGTCCTTGTCAAGTCCCCAGTCCATAAATGCACCAACGGACTCAATTGCTTTCACCTGTAAAAAAGCAAACTCATTCACCAGCACTTTCGGAACAAGCGTCGTAGCAATCTTTCTGCCTTCGTTATCGGGATAAACAAAGACTCTAATCCTGTCGCCGATCTGGTAACTTTCAGGGTAGTACCTGCGCGGGAGCAGTACATCCTGACCATCTTCCGCACCGAGAAAGAGCCCTACACTGGTTTCTCTCAGGATCACCAGGTTGTTATATTTACCGATTTCAATCACCAGTTATTTTCTGCAAAGGTAAGATAATTCTGGCAGGGCCCTGTTGGTTTTGGGTGAAGGCTTTAAGATCGGCCGCGGATGGATGCGGAAGTGTGGTATGTTGTATAAAAGCCACACTTTCGGGAGGCTTTTCCGCAGCAGGAACCGGACCTCTCCAATAAGAGATTTAATGGTTGCCCGATGTTGGTTGCAGATAAATGGAAAGCATGGCCAGGATAGAAACTTTAGCCACATAGAGAAGAATAATCGATGCGGTTTCGGCCCATTTTGATCATCCCTTTACGTTCCATCTGTTTTAGCAGGCGGGAGATTACCTCTCTGGAGGTGCTGAGCGAGGAGGCGATATCCTGGTGTGATCCTGTAAACTCTGTCGATTTCGTATTTCTGAAGCGGTCGGTAAAAAACCGTTCGAGCCGTTCATCCATTTTCATAAATGCGATACTATCGAGGGTCTGTAGCAGGTCATCAAATCTTTTTCTCATGGAGATCATTACAAATTCTTTCCAGGTCTGGTATTTTGTCATCCAGCTGTCCAGCAGTTCAACGGGGATGACAATCACAGTGGTGTTTTCTTCGGCAACGGCTTTCACCATACTTTTGGTCCGGTCGACACAACAGCTGAGAGAAACGGTACAAACCTCGCCGTGCTTCAGATAATAGAGTAGTAGTTCGTTACCATTCTCATCCATTCGAGTCACTCTGATCAAACCTTCAAGCACAATAGGGAATGACCTGATATATTGCTCCTCTTCTATGAGTGTATTACCTTCAGGGATCGATTTAAGGATACCGTGCTGAGCGATTGCATCTCTCAGATCCGACTCGAAAAAGGGAAAACTCACCTTTACTGTTTCCTGAATCATGGAGCAAACTTACATAAAAAATACGAACCATATGCTTGCAACTAGTACCTTGAAATACGGAGATAGTTGTATTTGCAAACAGGAATAAGGAAGGAAGACCTGCCGGGATAACTGGCTAAAATATGAATCAGGGATTCAATAAACTGAATGAAACATCATTGTCAGCCGGTGGCAAATCATTGTAGAGTCCAACAATCAGTTTTCTTTTAAAAAGAATGATAATTCTTCCCCTGGGTCCGATTCCCTTAAGATCAAGATATTGTTTTGGGACAATTTCATCTCCGCGATAATGGGCGAGAAATGCATCTGCAACCTGTCCGGATAATTTGGTCGCATCTTCCGGTTTCAATTTATAGGATATCAGGGTTTTTTCTGCTATTCCCGCGATCCCGCTGTGCACATATTCCTTGCTAAAAGTAACGAAATCATCAGGATTGCTGTCGATTTTTTCGATGAACATGGAAGATACCTGCATCGTATTATTACTTATAGTTATATGCCTGACGGGACAGGGATATGTAACCAACGATCCGGTTTGTATATCGTAAATAAAGTTGCCATTTTTCAACTCTCTCAGAGTTATATCCTGAGCATGGTAGTGCCCGGTAAATACTACATTTATTCCAAGGTTCGCAAATTTTTCGGATACTGTTTCATGGTTGTTGACAAGATACTCGCCGTAGAATTTCTCCTGATTTTTGTAGTGTTCAACCACCCCATGGTGCATAAATGCGATCATTTTTTTGCTCTTTTTATGGGCACTGGTTGCAACTCCTTCGATCCATTGAAGGGTTTCGGGGGAAAAGGCACCACCGGTAACAGGGTGATGATCCGGAAGGTTTTTATTGTACAGGCATGCATCGAGCCCCAGCACCCATAATCCGGCGACCGGTTCGACAACATAACTCAGAGAAGATGGATCTTGAAAGATTGCCCTGCTATAACCAAAGTTGTTATAGATCGATTTAAATAATGCAGGACTAACATTCTCAACAGTAATAGTTTCATCATCCTTGTAGGAATGTGCTTCTCCGTTGGAGACATCATGGTTGCCAGGCACCACAAAGACATTTTTGCCGGCCTTACTTATTTCGTTGATTAGCTCTGCAAATTCAAGATGAGATACCCTGGTTCCATCTTTGGTCAGGTCGCCAGGTATTAACACAAATGATGCATTTGTACCCGCAATGATATCTATTGCCTCAAGCATCAACTCCCTGCTCTGCTTCAATAATTTCCTGTCTTTGTCAAGATAGTTCTGGAAAGCTTTTCCTTTAGTTCCTAAAGAGGGATCATAATAATGTGGATCGGAAAAAACCAAGAATTGTGCCTCAGGGTAACCCGGATCTGTATGTTGAGCAAGACAGGAATAGCTTGCCAGTACAAGGATTATAGAAAAATATCTGTTTTTCATTATTGTGTCCTGTTTAATAAATCAATCCATGTCGAGCCGTTTGGCAAGTATAAAAAATATTCGCACCAGATATATGAATTGAATGTTAATTGTTAAACATCTACCAGGCTCATTCTGTTTTTAGTTTTCTCCAGAACCAGATCATGCCGGTTGTAGAAAACAGGCTCAGAACAACAAAAATAATTCCCATTATTATATCTCCATAGAGGAACATGCCAGTCGTAAATAGTACGCTATAAATAGCAATGGCGCCAAATATCATCGCAAGTATTCCTGTTGGAACATCCCACTTCAGGTCCTTCTCTTTTACAAGTTTCACGCCTTCATAACTCGCTTTCTCCAGCACTCTCCGCCAGCCCGGTCCACCAGGTTTGATCTTCACATAAAAGCTGCGCAGTATCTTATCATCTACCGGCTTGGTGACCAATGATGTTATGATCCACGAGATAGTAGTAAGGAAGACAATGGAGATGAATTTAAAGATGTTCCATATTCCCATTGTTGTTTTTACCCCTGCTATAGAGATATGATCTTTACCAAGCTCTGTCATACCAAAGTTTTCCACCAGGATAAAGGTGATTGAGAAGGTAAATGCTGCAATCATCGCAATCAATTCTGACCAGGCATTGATCCTCCACCAGAACCAGCGCAGGATATACAACAGTCCGGTTCCGGCACCGATCATCAGCAGGTAGCGGAATATCTGCAAAGCGTTTTTAAGCGACAGGGCCAGCAGCACAGAAAGGGTCATCAGCAATATCGTTGATAAACGGCCAAATAGTACGCGCTGTTTTTCAGTGGCATTGGGTTTGATAAATCTGCCGAACAGGTCGTTAACCAGGTATGAGGATGCCCAGTTGATCTGCGATGCAACAGTCGACATAAATGCAGCGATCAGTGATGCGACCACGAGTCCGAGCAGGCCCGCAGGTAGAAAAGTCTTCAGCATGGCAGGGTAGGCAAGGTCGTGTTTAACAAATTGCGGGTTTACATCGGGGAAGGCCTGATGCAGCGAATCGAGGTTTGGGAAGACCACCAGGGATGCCAGACCAACTATGATCCAGGGCCAGGGACGGATGGCATAATGGAAGAAATTAAAGAGCATCGTTGCTCCGACAGCATGCTTTTCATTTTTCGCCGAAAGCATTCGCTGAACGACATACCCACCTCCGCCCGGTTCGGCACCGGGGTACCAGGCCGCCCACCACTGAACCGCGATGGGGATAAGGAAGATGCTGATAAACAGCTCGGTGTTGTTGATATCGGGTATCAGTTGCAGCTTATCCTGAAGTTCCGGGCGGGACATCAGAGCGTTCAGCCCACCAACTTCCGGTGATTTTGTAACGAAGACTGCTGCGATAATCGCACCAAAAAGGGCAAATGAGAACTGGAACAAGTCGGTATACAGGATCGATTTTAGACCGCCGATTCCGGAGTAGAAGACAATAATGACAGCTGCAACAACCAGTGCTATCGTCGGGTTCATACCCAGCATAACGCTTACGATTTTTATGAAGGCGAGGGACACGCTGGCGATTACCATTACATTAAAGAATACTCCGAGGTAAACTGCCCTGAATCCACGAAGAAATTCGGCCATCTTTCCACTGTACCGGAGTTCGTAGAACTCATTATCGGTTAAAACCTTTGAACGGTTCCATAATTTGGCGTAGATGAATACTGTGAGCATACCAGTGAGGAGGAAAGCCCACCACTGCCAGTTGGAAGCTACTCCGCCGCTACGTACCATATCTGTTACGAGGTTCGGCGTGTCGCATGAGAAGGTGGTTGCAACCATTGAAACTCCCAGTAACCACCAGGGCATTTCCCTGCCCGAAAGGAAAAAACTGGCAGTGTTCCTGCCTGCACCGCGTGATGAGAGGTAGCCTATACTAACTAATACAACAAAGAACAGTGCAATTATGATCCAGTCGAGGATGTTCAGAGCCATTGAATTACTTTCTCTTTTTTGAATTCACTAACTAATTGATTACTAACGTTTATAATCCTCCATAAAAGGTTGATCGTCCCTGGTTAAATAACGGTTCAGAGTAATCAATGCATAACATATCACAATGTTACTAAAATTGTTTAAAAGTTGCAGTTGTGTTCTTTTCAATTCTATTCAGAAATATTAACCTCTACCATTGATTTTTCAATCTGTTTTAGTGCTTCAGTCAGACTTGCTTCCGGGGTAATCGTGGTGTAGTCTCCCCAGAAATCCGGGTCATACACAAATTGCTGCTCCGACATGATCGTTGATGGCAAAAGTTGTTCTGTAAACCTTATCCTGGGTGGGTTGCCGGGATCTGTACGGGTAATAGCCATCTCCAGGTTGATTTCATATTTGGATGCAATCCACTGGCCCTTTTTCCTGACTTTAAAAACGACTTTGCCCTGAACCTGTGATAGGTGATATGCTCCCTCGGACTTACCATATTCCACATAGTATCCGGTGCTCACGGGTCGGATCCTTACTCCCCGGCTTTTTTTTGAAACAAACATTCTTTCTTCATGACTTAGTCTTGAAGGGTCATATTCAAAATCTGCAGCAAGAATCGTAAGAGTTTCCCGGTCGATATAGAGGTTTCCCCTGAACAGTGTTTCATTAATGGTTTCCTTCTGACGAAAGGAGATTACGTAAACGAGCTTATCTTTAAAGGTGACTACATCAGAGAAACGCAGGTCGTAGAGTAATTGAAAACCTTCGGAAAGAAAATCGGGCATGTTTTTAATAATATCGAGTTGCAGCATGCTGTTGAAACCCGATCTGATCCTGAAAACCACCGTATCCTGAAGGTCGATATCAGTGATCTTTCTTCCCTTAAGAATCCGAGACCTTTCTGATGTAATCGAGCCGGAATAGGAGGCCTTTGAGATCTCCAGAACTGCTTCGGAGAATATCATGGTCTTATCATCTTTGTTCACTTTTTCCCGGTAATATGCCTGCATTCCTGAAGGTTCAGACAGGTAATTCTGAGGGATTTTCTGAATGGCCTCTGCAAGCAGGCCCGCAGGATCTTTGTAGCGAATAATTACCTCCTGAAGTGAAATAAGGTTTCGGTTCATTCGGATCTCCACCTCTTTATCTGAGTCAACGCTTATGGGCGTATAATGGTTATAGTATCCGATATAGGATACAACAAGGATTGGCTGTGATAGCGTGTCAGGTATACGAAGTACAAAGTGTCCCTCCACATTGGAAATAGTTCCGAAATAGCTGTCCATTACGGCAATTGTTGCATAGGCAAGGGGTTTTCCTGATTTCAGGTCCATTACATTGCCCAGAACCTCTAACAGCTTTGGTCCTTCCGGGATGGTATCGGAACTGATCGTTTTGTGCTGGTCCTTCTCCGGGAAGATTACAATGTTATTGTTAATAATGCGCCATGCAATATCCGGTTCCTCAAACAGGGAATCCACAACAGTCTTCAGCGGTGTATTTTTCATTTCCAGGGAAATGCGTCTGCGACTGTCAGTTAATCTGGAATCAAAAGTGAAATAGTATCCTGTTTGAACCGTTAGATCATCCAATACAGCATGTAATGGTTTGTTAACTGCCTTCAGAGTTACCCTGATTTTTCCGGGTTCCTGCGGAAAGGATTCACTTACTGGAAAAATCAGGAGTAGCAGAAGCAAGAACATCGGGTTAATGTAACTTATTGTTTTAAAACCCATTGTAACCCCTCTTTACAACTGGAAGAAAGCCACAGTTAAACAGTGGTTGTGGTTTTCTTTATAACACTAATATGTTTGCAATATATAAACTTTTCCCTCTTTTTTGTAGGTTATATTCAATGCAGTGCAAATAGTATTGAGAATAGATTCAAATGATTGGTTGCTGTATGAAGTGGTAAGTCTCATGCCTGCATCAGATATGTTTTCAGTTCTTACTTCCACATGGTACGCTTTTTCAAGTACACGAAGGATATCTTCGATGCTTTCATCAACGAATTTGAAATCGTGTGTTTTCCATGCCAGGTAATTTGGGTTTTCCTGTGTTGAAATATTCAGATTTCCATTCGCCTGCATAAATTGCCCTGCTTCTAATGTTGCAGTTCGATTGTCTTCCTTCAGCCTTACATTTACGGAACCTGATTCCACATATACCTCAACGAACCTGTTTTTCTCCTCCCGTACATTGAATGCTGTACCCAGTACAGTTATGGTTACTTTTCCCGCGTTTACAAGAAATGGCCGGTTCCTGTCTGCAGTAACATCGAAATATCCTTCTCCTTTCAGTGATACTTCACGTTGTTGTATTGCTGCTTTGTTATAATATAATGTTGCTCCCTCGTTCAGGAATACCCGGCTTCCATCCGGAAGGCTTACCTGTAGCGTACCCTCAGGAGAATTATACTCAATCAGCCCTTTTTTATTGTCTGATTGCATGAGAGAATAATAGAGTGCAGGGATTCCAACGGCCAGGATCAGGAGGGATATTGCAGCGATACGGAAGATTTGCCCTGAACTCGCAATCCTGGTAAAAGGTTGGTGCCTCACAGGGGGTTGCTCCTTTTGAATTCGGTTGTACAGACGTTCCCAGGCTTTAGCGGTGTCTTTGTATTTTTCCGTCGGATTGGAGTTGAAATGATCCCAGGTCTCTTTCATCAGTTGATACTCGTTTTTAAATTGTTGATTGTTAACTGTTTTTGCGAGAAATTTTTTTTCTCGTTTCTGCTCCATTTCGCCTGAAATAAAGCCAGCCATCTCCTCCCAATATCTTTTTTTCCTTCTCATTTTCAGTTCCTGTTTCTGTATTCATCAAGAGATATTCTCAAAGCCCTTAATGCTTTTCCCATATTGGACTCTACTGTTTTAACAGATATAGATAGTTTTTCTGCTATCTCCCTGTACTTCAATCCTTCGAACCTGCTCAGATTAAATATTTCCCTCGTTCTCTCAGGAAGGTCCTGCAGAGCAAAAACAAGTGCTGCATCAAGATCCTGTGCGTCTATTGTTTCTTCAGGCTGGTCGTCCGGCTCTTTCAGGCTTCCGGCCCATTCCTGATCGAGTGGAACCTCCCTGTTTTTCTTTCTGAGATACATCATCGAATGATTAAACACCGACCTGAAGAGGTAGCCCCTCCAGCCACTGGTGATATTCAGTTCTTCTTTGTTTTTCCATATATTAAAGAACACATCCTGAACGATCTCTTCTGCCAGTTCACCTCTTTTTACCAGGCTCTCAGCGTAACTGCACATACCAGGATAGTACTGGTGAAATAGTTCTTCAAAAACTTTAATGTCACCCGACCGTATTCTCTTCAGATATCGTATATCCCTGGTGTTCATGCCTGATGAACCGGTTTATTCGAAATGTTTCAAAAGTGTTAAGGATTATCAAATGTACAACATTATTAGCAGCAAATGAGCTTTCTTTTGAACTGTTCAGGGGTTAGGGCTGTGTCTCTTCATTATCTTCATTTCTCAGGAATTTACGGTTTAACTTCCTGATGGCTGATTCAATGCTTTGATCGGGCTCGATAATATTATACTCCCCCCAAAAATCCTGGTCAAAGAAGACATATACCAGTTCATCAAGAACCTGCGATCTTTTATATCTTTCCTTGTAGGCAAATCTTTCAGCAGGCTTGTCGTTCCGGTCGGTAATTGCTATTTCGGACATGGCAACATAGGAGGTCTTGAAAAGCTTCTTATCCCATTTCACGTCAAATTTAACCTCAGCACGAGCATAGCTAAAATACCATTTGGTACCATCCTCAATCGTATATTTGACTTTATAGGCTGCACGTTGCGGTGTTACATTCAGGCCCAGAGGTTTTTTTCTGATAAACATACTGGTGAGTTCCATCTCATCTTTGTTGTCCATATTCAGTTCGAATTCAGCTTCAGTTATTGCCAGTTTGTCGATATCAATGAAGAGTTTGCCCTTATAGAAGGGAGACGTTACATAGGGCCGCTGATTAAAAGTCACAACATAATGCAGTCTGTCGTTGATAGAGATAGCACTTGTAATATGGAAGCTGTACACCTTCTTGTACTGCTCTGTAAGCAGGATATAAGGATTTTTTACAATATCAAGAAGCAATGTTATGACCGGTCCTCCCTGAAGCTTGAAGAGTATTGTATCCATTTTCTCGACATCTGCACTTTTTCTTCCATGAAGGAGTCTGGCCTGATCGTACCTGAAATCGTTGTCATAGGGGGATTTATAAATATCGATAACAGCTTCCGAAATTGAAACATAGTTCCTTCTTTTCAGGATTGTTTCCCTGTAGAAGGCAGTCATCATCATTTCCTCTGTACTGTAATTATGGCGGATATTATTCAGCACATCATCGATCAGATCTATTGCGTTTTCAGCGGTAATGGTTACCTCCCGGAGGTTTACTGTAGTTGGTTCAAGACTGATTATCGAATTATCCAGGTTTCTCAGCGGTTGAGCCGGATATGTACTGTTTTTATAACCTACATAAGAGATTTTGATGTTTTTTATCTCCTGATTTCTGGATGTTTTAAGTGTGAAGTCACCATCGATATTGGTAACTGTGGCAATATTCGCGCCTTCAGCTTCAATAGTTGCGAATGGTAGCGGTGTATTGTTTTTAGCATCAATAACTTTACCGGTATACACGATAAAATTTGTTGTATCTGTAATCTCATCGTCATCCGGACTATAGATGCTAATCCCGGCCTGGGTCTCTGCTGATAGCAGTAACGCAAGCATAATCAAAAAATACTTAATTGTTTTCATCTCGTTAATTATTTAATATATAACTATATAACTCTTTTCAATGCTAATGCCAGTTAAGTACGGAGTACATGAGCCCGGTGAAATTAATGTGCCGGAAATTTTCTCCAGCCCTGGTTTTTTACTACAAGCTCTATATAACAGATGCACGAACTGGAAAACACCCTATCTTTTTTATCCGTTATTTTCAACTTTACAGCCCATCATTTGTTAAAGGATAAAAATTTGCAGGAAAAATGAAATGGAGTTATAAGGATATACCCTCTCAGGAGGGAAAAATGGCCATAGTAACCGGTGCAAACAGCGGATTAGGATTTTATACAGTTAAGGGACTAGCCGGGAAGGGATGTAAAGTGATAATGGCCTGCAGGAATATTGAAAAGGGGGAGGAGGCAAAAAACGCTTTGCTGAAAAATATTCCGGGTGCCGATCTGACGGTGATGAAGCTTGATCTTGCGGATATTCAATCGGTGCGGGGCTTTGCAGGGGCCTTTTCTTCCCTTTACAGCAACCTTAATCTTCTTGTTAATAATGCCGGATTGATGGCTATTCCTTACAGGAAGACAGCAGATGGATTTGAAATGCAATTCGGAGTTAACCACCTGGGCCATTTTGCTCTTACAGCATTGCTTTTTCCGTTGCTCAGGAATACTGCAGGATCGCGTATTGTGAACGTCTCAAGCAATGCGCATAAGATGGGGGAAATCAGGTTCGGTGATATCAACTGGGAGAAGAGGTATAGCCGGTGGAAGGCTTATGGAATGAGTAAGCTGGCCAATATCCATTTTACCTTTGAACTGGCCGATAAAGTCACAGTCCGGGGGATCGATATGCGTGTTTTGGTAGCACATCATGGTTATGCCGATTCCAAACTTATTGAGAAGGGACCGGAAATGAACGGTCGGAATTTTCTTGTAAAGGTAGGGAGGGTATTGAATCGGATTCTGGCACAGAGCACCGAAATGGGCGCACTCCCGATACTTTATGCAGCTACTGCTGAGGAGGCAGTTCACCGGGCCTATTATGGTCCCACAGGATTTGCAGGAATGCGGGGATACCCTGGACAGACCTACCCCAACAGGAAGAAGGTGAGCAAGGATGACCAACAGAAGTTGTGGCAATTATCGGAACAGATGACAGGTGTCTCTTTTATGGTGTAGGTGTGATTCAGCCTGTAGGCACAAACTTTCTCAGGCCCGTATTATCCTGAATCTGGCACAGATTTTGCTTTTTTTACAATGATATCAAAAACGCAAAATCATGAGAAATCTGTATATCGTTTTTATTTCTGCAGCACTGTTGTTTACAGGGTGCGGAAACTCTTTCAGGGTATTTTACGACCTTGATCCGAAGGTGGATTTCAGCCAATATACGACCTATTCATTTCTCGACTGGTCCGAAGGAAACAACAAAGTAATTACAGGTATGGAGCGTGAACGTATCCGTTCTGCCTTTGCAAGCGAGTTGGAGAAAAGGGGACTGGATTATGCTGAGGAGAATGCTGATTTGAAAGTGCAGGTCACTGTTTACTTCAGGGAAGCACGCAGGCCTGTTTTTGGTTATTACTATCCCGATTTTTACAACTATATGGAGAGAGCGCTGGCGGTGGATATTTTTGAAGGCGCAACCAAACAACATATCTGGCACAGTGTCGCCATAGGAGAGATTGGAAGAACACCTGAAATCAGGGCAGAGGAGTTGCCAAAGCAGGTTGAGGAAATGTTTGAATCATTTCCTGTTCAGCCTTAAAGGGAATCTAATTTCGTTTGAAAGTGGCGTAATAATCCAGTTGCAAGATACCATCGTCGGTATAATAAGATAGTTCTATCTGTCTGAAGTCATCCGTAACAGTGCCTTTGCCATATACGAATAGGTTACCGATTACCTGGTTGTCAATAAACAGACTGTCTGAAATCAACTCCGTGTAGAGAAATTCACTCTCACCGGTGTTATGAAAATTATTGATAATGAATAGGTTATTCTGAGTATTAACTTTTTCTATTTCAACGATATAGTTGTGTATACCTGCATGTAAAGAACGTTCATTACACACGAAAAACCCTTCGATAGATAAGTATTCTGAAGCTGGTGGTTTCTCCTCGCATGAAAATGCGAGAAGTACGGGTATGATGAGACAGATGTATGGTTTAACACCGGCTTTATTCTTCATAATCGTAAATGTGTTCCTCTATTTGGTTTCCTGCCGGATCAAATGCAACTGCCTTGCCTACCCGGACTCCCTTCTCGAAATGTATTATCGTCATCAGTTCACCCGTTTTATAGTATGAGAGCCATTTCCCTGTTTTGAGGTCATCCAGATAATTACCTTCGTTCTTTAATTCGCCTGTCGGGTAATACAACCTGAATTTTCCCTGGGCAAGACCATTTTCAAAATTTCCCTTTTGCTTCAGATTCCCGTTCTCATGGTATACATGCCAGGTTCCGGAATATTTACCATTGATATAGCTACCCGTCGTGTAGATATTTCCGGAGGGATAATATAACATCCATACACCGTTTTTTTTATGGTTGCTGTATTGTCCCTCTTCCCGTACTTTTCCAGTCACTCCCTCTATGCCTGAATCGAAATATTCCTGGTAAAGCCCAACGATACTGTCGGACACATAATTACACCGGCTCATTATTGCCCCCCCGGGATAAAAACCTGTGAATTCTCCTTCAAGCTTACCATGTCTATAGAAACAGTGTTTCTGTAATGCCTGATTTTTATACTCTTTGTAGTATCCTTTAAACGGGCCATGGTAATATCCATTCAGTTTTTTTGAACGTTCCCTGATATTCCCACTCTCATAATAGATAATTTGGTCACCATGTTCCATGCCATCGCTGTACTGTTTTATAAAGCGCAGTGTACCATCATTGAAGCGGGCAATAACCTCACCATGCAATAGTCCGTTCCTGTAATGTGATATCTCAGTTATTATTCCGTCAGTATAGATTATAACTTTTCCGTGCAAAAGATCATTTTCATATTCGGCCTCTTTGAGTAGACTTCCATCAACGGCATACTCTTTTAGCAAACCGTGAAGAACCCCTTTTCTATAGGGGAGTTGCTGCTTCAAGGTACCGGAAGGATGATTTATTTTCCACAATCCATGCAACATACCCATTTTATAGGAGCCCTGCTGCCAGAGTGTTCCGTCGGGATAAAAGAATTGATAGTGACCGTCGCGGATCGTATCATTTCCCTGTGTCAGGAATTCGAAAGATTCCCTTCTCTGCCCGTTATCATATAAAGTTGTATGTTTCTGCTGTGCAGAAAGAAGCAGAGGAAGAACAGCAAACTGCAAAACAATGATACCCCTCATTGGACTTCAAGTAAGATTTGTGATCCTTCAATAGAGGTACGGTGTCCATAGTCCATAAGAAATGCAACAGCATATTTCCCCGGCTGTAACTCTTTGTTTAGGGAAAGGGTTACCTTTCTGGTTTGATCGGGATATACCGTAACCGAGATGGGGTTCATCTGCTCTTCCTCCAGTGTTTCTATATTTGCTGCAGCCAGAAAGACTTTTGCGTCAAGTATCTTATCTCCCTGGTTGATCAGCGTTCCCTCGAAGCTGCGAAACAGATCTCCCGGTTTTGTTACTTCAGTTACACCGCTGACGGTGCCCCTGTAGTCCTGGTTGGACCTGGGACTTTGAGTAAGAAGTACTACGATTCTGGGAACGAGGAGCACACCTGTGGTTAACTGTTTATCAACTCCGGAAGAACTTTGCTCCCTCGCCAACTCAACAGGAATCATTCCCCACCTTGTGGAAAATCCATTTCTGGGTACTGACATGATAAGCTGTATTTCAGCAGTTTCATTTGGATTCAACTCTATAAAAGCAGGATTAATAGTGAGCCATTCTACCAACGACCTGGATGTGGACCCAGCCTCAACTGCCTGCTTCGCTCCTGTTTCATTGAACATAAAGTCGTTCAGGTTCATTACAAACCTTTGTCTTTCATTGCTGTGATTTCTGATTGTCAGAATTCTAGTTTGAATTTCACCGGGATTTGCATCAAATGCAATCAGAACAGGAGCTACTTCGAAGTCCTGACCTTTCGAAGAGGCCAAAAGAAAGAAAAGAATGTAAATCCCTAATAAAGATGACTTTACTAATCTTGTTAATAACTTCGTCAAATCTACCATAAATTTTTTTTAGTTTTGAAAGGCTTTATTCCGGAAACGGTAAGCAAAAATAGTTTTTTTTAATCAGTTTTTAGTAATAACTTAATTTTATGAAAATGAAAAAGAGCCTTTTTTTGTTCTTGGCTGCCCTTCTAATGGGAGGGGCTGCATTTGCACAAGCTGTTAGCGACAGAAACATTATTCCTGTTGCTGTTAACCTCAACCAGGTTTTACGTATGACCATCACAAATGGTGGAAATATTGAATTTGTATTCAATACTATCGATGAGTACAAAGATGGAATTTCCGGTGATGTTGCTACTTCAGGATCTGCAAACACAGCGACGTCTGAATCGATGTATCAGACTGATTTTACAGTGTCATCTTCTACACGTTGGGCCATTACTTACGGATCAGAGTATGCTACTTTCATCGGTACCGACGATCCGACGAATACGGGTCTTGCGCTTGACAATGTTGGTTTCTCCATTGTTAATAATGGAACTCATGTTTTTGAAACAGGAGCAGGACAGGGAGCGACTGCAACAGAGGAGTTGTGGAGTACTCCGACTGCAAGTGCCACGGAGGTAACTGCCCTTCAGGCCTATCCTGTAGCACTCATTGAGGATAATATCAGTGCAACACAGGCGAATGCAGGAGATGCAGCTGATAATAATTTTACACTGGTCTGGCGCTGCGGTACTTCAGAGGGCGTAACAACGGCAATGAATGCTACTGCATTGATTGAACAATCTGTAACACCCGACCGTTACGTAACCAATGTTCTGTTTGAACTCGCGGTAGACTAATAGAGGAAACCGGTTCAAATAATAGTGGAAATAGTCAACTTATTGGTTGACTATTTCTATTTTTACAGTATGGGTTCATTATTTGGGTATACTGTATGAGAGGTAGTGTGAAAACCATCAGGGCAGGTATTGTAATAACCGGACTGGTTTTTTCAACAATCCTTGCAGGACAAAGCTGGAATTCTGCCAGGCTATCCCTCTTGTTTGGGGGAAGTATTCCTTTCAATTTCAATTCAATAAAGGCTTACTCTGAAGGAATTGAGATTGAGGATGGAACTATTCTTGGTATAACTCTGACTGACAACAATGAGCCGGGGCACGATCTTGAAGGATTTGATCTGACATTCAGAACATTTAACGGACAGACATTGATCAGTGGTGCCGTACATGAATTGCCACTTGATGTGGTACGGGTGAAGGCGGAGAACAACCTCGGTCTGGCTGCCGGGATCTCATTTGGATATCAGGACCTTGAGGCTACTTCAACGACATTATTCTCTTATACAAGTGTTCCATTTGCTGATTTAACATGGGATTCTCACCAGGTTTCTATCTCCTACGAGTGTGGGAAACCTGTGTCAGCAGGCGGTAATGGTACCCTGCTTGGGGAGCCGCCAGATTATTACACGATTGAAATCGAAGTTGAATTGATCCCTACTGGTCCGGGATTTTAATATATAAACTGCACTGATTTGTGGTTACAAAGAGAGAATAGATGCAATATGTATAATGCCCACAGGCAGCCTGAAGTCGCCTGCCAGAAGCAATTCATATTTCTTTTTCATCTCCTGCTGGTTATAATCATCACTGCACCAGCGAACCTCTCTTCCCAGGTTACATCAACAGGGAGTAATGAGGGAAGTATATTTTTTGAGTTTGTAAGGAATGAAACGATACTACCGGGTCCGGGTTCTTTTTTTAATGTAGTTGTTTTGGTCAACCATACAGATGAATCTTTCTCCGGGCGGTTGGGAATATCAGGACCGGATGGATGGAGGATAATTGGAGGCGATTCTTTTCAGCTGGAGCTGTCACCAGGAGAGGAGCTCCAAATTCCTTTGAGAATGGTTGTTCCCCATGGTATGTTGGGAGGTGTTTCGTATGCAGTAAATGCAGAACTGCGGTCGACAGAATACTATGATTATACCACTTCATATGTGTCTCTGAAGCCGGTTTCAAAATGGAGTATTCACCTTGATAAGGATCAGGTGTTCCTCAGCGATTTCAGTCCGTCGGGAGATTTTCGCATTCAGCTTAGCAATAAGGGGAATTCAAATGAGATGATCAAATTGTCGTTTGACACCGGCGATCTTCTGGAGTATGTTCATCCTATGCCGAATGACAGTTTGGTTTTTATTGAATTACCAGCCTATAAAGATACAGTAATTGTTTTTTCGGTCAGGGAAAAGCAAGAGCTTTCCTATGCCGAGCAGCGGGCCCTGATCAATGACTGGAGGGCCATGAGTATTCGTATTCTTGCATCGACACCGGAGCAAAAGCGATCAGCCGGAATCAGGATCGTACCTCTGGAGAGTCAGTTGCTAAGGGACAGGAGGTTCAAAGATTCACCCTTGAACATTGATCTTTCATTAAATAACCTTCTTTCATTCCAGCAGCCAAAAATGACTGTCAGAATGGATGGTAAAATACTCTTTCCCGAATCCCAGGTTTTGCAATATAATGTCGGGATGAACAACATCTATTTCGACAGCGACCGGAACAGTGACTTTGATCTTTACCGACAGTTGAGATTTCGGTTACAGTACAATGATATCAGGACATCAGTTAGAATGGGCGACAGGCTTAGTGTTGGCGACCTGCATGCTATGAATGGTCAGGGAATCAGGGCGCAGCATGCCCTGAATGACAACAGTACCGTTTTCTTTAATGCAGTAAATAACCCAATTAGCAAAAACTTTGCTTTTTTTACCGGATATCAGCGGGCAATCAAGGGTGTTGTATTGAATACCGGGTTTACTGTGGAATCTAAAATGAATACACCAGACAAACACTTCTCCTATGCACTTGGAAGCTCCTTTGGTTTTTTAAAGTATCACAGGATCAGCCTGAATACCATAACGACATTGAGCAGATTCGGGGACAGCCCTTATCTTCAAAGTGATACAACCATTGTCGGTTTTGCCTACAGGGCTTCCTACGATTACAGGCGGAATCGCTTTGATATCAGGATCGATAATACCAATACAAGGATGAGTTACCTGAATAACAGCGGAATCAACAGAATTAATTTCAGGATGGAGTATCAAATTAACAATCGATCCATGTTAAGGGGTATTTATTACAGAAACAGCTATGATGCAACGAGATATCCCTATAATTTCTTTTACCCCGGTAACAAAAACATCAATGATAACGGTAACCTTTACTACGCTCTATACAGGGGCAGGATCATTTATAGTACAGGACCCTCCTATATAAATACAATCAGGTATTATTATAATCCTGCAAATGGTTTTAATTCGGTTTATAAGAATCTGCAACCAGGTGTATTTGGATCTGTTTCCTTTAAAACGGGGGTAGTTCAAAGTATCACTCCATATATCAGGATAAATACCATGTTTGTTGATTATTCATCGGATGATCCGGCTTTCGAATCCTATAAGCTAAACGGCAATTTGCAATATACTGCAGGTTTAAGCTATTATGATGAAGCATTTAAACTCACAGCCTACTTTAGCAGTGGAGAGGCATCGGATATTTACAGAAGTGTGGTCGTTGAGCGCAGTCCGACAGTCAACCAATCCTTCCACATCAGGCCTTACTATGAGCGTTACTTTAACAGGGAGACTATTCGAATGAGCAGTTATCTGAATTATTCGTATTATATGCCGTCCATGCGTGAAAACATGATTTTAAATCTGACTTCGGACTTTTTTATGGATTATGGTTGGAGAATATTTGTCAGCTTTAATCTATACAGGATCGTCAGGACAGATGAGTTCGCGGGACGAATCTCAACCCGGGATATTAATGTTCTGACCGGCATCCGGAAATCGTTTGACATACAGCAGCCAAGATTGAAATATTATGATGTAACCATAGTTGGTTTTAATGATCAGAATGGGAATGGAACCAAAGATGCCAGTGAGAAACCAATCCCAAATGTACTGATACAGATTTCGAGGGATCCCGATAAAAACCTTATGAGGCAAACCACCTTCAGGGAGATAACATTTATTACCGACCCCAATGGTGAGGTATTTCATGAAGATATGCCTGAAGGACTATATAATCTGAATATCACACCTTTGTCTAACCTTGAGAATTTATTCTTCCTGAATGGGGTCAACCAACAGATGTCTGTAAACGGCGACATGATACATTACCTGCCTCTTGTTGAGTCCTACCGGGTAAGGGGAAGGATTATCGTTGACAGGGATCCAAACTCAAGTGAGGGAAAGATCAGTCTTGAGGGGATCAGGGTCACAGCTGTCGGTGAAGAGGGGGAGACCTATTCAGTATTAACGGATTCCTATGGCGGGTATGTGCTGCACCTGCCAAAAGCGGCAAATTATGAGATTAGTATTTATAATATTTTTGGTGAGCAGTTTATTCTGGAACAATCCAGCTATAAGATACAGTTCAATGCCAATAAAACTGTTAGCCTGGATTTTAAATTTACAGAAAGAAGAAGGCAGTTTCAATACAGGGAAGGGGAGCAGTATTTTGATTTCAACCTCAGGAGGGAACAATAGTGCAACAGGATATTCCTGCACATTATTCAATCACGTTTTTTTCTTCTAAACAAAAATGTAAGATCATTGATCACAAACCTGAAAAATTCCCTGTTAAGCGATTGGCTCTCGTCCTTCGGCATCTTAAGGATACGTTTCAGTAACTTATTATCTATCAGTTCCATTAACAGGAACAATTCACACAAAGTAATGTACATATCCTTAAGGTCAAATGTGTAGAAAGGCCTGATCGTGATGTAATCCAGCGACCCCCCCCAGAAGGCGTTATCAATGATCAGGGCTGCAAGTCCGGCAAGAAAAAGGTGGATAAAGCCATTGATCCAAAAGTTGTTGCCTTTTCGTTTCGTGTAGAATCGCCAGATCTCAACAAATAAAAAACCTATTACCGAAAACAGTATAATATTCAGGAGATAAGAACTTTTCTCAAAATTCAGAAGGACCCACAGATAGGAGCCGAGGGTATTGTGTGTAGGCTGAAGGTAGAATACCGGCTCAATAATAGGAATGGAAATGGCCCTCCACTCAAGCGAGAACAGGTAGATCTTTATGGCCTGATCCAGTCCGGCTGCAAAAAGCAGAAATATCCAGTTTATTCCCTTCCTAACAGGAATAGAAAACTGCAGAATAGTTCCTGACATTGCGATTATTGCAAGAACCAGTCCCGGAAGCACAGTGAACTTCCAGAGATATTCAATATCGGGCAAGTCATTTGAAAAAGCATGGGATGCTGTGAAAATAAGCATCACGATAAACCATACAGAGAAAAACACTGCCCCGTTTCTCAAGATCAGTTTTATCACATTATCTGTTTTTATCATTAAAATAATTGTGCCGTTTATAGACAGGAAACCAAGTTTAAGCGATGTGAAATTAACTGTTTTTCCTCAACGGTTCAATAGGAGGTCTGATTTTATGTATATGAATCCTTCATCCCTTCATTAGTGGAAATTGATATTTTAGCGGTGCTGAGTTAAATAGGACACGTATTAATCGTACGCAGTTCTACAGTCAGTTGATGAGGGCTGCTCATGAAGCGTGATATACCTGCGGTATTTGTGAGCTTGTTGCATTCGGGTCTCCGGGTATAATCGAAAAAACATTCTTGTGCGGTGCAATGAGTTAATTGTGGTTTGAACGGCAGTTACTGTATTATTTATTAAGTGGTTAAACAAAGAATTTATACCTGTGAAGTTCCGGGAGCAAACAGTCCAAATCGAAATTCAACATTTAGAGCTAGTAAGATTACCGTGAATTATACCTGGCATGAAATATTTGTCAGTACATTTAGATTAATTAACTGAATCACTGAAAGACCTGTTGGAATAACGAAGGCCTGGTAAGATATGAATACTGAACAACCATACCTGTAAATATGAAAAGTATTTCGAAATGTTGAGACTGGAACAGGAGTAGGTGATGGATAATCTTTGTATCGGATGTATTATTAATTTTTATCAGCAATTCGTTGTTTTATTGAAAAATGTTTTAATTTTACATCGACAAAATGAATGAAAAAATGAAGTATTCAGGACATAATAACTGGTGGTGGCACTTCGATAATTCCTAGCCGAAGCGGACCAGTCATTTATAAAGAATAAAAACCAGGACTTGCCGTTGAGGCGGGTCCTGGTTTTTTTTGTTAATATATAGCAAATGGAAAAGATTAGAATCAAAACAATTTCAAAGACCATACTGGCCGATATCATAACACCTGTAAGTATATACCTGAAGGTGCGCGATATCTTTCCGAACTCCCTGTTACTGGAGAGTTCTGATTACCATAGCAATCAGAATTCCTACTCCTTTCTATGCCTTCAGCAGGTTGCCGACTTTGAACTGTCAGGGGATAACCTCAGTATCCAAATGCCCGGGAGAAAGCGGCTGAACGAGAAACTTCAAAGGCGATCAGATGTGGTAGGTAAGCTTGATACATTTGTACGGGCTTTTATACAGGAGCGGCCAGATAATGGTTTGGTGATTGACGGAATATTCGGTTACTCCTCCTACGATGCTGTTCAATATTTTGAAGATATTGTTTTTAACGCGGAAATGGATGAGGAGGAAAGGATTCCTGAAATGAAGTATGGGTTATATAAATATATTATTGCAATCAACCATTTGAAAAACGAATTGCAGATCATAGAAAACCTGGTTGATGATGAGGCCTCAACGATTGATTATATTGAGGACCTGATTCAAAACAGGAACATTGCACTGTATCATTTTAACACAGAGGGAGAAGAGGGGACTAACATGACAGACGATCAGTATATGGGAATTGTAGACCGGGGGAAGGAGCACTGCTTCAGGGGAGATGTGTTCCAAATTGTGCTATCACGACAGTTTTCGCAGGGATTCAGAGGTGACGATTTCAATGTTTACCGTGCACTTCGTTCGATCAATCCCTCACCATACCTCTTCTACTTTGACTATGGGAACTACAGGTTGTTTGGTTCATCTCCCGAGACACAAATTGAAGTTGCTGGCGGAAAAGCGTATATCAATCCGATTGCCGGTACATTCAGGCGGACAGGAAACGATGATGATGACCGTGAACTGGCAAGGCAACTGGCAGATGATGATAAGGAGAATGCTGAGCATATCATGCTTGTGGATCTTGCAAGGAACGACCTCAGCCGGACAACTTCGAAAGTTACCGTTGAAAAATACAGGGAGATACAGTTTTATTCACATGTGATTCATATGGTCTCAAAGGTTTCAGGAGTTCTTCCTCCAGGTGCAAACACGATAAAAATTATGGCCCAATCATTTCCTGCAGGAACACTTTCCGGTGCCCCCAAGTATAAGGCGATGGAACTGATCGATAAATATGAGCTGAAGAGGAGGGGATTCTATGGAGGAACCATAGGAAATATCAGGCTGAACGGTGATATTAATCATGCGATCATGATCCGCTCTTTTTTGTCGAAGAACAATACGCTCTACTACCAGGCAGGTGCCGGTATAGTTTCAGAATCCGACAGGGAATCGGAATTAAAGGAGGTCGGGAACAAGCTTGCAGCTCTTAAATCGGCAATTCAGATGGCAAAAAAAATATAATAATTCAGGAAAATGAGAGTACTTGTAGTCGATAATTACGATTCTTTTACCTATAACCTGGTTCAATATATAGAACGTATTTCAGGTACCCGGGTTACGGTTGCAAGAAACGACAAAATCGATCCGGAAGGGATCGTTGCATTTGATAAAATCCTCATATCACCCGGACCTGGAGTACCCGATGAAGCAGGGATCAGCAAACAGCTGATTGAAATGTATGGTTCGAAGAAAAGCATCCTTGGAGTTTGTCTGGGACACCAGGCGATCGCGGAGGTGTTTGGCGGAACGATCCGGAACCTGCAAAAGGTGTATCACGGTGTCTCAAGTGCCATGCAAAAAATTGTCGGAGATGAATACCTGCTTAAGGGGCTTCCGCAGGTTTTTGATGCAGGGCGCTATCATTCATGGATCGTTGAAGAGGAGACCCTCCCTGTCTGCCTGGAGGTAACCGTCAGAAACCGGGAAGGAGATATCATGGCAATTCGCCACAGGGAATTTGATGTAAGAGGGGTGCAATTCCATCCCGAATCAGTACTTACAGAATATGGGGGCATGATAATCAAGAACTGGATAGAAGGCGCAAAAACCGAAGCTTAATATTATAATAAATGAATCCCTCATTATTAACAAAAGATATATACCAATGAAAGAGATACTTTCATATCTGTTTGATCATAAAACACTCACCAGGGAAGATGCCAAGAGGGTTCTGACAAATATTGCTTCGGCTAAATATAATGATCCGGAGATTGCAGCATTTATCTCCGTCTATCTCATGAGAAGTATTACTGTTGAGGAGCTTTCCGGGTTCCGCGATGCACTGCTTGAATTGTGTATCCCGGTGGATCTGAATGAGTTTAATACAATCGATGTTTGTGGAACCGGGGGAGATGGAAAGAACACTTTTAATATCTCTACCCTTACAGCCTTTGTTGTTGCCGGGACAGGAGAAAAAGTTGCCAAGCATGGCAATTACAGTGTTTCATCAAGTTGCGGCTCTTCGAATGTATTGGAGTATTTCGGGTATAAGTTTTCAGCCGGGGAAGATAAACTCAAAAGAGAGGTTGATAAAGCCGGTATCTGCTTTCTGCATGCTCCCATTTTTAATCCGGCAATGAAAAATGTGGCCCCTGTGCGAAAAAGCCTGCGTGTAAAAACATTTTTCAATATGCTCGGACCGATGGTAAATCCATCCTCACCCGCCAATCAGTTGATTGGAGTGTTTAGTCTGGATGTGGCCAGGCTTTATAATTACATCTATCAGGATTATGGAGTAAACTTTTCAATCATTCATTCTCTCGACGGTTACGATGAAATATCCCTTACAGGCCCATTTAAGGTTTATACCGACAGTATGGAACGGACCATTGTACCTGAGGAGACCGGACTAAAACGGTTATTCCCCGAACAGATTTATGGTGGAGAAACTGTGGAAGCGTCAGCCAGAATCTTTATTGATGTACTTGAGGGTAAAGGTACCGAAGCGCAGAACTATGCGGTAATTGCCAATGCCGCATTCGCATTGCAGACCTTCAATCGTAATTTGGATCTTTCTACAGCAGTGCAAAGGGCAACAGACTCGCTGTTATCCGGAGCCGGAGCCAGGGCGTTCGCAAAACTCATCGAAATGCAATGATGATGACAATACTCGATACCATATTGGAGCATAAGCGTTTAGAGGTGATGAAGAGGAAGTCAAGATGGCCTCTGGAGCAGTTGAGGTTCAAACCTCTGTATAACAGGGAGCCTCTGAACCCTATGAAGCACTTTAATGATGCAGAAGCAAATATTATTGCAGAATTCAAAAGAAAATCACCTTCCAAAGGTATTATAAATCAAATCATTGATCCGGTTTCGTGTGTGGAAGGATATAAGGTGGCGGGTGCCAAAGTTGCAAGTGTGCTTACCGATCGTGATTTTTTTGGAGGGTCATTCAGGGATCTGGAAAGTGTAAAGAACAGGGTCGGATCTATACCTTTGCTGCGCAAGGATTTTATGGTTGATCCTTACCAGATACATGAAGCCAAGGCCTATGGTGCCGATATCATATTGCTGATAGCGGCAATAATTGGTAAAGACATTGTAAAGGAGATGGCTGCTATTGCCGTTTCATTGGGACTTTCGGTACTATTGGAGGTGCATTCGGAGGAAGAGCTGGAAAAGTGGGTCCCGGAAATCGAAATGGTAGGTGTGAATAACAGGGATCTGAAAAACTTTAATGTGGATATAAACCGCTCGGTTGAACTCTCCTCTAAATTGCCGAAGGAAGCATTTAAAATCTCCGAGAGCGGATTGAAGACACCTGGTGATATAAAAATGCTTTATCAGGAAGGCTACAGGGGGTTCCTGATGGGAGAGCGGTTTATGGTTACGGAATCCCCCGGCCTGGCTTTAAGTGAATTTTTGAATCAACTTAAGAATTACTTGTAATGGCAAATATAAAGATAAAGGTGTGCGGTATCACTGATCCTGGGAATGTTTTGGAAGTTTGCCGGTATCGTCCCGATTGCATTGGGTTTATTTTTTATAACCGTTCTTTAAGGTATGTAGGGGATTTCCCCGACCCCAATCTATTCTTTTCAGTGCCAGAAGGCATAGAAAGAGTTGCAGTTTTTGTGAATGAGCACTATGAGCAGATGCTTAATTTAACCACGAAATATCGGATAGATACTGTTCAACTTCATGGCATGGAGTCGCCCGGGATATGCAGAACTCTGCGAATGCATGGAAAGAATGTGATCAAGGCATTTCCGGGAACTGAAGTTCAAAATACCAGAATATTAAGGGATTACAGTGAGGTCGTTGACTATTTTCTTTTTGACACCCCGATACGATCATTTGGTGGTAGCGGCAGGAAATTTGATTGGTCAGTTCTTTCGAAATTGAAAACGGAGGTCAGGTTTTTTCTTAGCGGAGGAATTGCTCCTGGAGATGCTGAATTATTACGGGCAATTGATGTTCCAATGTTTTATGCTGCAGATATTAACAGTAGATTTGAAACAGCACCGGGACTGAAAGATTCAAAGTTAGTAGGGAATTTTATAAAAGCGGTTAAAGATGAAAAATAATAGAACATTTCACGTGGATAAGCGAGGTTTTTATGGGCCTTATGGCGGAGCTTTTATTCCGGAAATGCTCTATCCAAATGTAAAAGAGCTGGAGGATAATTACCTTAATATTATCTGTTCAGAAGCGTTTCAGGAAGAGTTCAGAATGTTGCTCAGGGATTTTGTGGGCCGGCCCACACCGCTTTATTTTGTCAAGCGTTTATCTGCGTTTTACGGTGCCAATATTTTTTTAAAGCGGGAGGATTTGAATCATACCGGTGCACATAAGATCAACAATACAGTAGGGCAGATCATCCTCGCCCGACATATGGGAAAAAACAGGATCATTGCAGAGACAGGCGCAGGACAACACGGAGTTGCAACTGCCACTGTCTGTGCGCTGGCAGGTCTGGATTGCATTGTTTATATGGGCGCACTGGATGTTGAAAGGCAAGCACCAAATGTCAGAAAGATGGAGATGCTTGGAGCCGAGGTCAGATCTGTTCATAGTGGAAATAAAACACTGAAGGATGCTACCAATGAGGCGATCCGTGATTGGATCAATCATCCGGTGGATACTCATTATATTATCGGATCGGTGGTTGGACCGCACCCTTACCCCGATATGGTCACCCGCTTTCAGTCTGTAATCAGTGAAGAGATGAAGTCTCAGCTTTTGCAAAAAACCGGCAGAGACTACCCTGATATTCTGATCGCCTGTGTTGGCGGTGGAAGTAATGCAGCAGGTGCATATTATCATTATCTGGACGACCCACGTGTACGTCTGGTCTCTGTAGAAGCAGCAGGTAAAGGAGTCGATTCAGGTGAATCTGCCGCCACAAGCACTCTTGGATCGGATGGTATTATTCATGGCAGCCGTACAATATTAATGCAGAACGAAGATGGACAGATCACCGAACCCTACTCTATCAGCGCGGGATTGGACTACCCTGGTGTGGGTCCGATCCATGCATGGCTCAACAGGAGCGGCAGGGCAGAGGTTATAAATATTTCCGATGAAGATGCATTGCACGCTGCTTACCAGCTAACCAGGATGGAAGGGATCATACCTGCGCTCGAAACTGCCCATGCCCTTGCAGCACTGCAGAGATTTAGAATGGAATCCAACCAGAATATAGTGGTGAACTTATCAGGAAGGGGAGATAAGGACATGGATGCGTATTCAGCCAGACTAACTGTTAGCAGGAGGATGGATATTAACAACAATAATAATCAATCAAACCATGTCTGAATGATCCATGTTTGTAAACCAATGCCTGCCCCTGATTTTTTTCAGATATTATTTTTATGTCAATGTAGGTTCTACTGGGTATCGTTGACAGACCAGGGAAAGTGTTAAGCGACATCAGGCTACAGGAGATGATAATAAAATAATAAAAATCTTTATTGTGAACAGAATTGATCAATTATTCGGAGAAAAAAATACAGACGTTCTGTCCGTATACATGACTGCGGGGTATCCTGCCCTTAACGACACCGTAGATGTTATAAAAGCCCTCCAGGATGGGGGGGTGAATATGGTGGAAGTTGGTATACCATTTTCAGATCCCCTGGCAGATGGAGAAATCATACAGCACAGCAGTCAGGTGGCTCTTGAAAACGGGATGAGTATCCGCCACCTTTTTGGTCAGATCAGAGATATTCGTCAGCAGGTTCAGATTCCACTGGTGCTGATGGGTTACCTGAATCCGGTTTTACAGTTCGGATTTGAACCTTTTCTGGAAAAGTGTGTAGAGACAGGAATTGACGGTCTGATCATACCGGATCTTCCGTTGGAGATTTACCTGGAGGATTACAGGGCCGTGATAGAACGGGCCGGAGTGAAGTTTATCATGCTGATATCACCATATACTTCCAGGGAAAGAATTCTTCGGATTGCCGAATCCACCGGAGGGTTTCTGTACATGGTGGCCGATGCATCCACCACCGGGGTGAAAAAAGGGATTACAAATAAGCAACTTGAGTATTTCCAACGGATCAGTGAAATGGGATTGGAGATTCCACGCCTGATTGGGTTTGGGATATCCGATTCTGACACCTTTAGGATCGCTTGTAATTATGCAAACGGTGCAATTATTGGCAGTGCATTTATCAAGTCAATCGGGAAACCAGGACCGGAATCAGTGACAGAGAAGGCCAATACATTTATTCACTCTGTTCTCCATTCACTGTAAAACTAAATCTTTTAACTGCTTTAATCCCCACCCGGAAACCGGACATATCCGATTTAAGAACTCCTGTTGGAGGCAATGATACCGTCGAAGTTAGAAGTGACTCTTGTCCTGCTTTAAATGCTGTGCCGGCATCAAAATAATATCCCCCTTCAATTCCAAAAGACATAGTATTGATGTTAAAAACAGCTTCAAGTCCCAGTTCGGCGCCCGGGGAAAAAGCTGTCAGATTGAGCTTATTGTTCTCATAATAATAGTACCGCGTATTGATATCTACTGTTACCTGATTTCTTATATAAGCAAGACGCAGATCTCCATATGCTGAGATTTCGAATTGTGTGATGAAGAAGTCAATATTGAGCAGTCTGTAACCACAAGAAGCTCCGGCCTGGTAGGATGCGATCCGCTGATCGAGGTTTAGCCGCCCGGAAAAATCGGTATAGTTTGCATGTGCCCCGGAGGTTGAGTAGGCATATACAAGTCCGTATTTTAATCCCGATGTTTCTTGTCTGTATAGGTTTATTCTGAAATTGGTGTGCGGTGGAAAGTATTTAAACGCCTTGGCATCAACAGGAAGACGTGTCAACAGTTCGTTATGGTATGATTTCAGATCACCAAGTTCATACGTTCCGACCCCACCACTAAGGGATAACCCACTTTGTTGACCACTGAGGGCCCCTGAAACCACGATGAACATGAGGGAAAACAGGAAATTTCTCATTTTGTAATAGTTAACGTCCAGCTCTTATCTTTGGTAAAGTATTCTGCGTTTAGCAGATCTGCCAGACTTCCACTTAAACTTTGATAGTAGGCTACCAATAAAAGGTCATAATCTCCCTGGACCAGCACTAAATCGGGGTAGATCCATATGCTGTCTTCTACTGTGTCTGACTTGTATAGTCGTGTGTTTCCCAGGTAGATATCTGCCATGTATAGTTGTCCGGTATCGATATCAATTTTGTATTTAAAAAGAACACTGTCACTTATTACAATTGGATCGAGAGAATCCAGGTTGGAGCTAAGGACAGCCTGGGGTTCTACTCCTGGTGAAATGTCTACATAATGCTCATTAAGATCAATATAGTAACACGACCTGAAAGCCGTAAGAACCAATAATATAATTATGCCCTTTTTTATCATGGTGCCTGTTATTAAAGCGCAAATATAATAAAATTGGTTTATTTTACGAATCCTTTCCGGTAAGTGTCAGGGCCGACGCATTTAAATTCGAAGAATTTTTAGCAAAAACTGATTATCCC
>CAZIIU010000025.1:0-44421 GCA_964539395.1 uncultured Bacteroidaceae bacterium
GTTAAGCTCATCAGCGCTGATGGTACTGCATTCGTGGGAGAGTAAGTCGTTGCCTTTCTTTTATTAATCCTGTCCCGGAAATCCGGGACAGGATTTTTTTATGAACAATATGACACCATATTCCCTCCGTATTATCAGGTATTCAACTTCCGGCCCCCCCTGGCTCTGAATAACTTTGTAATTCTCCTGACCAGTACAGCGCTATCTTTGTGTCAAAATCAATGAAGCATTTATTCTGCTATATCATAATCCTGGTTTGCCTGATCCCAGAGAGGACAACTGCACAAATTGTTGATACCTCAAAGATGATCAACACATGGCAACTCATGCATAATTATAGCAGGTTTGAAGATACCGGCATAGATACCTCCCTGCATGGCCTGCAAAATAATATTAATCCACTGAAGAGAAATGGTGTAGCCTACGAACACCTTGGTATCATGGGTCATGCAGCGCAAAACTTATACCTGTACGACCGTCCCCCGATGAATCACTTCCTGTTTGGGAACTCAATGTACTCCTACCTCGCAAATACGGATAGGACTATCTTCTATAATACACGTAACCCATATACCGAAATCATTTACAGCAACATTATTAGCGTTGAGTGGAATGAGGAAACAGTCAGATTCCTCCATACCCAGAATGTGGACCCATTCACAAACATCGGACTCGATTTTGAGCTCCTTTCAGGGAATGAGCTTTATAATAACGAGGAGACTAAAGTCTCCAAATTTACACTTTTTGGGAGCCGGGCTAAACAAAAGTATTCGGCCTTCGGTACGTTCCACCTGAACAGATTCAGTAATGGGGAGAATGGAGGAATCGTTAGCCCGGAGTCGTTTAGAAAAGATAGTCTTAACGATAAATGGCTCTATCCTGTCCAGCGGGAAAATGCTTTGTCGGGCTACTCCAGGATGCAACTGTTCTATACACAAAAACTGATGCTCAGCGAAAAGAGATCGTTCACCGATACACTTGGTGTAACAACAGATTCGGGAAGAAATATTTCCCTGAATCACCAGCTTATAATTGAAAGAAGTGCAAGGTTTTTTGAGGATCGTGTGCAACTATCACAACTCCCGGATTTTTACGACAATTTTTATTACTATCATGAAAATGTAAAAGATTCTGCCTCACTGAACGAGATTACCAATACCTTCCAGCTGGTGCTGGGCGACCCCTACACCGATAAATTGTCGGCCAGATTTTATGCCGGACATGAGTTTTCACGTTATGGTCAGATCTCACCCGACGAATTCCGGATTTTTTCTCACTACGATACTACAAGCTTTGAACCGCTTGTACTCGATTCTGTTTATCAGGATACCGCAGCTGCAATCAATAATACCAAACTGTTCAACGAGCTGTTCGTTGGCTTTCACCTTGCCGGACCACCACAAAATGAGTGGTACTGGAACCTCGACGGAAAATATTACATCGCAGGATATTTCAGGAACAATTTTATTCTGAATGCTACTTTTTCAAGAACGGTGTTTGAAAACTACAGGCTGGGACTCCGGGGGAACGTAGAAAACAGAAATGTAAGCTATTTTCACAACCACTATTCTTCGGCATTCTTCAGATGGGACAATGATTTTAAAGCTTCACAATTGATCCGCGGTGAGGCTTTTCTAACCAAAGCAGGACAGGGACTGGATGCTGTAGTCTCATTGGGAGTGTGGACAAATTTTCTCTATTGGGATGAGAATGCCCTACCTGCACAGTATACCCGGGAGATGTATATTCTATCAGGAAAATTCAGCAATTCTTTTAAAATATCCGGATTCAATTCCCATAACAGGCTGCTGATCCAATACACAACTGCCGACCAGGTTCTCAGGCTGCCATTGCTGGCTCTTAAAAGTTCCAATTACTGGGAGCAAGTGCTCTTTAAAGGTGCCTTGAAGGCACAGATCGGAATAGATCTTTATGTGACTACCCCATATAAGGGAAGTGCATATATGCCTGCAACAGGGGTGTTTTACTTACAAAATGAAGAAACCCTGGGGGGGTTCCCATTTGCAGATGCGTTTCTCGGTATCAGGATCAAACGAACGAGGATATTTGCTTCTTATAGTAATGGTTTGGCCGGGATCGTTAGCAACAACTATTTTACGGCTGCCGGCTACCCTACGAAACCTGCCTTTTTCAGATTAGGACTTGCCTGGACATTTTATGATTAAAAAGTTGTAAAACATTTCGGCACGTTATTTGTTAATAGTGTGACGTTGCGAAATACAAATGAATTCGCTATGAGTTTTAAAAGAGTACAAGTATTTGTTTCAGTGGTATTACTGATGCTTTCACCAGCCCTATTTGAGGCTTGCAGCAGTAAACAGGGCAGTCATGATTCCCTTCATTTTTCAAGACAAAGGGAAGAGCTGGCGGATATGGATATAATCCGTGAAAAAGGCAGGTTGGTGGTTGCAACGGATTTTAGTTCAACCAGCTATTTTATTTATCGTGGTCAGCCTATGGGTTACCAGTACCAAATGCTTCAGGAGTTGGCCAATTATCTTGATCTGAGACTGGATGTGCGTGTAAGCAGTGATATTGAAGAGACCTTTCATCAACTCAATTCAGGTGATATAGACCTGATTGCAATGAACCTGACTGTCACATCCGACAGGAAAAACAAAGTGGATTTTACATATCCCCATTCCCAGACACGCCAGGTTCTCGTACAAAGATTGCCTGAGAGCCACTGGAGACTTAATCCATCGCAGTTACAGGACTCCCTTATCAGAAACCAGCTTGACCTGGCAGGTAAAACCATATATGTTCAAAAAGGATCAGTATATGCTGCCAGGTTGAAAACTCTGTCCAACGAAATTGGGTCGGAAATTAACATTGTGCCGGTTGCCATCGAAGCGGAGCAACTCATTCAGATGGTTGCCAGGGGAGAAATTGATTATACTGTTGCAGATGAAAATGTGGCAGCAGTAAACAGGAACTATTTTCCGATACTCGATATTGAAACTGCCGTATCATTTCCGCAAAACCTGGCATGGGCCGTCAGAAAGGATTCAGATGGACTGAAAGAGGAGATTGATAAATGGCTGATTGATTTTAAACGGTCCACAAGGTATGCTGTAATCTACAATAAGTATTTCAGGAATCAGCATACGGTGAATATCGTAGCAAGCGATTATTATGTTCTGGGTAGTGGTAAGATTTCAAGGTACGATGAAACGGTAAAACGCGAGAGTGACAGGATCGGATGGGACTGGAGGCTTATATCATCAGTAATGTACCAGGAGTCAAGATTCAATCCTCAGGCTGAATCATGGGCAGGAGCATTCGGCCTGATGCAGCTGATGCCCGCTACTGCCGGTCGTTTTGGTGTGAACAGAAACACCTCCCCAGAATCACATATCCGTGCCGGACTGAGTTTTATTAAGTGGCTGGAGAAGCGGTTTGAAAGTGAAATACCTGATTCCACAGAGCGTACCAAATTTATACTGGCAGCGTACAATGTCGGCAAGGGCCATGTTGATGATGCCCGCCGCCTTGCTGAAAAATATGGTGATGATCCTAATGTCTGGGAAGGCAGCGTTGAAAACTGGCTGTTGAATAAATCCCAACCGAAATACTATCGCGATCCTGTCGTTAAACATGGCTATGCGAGGGGCATTGAAACATACAATTATGTAAGACAGGTAATGGACCGGTACGAGCACTACAGAAACATCGTAGACGACGGACTGCTCGCTAATAACCAATTAATACCATAAACTCACTGAGCATCATTGCTGTGGCACCCCATATCATCTCCCCGTCGATGTCTATGTAGGGAGTGGAAATCGAATTACCGTTCCTGTTAAAGCTCCCTCTTTTCCTGTTCAAAGGATCTGCTAAGGCTCTAATGTCGGGACATATCAGGTACTGCACTTCTTTATTATCGGGTCTGAAATCCGGGGTGGAATTTATCCATCCCACAAATGGGTAAACACAAGTATTGCTTACCGGTATATGTAGTGGAGTGAGTGCTCCTAATACCTCTATTTCAGAAGCAGGTACGCCTGTCTCCTCTTCCGTTTCTCGCAGTGCGGTATCCTGGTGAACAGCATCGTGTGCTTCCCGCATTCCGCCGGGGAAACTGACCTGGCCACTGTGCGGTCCCCTGTATTCGTTACGCTTGATTAATACCAGGCGCAATACATGCCTGTCGGGATAAAGCAACAACATTATCGCCGCCTCCCTGCACTCCCCTGTACGCACAAAATCAAGGCCTACACGGGGTGACATCAATTCATGAGCCTCCTTTCCGGGCAATTTTCCCTGCAATAACTGAACCAGCTTATCCTTATTTATTTCTCCTGTCATTAGGTATTTATCAGAATTTATTCGAATTTTGATCAGACAACCTTATTCTATCTTCGACTTTCCCTGTATCGATACCCGGATTGGTTGTTTAATTTTGAATAAACAAAGATAGCGTATGATCCCGCAAAACAAATCCCTGTGTATTGTTCTACTGCTTTTTTTCTCAATCAGGGCCTCCCCGCAGGAGGCTGAATTTACAGAATCCGGAAGTACTATCGATAGCTTGCGTGAAGTTTACAGGCAGGAACTCATTCGAAAAATGAACCTGCTTGAATACCGCATGATACAAATAGTGGAGTCACAGCAGGTGGCCCTCGACTCATTGTCGGACAGGACAATAACTCTGGAAAGGGAGGTAACCAGGCTGAGAGCAACAGACAGTGAAATGGATGTTCGGTTGGATGAGACCGAACAGCAGAGCATCATGAACAGATATATGATTCTTAAGGAGCGTGACAGGTTCAAAAGGATCCTTCTTATTGCCGGTCCATCCCTGCTGGCATTGATCCTGATCTCAACAATACTCTTTTTTGTCTTGATTACACGCCTGGCAGGGCAAACCGACAGAAAGATTATGGCCCTGAGGAGGTATGCCTACAATGAAGTGGATGAAACACGTAACGAATTGCGTAAAATCTTTAAGAAACGGATCAGGAAGCTTCAGGACCGGATCGTGAAGGGACAGGGGAAAAAGAAGAAGGCAAGGGCAGCGAAAAAACAAAGAGACAGAGGTAGTAAATGACATTACCCGAACCGTATCGATTTTTCCGGGGAGATTCGCGCAATGATCATTGATGGTACAAGCAGAAAGAGAAATGTGGATGCAAGTGTACCCAGGTTGAGAATGAGAATATGTAACAGGTTCAGGTTAACTGGTACTGTGTCGAGATAATAGGATTGTGGATCAAGCGTGATCAGGTTGAACCTGTATTGCAAAAAACAGATAAGCAGTCCGATCAGATTTCCCCACAGCAACCCTTTGATTGCAAGGTACCCCGATTGATAAAGGAATATTTTTCTGATGGAAAGGTCAGTTGTTCCTAGTCCCTTCAGTATTCCTATCATATTGGTCCTTTCAAGAATCAGTATCAGCAGTCCGGAAATCATGTTAAACCCGGCCACCACAAGCATCAGAACAATAATAATTATTACATTCATATCCTGCAGATTCAGCCAGTCGAAAATCTGACTGTATTTTTCCTGGATGGGTATCACTCGGAGTGTTGACTCCTCATTAGCAAAACCGATTGCTGTGATCTCGCGAATCTGTTCTGTGGCTGATTCTGCGTCTCTGATTGAGTGCAGTATTACTTCGAAGCCGCTCACCTGGTCAGCCGTCCAGTTATTGAGTCGCTGAAGATGTTTGATATCGGCATATATATAAAGCTTGTCGAACTCTACCAAACTGGTGCGGTACAATCCTGCAATAACGAACCTCCGTGCCCGCGGAGGATCCTGGATAAAATACATATTAAAGCTGTCGCCAACTTTAAGATCGAGCCGGGAGGCCACCGACTCCGACAGGATCACTTTATCGGTACGGATTGTGTCCGAAATAAAGACCGGCTCACCTTCAACAATATTATCCTTGATAAATGACCAGTCAAAATCAGGCCCTACCCCCTTTAACACTGCTCCCTGGATATTCTCCTCAGTCTTGATAATGCCCGCTTTGATTGCAAACGACTGTATCCGGTCCACCTCAGGTATGTTTCTAATATCTTCGGCAACAGGGGTGTTTTTATTCACCGGGGTGGTCTCATACGATGTGTTGGAATCCATATTCACCAACTGAATGTGGGAACCAAATCCGATCACCTTCCCCGAAATCTCATTTTTAAAACCTGTAACAATAGCCACAGCAACGATCATTACTGCGAGTCCGAGCGCTATACCAAATGTAGCTATACCAACGATCGAACCGGAAAACCTTTTTCTTTCGCCCCTTTGACCAATAATTCGTTTTGCTATGAAGAGTTCTGTATTCAGGATGATTCTTGTTGATTGGCTCAAAAATAGTTAACTTTTATCAGATTGGGAGTATTCCTTATACATTTGAGATGAATTCCGGTACCTGCATGCAATTTTCTGACTGGCATTACTATCTTTACAATGCTAGTTATGAATATATGCGGAAGATTTTTTTACCAATCCTGTTGATCATGCTGAATTCCTGCAACGGCCAGACAGATGGAATAAAGACAGGAGCTGAACAACTGGAGAAGATAGTTCCGATGCTGCACGGTAAGCAACTGGCTATTGTTGCGAACCAGACATCGGTAGTGCAGGGCACACACCTTGTCGACACACTGTTTTCACTTGCAGCGGACAGCTATACGATACTGAAGATTTTTGCCCCGGAGCACGGATTCAGAGGCGACATTGACGATGGTGTTGCCGTTTCTGATGAGACCGATCCTCAAACGGGAATACCTATCGTTTCCCTCTATGGACGGCAAAAAAAGCCGGCAGGGGATGCCCTGGATGGTATCGGCCTGGTTGTTTTTGATATCCAGGATGTGGGTACTCGCTTCTACACCTATATCTCCACCCTGCATTATGTGATGGAGGCCTGCGCAGAGAACAGTATTCCGCTGATGCTGCTCGACCGGCCCAATCCAAACGATGGCTATATAGACGGACCGCTCCTTGAAAGGCAGTTCAGCAGCTTTGTGGGGATGCACCCGATTCCCGTAGTGTACGCCCTCACCATTGGTGAGGTGGCGATGATGATTAACGGGGAGGGCTGGCTGCACGACGGAATTCAATGTGACCTAACCGTAGTGCCATGTGAAAATTACTACCACGGCCGCGAGTACTCATTGCCGGTGAAGCCATCACCCAACCTGCCGAACGACCATGCGATCAGGATATACCCTTCTACCTGCTTTTTTGAGGGTACGGTGATTAGTGAGGGACGGGGGACGATGATGCCGTTTGAGGTGTATGGACACCCGGACCTGCCGGGGAGTTTTTCATTTATACCGGAGGGAATTCCGGGAATGTCTGTGTACCCGAAGTTGAAGGGGAAAACATGTTACGGTGAGGATTTGCGGGGGTTTGTGCCTGAAGGCGGTTGGAGCCGGATTGAGTTGCGTTGGCTGCTGGATGCGTATGGGAAGTTTCCAGATAAAAAGAGCTTTTTCCTGCCGTTCTTTGAGAGTCTCGCGGGAACGGATGTGCTCAGGAAGCAGATCATTGCCGGCTGGAAGGAAGAGGAGATCCGGCGGTCGTGGCAGGCGGGACTGGAGAAGTTCAGGGGAGTAAGGCAGCGTTACCTGCTTTATGAGGACCGTTTCTGAGTTTACAATTCGCTGAACCTATTTCCTGAAACAATGAATGATCTTTTTTGTTAATTCTTTAAAACAAACGAATAACCGGCTTTGGAATGAAAAAAATGCTTCTTGTTCTCCTGTTTGTGGCAGTACCGTTTATCCTCTTTTCACAGGGTGATTACCGGCAGTTTTTCTCAAAGAGCATGACGGTGAACAATGCTGGAATGTATGTGCTGGGAGGCTGGGCAGTTGCCAACCTTGCCACCGGCGCTGCAGGGTGGTACCGGACCACCGGCACTACAAAGTATTTTCACCAGATGAATTTTTTCTGGAACACGGTGAACCTGGGTATTGCCGGATACGCATTGTACTCGGCCTATCAGATGGAGCCCCTGCGGATGTCCTACCAGCAGCTGATGAGTGAACACATCCGATACGAAAACCTCTACCTGATCAATGCAGGTCTGGATGTGCTGTATGTTGGTACCGGCTTTCTGCTCCGGCATCTTTCGGCAAAAAGTACCAAACGGGCAGATTTGTTAATGGGCTATGGAAATTCGGTTATCCTGCAGGGTGGGTTTCTCTTTCTGTTCGACGGTGTGATGTACCTTGTGCAACACGGAAGGCAGGTTTCATTTCTGAAGGATATGAAATTGTCGCTGCTCTCCGACGGGGCAATTCTTCAGTATAGTCTAAGCTTTTAGACCATACAGTATTCATGCATTCGATGTGGATTGTTCAACTGCGATTCTGAGTATCTGTTGAACACTTTTGTATTTCTGTTTGCTTATATTCCCTGTTGTTCTTTTGAACTTTGTTGGTATATTAATCATGCTTTGGCTTAGGCAACTGCTGAGTACAGCTCTGTTTGATGTGAACCTTTTTACTCTACTATTGTTTAATAATTATAATGAAACATTAAACAAAATAGTTGGTTTCATTACATTCATGATTTGGGTTTAGCTGAAGGGGGAGAGCTGGATAATCTCCCGCTTCTTAATGTTAATATGGAAGAAAATGTATCAACTGAAAACTGAGCAGTTCATTCCGGCTCCGATAGACAGGGTATGGGATTTTATCTCCTCCCCGAATAATCTGAAGCGGATCACTCCCGGCTATATGGGCTTCGACATTATCTCAGGCGATCTGCCAGTCAGGATGTATCCCGGTATGATTATCTCTTATAAGGTGCGGCCTGTTGCACGGATAAAAATGACATGGGTATCGGAGATCACTCATGTAGAGGAGGGCAGGTATTTTGTTGACGAACAGCGTGTGGGTCCGTATGCCCTTTGGCACCACGAGCACCATCTTGAGGAGGTTGACGGGGGGGTGAAGATGTGGGATATTGTCACCTACCGGCCGCCTATGGGTTTCCTGGGGGCAATTGCCAACAGGTTGTTTATCAGGAAAGCACTGGGAGATATTTTCGATTTCAGAGTTCGTGCCATCGGGAAAATATTTCCTGCCGCATCTGACGAAGGTGTGTCTGCAGCAGATGAATATCCTGGAAAGGCATCTTTCGAAAGAGCACCTGTTTAAGGAAGGTTATAATGAAGCTGATCCTGCTGGAAGTTGGCATGGAAAAAATTTCCCTGTTGAAAGTAAGCCGGCTCCCGACCGGTCAGATTCTTCCAGGGTACACCTTCAGGGCCTCCTCTAAAACTTTCATTGCTTTCTGAAGGTCCTCTTTTTTAAGGACGTAAGCGATACGAACCTCCTGTTTTCCCAGTTCCTGATTGGAATAGAAACCACTGGCAGGAGCCATCATCACCGTCTGGTTCTCGTATTCAAAATCGCTGAGAATCCATTGAGAAAACAGGTCTGTATCATCTACCGGAAGGTGAACCACTGTGTAAAAAGCTCCTCCGGGTGTGGGACATCTTACTCCCGGGATTTTGTTTAAAGCAGCAACCATGTAGTCGCGGCGTTCGATATAGTCATTGTAAACCGCTTTAAAATAGGATGCGGGAGTGTCGAGTGCCGCTTCGCCTGCTATTTGTCCGAAAGTTGGCGGACTAAGCCTGGCCTGGGCGAATTTTAGTGCCGTATAGAGTACCTCCCTGTTTTTTGTTACCAGTGCACCGATTCTTGCACCACACATGCTGAAACGTTTGGAAACGGAATCCATCATGATCACATGCTGTTCCAGACCACCGAGATACATGGCAGAAAAATGTTTCCTGCCATCGTAGCAAAATTCCCGGTATACCTCATCGGAAAAGAGATAAAGGTCGTGTTTCTTCACAATCTCGCCAAGCTTCCTGATCTCCTCCTCGGTATAAAGATAGCCGGTAGGATTATTCGGATTGCAGATGATAATGCCTCTGGTTTTTGGGGTGATCACCTTTTCGAACTCTTCAATAGGAGGAAGCGAAAAATTATTTTCGATGTTTGCAGTTATTGGAACGATTTCGACACCGGCAGCGGTGCAGAAGCCGTTGTAGTTGGCGTAGAATGGCTCCGGACAAATCACCTCTTCGCCGGGATTGATGGTCGACATGAGAGCGAAAGAGATCGCTTCCGATCCACCGGTTGTAATCATGACTTCAGTGTGATCAATGTTGATGTTGATTTTCCTGTAGTGTTCCGCCAGTTTTCTGCGGTAACTTTCAATACCAGCAGAATGGCTGTATTCAATTACCTCCTCCTTTAGGTTTCTGATTGCAGAGAGGGCCGAATCGGGAGTTTTGATATCAGGCTGACCAATATTGAGATGGTAGACCTTTCTGCCCTTGCTTTTTGCATCTTCGGCATAGGGAACCAGTCTGCGGATCGGGGAGGCTGGCATGGCCCGTCCTTTTTCTGAAATTTCTGGCATCTTATTGGTTTTTATCTTTTGGAATCACTTTTCCCTTGATCTGCAATTTTTTGGGGGAGTTTGCTGCAGTGGAGTATACATATACAGATTTAAGAAAATAGCCTACCAGTGCCGTGTTGTATTTTACCTCGATTACGCCGGTTGCTCCGGGTTCAACAGGCTCCTTTGGCCACGAGGGAATGGTGCAGCCGCATGAGGATCTTACACGGTTGATTACGATGGCCTGATCGCCCATGTTCTTAAACTCGATTTTAAATGTACCCGGACCGTCCTCCAATATCTCACCAAAATTATAGGTTGATTCGGCAAAATAGAGCTCCTGGCCGGAAGTTTTAATATCTTCCTTATCCTTTTGCACACAGGAGAAAAATAATGTTATTACTACCGGTATAAGTAGTCCTCTCATAGTTTATACTGAATGAATGATTCACGCAAACCATGTTGCGTCGATCTGAAATAAACACAGTGCAAATTTAATGGAAAATCGGAAGTTCAGAGCAGTTTTATGAACTGATTCCTGACACAATGCTTTTTTAGATTTGGTTCATTGATGAATAAAAGTATGGGAAATCATAGCAAAGGCAGTTACAGCTTTCCGATCTTTTTCTCAGGACATTAATACATATCCTCTACATGCCAGACAAATGCACGGGCACCAACGTCCTTGTTCACTTCATCCATTCGTTTTACTGCCTCAAGGACCTGTTGAACCATGTGATCTTCTACTACTGTGAGGCGGGCTGTATTCTGTTCAGGCCAGGTATGGGTATTCATATGAGGATCGCCTGTTTTACTGCCCCGGCCAGTCAGACCGGTCCACCGTGTAAATCCCCTGATCTTCAGTTTTTCAAAAATATACTCCACCTTTTCGGTGTGCGCCTGGTTATATACGATAAAAATTGCTTTCATACTATTTTTGTTTAATCAGAGCGGGGGTGGAACGATCTGTTCACACCCGGCTCTGAGCTATTATCATTTACAAAGATATTATTGTCCGGCTTCAACCTGATCCAAAAAATCATATTCGCTTGTACTCACCTTGCGTGCACTTCTTCCCACAAACCAGCTGTAGACCACCGGCACCAGTATGAGTGTAATGAAAGTGGAGAAGATAAGTCCGCCGATTACCGCTATTCCCATCGGGCTCCAGATCTCCGATCCGTCGCCTGTACTCAGTGCAAGCGGAAGCATGCCCAGGATCGTGGTAAGGGAGGTCATCAATACAGGTCTCAGTCTGGATTTTCCAGACAATACGATCGCCTTGTGCAACTCATAACCCCTGTCACGCATCAGGTTAATATAGTCGACAAGTACAATTGCGTTCTTCACCACGATGCCGATCAGCATGATCCCACCAACCATTGAGATCGTACTCATGGTGATACCGGTTACCATATGAGCAAGTATCACACCGGTAAAAGCAAAAGGAATTGAGAACATGATGATAAAAGGCATCTTGAACGACTCGAATTGCGATGCCATAACGATATAAACCAGCACAATCGACAGCAGTAGCAGTAAAGCAAGGTCCTGGAAGGTGTCTGCCATATCCTCAATGGCCCCTCCCTCTTCAATATATACATCTGAAGGAATATCCATGTTGCTGACAATCCTTGAGATCTCTGCGGAAATAACATTCACAGGTACCTCATAAGGTGTTGCGGTAACACTAACGACGCGCTGCCTGCTTTTATGTTCAATGTTTGGAGGAACCCAGTACTCTACGATATCGGCGACTTCACCCAAACGAACCTGATGTCCCTGCTGATTGGTCAGCAGAATGTTCCTGATATCCGAAATAGAATTCCGGTCATCCTCCCTGAACCTGATCACAATGTCGTATTCGTTGCCCATTTCCCTGAACTTCCTCATAAATGGTCCTTCTATCCTGTTCCTCACAGCATTGGCTATAGTATAGGTATTTAAACCATGGATCGCCATCTTCTCCCTGTCCGGCACGATCTGCAGTTCAGGTTTAGATGGATCACGGCTTACAGCAATGTTGGTGGCGCCATTTACCTTACGCAGGCTATCGGCCAGCTCCTCAGCTACTGCTGTGGTTTTGGTGAAGTCATACCCATAGATCTCCACTGCAATATTATTGTCCATCATGGCTCCCATACCACCGTTCGGAATAACATTGAAAGTTACAATCTCAGGTATGGTTTTTAGAAACTCACGCAGCTCCTCACAGATGATCCAGACATCTTTTTCCCGCTCCTCCTGATTAATAAGTACGGCTGAAATATTGATGATATGGGTTCCCGATTCACTAAACAGGGCCATAATACCACCCTGGTCATTGGTACCGGTTGAGGTGCTTATCAGCTTGATCTCCGGGTAGTTATTTCTGAGAAATCCGTCAATCTGATCCGCTACGCGGGACGACTCATCCACCCTGGTACCAGTAGGCAGTTCAATCGTGGCAGTAAACTGACCTTCGTCCGCTTCAGGGAACACTACAAAGCCAATGCTTTTTACCATGAGTAGTGAAAGAATAAATATTGCAAATGTCCCAACAATCACCATCCACCTGATCTTCAGAGCTTTGTCTAATGATTTACCATAGAATTCGTTCATCCAGCTCAGGAACTTTTCGATGGTGTTGTTATAGCTCAGGAGCCTGTTTTTCTTTGGTCGATCCCTTAGCCTGAGAAGTTTGGAGGCCAGCATCGGCGTAAGTGTAATTGCTGCAATTGTTGAAGTTACAACTGTGATGGATACAACGAATCCCAGCTGCTTGAACAACATGCCGGTAAGACCGGGAATCATGGTGAGTGGCAGAAACACCGCCAGAACTGTCAGTGTTGTTACAATTACGGCGAGCCATACCTCATTTGTAGCATAAATGGCTGCTTCTCTAGGCCGGCTGCCCCTTTCGACGTGCTTGGTAATGTTCTCCAGTACTACGATCGCATCGTCAACAACCATCCCAATAGCGATGGAAAGCGATGATAGGGAAATTATATTGATGGAGTTATCTGTTACAAACAGGTAGACAAAGGAGACGATCAGAGAGATCGGTATGGTGAGAATGACAATAAATGTAGCTCTCCATCTTCCCAGGAAGAACAATACAACCAGGATCACAAAAATGCCGGCAAAAATAAGCGATTTAGTAAGATTGTCGATGGAACCCCTGATGAAATCGGACGAGTCGAAAAACAGTTCGATTTTAACATCGGGGGGTAGTGTTGCGATCAGCCGGGGCATTAGTTTTTTGATATCATCAGAGATCTTGACTGTATTGGCTCCCGATTGCTTCTGTATCACAACCCTTAATCCGGTTTTACCATCGATCTTTTCATCAAAGGTCATGTCCCTGATAGTATCCTTTACCGTAGCGATATCGCTCAGGTAGATGGTTTGTCCATTAAAGCTTGCAAGTACGATGTCCCTGATCTCATCGCTTTCAGCAAATTCACCTTGTATTCTCAGCGGGTAATCCATAAGTCCCATCTCAATGTTCCCGGCAGGCAGATTGATGTTCTCTGCATTCAACACGGCGGCCACCATCTCAACGGTGAGATTGTATCCCTCTATTTTCCGTGGATCAATGTCGATCTGCACCTCCCTGCCCGGGGCACCATAGACTGCAGCAGCGCCTACACCTTCAATTCTGTTGAGAGGATTGATGATTTTTTCATCAAGTATCTCCTCCAGGGCTCCATAACTTTCTTCTGCAGTTACCGAATAGTATAGGATCGGCATCATAGAGGAGTTGAACTTGAAAATGGCGGGCTTGGAGACCTCATCGGGCAGGAGTGGTTCTACAAAGTTCATGGCATCTCTGATCTCATTCGTTGCTTCATCGAGGTCCTTGCCGAATTCAAATTCAAGTATTACTACCGACATGTTATCCCTTGAAACCGATGTAATCTCCTTCAGGTCGCTCACCGTATTCAGGTTCCCTTCGATAAGGTCAGTAACATTCGTTTCTATATCTGCGGCACTTGCCCCGTCATACATTGTTAATACCGATATAGCCGGAAAATCCAGTTCCGGGTAAAAATCGATCGGTAATTGCCTGAGCGCGTATCCTCCCAGTACCACCACTGCAATGAACAACATGATGGTTGTAACCGGTTTTCGCACTGCGCTTCCATATATACTCATGATTCCTGTTGTTTTCTGTTACTATTACTGTACTAATTTTACCTTGTCCCCATCCATGAGGTTTACCTGACCAGCATAGATCAGCCTGTCGCCCTCTTTTATACCGTTTGTTAAAAGTTCCAGTCGGTCATCTACGCGTTCACCAATAGTTACATGCATCCTTCTGGCAATGCCATCATCATAAATGAAGACATACCTGTCATTGGTCCCGGGCTGCTTTAGAACGGCAATGGCTGGTACGAGCAACGCTTTCCTGTCGCCCAGTTCAAGTGTAACCGTACCGAACATCCCCGGCCGAAGGCGGTAATTCTTATTCGGCATCCGCAATTCAACCGTGAAGGTCCGGGTGGCAGGATTGATGGTTGGATGGATTCTGAACACCTTTGCAGTAAAGGTATCTGCCGGGTATACATCTGTCAGCACTTCAGCGGTCTGACCCTGTTTAACCAGGGGCAGGTAGGTTTCGGAGATATTGACATATACCTTTAGCACATCCATTTTCACCAGGCTGATGATAGCGGATTTACCTGCAGGTGTATTCGGGGCAGGGGAGAAGAGTTCCCCATTATTAAAATATTTACCAGTAATCACTCCCTCCCATGGTGCCCTGAGGACGGTATTTTCTTCCAGGTTTTCCAGCACCACACCGGTAACATTTACCTGGGTTTTCATCTGGTCGTACGACTGCTTTGTCACAGATCCATACTGCAAGAGTGTGTCCATCCTGGCAAGGTCCTTTTTCAGGTTTTCGTATTGTACCCTGGTTTGGGCCAGTTGTGTTTTGTCCATTTTTACAAGCGTCTGCCCCTGTTTTACTCGGTCGTTCACATCTACCTCTATGGATCTGATCTTACCTGATATCGCAGGCGCAAGGTATGCCTCCTCCTCAGCTACCATGCTGGCAGTAACTTTCACGGTTCTCCTGATAGTTTGCAGGCTCACCGGCATGGTTCTTACCGGTTGAATTTCTTCTGACTTTGCTGTATTCACTGTGGTTTGACCGGCTTGTTCAGGTTTTCCACTGCAGGCAAATAATCCCAGTACAAAACCGGCAAAAACTGCATATATCACTATTTTTCTCATTTTTTCCGTATTAGTTATTTTGTTATCTTATTAATTCTCATTGTTTTTGTTACCAGGCATTTCAGCCTGTCAGAGTAATTTTGAAAAGCTACTTTATAGATTGTTCAGGTTGTTCATTAGTTTCTCCAGTTGTAACCTTGCATTCATCACCTCAAATACTGCTGTGAGGTAGGAGCTTTCGGCCTCCAGGTAATTGCTGTTGGCCTGGGTCACATCCAGGCTGGAGGCCATACCCTGCCTGTACTTTCTGTTGTAGTTGTCGAGAACACGTTGTGCAACATTTACATTCTCCTTTTGAGTGTGGTAATTGTCAAGACTGCTTTGCAGGTTGTATTTCAGCTGACTCTCCTCAAGCTCAAGCTGGTCGCCCAGGATCTCTTCATTTCGCTCGGCAATTTCATAATCGATACGTGCCTGGGTGGTTTTAGCCGCCCTCATGCCACTAGAAAAAATTGGCAGATTAACCGAAAAACCGGCAAGGTGGTCCGGAGTCATATCAAAACCTGTTGTACGAAGCTTGAAATTATAGTTGTAAAAGCCTGCCAGTGTAGGACCATAATTCCATTTTTCAAGGTCCCACATCTTCTTGTTGATTGCAGTCTGGGAACTCAGGATCTTGTAGGCCAGGTTCTGCTCCTTATTAAAACTGCGCAGGAGCAGTTCAGCAGCATCCGACTCTGCAAAAAGGGTGTACAGGTTCTCGGTGAGTGAGATTTTTGTATCGGCGGGTAATCCAAGGGTGAACCTCAGCATGTTGTAGTTCATCTCAAGGTTGCGTTCCATCGCCCTTCTCGTGTTTTCAAGCTGATTAACAGTTACACTGAACTGGTCGACATCGATCAGTTCGGCCATCCCTGCCTCGTACATCTTGCGGGTCTGTTCCAGCATGATATGCATGTTTTCCAGGTTTTCCTTTACCTTATTCAGCGATGATTCAGTGATTAGGACCAGGTAATAGGCGTTCACTACATTCTCTTTGGTTTCAGACTCGGTATTTTCCAGTGATTGCCGGGATATCATTTTCGCAAGCCTGGCGGTCTGGATTCCAACGATATACTGACCGCTGAAGATCAGTTGTGAAACCTGCATTTTGGCAGTCATCTGATCCGACATCAGGATGGTGGAGGGTGGCATCATTTCCTGTAACAGTCCGTCATAATAGTTTCCTGCAGAATGGTTGTAGATATCCTGCATTGTCACAGGATCCAGTCCTGTCATTGGAACACCTGAAAACTGGGTAAGTGTTTGTGATGCAGCACTGTTCATCTGTTCCTGGGTGAATTCGAAATCTTCCGGTGAACCGAACTGGAATTCAAGCTCATAGTTGAAATAGGTCATATAATCCAACGTAGCATCAACCTGGGGGAGACCCTGACTGATAGCTTCCCAGACGCTTTTATCGGATTTTATCAGCTCCTGGCGTGCATTCATCAGGCTTTTATTGTTTGCAATGGCATACTCCACCGCCTCCCTGAGGTTGAGTGTAAGTACAACCGCTTCATCCTGCGGTATCGCACTGATACCGGCTATTGAAGCTATTATCGTAAGTATTACTCTCTTTCTCATATCTCTCATTTATTTCTGTTTTTTTACACATAAAAAGCATTCGTCTCGTTCACTTCGATCTTTCATCGATAACCTGGCTTGTATGTTATTCTTATTTCAGGGACAGTTGCAGGGTCCTTTGTTCTATCCCGGCATTGTTATTTAGGTATCATTCATAATATTTCCCTGCTCCTCAATAAACTTTCTCCCCTTTTTCGTCGCCAGGCCTGTCAGGTAGGGGATCATGATGTTGTTAAAAATCTCTGCCCGATGGTATCCCTTTGCAGTGAGCTTGCTTCCCGGACTAAACATTTCGAACATCTCATGTATGGCAAGGTTTACAATCTCAAGGTTAAATGATGATTTGAAGATTCCCTGTTTGATACCATCGTTCAGGATCCTGCGAGTGATACTTTGGTCTTTCAGATCACCATCCTCTTCCAGCTCTCTGAAAATATGGGAATGATATTTTTTCATGTCCTGAAAAAAAAGAGGGTTTACCTGTTTCAACATGTTGATCATATAATGCAGGAGATTGAACAATGCCACGATCACATTTTCCGAATTCTTCATCACCGCATTTACCTCTTCAATATGTTGCAGCTTGAAAAACCTGATCGCCTCCAGCAATAATTCATCTTTGTCCCTGAAATTTTCATAAATAGTCCTTTTTGAGATGCCCATCTCTTCCGCCAGTGAGTCCATAGTGACACTGCGAATCCCATAGCGGGCAAACAATGCTCCAGCCTCTGTGATGATACGTTCCTTAATTTCCATCTTCCTTCAAAAAGTGTAGCAATAATATGAAAACTATTTGGGTGTTTATAGTTTTATACATTAAATCAGGGTTAATAATCGGTTAATGGTTGTAAAAGGGGGGTAAATGCCAGAGCCGGCCAGAAGGGTCGGATAATTTTATGTAATTTTGCATAGGCTTTCAGACCGGATGGAGCAGAATCGTGCAGTTCAGAGGGGATTTGTGTATACTGAAGAGCTTCTGGATAAATTCGGAAGGGATGGTACAAAAAGACTGGCCGGCGGTATTTTTGAATTTGGTCATTACCAGGGATTTACAAATGTGTATGAATTGAGGACAGTGCGTTAATAACAGATCAGAGGTATGGGTTCAGAAAGGGTAAGTTGTTTGGGATCGTGCCACCAGGAAGTGATCCGGTATTTAAAGTTTTTGGCTGTATCATTTCTTTTACTTTCAGAGGGGATGGCTTTGCAGGCCCATTCGGGGAAACCGTCCCACCATGTTATCATTGATACCGACGGTGCTTTGGATGATATGCGGGCTATCTCTATGATCTTGGCTGGAAACGAAATACGGGTTCTCGCTATTACATGCTCACAGGGAACGCTTGCACCGGACCGCGTATTTTTACAGGTAAGTTCATTGCTCTCCGCATATTATCATGAGGGAATACCTGTTGCAAGGGGAGTTGCTACCGAACGGGAGCTGCCCTATTGGTCGGCTTTTGCCGGAAGTATATCGTGGGGATTGCCAGGCAGCAGTCAGGATTATAGCGGGGCAACTCCAACCGGGGGGAAGTCACCTGTAATTACCTATGGAATTGATGGTCGTAACCGGGAGGAGTATTCTGCACCTTTGCTGCAGCGCAGTGCGGTAAAATTGTCTGAAGGTGCATTCGATGCAGGTGAGGATCCTGTAGGTCTGCTAAATCAAACAGTTGAAAATTACCCCGACAGCATTACACTGGTTGCACTGGGATCACTGAAAAATTATGCCGACTGGTTGCGTGAGCACCCCGGTATGAAAGCGAAAATAAAAAAGGTAATCTGGTACAACAACCACACCATTAGGAAAGGATTCAATTACCAGCTCTCTCCTGAGAGTTATGATTATATGATCGAAGCAGGGGTGCCCATGGAGATCGTATCGAATGAGGGAAAAGAGCTGAGGTGTGACACGCTTTACCTTGAGCATATCAGCAGTTCGACCTCAGTATATGCCCGTCAGATTGAGCGGGTTTTCTCCAGTGCTGCCGTCAAAGAGCGCGTTCAGGATAATCCACTGTGGGATGACCTGGCGGCCCTTTACCTGGCTGTCCCTGTCCTGTTTAGTTCGACCCGGGAGGAAAACGTGAAAAAGATATCAATCAATCCGGGTATCCCGGCCGGTTTTGTATATGAAACTATTGCAACACTGCTATCATCATCACAGGCGACCAACAACAGGGTATTCAACTCCTTCCCGGCTGACAGGCACCTTCTAAAAAAGGAGTATGCAATGATTCTCGATACCACCATGTTGCTTTACGGACCAGAGGAATGGAAAGCGATCTGCCTCACAAATGAGATTCACGGCCATACCGGCATCTACTCCATCATCGGGGCGAAAATGGGGATCCGCGCCATGGAGTATTTCCATGTCGGGATCAATAACCTGAGGGTTGTCAGCTTTGCAGGGAATTCACCTCCCCTAAGTTGTCTTACTGACGGTGTACAGATAAGCACCGGAGCTACTCCCGGACAGGGTCTGCTGACAATTGCGGGGACCGTTGAGGAAGTTCCGGGTGTGAAGTTCGAATTTAACAACCGGGCCATTAAAATGGCATTAGATGAGGAGATTGCGTTACAGATGAGAAGTGATATCAGTTATGGTGTAAAGAATTTCGGGCTTGAAAGTGATACTTACTGGCTCTACATCGAGCGGCTGGCCATAGAGTACTGGAAGAATTTCAGCCGGTACGATATCTTCAACATTACGGAGCTGTAAAAATTTTCCTATTTTTGCACACTGTTGAGCCTTTGGATTACTCACTGCGTTCGGCTTGCCGCATACCCTGGAAAGACCAGGATAAGTTGCGGAATAAACCGCAATGTAGCTAAAAACGTGGGTCTGCCCCAGTAGGACGAACAACTCACATGTATATTCAATGATAAATTTAAGTACAATTTATCTTTGTTAAAATAGGTTTCAATGTGGCAGACTGTTCCGGGGTTAAACAGGTAAGAATTGACCAATAATTCAAAAATAGTAAGATCAGGTAAGAATGAATATCCCATCAAAATATGACCCGGCCAGTGTCGAGGAAAAATGGTATTCCTACTGGATGGAAAACCGTTTTTTTGAAAGCAGACCCGACGACCGTGAGCCCTATTGTATTGTTATTCCGCCTCCCAACGTTACCGGGGTATTGCACATGGGGCACATGCTGAATAATACGCTGCAGGATGTGCTTATCAGGAGGGCACGTATGCAGGGGAAGAACGCTTTGTGGGTTCCCGGCACCGACCATGCATCCATTGCCACTGAAGCCAGGGTAGTCAATATGCTGAAAGAGCAAGGGATCGAAAAAGGCGATCTTTCGCGAATAGAGTTCCTCAAATATGCATGGGAATGGAAGGAAAAGCACGGTGGAATCATTCTCGAACAACTTAAAAAGCTGGGAGCCAGCTGCGACTGGTCGCGCACGAAATTCACCATGGATGATGACATGTCGGAAAGTGTATTAAAGGTGTTTGTCGATCTCTACAGGAAGGGCCATATTTACCGTGGTGTAAGAATGGTGAACTGGGATCCGCAGGCGCAAACAGCGGTATCTGATGAAGAGGTGATTTACAAGGAGGAGCAATCGAAGCTCTATTACATTAATTATAACGTTGTTGGAGAGGACGACCATATTACCATTGCAACAACACGTCCGGAGACGATTCTGGGCGATACCGCCGTTTGTATCCATCCTGAAGATGAGCGTTTTAAAAGGTTCCATGGTAAGAAGGTGCTGGTTCCCCTGCTTAACCGTCCCATACCCATCATCATCGATGAATATGTCGACCGTGATTTTGGAACCGGGGCGCTCAAAATCACACCGGCACATGATATTAACGATTATTCACTCGGACTGAAGCACAACCTGGAGAGCATCGATATTTTTAACGAAAATGGAACGCTGAATGAATCGGCCGTTGTGCTTGTAGGCCTTGACAGATTTGAGGCAAGGAGGCAAATTATCCCCTTGCTTGAGAGTTCCGGAAACCTTCTGAAACAAGAGGATTATGTGAATAAAGTGGGCTATTCCGAGCGTACTGATGCAGTGATCGAACCCAAATTATCACTGCAGTGGTTCCTGAAGATGCATGAGTTGGCGAAGCCCGCTCTTGTGAATGTGCTCAACGACAATATCCGGCTGCAACCGGTGAAATTCAAAAATGTATACAGGCACTGGATGGAGAATGTAAGGGACTGGTGTATCTCGCGCCAGCTCTGGTGGGGACAGCGCATTCCAGCCTGGTACTTCGGAGAGAACCCCGGTCCGAACGATTTCGTGGTGGCCCTCACAAAAGAGGAGGCACTTGACGAGGCCAGGAAGGTAACGGGGATCGAAACGCTGACCGCAGCGGACCTGTGCCAGGATGAGGATGTGCTCGACACCTGGTTCTCCTCATGGCTCTGGCCAATCTCTGTCTTCGACGGCATAAGGAACCCTGATAATGCGGATATGAAGTACTACTATCCGACCAACGACCTCGTGACAGCGCCGGAGATCCTCTTTTTCTGGGTAGCCAGGATGATCATTGCCGGCTACGAGTACCCGGGAGAAAAGCCTTTCAGGAATGTTTACCTTACCGGAATAGTGCGCGACAGTAAGCGCAGGAAGATGTCCAAATCGCTTGGAAATTCCCCTGATCCCATTGAATTGATAAAAAAGTACAGCGCCGATGGTGTGAGGGTGGGAATGCTGCTGTGCTCTCCTGCCGGCAATGATCTGCTGTTTGATGAAAGCCTGACCGAGCAGGGACGTAATTTCAGCAACAAGATATGGAACGCCTTCAGGCTGGTCAGTGCCTGGCAGGTTGATGTGAAGCTGGAACAACCTGAATCGGCCCGGACAGCTATTGCCTGGTTCGATGCAAGACTTAACAAGGCGCTTGGAGAGATCGAAGATCAATTCAGGAAATACAGGATTTCAGATACCCTGATGATTACATACAAACTATTCTGGGATGAATTTTCTTCCTGGTACCTTGAGACCATCAAGCCCGATTACCAGCAACCTGTGGACAGGGAGACTTTTATTGCTACCCTGTTATTTTTCGACAAGTTGCTCAGGATCCTCCACCCTTTTATGCCATTCATTACCGAGGAGCTCTGGCAATTGCTGGAAAAGCGGGAGAAGGGAGAAAGCCTGATGGTAGCGGAGATGCCCCGGAAACAGAGGTCAGATAAGCAGTTATTAAAAGATTTTGAAATTGTGAAGGAGCTTATTACGCAGGTCAGGAACATCAGGAAAGGGAAGGGTATTGGGAAAAACGATGCACTGAGATTGATGGTGCGAAATGCCGCGAACGGCGATTATCCGTCGCAAATGGAACCGGTGATCAGGAAGATGGGAATCATTTCCGACATTGCAATCACAGAAGAAAAAGTGAAGGGTGCTGTATCATTTATTGTAAAAAATGTTGAATACTACCTGCCCCTTGGCGATCTGGTCAATCCGGAGGAGGAGATTATAAGGCTGGAGAAGGAGTTGGAATATACCAGGGGTTTCTTTGCAAGCGTTGCCAAAAAGCTTGGAAACGAACGCTTTGTTAACAATGCACCTGAGGCTGTAGTGGCCGCAGAACGAAAAAAGATGGCCGATGCAGAGGTGAAGATTAACACACTGGAGCAGCAGATTGCATCGCTAAAGAAATAGCCCGGTAACCGGTGATTGTTTTATATCTTATTGGTTAGATATGACAGGTATTACTTCGTAGCCTGCTAAGGGACAAAATTGTAAGTTACGGACTTAGTCTTTGTCTCGACCACCGGCCAGAACGGTCGGACACATACTCGATACGGTCGTGAAGCCGGTGTTCCCTTCCCTGCCAGAATTCTATGCGTTCAGGCGTGAGCCGGTAACCTCCCCAGTGTTTTGGCCGGGGAATTTGTTCATGGTTCTCGTAGGCCTTTTTAACAGCCTCATACTGATCTTCAAGCGTCTGACGGTCTTTCACGGGGGCACTTTGTTCTGAGGCCCAGGCGCCAAGCTGGTTGTTTCGTGGCCGGGCAGCATGGTACATATCAGAATCCCGCTCCGAAATCTTGCTTACCTTTCCCTCAATGCGCACCTGCCGTTCCAGTTCCGGCCAGAAGAAGCTCATGGCAGCATGGGGGTTTTCCTTTAGGTCGCGGCCCTTCAGACTGTTGTAATTGGTGTAAAACTGGAAGCCACCTGCGTCGAAGCCCTTCAGGAGAATGATGCGGGATGAGATCCGGCCGTCAGAGTTTGACGTTGCAAGTGTCATTGCCGTAGGTTCTGGAAGATCATGGTCAAAAGCCTCCTTGAGCCAGGTTTCAAAAAGCTCAACCGGAACAGCCGGTAGGTCAGTCTCTTCAAGCCTGGATTTACCATAATCATGGCTCATATAGTCCTGTTTACACATTTCTTGTTGTTTTGAATGTAACATCTGTATTGAATGAATGTTCAATACTGCCAGACGACCCGATGCAGTGTATTAACTGCCTGTTCCGTTGCTTCAGAAAACGCGGTAAATAAATCTGTTTGTTGAAAAAAGAGGTTCAGAAGACTGCTTTCAGGCTCAGATCCAGGCTCTTTATATGGTGTGTAAGTGCCCCGGAAGAGATGAAGTCAACACCGCACTCAGCATAGGATCGGACAGTATCAAGGTTGATGCCTCCGGATGATTCGGTCTCAATCTGCCCGTCGATCATTTCTACCGCTTTGCGTGTCAATTCAACGGAGAAATTATCGAGCAGGATTCTGTCGACCTTGTATGTGCAGCCGAGTACTTTTTGAATATCCTCAAGGTTTCTGACTTCTACTTCGATTTTCAGTTCAAGTTGCCTCTTTTTCAGGTAATTTGTTACACCCTCAATGGCACTCACAATTCCGCCGGCAAAGTCGATATGGTTGTCCTTAATCAGGACCATGTCGTAAAGTCCGCTCCTGTGATTGAAGCCTCCACCGATACGCACGGCCTCCTTTTCCATCTCCCTGAATCCTGGGGTTGTTTTCCTGGTGTCGAGCAATCTGGCGTCGGTACCCTCGAGCTTTTTCACAAACTTTGCGGTCTCGGTGGCAATGCCACTCATGCGCTGTATCAGGTTCAGCACCAGCCGTTCAGTTTGCAGGATCGATCGCACGCTGCCTTCAGCCGTTAAAACTACATCACCACTTTTAATGGGCGTTCCGTCGGAAATGAATACCGAAACCTTCAGGTCGGGATCAGATTTGCGGAAGATCAGTTTCGCGATCTCCACTCCGGCTATAATGCCGTTCTCTTTAACCAGTAAACTGGCCGAGCCCTTTGCACCGGCAGGAATCGTGCCGAGGGTTGTATGATCACCCTCTCCGATGTCTTCCTTCAACCAGCGGGCAATTAATTCGTCGGATGGTACCATAGGCATCTATTCAGATTTTTCGATGTGAAGGTAGTAGATATACTTCTCTTTTTTTAGCTCCATGAAGTAAATGTTTATGCGAAAGGCCTCTTTTCCGGTGATCATTGTACCAAGACCGTACTTGGTATCCGGTTTGAAATCTTCATAGTTTACATTGAATGAGAAAGGAGGGTTTTTCTTGAAAAAATCCTGCATGATTCTTGTGGCCTGGTTTTTGCTTACAATCTGTGTTTCGCTTAGGATCTGAAGTTCTACACTCTTATGAAAGAATGTGGAGAGTTCTTTGGCATCACCGGATTTGAATGCATGAATGATCCCCTCGGGGACCATTTGTGCATTCCCGGCGATACAATGAAAAAGCAGTACGAAAACAAAGATGAACCTCTGCATTATTATAGGTTGTTCATACTTTTTGACCGGGTTATTGCGAAAAAAAAACGAATTAAAGTAAGTTTGTAGAATGCCCGCAATAATCGGACCAAATCAGGGAATTGCAAGTTATGAATAATCATAAAAAATCCGCCAAAAATGAGGATGACAGTGATGTTTACAGGAAAGACAAAGGAGGCATACCTTGATGAAGGGGTTGATGAATACCTGAAGCGGATTGCAAGGTATGTACCGTGTAAATGCATTATTGTTCCTGATTTGAAGATATCAGGTAAAGCAGGGCAGGAGCAGGTTAAAGAGGCTGAAGGTGAGCAGATCCTGAAACGGATTGGTCATACCGACCATGTGATCCTGTTAGATGAATCGGGAAAGATGTTCGGGTCTGTTGAGTTTGCACGGTATCTTGAAAAACTGGAGGGACGTACAGGTCATACAGTCTTTGTGGCAGGAGGTCCGTATGGGTTTTCAGAGGAGGTATATCTGAGAGCAAACGCGAAACTTTCCCTGTCGCGGATGACTTTCTCTCACCAGATGGTCAGGCTTATATTTGCCGAACAGCTGTACAGGGCCTTTACCATTTTAAAGGGAGAACCATACCATCATGTATGAGCGATATGAATGAGCAGAAGAAACATGTATTCAATCACACAGCCAGAAAAACCGCACCAGCTGTAACACTTGGGATTTTCCTTCTTTCGGTGTTATTAACCGGCATCCTGCAGCATCAGTATTTCAATAATACTTTTGGTAAAACCGATCTGCTCCGGTTTGAGGAGACCCTGAAGCAGAAGGAGATGAAGCTGACCGCTATTTTCGACAGGTTGTCAGCTGCATTTGCTGCAGAGGAACCTGAAATGGTGTTAAATGGCTACTCAGAACAGCTTAAATCTTTGGCTGCTCAGGAGAACCTTTATATCTTTTATTTCGAAGGCGGAGTGCTTGAATACTGGTCGGATCATTCTGTACCGCTTGGTACCCGGCTTACCTCCAGGCTCATGTCTCCCGTCATTGAAAGTAAAAATGCAACTTATGCAGCAGTTCATCAGCCTGTGGAGAACGGTATGTTACTCGGACTTATCCTTATAAGAACGGATTATCCCTATGAGAACAAATACCTGGAAAGTTCTTATCAGAAAGATTTCGAATTCGATGCAACAGTTCAGCTGGTCAGGAAGCCCGGCAAGGGTATGGTCGATGTTTTTAACCAGCAAAAAGAGTACCTCTTTTCAATAGATCCCGGGGATCAGCCTAAATTGAACCGCTTGAACGTAACAGTATCCTTGTTTCTGTTTATGCTGGCTATCATAGCCATGTTTGTCTTTCTCGCTCTTAAAACGGATGCTGTTACCTCAGGCTCTCAAAGGCTTATCTGGTTCTTCCTGAGTGTTGTCGCGTTGATCTGCCTTTATACAATGGTAAGCTTTTTTGAAATACCGGCGATTATTGTTGAATCAGAGTTTTTTAACCCTTCGGTATATGCCAGCCTGCAGTTTTCCTCCATGGGCCACCTGTGGGTTTTCATGGTGATCCTTTTCATGGTGGCACTGCTTTTTTACTGGTTTTTCTATCGCAGCAGGAAACTTCCTCCTGCTATGCGATTGACTGCTCCTTTACTTCTTGTTTTGCTGTCTTCTTTTGTATTTGTCTTTGCGCATCACCTGGGCAGATCAATGATCATGGATTCCACGATCTCTTTTGAAGCCTATAAGCTCAACTCTATCAGCCTTTTTACATTGTTCGGTTTGCTTATCCTGGTCATGGCCAATATGGTGTTTCTTCTTCTGTTTGATAAGGCCCTTTTACTGTTAAATAACTCTCTGGGACCTGGCCGCATAGTATTAATCCTGGTATTGGCCACTCTGGTCCAAATTCCTTTTCTGCTGAATGTTGAATGGGCGACAGAGCCTGTTAATCTCATATTTTTAGCGGGCATTATGGGTTATATGATATACCTTCGGCGCAAGAAAACAAGGGTAAAATTCTCCGGTTTTTTCGTGCTGATCTTTCTGTTTACATTTTATTTTGCCCACGATCTGCAAGAGCATGCTTCAAATAAGGTTGAAGCCCAAAAAGAAATTGAACTTGCCAAACTATCTTCGGAGCATGATGCTGTGGCTGAAATGCTTTTTCCTGATCTGTCTGACCGGTTGCGGACAGACAGCTTGCTTATAGCCAGGTTGAGGTATGAGATCATCGATATAGACAGGGTATTCGAATATTTGCAGCGGGTTTATTTTTCAGGTTACTGGACGAAATATGATTTACATATAACCATTTGCCGTCCACCCGACAGAGTGTATATCGAATCCCCGATCGGTGAATGGTTCCCTTGTTATGCATTTTTTGATAACCTGATACTGAATGCGGGATCGCCGATTCCGAAAAGCGATTTTTATTATCAGGATAACCTGAACGGCAGGATTTCCTATCTTGGAGCAATTCCCTATGTGATAGGTGAGGATGAAATATCCCTGTTTATTGAACTCGATTCTAAAATTATCTCCGAGGAGTTAGGTTATCCTTCCCTGCTCTTAAAAGAGAAACAGGACAAGGGTTTTGATTTTTCATACGCCAGGTACAATAAGGGAAAATTGATTACCAGTGGTGGTGAATACAGTTACAGGCAGACTACCCGTTTTTATTCAGGAGGAAACGAGACCTACGAGTATTTTGAGTCGGAAGGCTATGATCACGCGATATATAATGTGGATGAGAAGAACACAGTGATTGTTAGTACCCCTGCCGTACAATTTGTCGATAAAGTGATCTCCTTTTCTTACCTGTTTGTTTTTCTATTTATCGTTTTTTCCCTGGCATACCTTGTTGCTTCAGCTTCGCACATCAAGGCCAATGTAACCTGGGATTTCAAGAACAAAATCCAATACTCAATGATCGGAGCGCTGTTCTTCACATTTATTGTGATCTGTTCCGGTACCATCTACTTTGTGATTCAGCAATACAGGGAAAAGCACCAGGACAACCTTGAGAATACAATGCGTTCATTGTATATAGAGCTTATTCACAAGGTGGAACACGAAGAGGACCTTCGCAACTGGTCGTCAGACAGCTATTATAATCTCGATGAACTGCTCAGGAAGTTCTCCAATGTATTTTACACAGACATTAACATGTATGATGAAAACGGGTTTTTACTGGCCACTTCACGGAGTGAAATATTCGACCAGCAATTTCTCAGCATGAGGATGCATCCGGAAGCCTACGATAAACTATCACGCGAGGATTACTCGGTCTTCATTCACACGGAACAGATCGCTAATATGAAATACCAGTCGGCCTATGTTCCCTTGCTGAACAGCGAGAACAACCTCCTCGCCTACCTGAACCTGCCTTACTTTACAGAACCGGAAATGCTGGCACAGGAGGTGACCAACCTGGTTGTGGTAATCCTTAACACCTATGTGATTCTGTTATTGCTGGTCCTTTTCCTGAGCGTATTTCTTGCTGATCGCATTACCCAACCATTGAGGTTCATCCAGACCAGGATCGCCCAGCTTAGCCTGAGCAAGAACAACGAAAAAATTGTTTACAAAGGCAAGGACGAGATTGCGGGACTTGTAGATGAATATAATTATATGGTAGATGAGCTTGTAAAGAGTGCGGGGTTGCTGGCCCGCAGTGAGCGTGAATCGGCATGGAGGGAGATGGCAAAGCAGATCGCTCATGAGATCAAGAACCCATTAACACCCATGAAGCTGAACGTACAGCATATGCAGCGGCTGGCCCGGGAGGAGGGTGCCGACATTGCCGGACAGGTTGAGAAGGTGAGCCAGTCGCTCATCGAGCAGATTGATTCCCTGACCTTTATTGCCAATGAGTTTTCAGATTTTGCTAAAATGCCCAAGGCACGAAACAGGAAGATCAATCTGGTAACCAAACTTCGCAATGTGGCCAATCTTTTTGAGAACAGCGAGGGATTTAAGATTAATCTCGAGCTGGGTGAACTGACAGAGGTGTTTACTTACGGTGATCCGGCACAGCTCCAGCGGGTTATTATCAACCTTGTAAAGAATGGCATTCAGGCCGTTCCCGAGGACCGTGAGAAGAGTATCTCCGTTAAAATGAAGCTATTATCGGATAAGGAGGTTCAGATTGCGGTAACAGATAACGGAAAAGGGATCCCCGAATCGATCAGGGACAAGCTATTTCAGCCGAATTTTACAACCAAGAGCGGCGGTATGGGGATGGGACTGGCGATTTCAGCCAATATAGTTCATTCCATGGGGGGCGGAATCTGGTATGAGACAGAGGCCGGCAGGGGAACTACCTTTTTTGTAAAAATTCCGTTGGTCGATTGATTTTGTTCTGAAGGGAGATTATGACAGTTTTAAAAAAAAGGAGCTGAGCGAAATTTTTTTCCTATCTTAGATTTTGAAATCTAATGGAGGTGTTTAATAAATGTTACCGGATAACAGCTGTATCTTTATTGCTTTTATGGGCAATCGGCAGTAGCATTGTCTCTGCCCAGACTGAGTATATTTCCGGTGTAGTGAACAAGTATTCGAAGGTACTGGCAATGTATGAACGCCGGTCGGGAAGTCCGGTTAATGCAGTGAAGGTGACACGTCCCGACTCCTTTTCCGTGGGAGATGTGGTGATGCTCTATGCTCCAAAGGGGTGGGATATTGATCTGGCTGATGGAGATGCTGCCCCTGTTACCCACCCAAATGCAGCTGCATACTCAATCAACAAAATCGACAGCATCCTGTTGCCCGACAGTATCATCGTCTTTGTCGCTCCCACTCCATTTATAGCCCCCCTTAAATCCGGAGAGATGGCGCAGCTGATCTATGTGCCTCACCTGAAGAATGCCGTGGTTGACGGAACACTAACCGCTGAAGACTGGTCACAATCGACCGGTGAGGGAGGGGTGATCGCATTGTTCGTTGAGGGGAAGCTGACCCTTGAAGCAGACATTATAGCATCCGGAAAGGGATTTGAAGGGGCCGATCCCTCCTCCGACAATTACACCGGGGGCTGCTATGAGGACGATCCTCTGTTGTACGGACAGGGTTTTTATGATATTTCTGAAATGGATATTGCCGGTTTGAAGGGTGAGGGAGCAGCAGTTACAACCTTTGATCTGTTGCGGGGCAGGTTCCCGGTATTCAATGGAGGGGGGGGAGGTAATGCCCGCTATTCCGGAGGGGGCGGAGGGAGTAACTTTGCCCAGGGCGGTAGTGGAGGAGGACAGTCGGTTGGTCTTTGCTCCCCATTAACTTTGCCCAGTTCAACCAGGGGAAGGGGGGGATTGGCGCTTACGACAAAATACTACAGCAATACTCTTCCAAAAAACAGGCTCTACTTCGGTGGCGGTGGAGGTACAGGCACCCAGACACCGGCAGAGCCGGCAACAAAAGGGGGTGATGGCGGCGGAATCGTGGTTGTTTTCGCAGATACCATTGAAGCGACCAATGAAGTGGCCATTCGGGCCAACGGGGAGAGTGTAACGACCAATGCCAAAGCAGGAGCCGGCGGTGGTGGAGGCGGCGGGGCCATCGTTCTGGATGTATCACATTACAAGGGACATGTCTACCTTGAAGCAAAGGGTGGAAATGGAGGCAACACCGATAGTACTTACTTTACAGGTCCCGGAGGTGGGGGCGGCGGTGGGATCTATTGGTTGAGCCGCACGAGTGATACAACATCGCTGTTTACTCACGGAATTGCCAGCATGGGTGGTGAATGGCTTAACGGATCAGGAAACGGTCTTCCAGGAACTGCTGCGGAACGACTTTACAACCTGGTACCGCCATTAAACGGATTCCTCTTTAATGTGCTGCCCAATAACAGGTTGGTCTGTACGGATGAGACCCCCGACACCCTGTTTGCTTCCAGGCCTAAAGGTGGTGACGGAAACTATACCTACCAATGGCATTTCAAACATCCCGATTCGTTAACGTGGGACAGCATGGAGGTGGATACTTTTCAGTATTATGTCTTCAAAGGACCCCTCCCGGAGCCGTTGGAGCTCCGGAGAATCGTGAGGAGTGCCGGACTTGAGGAGGGGTTTGACGTATCCATTACCTATTCGGTTACACCAAGAATTCGGGGGAACACCATTACTGCCCCCGATATTATCTGCTCCGGACTATCGGCCGATCCCCTGGTACAATTTGCCGACTCTACCCTCAGGGGGGCATTGATGGAACCACCCGATGCCGATACGGTATTCCGCTGGATCAAACGGGCTGCATCGGCCGGTCCGGACGACTGGCTGGAGATCCCGGGGGCCTTCGAAACCGGATTTACACCTTCGGGGGATACCGAAACAACTTTTTACAGCCGTGTAGTCTACTCGGGGGTATGCGACGATACGAGTAATGTTATACAGATTACCGTGCTACCGACCATTACCAACAATATGATCGGTAATACGGATACGATCTGCCTGGGTCAGCGCCCGGCCGACCTTTCCGGAACCCTCCCGGTGAATGGAGACGGAAGCTACACCCATGTGTGGCAGGTTAGTGATGACCTGGTGAATTGGGGCGACTCGCTGGTCAGCCTGGTGAACAGTGATTTCAATTTAACTGCATGGGATGCCACGCGATATGTCCGCCGGACCGTCTATTCGGGTGCCGACAGTGCATGTATGGATGTGAGCAACCCACTGACGATCACCGTGCTTGATCCGTTATCCAACAACAGGATGCTGTACGACGGATCGCCCGTTTTTAACCTCGATACAATTACTCTTTGCCAGTTCGGTCACCTGCCACTTGGCGGACTCGACGGTACAGTCCCGAACGGTGGCGACGGTATCTACAGGTATGTGTGGCAGGTTAGAGACAAGTCCAATCCGTGGGACGATTCGGCTACCTTTACCCCGGGAACGAAATTCAACCTGACAGCATTTGATGATACAACTTATATCAGACGGTTGGTGCTTTCCGGCGCAGATGATGTTTGCAGGGATTATTCCGATTCTCTCGTAGTCGGAATCGTCTGGCAGATCAATAACAATACGCTCACTGCAGTACCCGATACTTTCTGTCAGGGAGATCTTCCGCCAACCCTTACTGCCCTGGAACCAACCGGAGGAGCAAACGGGATCGGAAAATTGTGGGAATACAGAGCGGAAGGCGAAACCTGGATGCCGGCCCCGGGGGATGGTGCCGGACAACATTACGACTATCCCGGCAAATTGCAGGAGACACTTTATTTCCGCAGGTACGTGTGGTCGGAACCAACCGACAGCGTCTGTTTCAGCTATACCGATTCAGTAAAGATAACTGTGCAGGACAGCATACAGAACAATGATATACTGCTAATCAACGATGATCCGTTGAATGAGTCGATGGTGAATTCTATTATTGTGGACTCAATATGTGCCGGCCTCGACCTGGTTCTTGAGGCAACAGGTAATAGCCAGCTGACCGGGGGTGATGAGGTCAGCTATGCCTTCACATGGGAAGAGAGCAGTCATGCAGATTTTTCTGTCATCGACGCCACAGGGAATGGCAGGGATTATGCATTGAGTGATCTGCGGGATTCGCTGTTCTTCCGGCGGACAGTAATTTCCGGTTTCTGTGCCGATACGACATACCTGCTGGTGCATCCGATTGTCTTGCCATCCGGAAAGCTGAATCTGGCCGTGCTGCAGGCAGATACCGTATGTGCCTCCGATGAATTACCCGTGAATCTGGCTATGGAAGATATGATACTTGATCCATTGGCAGCAGCGTATACGGTCCATGCCAGCTATCTGTCGGATAACTTTGCGGGAAGCAACAGCTTTACCCTTGACAGAAACTCATTAGGACCGATACCCTTCTTTGTCGATACCGACTCTGCTGAAGCATATGTATACCACCTCGACAGTATTGTCGATGACCGTGGCTGCATTTCTGAAACGATCGATCCCAATGAGCCGGAGATCATGGTGTACTATTCGCCCGAGGCCACCTTAACCGCCTCCGAAACAGAGGTATGTGGTCCGGCAGTCAGTCTGGTTGCTACCAACAAGGGAGGAGTTTCATGGAGATGGCTCGCATCAACGGTGAGAAATGACCTCGATGGAACAGATACCGTGACAATCAATACTTCCGGACTTGAGGCTGAGGCGATACTCGACCGGTGGTACAATGATACAATCGTATTGAATTATGGTCTCCTCCTTGAGACCAGTGGTACCATTGGTAAAACCTGTGCAGATACTGCCTGGCTGACAATTACGCATTACCAGGAACCGGAATTGCCGCCCTATTTTATAAAAAATGCGGTGGATGATTCTGGCGACAGCATCGCCTTCGACCAGGTCTATTTCACCGACAGGTATACCCTGAAAGTGGATCATGTCTCTGCTCCCGGTAAGGGAGAATGGAGTGTTGAGGAAGGCAGTCAGGGCAACCTGGGCGCCAACCCCTTTAGTCCGCAAATGGATGTGGTACTGGGTGAAACGCTCGATGAAGACAATATATTTGTATGGACCGTCTCCAACGGTGTATGTGAGGAGCAGTCGGACAGGATGATTGTGAGAAGGAATGATGTGGATGTATTTGAGGGAATCTCCCCCAATGAGGACGGACTGAATGATGTGCTGGCGATGCGGGGAATCAGGTATGCCGACAGGATTTTATTGAATGTGTTTAACAGCTGGGGGACACTTATATACAGCATGACGGAGGCCGATGAGCTGAAATATGTCAATTTGGTTCCCGGTGATCCGGTGTCGGAGGAGTTAAGGGTATTGTGGGACGGAAAGGTCAACGGTGTTGTGGTGCCCGACGGGACCTATTATTATACGGTGCGGTTCACCATCAATGAAGGAACATCCAGGGAGAGCACCTATGAAAGGAAGAGCTTTCTGATAGTAAGTACACAACAATCTGAATGAGGTTGAAACTGTTCATACCGGCGCTTGCACTTGCCGCCTCCCTGGGGGCGCAGGACCTTGATCTGCCCGATCTGAGCAACTACCAGCACAACTGGATGATCTATAATCCGGCATTCACGGGTTCGCGCGAGGTATCGAGCATCAGCCTCTTCTACAGACAGGTCGATTTCGAGGACCCTGCACCGGTTTATGGACAGCTCTCCTGGCACAGTCCGACCAAAAACGAGAAGGTGGCCATCGGCTTCTCCTATTTCAATGAATCATTTCCCGGTTATCTTTTCAATGGCAATGGCAGCGCAAGCAGGCAGTCGAAAGACAACCTCTACTTTAACTATGCGTATCGCATCTGGACCGGCGGCGGGAGGCTGGCCTTCGGGCTTTCAGCAGGAGCAACTGCCTACAGCCTGTCGTTCAGCCCGAATTTGCTGCACCCTGGAGATGGCTACCTCGAACGGGAGGGTTTTGAAATAATACCCAATGTGGGGGCAGGGGTGCTCTATTATACAGAGGAGTATTTTATTGGGTTCTCGATTCCGAAATTCCTGAGCAGGGGAGAGAACCTGCAGGAGATCAGGCACGATTTCAAGGCATACAGCAGTGTGCTTACCGGAGGGTATGAATTCAGGATCAGCAATAACTTCATTGTTAATCCCTCTGCGATGCTGCTGTATAAGATGAACCAGCCTCTTAATGTGCAGGGAGGGTTAAATTTCGGACTGATGGATGAGAGGGTGTGGTTTGGAGCCGTTTATAAGCGGCCCGATTTTGTTGCTGCGATCTTTAATATTGAACTGAGTCCAAAAATGATGCTGGGTTATGCATTCTCCTTTTCAGCCGGGCAGACCAATAGCTATTACGATAAAACACATGAACTTGTATTCAGGTATGAGTTCAGGAAAACCATACCCTCAAATACCCCATTTTACTATTAGCAGGTGAGAAGAGTTGTATTAATAACGGTTTTATTGATGGCTGCTTTTCAGGCAGCAACGGCACAGTCGTATTACAGGGTCAACCGCCTTCCTTTCTCAACGGGGACCTATTGGGAATCTGCGCCTTTTCCCTATGGCGACAGCCTGGTCTACATCTCCAACAGACCCTCCTCCTCGTTTGTAAGGTACACCAATGAGGACGACCAGCCATTTACCAATATCCTTTTAGTTAAAATGACGGATGAAGAGAATTGGGAGAAGCCCGTTTTTTTCTCTGAAACGATGCATACCAATTTCGATGACGGACCGGTAACTTTTGCCAGGGATTTTCAACTTGCCTGCTTTTACCGGTCCTACGTCGCAGAGTTGGGAGAGGCAGGCCGGAGAAGCAATCCGAATGGCGGACTATACTTCTCCACATTTGAAGATGGAAGTTGGACAGAGCCGGAGCCGTTTGAGCACAACGATTATGACTATAGCTACTATACCCCGTTTCTCACCGAGGATGGCAGGACGCTCTATTTTTCCGCAAACCTGGATGATTCAAGGGGAGACTATGATCTCTATGTTTCGAGATATGAAAACGGACGCTGGACCACACCTTTAAACCTGGGAGACAAGGTAAATACTGAAGCGCGCGAGTGGTTTCCATATCTGCACGAGAATACCGGAAGACTCTATTTCAGCAGCATCGGACATGACCTGGTTGGGGGATACGACATCTTCTACTGTAATGATGTTGAAGGAACGTTTGCTACGGCAATAAAACTTCCACCGCCCATTAACTCGAGTGCGGATGATTACGGACTGATCATGTCGGATGACTTCAGCGAGGGATTCTTCTCTTCCAACCGTATCGGGGGAACACCAGACATCTACCGCTTTACTTCTGCTTTCCCCAGGTTTGAGTATCCGCGGCCGGTGCAGCGTAACAGGTTCTGCTTCAGGCTAAGGGAGAACTCGCTTGATACGATCGATTATTCACTTTTTTCATATGAATGGGTGATCAATGATACACTTATTATTTCCGGTCATGACATTAAATACTGTTTTCCTGGTCCGGGCGATTATCACCTCAGTTTTAACGTGACCAATAAGCTGACAGATTCGATTGATTATGATGTGGCAAGTTTGTTTTTGCAGTTACAGTTGGTGGAGCAGCCTGTTATCACGGCACCCGATACTGTTGGAGTCAATGAAGTGGTTTATTTCAGTGCAGAGGAGACCTACCTGCCCGGATTTGAAATAGATGAGTATTATTGGGATTTTGGCGACGGAATGCGGGCAACAGGTAAATCGCCGACCCATATATTTAATTATCCCGGTGAGTTCAAAGTAGTACTGGGCCTGATTGAACAGGTCAGGAGTCGGCGTTCAGAACCCGAAAGGGTGGCAGCGTACAAGAGTATCGTAGTACTAGGAGAGAATTGAGTCGCTGCACTGTTGGTAATAATAGTTTTTATTTGCACGAATTTTGTATATTTTTAAACCGATTGTGCAAGATATAAAAAAATGAGAGGAATATTAATTTGTATATTCTCAGTTTGCATTTGTCATGCAGCTTATTCTCAGCCGGTTCCAAGTGATGAGGAGAATATCCCGTACCTTATGACCTTTGGTAATGAGGCAGATATCAGCTGGGGAGATGATGATTTCTCCCAGGCTTTTTTCTTTCTTATCCCATCAGATTTTAAGCGACAGGTATTTATCCGGGTTTATGATCCGGATACCGGAGGTAAGTATGATGAAATAAGGGGCAACTGGAATACCAGGTGCAGCTTTGAGGTTTTTGGCGGAGAGGGATGTCACTCTGAAGATGATGCCAGGGAGACTTCTCCTTTCGGTAATTACAAGAGTGGGACGCTCCTTGCAATGAAGGTATTTGGGGAAGAACCACGCTATGATGATGGTTGGTACACTTTCGGTCCGTTTAACCCCGAAGAGGGGGAATACGACGAAAATTTCGGAGGTCATATCTTCAAAATAATCTGTGAGGGTATTCTGGGAGATGACGGCAATATGTACAGGTATTTTATTAGTACAAGTGGTATTGAAAATATACCCATCGAAGGGGCCAACGCATTTGCTTATGAGTACTCTTTCAGAATGCATAATGATCCTTATGAGGTTTCCCATATTTATCCATATATTACTGAAGGTACACTGATTGTAAAGATATCCAATTTCGACTGGGATATCGATGGCCATATCCTGGTAGTATCCAGGGAGAGGCAGGGGCAAAGGCTTACTGTTTCAGGAGAATCTGACTGGGAAAGGGATCAGATCAGAGTCATTGATGGAGAGGAGAAGACTTCCTACGATTTTCAGTTTGTGAAGTCAAAAACCCCGGTAGTCAGGAACAATAACGTTGTGGTGAATATAAGAAACCAGTACGATGAAACAATGCCATTCTACACCAGCCCGATTGGTGGAATTCCAAAATACAGGTATTCTGTTATTGCTGAACCATTAGACGAATAAACTCTTTATATGCAATGATTAGAACCCTGATAATTATCCTGATTTTTTACAGCCAGCTTTTGTTTATAGCGGGACAATCATTTCAGATTGAACGTTATGGGATCAAGGATGGATTGTGTCATGAGTCGACTTCATCAATTATCCAGGATGCACAGGGATATATCTGGATTGCTACAACCCAGGGTTTGTGCAGGTTGGACGGGATTTCATTCATTTCCACTTTTCCGGGTGACCAACTTCCGGGATCCATTCCTTCGGTGGCCTTCAGGGACAGCAGAGACAGGATATGGTTCGGTTATGTAAATGGACAGATCGCTCTGTTGTCAGACGGTCGTTTCAGCGTTTTTATGCAGGATGAGACCAGGGGTTCGGCTATCGCGGGCTTTGATGAAGATCGTGATGGTAATATCCTGGTAATGACGCAGCAAAATGGTTTGATCATTGTTGATCAGGAATTGGAATTTGCACATATCACAGATCCTTTCACCGGATTTTTTGTTTCTGATTTTGCCGTAACAGAGGAAAATAATCTTTTGGTTGGTGGATTTGAAGGTCTTACACTTTTTTCATTCACCGGAAGTGAAGAGCGCTATCAAAATGCGGGCCGCATTGAGGCCATACCCTTTGCGCGGATTCATGATATTGAAAAGGGATCCGACGATAATTCCTACTGGATCGGAACAGAGGATGAGGGATTTTACAGTGTAGTAGGTTCGGGAAAAGATCCTGAAGGTTACAGTGTAAGAAATGTTGGTGTCGAACATGGACTTGAATACAGCAGCATCAATAAATTATTGGAGGATGATGCCGGATACATCTGGCTTAGCGATTTTGGTAAAGGTGTCTACCGTTTCAGTTTGAATGAAAATTCGGAATTGGAATCACCGCAACTGTTTACTGTTGAAGGTGGTTTACCCGGGCAGTATATCAGGGATATTCTTAAAGATGATGAGGGCAATGTGTGGTTTGCCTCACAAAGCAACGGAGTGGCTATTCTTCGTGATCAGGCATTCACTTTTTACAGCCAGTTGGCCGGCCGGCCGGTCCCACCCATAACCGCCGTAAGTGTAAAAGGAGTTGATCAATGGCTGGGAAGCAGCAATGGGGAGCTTTACCTTGCAAAAATGAACAGCAGTAACGATTACCGTGTTTTTTCCGAAAGAGATGGGTTGCCGGGGGATGCTATTTCAGCATTATGGCAGGATGAAACTGGTAATTTGTTTATAGGTACGGCCGGTTCGGGAGTTTATTTGCTGCAGCGGTCAAATTTAAGAATCAGTCGCTATTTATATGCCGACAATTCCCTGGGAAATGCCATAAATGCGATCGACGGCAACAGGGAGGCTGTCTGGATCGCCAGCAACGATGGGGTTTATAAAGTAGATCGATCCAGTGGCGCAATTGATCACCAGACTACCTTGACAGGACTGCCCCACAATGTGGTGAATGATGTCCTGATCGACCGGGAAGAAAGAGTATGGATCGCTACCCGTGGGAGCGGTATTTACTGCGTGAGGAAAAATGATAAATGCAGCGATATAGTTATAGATGGAAGTCCAAAGCTTGAGTTTGTCTGTCTTGCCGAGGATGAAAAGGGAAGAATCTGGGGAGGCACCTATGAAGATGGAGTCTTTTATTTTGGTAAGGACTCTCCCGTAGTCTTTTCTCTGCAGGAAGGGTTGAGGTCGAAATACACATATGCCATTGATATTGATCAGAATGGATTTGTATGGGTGGGACACAGGCTCGGACTGAGCAAGATTGATCCTGAAACCGGCAATATTGTTGTGTACGACCAGGAGATGGGATTCACTGCTGATGTTCTGCACAGGTCAATCGGTCTGAATGACAATGGTTTGATGCTTATCGGAACCAATAACGGTCTGATTACATACAACGCATTCCAGTCGAAGAAGGATACAATACCGCCGCGTCTCAATATCGTTGAGGTTAATATTTCAGACAGTATCTATGATCATTCGGATGATATTTTTCTTCCCTATGGAAGGTATAGGGTCAGGATCGATTTTATCGGGATCAACCTGAGTAATCCTGAACAGGTTACTTACAGATATAAGTTGGACGGTTACGATGACTGGTCTGAAGTTACCCGGGAAACTTTTGCCCGATACAGCAGACTTGAAGACGGAAAGTATACTTTTATGCTTACAGCATGTGATGGGGGCGGGAACTGTACTGGTGAGACTGAGATGATTAATATCTATGTTAAGATTCCTATCTGGAAAGCATGGTGGTTTATTGTATCATTAGTGGTACTGGCCATCCTGTCTGTGTATCTAATAATAAAGGTAAGAGAGAGAAACCAGAAGGCACTCCAGGAGTACCTCGAGCAGCAGCTGGAGGAGCGTACACGCGAAGTAATTAGTCAGAAAGAGGAGATTGAAATAAAAAACAGGGATATTACCGACAGTATCAACTACGCGCAGCGGATCCAGGCGAGTATTCTTCCATCTGTTCAGTTGTTGCGCCAGACCTTCAACGGTTCTTTTGTTTTCTACCAGCCAAGGGATATTGTGAGCGGAGATTTTTACTGGTATGATAAAATTGATGAGGACCGTTTCATTGTGATTTGTGCAGACTCTACCGGTCACGGGGTACCGGGTGCTTTTATGTCGATGATCGGAACGACACTGATTAAGGATATCTGTCTGCGAAAAGATGTGAAAACGCCTTCTGATGTCCTCATGACGCTGGATGAGGAGATTCGCGATGCATTGCATCAAAACAAGGAGGGGGATGGATCCAACGATGGCATGGATATCATTGTGGCGGAAATCAACCTGAAAACCTACCGGTTTATGGTGAGTTCAGCTATGCGGCCCGTAATTATCTACAAAGGTGGTGAACAGATCTATGTAAAAGGCAGCCGCAGTTCCATAGGCGGTCAGCTCGACGACACCGCTACAGAAAAAGAGTTCATTAATGAGGAGTACCAGTTGAACAAGGGAGATATCGTCTATATGTTTTCTGACGGTTATCCGGATCAGTTTGGGGGACCATTGGGCCGGAAATTCAAGATGGTTCGTCTGAAAAACCTGCTGCGTGATATCCACGACAAACCTATGGATGAACAATACAAGTACGTAAAAAGCAATTTCTTCCTCTGGAAAGAAGACCTTGAGCAGGTGGATGATGTATTGTTTATGGGGATTAAAATCTAAGAATTCAATTGTTAAGTTCGATTTCGGAGAGTATCATTACAGCTGTGGTATCGGTGTTACTCCTGTCAAGATTCCGGTCGTACATATAAAAAGTATAGAAAATCGTATCATAGTTAATAAATGGGTATTCGATTGTTACAGTGATCGTGCCTGAAAGCGGCTTCTTGTCCATATATGGAATCATGTATTTAAGAACGCCCCCGTCATCGTCAGGTATCTTAACAAATTCATTTCCCTGGAAGTCGTGTGTATGAAGGAATAGATTATACCGCTGCGTATCGGGCAGTTCAATTGCCACTGAATCGGGCCAGGGATTGAGTCCGACATTGCCATCACCATCGGTAAAACTAAAATTCAGTTTCCCGGTAAGTACTTCCTGCCCGAGGTTGTTCGTGGTTATGCTAAGGGAGAAGCTTTCATAGTTGATAATTGGAACATCAGGATATTCGGGCAGTTCCTGGCATTGCCGGAAAGAGATGGTCAGGAAGAAGAGAAGAAGGACCGTTCTCAATGCTTTGGCAAACCCGGCAGCTTTCATTAAACCGGAAAGGATTCCTAAGCGGTTTTTCCGATTTCCGGACACTTCAAACAACCTGTTTTTCAATGATATGTAAGTTTTCTTTTTCAATGGTATTCGAACGATAACTGGTTATGGTCTTTTTGTAAGAATAATTGCTACAAATATCCTGCCTATTTTTTTCGCATATAAATCTGTACAGGCACACCTGTAAAAACGAAATTTTGTCTGATTTTATTCTCCAGGTAGCGCTTATAAGGATCCCTGATATATTGTGGCAGATTGCAATAAAAAGCAAATGCCGGTGTGGGTGAAGGCAACTGGGTTACATATTTTATCCGGATATATTTTCCCTTTACAGCAGGAGGATGGTTGGCGGAAATGGCTTCCTGCATGATTTCATTGAGTTTTGAGGTGGGAATTCTGCGATTCCTGTTCTCAAATACTTTCAGGACCTCCTCAATTGCTTTGTGCAGCCGCTGTTTTGTAATTGCCGAGATAAAAATGATGGGAACATCTGTGAATGGCTCCAGTTTTTTTCTGATTGAAGCTTCAAATTCCTTTACAGTATTGGTCTCCTTTTCCACAAGGTCCCATTTATTCACAAGGACTACGACTCCTTTCTTGCTCTTTTCAATCAGGTGAAAAATGTTTACATCCTGGCTCTCCATGCCGATGGTGGCATCGATCAGCAGCATACAGACATCGGAGTGTTCTATTGCTCGTATTGATCGCATCACGGAATAGAATTCAAGATCCTCTTTCACCTTCGTCTTTTTCCTGATCCCTGCCGTATCGACCAGCATAAAATCGTGGTTGTATTTTGAATAGTGCGTGTGTATCGAATCGCGGGTTGTGCCCGATATTTCGGTAACAATATTCCGTTCTTCACCAATCAGGGAGTTGATCAGTGAAGATTTGCCGACATTTGGTCGTCCAACTACTGCAATCCTGGGTAGTTCACCGTGCTCTTCCTCTTCTTTGCAATCGAAATTTTCAGCCAGCCGGTCAAGAAGGTCACCCGTTCCACTCCCATTGATCGAGGATACAGGGTAGATATCTCCAAGTCCCAGGCCGTAAAAAACGGAAGTTTCCATGTTCCGGGTGGAGTTGTCGACTTTGTTAACGGTGAGCATGACCGGTTTTTTGACTTTTCGAAGCATCTCGGCAACGGACTGGTCAAGATCGGTAATACCGCTGGTAACATCTACCATAAAGATGATCACGTCTGCCTCTTCAATGGCGAGGTGGACCTGTTTTCTGATCTCTTCCTCAAAGATATCGGCAGAATTAGTGATATAGCCACCTGTATCGATAACTGTGAAATTTCGCCCATTCCAGTACACCTTTCCATAATGCCTGTCGCGTGTAACACCGCTTGTTTCATCAACTATGGCCTGTCTTGTCTCCGTCAGGCGGTTAAAAAAGGTGGATTTTCCAACATTCGGCCGGCCCACTATTGCAACAATATTCCCCATTTTTTCTATGTATACCTGTAACCGAAATTCTTTAACTTTCTATCGTTGTTTCTCCAGTCTTTCTGGACCTTTACAAAAAGTTCCAGAAAAATTCTCTTATTAAAGAATTGCTCCATCTCCAGGCGTGACTCTCTTCCGATCCGTTTCAGTGATTCGCCCTTATGTCCGATAAGGATTCCTTTCTGACTCTCCTTTTCCACATGGATCACTGCAAGGATTCTGATCAGTTTATTCTCCTCTTTAAACGATTCAATTTCAATTTCAACAGAGTAGGGAATCTCCTGTTGGTAGTGCATCAGGATCTTTTCCCGGATGATCTCTGCCGCGATAAAACGCTCTGATTTGTCTGTAAGTATATCTTTTGGATAAAAGGGAGGTGACTCAGGGAGCAATTCGAGGATTCTCATAAAGAGATTTTCAATATTAAATTTTTTAAGTGCACTCACCGGGAATATCTCCGCAACCGGCAGAATGGCTTGCCACTGTTCAACGCGCTTTTCCAGTGTCGTTTGATTGGACAGGTCGATCTTGTTGATGACCAAAATTACCGGGACCTTCTTCCTATTCAGTTTTTCAATAAAGAACTCCTCTTTTTCGGGTTCCTCAGCGATCTCCGTGATATAGAGAAATATATCTCCGTCGGTAAGCGCGGCCCGGGCAGTTTTCAGCATAACCTCCTGTAGCTTGTACCTGGGCAATATGATCCCCGGTGTATCGGAAAAGATCACCTGGTAATTCTCCCCGTTCACAATACCGTGGATCCTGTGTCGTGTCGTCTGCGCCTTGGTTGTTATGATAGATAGTTTTTCACCTACCATTGCATTCAACAGAGTCGATTTCCCCACATTGGGTCGCCCGAGAATGTTTACAAACCCTGCCCTGTGTCCGCTACTCTTATTCAAAAGCATTCATATTTAACATTTTAACCTCTTTTTCTGTAAGGTACCTCCATCTTCCGCGCGGCAAATTCTTTTTTGTCAGTCCAGCAAAATAGACCCGGTCAAGCTTTGTTACCTTGTATCCCAGGTGTTCAAAGATTCTTCTAACCACCCTGTTTCTTCCCGAATGTATCTCCAGTCCCACTTCCCTTTTGCTGCTGGTGCTTGAATAGGCGATTGCATCCACCTGGATAAATCCGTCATCAAGTTCGATTCCTGCTGCAATCTTTTGCATATCGGAATGTGCCAGGTTCCTGTCTAAAAATACATGGTAGATCTTTTTCTTGTTGAACGACGGATGTGTCAGCCTCCTCGTCAGATCACCGTCGTTGGTAAACAACAAAACTCCGGTTGTATTCTTGTCGAGCCTGCCAACAGGGTATATTCGTTCCCTGCAGGCTTTACCGACAAGTTCCATGACCGTTTTCTTTGCATGCGGATCGTCGAGTGTGGTGACATAATCTTTCGGCTTGTTGAGTAACAGGTACACCTTTCGTTCGTTGCCAAGCCTTTCTCCATTGTACCGCACCTCATCCCCGGGTTGTATCTTTGTTCCCAGTCCGGTTACCACTTTACCATTCACTGATACCAGTCCCGCTTCGATAAGCTTGTCGGCCTCACGCCGGGAGCATATTCCTGCATGTGCAATGTACCTGTTGAGGCGAATCTCTTCCGGCTTTGCATCATCGGTATTTTTGCTCCGCGGTCCTTTTCCCGACGGTTGATAGTTCTTTCCAAACTGCTGTTTTCCTTTCCCATCCGGCTGCCTACCCCTCCTGCCTGGCTTTTCACTTTTTTCAGCCGGTCGGTCTTTGTGACCTTCTTTCCGTTTGGCCGTTGATGGGGTTTGCCCCCTCTTGTCAACGGATCTGTCGGTTCTCTTTGTGCCCGGTTTTTTTTTGTCACCAGTCAGCTTTGATCCGGAGGAGGATGAAAATTTGCCCTTCTTAGGTGATTGGTTCATACAGGTTGTGCGATTTATGTGACTGATGCGGATTTTCTCCTGAAATTGCAAAGTTAAGATTAAAATCATATACATATAAATTTTCACTATTGTCCGACTAATTTCTAAAGTCGGTAAATTTTATTCTGTATAGCCCAT